>NZ_JBPFDM010000001.1:0-599725 GCF_059414945.1 Arthrobacter sp. SAFR-179
ACCCTGGCTTACAAATGTCACGGTCGGCTCCTTCAATCAAGACTTGAATGACTCACAACCAGCCTGACTTAGAGGGGGCGTTTCGGTTTTGGATGCAGGAGGTGAGCGGGCGTTTCGGTTTTGGATGCAGGAGGTGAGCGGGCGTCCCGGGGAGGGTCTTTTCCGCCAGCGCGGGCGTAGGATTCATCCCGTAGGAGGTGGCCACATGAACCTTAGAATGAACACAGCCACAACCATCCTGCCGGTCGATGATGCAGCCCGCGCCCGCGCTTTCTACACTGAAAAGCTCGGACTTCCGCACCGCGGCAAGGCGGAGGACGGCAGCGAACTACTCGGCGCCGACGGCGGTCCCATGCTGCAGCTGATGCCGGTGGCGGACGGCAAGCATTCCGAGCACACGGCCTTGAGTTTTGAGGTTTCGGACATCGAGGCGACCGTCCGGGACATGGAAGCCAGGGGCGTGATGTTCCAGGATTACGACCTCCCCACGCTGCGGACGGAAAACCACATCTGCACCACCGAGTCGGAGAAGTGCGCTTGGTTCATGGATACGGAACACAACATCCTGTGCGTCCACCAGAACCTCGGCGGCAAGCTCGAGTACCAGGTCTAGTCAGGCACCAGGCCAAAACAAAGCAGCAGGGGTGCCCCGGTCCAACCGGGGCACCCCTGCTGCTTGTTTTCGTAAGGCCTTAGCTTTCGGCGCCGCCATGCAGGCCGTCGTCGCTGCTGTCATCCTCGGGACCCGTGCCGCGGCCGCCTTCGCTGCGGTCGGAAAGGTCCATGTTGCCGCGGGCCTCGTCCATGGTGGGGCCGCCGGAGGGGACGCTGTAAGTGTCCGGGCGGATGCCGTGCGACTGTTCCTCGATCAGGGCCTGCTCCTCGCTGAAGCGGATCACATTGGCCTCGTCGCCGGCGTCGCCGGGAACGTCCTCGCGGATCTTTGAGGGGTCCGGAATGATGAATCCGGCATCGGGTTCTTCCTTGGGGTGGCTCATGTTCTTTTCCTTCCTATCGGGTGGTTGTGCTGGCGGGCCGGTCGGTAAGGTCCACCTTGATATCCAAACTTTGATCGCCGCGCTTGACCTTGAAGCCTACGGTGTCGCCGGGGTTGCGCTTGCGCAGTTCCGCCAGGAGCTTCTCCGGCGTGGTGAGCTCCACGCCCTCAATGGACTGCAGGACGTCGCCCGGGCGGATCCCGGCACGCCCGGCAGGGCCGTCACTGTCCGCCGCGAGCACCACGACGCCGGCACCTTCCTGGATTCCCAGCTGGTCGGCGATCTGGGCCGTCAGTTCTCCCGGAGTGAGGCCCAGGTACGCGTGCTTGGCGCTGCCGTTGGCCAGCAGCTCTTCAGCCACGTCCACGGCGGTGGCGGCGGGAATCGCAAAGCCAAGTGACACAGCCCCGGCCGACGGCGGGATGTAGGCCTCGCTGATGCCGATCACTTCACCGCGCATATTGATCACCGCGCCGCCGGAGTTGCCGGGGCTGATGGGCGCGTCCGTCTGGATGAGGTCCACCAGCGAGAGGCTGTTCGACGCGGAGCCGGGGATGGAACGGTGGAGGCCGGAGATAATGCCGGCGGTGGCCGTGTTCTCGAAGCCAAGGGGGGAACCCAGGACCAGGGCGCCTTCGCCCACCTTGGGCAGGTCGCTCTGATAGGTGGGCTTCGGCAGGCCGGTGCGCTTGGCCTGCACCAGCGCAAGGTCCGTCACGGCGTCGCTGGCCTTGACGGTCCCTTCCACCCGCTGCCCGTCGGCGAACCCCACCTCAACGCTGGTGGCGCCGCGGATCACGTGCTCGTTGGTCAGGATCAGTCCGTCCGCCGAGTACACCACGCCGCTGCCCAGGCCGCCCTCCGTGAAGATGGTGACGACGGACGGCGAGAGGTTCTCCACGAGCTGCGGCAGGTTGGCCGCCGCCGTCCCGGAGCCGCCTTCCACCGGCGCAGCCGAACCTGGGGCGGAGGACACCGGTGCGGTGTTGGCGGAGGTCGACGACGGCGCCTGGCTTGAGGAGGTGCCGCTGGGGGCCGGGGGACTTGGCGTACCCGTGCAGCCGCTGAGTGCCAGGGCGGCCGTAAGGACGCCGCCGCCCAGCACTGTACGCAGGCGGCGTGAACGCTGCGGGTCGCTGGCCTGGCTCATCAGTACCTCCCTGCGGATGCTGGCTTTCTACCACCGTAGCCGGGGAGCGGGGAAAATACCAAGCACGCTTATTATCGCCGCCAGGGAGCCGGCTGCGAGCTTCCTACACGTCCGAGTGCAGGCCGTCGAACGCCATGGTGATGACGTCGTCGGCCAGCCGCTGCGGCGACAGGGAACCGCCCGGCTTGTACCACTCGACGATCGAGTTGATCATGCCGAACAGCAGCCGTGAGACCGTCCGTGGGTCGATGTCCTGGCGGAGCGAGCCTTCGTCGCGGGCAGCGGAAATCAGGGCCGCCACCTTGTGGTCGAAGGTGCGCCGCCGTTCCAGCGCGTCCCGCTCGATCTCGGTGTTGCCGCGGAGGCGCAGGAGGAGCGTGACAAAGGGCAGGCGGTCAACCAGCACAGCCACCGTCTGCCGCAGCACGAACTCCAGCCGTGCGTCGGCAGCTCCCGACGTTGCCTGCGGCTGCTCCAGGATGGACTCGAGGCCGCCCAGTGCGTGGTCAAGGGCGAGCTTGAGGAGATCGCCCTTGGACGGCACGTGGTGGTAGATCGCCGACTTTGAGATGCCCAGGTTGTCCGCCAGGATCCCCATTGACGTCGCGTCGTAGCCGTGGCGGTTGAAGACGTCGACGGCGATGCGCAGCACCGACTGTTGGTCGTACCCGGGCCGGCCCCGCTTCGCTGTGCCATTACCGGCGGTGCCGTTGGTGCTGGTGGTCTCAGTGGTGCGGGGCATAGTGGCTAGTTTCTCATGAACGGTCGGTCAGTCGGCGCAGGGCCGGCTACCCCTTGGGACGCAGGTCGTAAATCCGGCGCAGCTTGCCGTTGGACCGCTCGAGCGAACCCGGTTCCACGACGTTCACGGTGCACGAAGAACCCACGTGGATCTTGATCTGCTCCTTCAAGGTGCGTGCCGCCGTCGTGCCCTGCTCAACACTCACCGCGTCCCGGCGCTCGATCTTGACCGTCATCTGGTCCATCCGCTGGCCCTCGGGGCGGGTCAGTTCGAGCTGGAAGTGCGGGCTGAGCTCGGGGATCCGCAAAGCGATTTCCTCGATCTGGGACGGAAAGACGTTGACGCCGCGGAGGATGATCATGTCATCGCTGCGGCCGGTGATGCGGCCCATCCGGCGGTGCGAGGGGCGGGCCGTGCCGGGGAGCAGGCGGGTGAGGTCCTTGGTGCGGTAGCGGATGATGGGGAGGGCTTCCTTGGTGAGCGACGTGAACACGAGTTCGCCGTGCTCGCCGTCCCGCAGGACGTTTTCCTTGCCAACCACCGGGTTGAACGCGTCGATGATTTCGGGGCGGAAGTGGTCCTCCCAGATGTGGCTGCCGTCCTGGGTCTCCACGGCTTCGCCGGCGACGCCCGGGCCCATCACTTCGGACAGGCCGTAGATGTCGCACGCCTTGATGTTCATGGTGACCTCGAGCTCGTGCCGCATCTCCTCAGTCCACGGTTCGGCGCCCAGCACTGCGTACTTGAGGGAGGTGGAGGCGGGGTCGATCCCCATGTGGGCCATGGCGTCCGCGATGGTCAGCAGGTAGGTGGGGGTGGCCAGGATGGCGTCGGGCTTGAAGTCCTGGATCAGCTGGATCTGGCGTTCGGTCTGGCCTCCGGAGATGGGGATGACGGTGCAGCCCAGGGCTTCGGCTCCGGCGTGCGCACCCAGGCCGCCGGTGAAGAGGCCGTAACCGTAGGCGTTGTGGACCTTCATGCCCGGGCGGACGCCGGACGCGCGCAGGCTGCGGGCCACCAGCTTGGCCCAGTCCGCCAGATCCTGCTTGGTGTATCCGACGACGGTGGGCCGGCCCGTGGTGCCCGAGCTGGCGTGCACGCGGGCTACTTCAGCCTGTGGGACGGCGAACATGCCGAACGGGTATTCCTCGCGCAGGTCGTCCTTGGTGGTGAAGGGGAAGTTCCCCAAGTCGCTGAGCTCGCGCAGGTCGTTGGGGTGGATCCCGGCAGCGTCGAACTTGCGCTTGTACAGCGGCACGCGGTCATACGCATAGGCCACGGTGTGCTGCAGGCGGCTGAGCTGGAGGGCTTCGAGCTCATCCCGGGAGATGGTTTCCTCGCGGTCCAGGACGGCGTCGGTGCCGGCGGGTGCGGTTTCGGGGGCATGCAGGGTCATGGTTTTCCTACTTCTTGGGGATGGTGCGGCTGCGTCCGCGGAACTCGGCGATGAGCTCGCCCGGGGAACTGGGTTGGGTCTCGGCGGCCGGCACGGCGGCGTCGGCGGCAAAGATCTGGATGTCGTACAGGCCGCTGCGCCCGGCACTGGAGCGGCGGTCGGCGACGGCGGTCAACACCTGGCCGCGGAAGGCGGGCTTGAGGAAGTTGATGTCGACGCCGGAGGCCACGGTGATGGTGCCTTCTTCGCCGGGTGCAGGGTGGATGGGGTTGCACGCGAGGGCGAAGGCGGTGTCCCCGAACGCGAAGATCATTCCGCCGTGGGCCATGCCGAATCCGTTGAGCATTTCCTGCCGGAGGGTCATCCGGATGGTGGCGTGCCCGTCGCTGAGGGCGAGGACCTCGATTCCCATCCATTCGGAGGCGTAGTCGTTTTCCAGGATGGGGTGGGTGGCCCCGGAAAGTGTTGCTTCAGCCATGCGTCATTGCCTCCAGCTTTATTTACCGAATGTTCATTAGGTAATCCCATGAGGGGGTCCGGTGTCAAGAGGAAGCGGGATAAGGCACGACGTCGGGACGCACCTTGCGCGGCTGGGCCGCCCCTTCATCGATTGCTGCGTATCTGCCGTTTTCAGCGCCTAAAACGGCAGTTACGGAGCAGTCGACGCTGGGTCAGGCGCCCCGCGCACGGCCTCGGAGTGCAAGGATGGGGGGACCGGCACCAGCAAGAACAGCAAAGGGCGGACCATGGCAAAAGGCATCTACGTCAGCGCAACCACCCCGGGATCGGGCAAGTCCCTGATAGCCCTGGGCCTGGCCGATACGCTGCACCGGCACGCGGACAGGATCGGCTTCTTCAAGCCGGTGGTCCACGGGCCCTCCGCGGCGAATGACCCCATGCTGGCACTGATGAAGTCCCGCTTCGCCCTGGATGATGACCGGTGCCGCGGCGGCCTGACCTACGACGAGGTCCGCACGCTGCTCGCCGAGGGGAACCGGGCGGAGATCGACGCCAGGTGTGTGGAGATCTTCGCGGACATCGCCCGTCACTGCGACGTGGTGATCGTCGAAGGCACCGACCTGGTGGGCCAGGACTCCGCCGTCGAATTCGACCTCAACGCCCGGCTCGCCAACAACCTCGCCACACCCGTGGTGGCCGTGGTGGGCGCCAAGGGGCGGACCGTTCCCGAGACTGCTGCCGCCGTCGAAGTTGCGCGGAAGGAACTTGCCGCCGAAAAATGCGCGCTCCTGGCCATCATGGTCAACCGGGCGGACGCCGATGACCTGGACGCCATTGCGGCTGCCCTGAAGCCGGGTGCCTCCGGCCGGCCCGTGTACATCCTGCCGGAGCTGGAGGAGATCGCCCGGCCCACCACCGGCGAGGTGGCCCTGGCGCTGGGCGTGCGGCAGATCGCGGGGACGCCGGACATGGAACGCGACGTCAGGGACATCAAGGTGGCCGCCATGAACGTGGGCAACTTCCTTAATGTGCTCGATGAAGGCGCCCTGGTGATCGTGCCGGGGGACCGGGCGGACGTGATGGTGGCCTGTCTGGCATCCTCCTTCTCGCCGGAGTTCCCGGTGGCCTCGGCGCTCATCCTCACCGGCGGCCTGGCCCCGGACGCTAACATCTACCCGCTCCTGGCGCAGGCGCCGTTCCCGGTGTTCGCCACGGAAGATGACACGTACCAGACCGCCCGCCGGGTCTCCGAGGTCCGCAGCGAGATCTGGTCCGGCCACCGGCGCAAGGTTGCCTCCGCCCTGGGGCTCTGGTCCCGCCGCGTGGATGAGGCCGAGCTGGTGGAGCGCCTGCACCTGCCGAGGGCCGAGCGGATGACCCCGCTGCGGTTCCTCCACGACCTCATCGAGCGCGCCCGCGCGCAGCGGCGCCACGTGGTCCTGCCGGAGGGAACCGACGTCCGGATCCTGCGTGCAGCGGAAATCCTGCACCGCCGGGATGTCTGCGACCTGACACTGCTGGGCCCCGAATCCGACATCCGGGAACTGGCTGCTGCCAACGGCATCGATCTGTCCGGCATCAACGTCATCGACCCGGCCACCTCCGAGCTGCGCCTGAAGTTCGCCGAAAAGTACGCCGAACTGCGGGCACACAAGGGCGTGGACCTGCCCAAGGCCCTGGAAATCATGCAGGACGTGAGCTACTTCGGCACCATGATGGTCCAGCTGGGTGTAGTGGACGGCATGGTGTCCGGTGCGGCCCACACCACCGCCCACACCATCCGGCCGGCCCTGGAGTTCGTGAAGACCCGTGAGGGCGTGAAGATCGTGTCCTCGGTGTTCCTGATGCTCATGCCGGACCGGGTGCTGGTCTATGGCGACTGCGCAGTGAACCCGGATCCCAACGTGGAGCAGCTGGCGGACATTGCCCTGGCCTCGGCAGAGACCGCCGCCCAGTTCGGCGTGGAGCCGCGGGTTGCCATGCTCTCCTATTCCACCGGCGGCTCGGGCTCGGGGGAGGCCGTGGATGAGGTACGGCAGGCCACCGAGCTGGTGCGCACGCGCCGCCCTGACCTGGCAGTTGAGGGCCCCATCCAGTACGACGCCGCCGTGGACGCCTCGATCGCCGCGTCCAAGATGCCGGGCTCCTCGGTGGCCGGGCAGGCCACGGTGTTCATCTTCCCGGACCTGAACACCGGCAACAACACGTACAAAGC
This sequence comes from Arthrobacter sp. SAFR-179, assembly GCF_059414945.1. NCBI lineage: Bacteria > Bacillati > Actinomycetota > Actinomycetes > Micrococcales > Micrococcaceae > Arthrobacter > Arthrobacter sp. SAFR-179. The sequence continues at coordinate 6,961 of NZ_JBPFDM010000001.1, forward strand.
GGTGCAGCAGAGCTCGGGCGCCGTGGCCGTGGGCCCCGTCCTGCAGGGGCTGCGGAAGCCGGTCAACGACCTCTCCCGCGGCTGCACCGTGGAGGACATCGTGAACACGGTGGCCATCACGGCCATCCAGGCTCAGGTGCCGGTTCCGGTTCCGGCAACGCTTTAAACGTACGACGCCGGCACTTTGGCGAGTGCCGGCGTCGTCCCTTTGCTGAGGGCTGGGGAAACCTAGGCGGCTGCCGGGACCTTCAGCGGCTCGATCTTGCCAATCACGAACAGGTAGTTCGCGGCGCCAATGAGGGAGATTGCGCCGATGACCGCCAGCGGCGCCACGAAGGAGCCGGTCTGGTCAACCAGCACGCCGATCAGGATGGGCGTGAAGATGCCGGCCAGGTTGGACGCGAAGTTCTGCAGCCCGCCGATGGAGCCGACGTGGCGGGAGCTGGGCGCGACGTCCGCCGGCAGTGACCAGATGCCGGTTGCTGCCACGGTGAGGCTGGAGTAGGCGACGGACAGCAGTGCCAGCGCCATCCAGGCTTCCGGAACGAGCGCGGCAAACATGATGACCGAGCCGCCCGCCAGGCCGCCGGCAATGGCAGTCTTGCGGACCTTGCTGACGGGGGAGCCGGCCCGGACGGCGCGGTCGGCAAGGTAGCCCCCGAGCCAGCCGAACAGGACGGCGCAGATGCCGGGGATGGCGCCGAAGAAGCCCAGCTTGAGCAGGTCGAAGCCGCGTTCCTTGACCAGGTAGCTGGGGAAGAACGTGATGAAGAAGTAGATGGCGCTGTTCAGGCAGAAGAAGCCGAACATCATGCTCAGGATGGTGCGGTACTTGAAGAGCGAACGCCAGGGGAGTTTGGCCGCGCCTTCGTCATCGCTTGCCGCGCCGCGGGCGCCGCCCTCCTGGATGTAGGTGACTTCTGCGGCGTTGGCGCCGGCGTGCTCCTCCGGGCTGCGGTAATACTTCCACCAGACGGCGGCCCAGATGATGCCCAGGACGCCGATGATGATGAATACCGCGTGCCAGGAGGTGAAGGCGACGATCAGGGTGACGATCGGCAGCGCGATGACCGCTCCGACGCGCGAACCGGAGTCCCAGATGCTGGTGGCAAAGGCCCGTTCGCGGACCGGGAACCAGGTGGCCACCACCTTTGCCGCCGTGCTGGGTGCCGGGCTCTCGCCGACGCCGAGCAGGAAGCGGGCGGCGAACAGGGACCAGAAGCTGGACGCCGCTGCCGTAACCATGGTGAAGACGGACCACCACACGGCGGCCAGGGAGAACGAGCGGCGCGGGCCCACCTTGTCCACGTACCAGCCGGCTGCGAGCTGGAAGAAGTCATAGGCCCAGAAGAAGGCCGCAAAGATCAGCCCCTGTTGGGTGGCGGTGAGTTCAAAGTCCTTGCCCATGAACGGCAGGGCGACGCTAAGGCTGGAGCGGTCCAGGTAGTTGATGCTGAGGCCTATGAAGGCGAGCCAGATGATGACCCAGCGTTTGCGGGTCATCAGTCGGGGCTGCCGGGCGGGGTTGGCAGTGGATGTCTTACTTCCGAGCGTAGTCATGCGGTCTCCTTCGACATATACATGGCTTCGGGTGCGATATGCACGGGCGGGAGGGGGAGACGCGGAAGATGTCAGCGCCAAAATCATATAGGAATCTGGTTAATCATATAGATATTGTGATCCAGATCAAGTGTTGCTTCTGAAAAGGGGCGGAAGAAGAGGCCGGCCGTGCGTGGCTTATGATTCCCCCAGCAGCTCCAGAGCAATCAAAGCCCGTTCAACCAATGCAAGAGGTAATTGCGTGCCCCCACGTCAACCATCAGAACTTCCACGCGGCAAGGCTGCCGTTCCGGACGTCTACACGGCCATGCGGGCCTCCATCCTGGACGGCGAAATTGCCCCGGGCACCCGTATCAACATTGATGCCGTGGCCCGGAGCCTGGGGGTTTCGCAGACGCCTGTCCGCGAGGTGCTGCAGCGACTCGAGGGCGACAACCTGGTGGTGTACAACCCCGGGCGCGGTTACAGCACCACTCCGCTCCTGGGCCTGCCGGAGCTGCGCTCGCTGTTCGAGTTCAGGCTCCTGGTGGAACCCTGGGCGGCGCGTGCGGCCGCTGTGGACCGTCTGGCCAATCCGGCTGGGACGCTGGAAAAGGAACTGGCAGGCTTCCGGGACGCCATGAAGCGCAGCAGCAAGGACCTGCGGCAGGATCTGGTGGCCCACGACACCCGCTTCCACGACGCCATCCTGGCCGCGTCCGGAAACCCCGTGGTCCGTCATGCCTTTGCCCAGACGCACTGCCACCTGCACACCTTCAGGCTTTACCCTGCAGACGTGGACGGCGCCATCACGGTGGCTGAACACACCGCTGTGCGGGAGGCAATCGAGGCCTGCGATCCCGAGCGGGCAGAAGCGGCCATGACCACCCATATCCGCAACTCCTTCGACAGGTTTGCCAAGGCGTTCGACGGTGAGCTTGCTCCCCTGGAGGACAGCGGCCCGCCGCGGCGGCGGATTGTCACCGGCTAGCTCACGGCCGCGCGGCCCCGGTCCTTGGAGGGGCCGGGGCTTTTTCGCGCCTTGCGGCTATGGCAAATGACAGGCGGGGCTTGACCTGAATCACAGGTCCTATATGATTTTAGAAATTCGTATAGGAATCGAATCTTTCCCCTTCCCGCACAGTTGCCATCCGAAAGTTGAGATCCATGCCTTCCATTACGTCCGTCAAGACCCAGGACGTCCGTTTTCCCACATCCCTTGAACTTGACGGTTCCGATGCGGTCAACGTCGACCCCGATTACTCCGCCGCCTACGTGGTCATCCGCACCGATGCGGGCGACGAGGGCCACGGCTTTGTCTTCAGCTGCGGCCGCGGCAACGAGATCCTGACATCGGCCATCGATGCCTACGGGCGCCTGCTGGTGGGCCGCGACATCGACGAGCTGATCTCCGACCTGGGCGGCGCCTCCAGGCTCCTGGTCCACGACTCCCAGCTCCGCTGGCTGGGACCCGAAAAGGGTGTCACCCAGATGGCGTGCGGCGCCCTGGTCAGTGCCCTGTGGGACATCCGTGCCCGCCGCGAAAACAAGCCGCTCTGGCTCCTCCTTGCTGAGATGACGCCCGAGGAACTGGTGAGCGTGGTGGACTTCACCCACATCCGCGACGCCCTCAGCCCGGAGGAAGCCCTGGAGATCCTCCGCGCCGGCCAGGAAGGCAAGGCCGAACGGATCGCCGCGCTCAAGGCGGACGGCTTCCCGGCCTACACCACCTCCCCGGGCTGGCTCGGCTACAGCGACGAGAAGCTGGTCCGGCTGAGCAAGGAGGCCGCGGCAGAGGGCTTCTCCATGATCAAGCTCAAAGTAGGCGGTGACATCAACGATGACCGCAGGCGCATGGCCCTGGCCCGCGAGGCCGTGGGCGCCCTGCCCATCGCGATCGACGCCAACCAGCGCTGGGAGGTGTCCGAGGCCATCGAGTGGGTCAACCAGCTGGCCGAATTCAACCCCTACTGGATTGAAGAGCCCACCAGCACGGACGACATCCTGGGCCATGCCGAAATCCGCAGGGGTGTCACCCCGGTGCGGGTTGCCACCGGAGAGGCCGTGGCCAGCCGGATCGTCTTCAAGCAGCTCCTCCAGGCCGGCGCCATCGACGTCCTCCAGCTTGACTCCACCCGCGTGGCCGGCGTCAACGAGAACATCGCCATCCTGCTGCTGGCGGCAAAGTTCGGGGTTCCCGTCTGCCCGCACGCCGGGGGAGTGGGCCTGTGCGAACTGGTCCAGCACTTCTCCTTCTTCGACTACGCCGTGGTGGCCCGCAGTCAGGAAAACCGCATGATCGAATTCGTGGACCACCTGCACGAGCACTTCGCTGAACCCGTCCGTATCGTCGACGGCCGCTATGCCGCCCCGGCACTGCCCGGCACCGGCGCCGAAATGTTTGCCGCCTCCCGCACCCGCTGGGAATTCCCCAACGGCGCAGGTTGGCAGGAAGTGGGCAACCGGGCCGCTGTCACCGGCGGCTCCCTGGCCCCGGCAGCAGGAACCGGCCGATGAACGCGGCCCGGGAAGCAACGGCCGTCCTTGCTGCCCCCACCACCGTGGAGCAGCTGGACGCGGCGGTCACTGCCGCCCACCGTGGCTTTGAACAAGCCCGGTTGGCGGATCCGCAGCGGCGCGCGGGCTGGCTTGACGCCATTGCCGCCGGCCTGGAACAGGATGCTGCGGGGCTGGTGGAGGCCGCCGTCGCGGAAACGCACCTTGGGGCGGTCCGGCTGGAAGGGGAACTGAAGCGCACCGTGTTCCAGCTGCGGCTCTTCGCTGCGGAAATCCGCCAGGGTGAGCACTTCGACGCCACCATCGACCACGCCGACCCCAACTGGCCCATGGGCCCGCGCCCTGACCTTCGGCGCTGCAACGTTCCGCTCGGCGTGGTTGGCGTTTTCGGTGCCTCCAACTTCCCGTTTGCGTTCAGCGTGATGGGCGGGGACAGCGCCTCGGCCCTGGCCGCGGGCTGCGCAGTGGTCCACAAGGCGCACGACGCGCATGCGGGCCTTGCTGCCCGGACCGCGCGCACGGTGATCGATGCGCTGGAAGGTGCCGGGGCGCCGTCGGGCCTGTTCGCCGTGGTGACGGGACGGCAGGCGGGCGAGGCACTCGTGGACCACCACCTGGTCAAGGCCATCGGGTTCACCGGCTCCACCGCCGGCGGCCGGGCCCTGCTCAACCGGATCGCTGCCCGCCCGGAACCCATCCCGTTCTTCGGTGAGCTGGGCGGCATCAACGCCGTCTTCGTCACGGGCAAGGCCTGGGCAACCCGGCGGGCGGAAATCCTCACCGGCTACGCTGCCTCGTTCACCCTGGGAATGGGCCAGTTCTGCACCAAACCCGGGCTGCTGTTCGTCCCCGCCGGGCAGGCTGACGGCATCCGCCGCGAGCTGGAGCAGGCCCTGTCAGGGTTTACCCCCGCCCGGCTGCTCAGCCCCCGCCTGCACGACGGTTACGCCGATGCCGTCACCCGGCTCCGGGACAGCGGCGGAGTGAAGGTCCTGGTGGAAGGCAACTTTGCCGACGAGCCGGCCCCCACGGTCCTGCTCACCACCGCAACGGAGGTCCGGAAGAACCCGGACCTGCTCCGGCAGGAGATGTTCGGCCCGGCCAGCCTGGTGGTCGAATACGGCAACGAATCCGAGTTGCCGGACCTGGCGGGGCTCCTGGAAGGGCAGCTGACCACCACGCTGCAGGCCGAAGCTGACGACGACGTGGACGCCCTCGCCGCCAGGCTGGCGGACATCAGCGGCAGGGTCCTGTGGAACGGCTGGCCCACCGGCGTCACCGTCAGCTACGCCCAGCACCACGGCGGGCCCTACCCGGCCACCACCTCCAACACCACCTCGGTGGGGACGGCCGCGATCCGCCGCTTCCTGCGGCCCGTGGCCTACCAGTCATTCCCGGCGCAGCGGCTGCCCGAACCGCTGCGGGACAACAATCCCTGGCAGGTGCCGCAAAGGGTCGACGGCGTCTGGCAGCGTCCGTCCGGCCCCGCAGCCGGGTCCGTGACCACCCGGGAGGACAAGCAGTGAACGCCATAAGCCCTGAAGACGTCCAGGAAGTCCAAGGGGTCCTTCCCGAGGACGCGGACCAGGCCCTGCTGATCGGGCGGGTCTGGGATGTGGAGAGCGGCGGCCCGCGCGTTGTCGCCGTCAGCGGGGGCAGCATCTTTGACCTGCACCGCGTGGCCGGAACCGTCGCGGAGCTTCTCGAGCTGCCGGACCCCGCTGCTGCCGTCCGCTCCGCCCTCGCTGACCCCACCCTGGCCGAACCACGGTGGGAAACGGCCGCCGTCGTCAACGCTTCCCTGGCCGGTGACAGCAGCCGGACCAGGCTGCTGGCCCCCGTGGACCTCCAGGTCATCAAGGCCTGCGGCGTCACGTTCGTGGACAGCATGATCGAGCGGGTCATCGAGGAGCGCTGCGCCGGTGATGCCGGCCGTGCAGCCGAGGTCCGGGAACTGGTGGGCCTCGCCCTGGGCGGAAGCATCTCCGACCTGCGGCCGGGATCGCCGGAAGCCGCCGAGGCCAAACGCGTCCTGATCGCCGAAGGCCTGTGGTCGCAGTACCTGGAGGTGGGGATCGGCCCGGACCCGGAGGTCTTCACCAAGGCCCCGGTCCTGTCCTCGGTGGGCCTGGGCGCCGGCATCGGCATCCCGGCCTTTTCGTCCTGGAACAACCCCGAGCCGGAGCTGGTCCTGATCGCCACCTCCGCCGGCAAGGTGGTGGGCGCCACCCTGGGCAACGACGTGAACCTGCGCGACGTGGAAGGCAGGAGCGCGCTGCTGCTGGGCAAGGCCAAGGACAACAACGCCTCCAGCGCGCTGGGCCCGTTCATCCGGCTCTTCGACGGCACCTTCACCCTGGATACCCTGCGCGATGAGGAAATCCTGCTGCGCGTGGAAGGACCGGACGGCTACCTGCTGGAGGGCCGGAACAGCGTTTCCCGGATCAGCAGGCCCTTCGAGGAGCTGGTGGCGGCTACGTATGGAAAGCACCACCAGTACCCGGACGGGTTCGCGCTCTTCACGGGGACGCTGTTCGCCCCAACGCAGGACCGCGACATGCCGGGGCAGGGCTTCACCCACAAACGCGGCGACCTGGTGACCATCCGCAGCCGGCACCTCGGTGCCCTGATGAACAGGGTGGGCCCGTCCGAGGAACTGCCGGAATGGTCGTTCGGCCTTCGCCGGCTGCTCGCTTACTTGGCCGCGCAGCGGCAAGGGGCCCGCGCATAGTTGCCATGCAGAAAAGTACGACGCCGGCACTTTGGAAAGTGCCGGCGTCGTACTTTTTGCGCTGGTGTCCTTAGCTGTTGTCCGGCTTGGCCAGGCTGTCCGGGTCCTCCTGCTTGGCAGCTTCATCCGAGAGGCCCTGCGGGGTGAGGTCCAGGTCTTCCCGGTTCTCGGGTGCCTCGGGCGCTTCCCCAGTCTCCGCGGCCTTAAGGTTGCCGGTGTCATCCAGGGCCGGATTGGCGCCCTCCACGCCCGTGGGATCATTCTTGCTGCCGGAGTCCGGCTGCGCGTTGAGCGGGGCCGTGCTGCTGGATCCCGTGTTGGTGGGGTCGTTCTCGTCGATCGAATTGGGCTCGTTCGTCATGGAATTGTCCTCTCGGCGTGGTCCAGCCTTGTCCGCCGACCATAGGCACAGCCGCGCCCGATCCGCAAGGAATCAGCCGTGCGGCGCGGCACATATAGTGGGGGTTGAACTGCAGACGCCAGGCTGAGGAGGCCCCGCATGCTCGTGCTCGTCATCAACTCCGGTTCGTCGTCGCTGAAGTACCAGGTCCGTGATGTGGCCGCCGGGACGGTCCTCACCGAGGGGCTGATCGAGAAGATCGGCATGGGCAACGGCGGCGGCGGTGACGGCGAGATCGAGGGGCCGCGGGACCACGCGGAGGCGCTGGAGCAGGTGGACGCGGCGATCCACCAGGAGCTGGGCGACCTTGAGCTCGGCGCCGTGGGGCACCGGGTGGTCCACGGGGGCGAGCGGTTCGCCGAACCCGTGCTGGTGGACAACGAGATCACCCGTGCCATCGAACGGCTCAACCCGCTGGCGCCGCTGCACAACCCCGCCAACGTCCTGGGCATCCGCGCCATCACCAAAAAGTGGCCCACAATGCCGCAGGTGGCCGTTTTCGACACCGCCTTCCACCGCACGCTGCCCGAGCACGCCTGGCGGTACGCCGTCCCGGACGAGCTGTACACCAACCACGGCATCCGCCGCTACGGCTTCCACGGGACCTCGCACGAGTACGTGGCGCGCCGGTCGGCCGCGCTGCTGGACCTCCCCATCGAGGAGTTCGACGGCGTCATCGCCCACCTGGGCAACGGCGCCTCCGTCACCGCCATACGTGGAGGGCGGTCCGTGGACACGTCCATGGGCTTCACTCCTCTCGAGGGCCTGGTCATGGGCACCCGCTCCGGCGACCTGGACCCCTCCATCCTGGTGTTCCTTGGCCGCGCCGGCTGGACACCCGAGGACATCGACACCATGCTCAACCGGGAATCGGGGCTGAAGGGCCTGGCCGGCAACAACGACATGCGCTCGGTGGTGGAAGCCTCCGAGTCAGGTGACGGGAAGGCCGCGATGGCGCTCGCCGTGGCGTCCTACCGGCTGGCCAAATACATCGGCGGCTACCACGTGGCCGTCGGCGGGGCCAAGGCGCTGGTGTTCACCGCCGGGATCGGCGAGAACTCGCACCAGTTCCGTGCTTTGGTGGCGGACAAACTGGGCGCCTTGGGCATCGAGCTCGACGCCGGCCTGAACGCCGAGCGGTCAAAGGAGCCGCGCGTCATTTCCACGCCGTCCTCCGCCATTCCCGTCCTGGTGGTCCCGACGGATGAGGAACGTGCCATCGCGGAGGCGACTGCCGCCGTCGTCGGATCATCGACTGCTCCGTAACTGTCCTTTTGGGCGTGCAAAACGACGTTTTTGGAGCAATCGATGAACCATGGGTTAGCCTCGGTCCATGCCGCACATCAGCCTGCCGATCCGCACTGAACGGCTGGTCCTTCGCCGGTTCCACGGCGGCGACCTGGACGCCTTCCACGCCTACCACTCGTTGCCGGAGACCGCCCGGTTCCTGCCGGGCCCGGCCAAAAGCTACACACAGTCGATGGAGCGGGTGGGCCGGTACGCCAACTTTGCCTTTGATAAGGAAGGGGACTGGGTGGCCCTTGCCATTGAGGCGGCGGATGAGACCGGGCTGCAGGGTGAAGTGGTGCTCAAATGGCTGCCCGGGCGCGGCCAGGGCGAAGTGGGGTGGACCTTGGCGCCCGGAGCCCGCGGAAAGGGCTACGGCACGGAAGCCGCGGGGGCCGTCCTTAATCTCGGTTTCGGGGAGCTGGGCATGCACCGGATCGAAGCCCGGCTGGACGAGCTCAACGTGGCGTCGGCGTCACTGTGCAGCCGGCTGGGCATGCGGCTGGAGGCCCGGCACATCGACAAGTGGCACTACAAAGGCCAGTGGGCCACCGAGCTCATCTACGCCATCCTCGCCGATGAGTGGCGCATCGGCTCCGCCCGCTAGTTTTACGCCCGGCCCTTGAGGATCAGGTTCCAGTAGATTTTCGGGAACAGGTCCCGGTCCACCACCCAGGACAGTTTGCTCTCATTCCAGGTGGGCACCCGGGGAATGGTGGGCATGGGACGGTACCGGTCGTCGAATTCGGCGAAAACCACGGTGTCCCGCGACACGGTGAACGGACACACCGAGTAGCCGTTGTACTTCGCCGGCATCGGCTTGCCTTTCCGGGCTGCCACCAGGTTCTTCGCCACCACCTTTGTCTGCTTGCGCAGCGCCCCGCCCGACTTGGAGTTGGTGGTGCCTGCGGCGTCGCCCAGGGACCACACATTGGGGTAGCGCAGATGCCGGAGGGTTTGCCGGTCCACTTCCACGAACCCGCCCGCGTCACCGCCGGCCGGCAGATCCGTGGCCTTCAGCCAGTCCGGGGCCGACTGCGGCGGGACGGCATTGAGGACGTCATATACCAGGTCCTCGGTGATGTTGGCGGCGTTGTCCCGGATGGTTGCCCTGCGGCCGGCGGCGCTCACGGACACCAGTTCGCTGTTGGTCCGCAGTTCGATCCCGTACTCGGCGATCTTCCGGTCCAGCTCCCGGTCCACTTCCGGAACCCCGAACACCGTGGGGTAGGGCTGCACCATCACCACGCGGATCTTGTCCAGGACCCCCTGTTCACGCCAGTAGTCGCAGGCCAGGTACATGGGTTTCTGGGCTGCGCCGCCGCACTTGATGGGTCCGGCGGGCATCGTGAAGACGGCGGTGCCAGAGGTCATGCCGCTGAGCAGCGTCCAGGCCTTGGGGGCAAGATCGAACTCATAGTGGGAGGCGCCGTGGGGCGAGTGGACGGCCTCGGCCAGGCCCGGAACTGCGTCCCAGTCATACTGCAGCCCGGGGCACACCACCAGCTGGCCGTAGGCCACCGAGGCCCCGGACTCCAGGGCGACGGTGTTGGCATTGGCGTCCACGCCCGCCGCCGCATCCCGGATCCAGGTGACGCCCTGGGGGACAACCGAGTCCTGGGGCCGGATGGCTTCCTTGGCCTGGGCCCGGCCGCCTGCGATATGTGAAAACAACGGCTGGTACAGGTGGTGGTCCCGTGGCTCGATCACGGCCACGTCCTTGACGCCGTAGCGCTGCAACCTGGCGGCCAGCGAAATGCCGGCATTGCCGCCGCCGATGATGACCACCTCATGCTGGGCAGGCACGGCGCTACTTCTTCTCAGTCAGCGCGGATGCCTTGTGGGCCGCACGGGCGCCGGTCTTCTCCGACTCCACCACGTACTGCGGCTCATCCTCAGAGGCGCGATGCGTATTGCCATCGAGGTCGAAGTCGCTGGTCTTCTTTTCCACAATCCGGCCGTGCGTCTTGCCCTGCGAAGTGTTCCACTCCACGTGCGTTCCCTTGCTCAATGACATGCCCGCTCCTCTGGTCCCTGCGGAAAACAAGTGCCCCACAATAGTAAGCATGGTTAGCTTTTTCGGGGTACGCGGTTCGCCCATCCATTGCTCCGTAGCTGCCATTTAGCGGGCCGAAAACGACAGTTACGGAGCAATCGATGGGTTACTTCAGGTCAGGGGGCCGGTGGGGAGCAGTCGATGGGTTACTTCAGGCCGGCGCCGGGCAGCAGTTCGGTGGCGCCCAGGGCGTCGGCGATGAAGGCGTAGTCCCAGGCCCTTTCCCGCCACTGCACGTACCGGCCGGAGGCGCCGCCGTGTCCGCCGTCCATCTCGATCTTCATCACGATCGGTTCAGCTCCGGTGGTCTTGTTCCGCAGTTCCTGCACCCACTTGGCCGGCTCAACGTAGAGGACCCGGGTGTCGTTGAAGGACGTCACGGCGGCAATCTTGGGGTAGGCCACCTCGCGCACGTTCTCGTAGGGGGAGTAGGACTTCATGTAGGCGTAGGCCTGGGGGTCCGTGATGGGGTTGCCCCACTCCTCCCACTCCAGTGCGGACAACGGCAGGTCGGGGTCCAGGATGCTGGTGAGCGGGTCCACGAACGGCACCTGCGCCACGATGGCCGCGTACTTCTCCGGCGCCATATTGGCCACCGCGCCCATCAGGAGCCCGCCGGCCGAACCGCCCAGTGCAGCGATGCGGGAGGGATCCACCCATCCCGAGTTGGCCAGCCAGTCGGTGGCGTCCACGAAGTCGGTGAAGGTGTTTTTCTTGGTGAGCTTCTTGCCGTCCTCATACCAGTGCCGGCCCAGCTCGCCGCCGCCGCGGATGTGGGCGATCACGAACACCACGCCGCGGTCCAGCAGGGACAGCCGTGCGATACCGAAGCCGGGGTCCATGCTCATCTCGTAGGAGCCGTAGCCGTAGACCAGGCCCGCCGCCGTCGAATCCTGTTTCACGGCCTTGTGCCGCAGGACCGACAGCGGGATGCGCGTGCCGTCACCGGCCGTGGCCCATTCCCGCGTTGCCACGTAATCGCTGCCGTCATACCCGCCCAGCACGGGGCTTTCCTTGCGGAGCAGCAGCTCGCCGCTGGGCTGCTCCGGGGTGGGCAGGACGAAGTCGTAGATGCGCGACGGCGTGAAGTAGGACGTGTAGCCCAGCCGGATCACGGGCGCCTCGTAGTCAGAACCGCCCACCCCGGCGGTGTAGAGCTCCTCGTCGAACGCCGGTTCCACGGGCGCCTGTTGCGCGGGCGTGCCCAGCCCGGCCAGCCCCATCACCTGGACGCGCTCGATGGTGTCCTTGCGGATGGACACGATGAGGTGCGTGGCAGTGACGCCGGCACCGTTGACCCGGACGTCACCGGAATGTTCGACGACGGTCTGCCAGGCCTGTTCCGCCAGCGGCTTTTCCAGCTCGGCCGGGTCCGCCAGGGAGACCATGGAGTTGATGGCGCCGTGGTTGTGCGTGAGCAGGATCTTCTCTGCTTTTTCCCCGTTGGGGCCGTCCAGGAGGAAGGGCTCGGCCTCATACAGGATGCGCTCGTTCCGGGAAATCACCGTGCTGACGGCCTGATCGGGGTCGTCAAAGCGCAGCAGGCGGGTTTCGCTGTACTCCGAGCACCCGATGCCCAGCACCAGGTAGCGCCGGTCCGCGGAGAGCTCGAAGCCCAGCCACATGGCGGCGTCGTCCTCCTGGTACACCACCACATCGTCCGCCACGGGAGTGCCCAGGACGTGCGCCTTCAACTGGTACGGGCGCCAGGACTCGTCCACCACGGTATAGAAGAGGCGGCTGCCGTCCGGGGAGAACGCCACGCCGTAGAAGATGTTCTCGATGACGTCAGGCAGCAGTTCGCCGGTGCGAAGATCCTTGATCCGGAGCGTGAACCGCTCGTCGCCGGAGTTGTCCACGGCATACGCGTACAGGGTGCCGTCAACCGTGACGGCTGTGCCGCCCACAGAGAAAAACGGCTTGCCTTCAGCTTCCACGTTGCCGTCCAGCAGGACTTCCTCGCCGGGGATCTCCACCCCGGCTTCCACGGCCGGCGGAGTCCAGTCGGCCACGGCATCTCCGGTGTCCTGCGCCCTGACCCGGCAGTGGATGCCGTACTCCTTGCCCTCCGCGGAGCGGCTGAAGTACCACCAGTCGTCCTTGCGGTGCGGAACGGAAAGGTCGGTTTCCTGGGTGCGGCCCTTGATCTCCTGGAAGATGGCCTCGCGGAGCGGTTCCTGGTGCGCGGTAACAGCTTCCTGGTACGCGTTTTCGGCCCGCAGGTGCTCCACCACCTCGGCCGATTCCTTGTCCCGCAGCCACTCGTAGTTGTCCACGAACGTCTCCCCGTGGTGGGTGCGCTCGGTGGGAATCTTCTTGGCAACCGGGGGCGCCGGGATGGCAGTGCCGGGGGAATCCTGCAGGGAGGTGGAGGTCATGGATTCAATATATAGACCAGCCCGGACAAGTCGGCAGGCCGTTCGCTACCGGGGGAGAAGGGGCGGCCGGAAAGGGGCGAAAGACTCTGGGACCGTGCCCGCGGTTCCCGCCACGCTGGGAGGGCGGTGCAAGGAAAAGGAGAAGCCATGGACCTCGAATCCGGACCGGCGCCCCGGGCCAAAGCATGGCTGGCCGTGGCCCGCAGCGTGGGAACGTCCTGCGTCATGCTGGCCCGCAGGCAGGTGCACCTTCCCAAAGGCAATGTGGGCCGGGTGCTGCGTTTCGCCGACGGAAGCACCTCGCGGGTCTACCGGGAGACCGCCGTCGACCAGCAACCCGGGGAGCCCTGCGTCCTGGTGGTGGCCTTCACGCTCGGCCTGGTCCGCGGCCGGGCGCACCGCTTTTTCGAGGCGGAAAGCCTGCTGAACACCCCGCTCTTCGTCGGTTTTCCCGGGTTTGTCTCCAAGCTCTGGTGCGCCCACGACACGTTCGGCGCCTACCGCGGCCTGTATGAGTGGGACGGTGCCGCGCCGGCCCGCCAATACGCCGCGTCACTCTGGCGCGTCCTGGAACTGGTCAGCGTTCCCGGGTCCATCAGCTACAAGGTCCTGCCCGGGCTGCGCCGCGATGAACTGCTCGCCAATCCCGCCCTGATTGAGTCGCCAAGCCACCCCGACCACGCCTGGTGGCGCCTGGTTGGGCAGGGATGAAGCCGGGCGGGAATGCCGGGCAGGCAGGGCACGACGGCGGACACTGACGTTTTAGTGGTGGGCGCCGGTCCTGCGGGGCTCGCCACAGCACTCCAGGCTCACGCGCACGGCGCGACGGTCAGGGTGGTGGACCGGCGCGAACACCGGGCCCGGCCTTCCCGGGCCATGATGCTGCATGCCCGGGCCCTGGAGGGGCTCCGCCCGCTGGGCGTGGCCGATGAGTTGCTGAACCGCGCCGACACCGCTCCCGAAGCACGCATCCACCTGGGCCACCGCGTCATAGAAGCCCGCATGGGCCATGCAAACCTCCCTGATACCGCCTTTCCGCACCTGACTCTGGTCCGGCAGGCCGACGTCGAGGACGTGCTCTGGCAGGCGCTGCAGGCCCGGGGCGTGCCGGTGGACTGGGGCGTGGAGTTCCGTAGCCTGGGACCGGAGCGCAGCGTGGCGGAAGGCTTGCCGTCCGGCATTGGAATGGTCCATGCGGAACTGCGCGGGGTTGGCGGCAATGCTGAACGTGACCGTTCCGGGCACCATATCTCCCGGTTCCTCGCCGGCTGTGACGGGCAGTCCAGCACAGTCCGCAGCTTCACTGGAGCCCAGTGGCGCGGCGGCCCGTACCGGGTGGAAGCGGTCCTGGCGGATGTGGAGCTGGACGGCCGCCTGGATCCCGGGCTGCTGCATGTGGCGGTGGGGAACTCGGGGTTGGCGTTCCTCTTCGCGCTGGGGGAGGGGGCCTCCTGGCGCATGCTCGCCACCAGGCCGGCGCTGCCGCAATCCACCGCCCGCTTCGGCCAGCTGGGTCCGCCCGTTCCGTCCCAGGAGGTGGCCCGCCTGCTCCGGGAGTCGGGCCTGGGCGCAGCCGTGCGGGACGTGCGGTGGTCGGCCCAGGTCCCGCTGCAACACCGCCTGGCCAGTACGTTTGGTAGCAATCCCCTCTTCCTTGCCGGCGACGCCGCCCATGCCCACTCCCCGGCCGGCGGGCAGGGCATGAACAACGGCATCCTGGACGGCCTCAACCTGGGCTGGAAGCTCGGCTTCGCCGCGACGGCGGGAAGGCCGCTGCCGGAGCTGCTGGAAACCTACGGGCAGGAGCGGCGGATTGCCGCCCGGCATGTGCTGGCGCTGACGCACATCATCTTCTTCGGCGAAGCCTCGCCGCATCCGGTGGCCCGCCTGACCCGCAGCCTCCTGCCCGCGTTCGCTCCGGTCCTGCCGCTGCTGTTCCGCCGGCAGTGGCTCACCGCCAAAGGCATCAGGCTGCTGGCCCAGCCATTCGTGCGCTACCGGACCAGTGCCATTTCCCGTGACGGCACGCCCCTCGCCGGCGGATGGCCGAGGCCCGGTGAGCGGCTGCCGGACGCCGCCGTTACAGTGAACGGGCGGGCGGCCCGCCTTCACGAGCTGACCGCGGTGCCCGGCATCCACCTGTTGCTGGAGCGAGACGCCGGCCCCGGCGCCTTGGATGAAGACCCCACCCTGCGCGCGGTGGCCGGAAGGGGTTCCTTGCTGCATGTCCACCGCCTCGACAGCCACCCCGGCCGCGCCATCGTCGCGGTCCGCCCCGACGGCTACGTCGGCTTCCGCTGCGGGGAGCCGGACGCCGCCCAGCTGCATGCCTGGCTGCGGCTGGTGGGTGCCCTCCCGCCGTCGTGATGCTCCATCACCTATCGCTCCCAAAACCGCGTTTGGGGACCGTAAGTGATGGAGCAACGGGGAGGGGGAGGGTAGTTGCCGAAGGGCCGCAGGCGTATTCTGTTCAGTTCAAGGCACATCCGCCCAGCGTGAGAAGGGAAGTTCCATGACCATCCCGCCAGTGCACGAACCCGAGCCGTTCCCGCCTGAACCTGGTCCGGAGCCAACATCGCCGGATCCCACCCAGCCGCGTCCGCCCGGCCCCCCGTCTCCCAACCCGTTCCCTGCGCCCGCGCCCCCGGGCCCATTACCCGTCCCGGATCCGGGTCCAGCACCGCTTCGCCCGGACCCAACAAGGGACTGAATGGCGGAATCACACCTTTAGAGGGGCCTTCCATCCGTGCATCCGCATGGGGCGGAAGGCCCCTTTTCCGTGTCCTGGCAGGTCCGGAAAATCTTCAAAAAACCTTGTCCAAGCCCTTGAACACCTTTTCCTGCGGTGCTAAAAAATCTATATCAGCCACTACAGATCGGCTGATACGGAAAGTGTGTTGGACCGTCTCTTACGAGGAGGGCAGCCATGTTGATGCGAACTGATCCGTTCCGCGAGCTGGACAGGCTTACCCAGCAAGTCCTCGGAACCACTGCACGCCCGGCGGCGATGCCAATGGATGCATGGCGCGAGGACCAGGAATTCGTCGTGGCCTTCGATTTGCCTGGTGTCCCGGCGGACTCGGTGGACCTGGATGTTGAACGGAACGTCCTGACGGTGCGGGCGGAGCGTCCCGATCCTGTGGGCAAGGACACCGAGCTGATTGCCGCTGAGAGGCCGCGCGGCGTCTTCAGCCGCCAGCTGATCCTTGGAGACACACTGGATACGGAGAACGTCAAGGCCAGCTACGACGCCGGCGTCCTGACGCTGCGGATCCCGGTGGCTGAAAAGGCCAAGCCGCGCAAGATCGAGATCGAGACGAAGGGGGCCAAGCAGGAAATCGCCGCTTAGTTTCAACACAGACCCGGGAGGTGGCCATCTCTGTTGACTGCCTTTTTGGGGCGAATCGCCATTCTGTGCACGCCACAGCGCCAGACAGCGCACCGGCAGCTTAGGCCCTAACCTCCCGTCACGGTGGCCCCCGGCTTCGGCCGGGGGCCATCCGTATGTCCGGCGCCCGTGCTCCCGGGCTGTGCAGGTCCCGGGGTCAGGTGCCCAATTCCAGCATCAGCGCCGGGAGTTCGTCGGCAAGTTCACGGGCCAGGAACCCCAGCGGCCCCAGCCTGCTGGCCAGCCGGTCTGCCGCGGCCGCGTGCAGATGCGTCCCCCAGCAGGCTGCCTGCGCGCCGCTGGTTCCCCGGGCCCGCAGCCCGGCGATGGCGCCCGCCAGCACGTCACCGCTGCCGGAGGTGCCCAGCCCGCCGTAGCCCGTGGTGATTTTGTACAGTTCAGCTTCGTCCGAGGCCAGCCCGGGCGGCTGGGTGATCAGCCCCTGGCAGCTGACCACGGCGTCGAACCTTTGGGAGATTTCGGCGAGGTCCTTTTCCAGGTCATCCACGTCGCGTTCCAGCAGGATCCCGGCTTCGGTGGGGTTGGGCGTAAGGATCAGCCGGCCGCGCCACGGGTCCAGCTGGTCCTCCAGCGGCACCAGCGCACCCAGCGCGTAGGCATCGAGGACGACGGCGGCGCCTTCCTTGCTGCCAGCGTCACCCCCACCCTCGCGTTTGAGAAGCGCCTCCAGCAGCTCACCGGCAAGGTCCTGGTCATCGAGGCCTGGCCCGACCAGCAGGGCGTCGGCCCGGTCCAGATAGGAGGAGATGCCCTCCAGCTCAGGCCTGACCGATCCTTGCCCGGTCTCCGGCAGTCCGATCGCACCGCATTCGGGTATTGCCACCCCCAGTTGCACTGCCACGGACTCCGCAACGGCCAGGGTCAGCTTTCCGGCGCCCGCGCGCAGGGCTGCGGTGCCGGCCAGCAGGGCGGCGCCGGGGGTGGCCCGTGCGCCACCGACCACCAGCACCGATCCGCGTGAATACTTGTCCGCCCCCGGCGCCGGCAGCGGCCACTCCCGCAGCAGCGACGGCGTCACCAGGGTGGGGCCGGAGGACTCACCGCGGCCGGACACTGGTATCTCCCGCATGCTCGGTGACGGTGACGCCCTGCTCCGCCAGGTGGTCGGCCACATTGAAGCTCTCCAGCGTCCACGGCCCAACGCCTGAGGGGCGGACGAACCGGGTCAGCGAGGCGTTGAGGATGGCCTCCGTGGCTGCCAGGTCCAGGATTTCCTTCTCGCTGAGCCCTTCCAGCACATACCGGAACAGCATGATCACGGCGTCGTGGCACACCAGCATCACCCGGTGGCCCGTGCCCAGGCCGTTCAATTCCGCCAGGACGGACCGCAGCCGCAATGCCACATCCGCCCAGGATTCGCCTCCCGGCGGCCGGTAGTACAGCTTGCCCAGCCAGTCCCGGCGCTCTGATTCCTCGGGGTAGCGGTTCTCGACACCCAGCCGGGTGAGCCGGTCCAGGATGCCGAGTTCGCGGTCGCGGAGCCTCTCATCCGTGCGGACCTGAAGCGGCCAGCCGGCTGTTTCCACCGCAATCTCAGCCGTCTGGCGGGCGCGGGCATAGGGGGAGGAGACCACGGCGTCAGGGCGGAACTCCTCAGCGATCCGGCCCAACGCAATACCCAGCGCCTTGGCCTGGTCCCTTCCGGTAGCGGACAGGTCCACGTCCGCATCGCGGGCCGGAACCTCGATGACCTCCACGCCGGCCTCACGCGCCTCGGTGGCCGCAACGTTGCCTTCGCTCTCACCATGGCGGATCAGCAGCAGTTCCACCGCCCCGGCCTCCTGGACCGCCTCCGTCAGGCCGTCGTCGTTCGAAGTACTGTCGTTCAAAAGAATCACCCCGTCCTCACCGTGCCGATATGCCATGCCGAATGCAGGAACACTACCAACGGCGTACCCAGGGGGCGCCGGAAGATAACGGACGACGGCGGCCGGGCACCATGGGTGCGCGGCCGCCGGTGGAGTAACAGTTCCGGGCGGCGACCCGGAACTACCGCTCCGGCATCAGGACCTTGGAGAACACCGTGGCTCCATTGGCGTTGCGGAGGCTGGCGGTGAAGCTGTTGTCCTCGCCCAGCTGGACGTGCCCGAAGAACTGGTTGTCGCCGTCGCGCGGGGACTCCCCGGCAAAGCGCCCGGCCTTGGAGAACACCACCTCGGGCCCGAACGTGCCGTCCATCGCGTTGGGGCCGAAGGAGCCCGCGGCGATGGGCCCGGCCACGAACTCCCAGAACGGATCGAAGTCGGTGAAGGCGGCCCGCTCCGGGGAGTAGTGGTGGGCGGCGCAGTAGTGCACGTCGGCCGTCAGCCACACAGTGTTCTTCACGCCGTTGCGCTTGAAGGCGCTCAGCACCCCGGCGATCTCCAGCTCACGGCCCAAGGGGGCGCCGGCGTCGCGGTTGGACAGGCTTTCCTGGTTCACCGGGCCATCCGGCACCACGATGCCCAGCGGCAGGTCCGCCGCGATCACCTTCCAGGTTGCCTTGGACCTGGAGACCTCGCGGATCAGCCAGTCCACCTGCTCCTGGCCCAGGATGGAGGTGGCGTAGGGCTCCAAGCCGAACGTATTGGGGGACTTGAAGGTGCGCATGTCCAGGCAGAAGATGTCCAGCTGCGGGCCACGGCTGATCTTCCGGTAGATGCGGGCGGGCTGGTACTGGCCGGCGTCGTCGAACGTTCCCGGCCGCCAGATGGCCGAGCTGTCCGCGATGGGCATGTTTTCCTGCCACGCCTGCCGGCCGCGGGCAGCCAGGGTGTTGACGTCACGCACGGTGTAGCGGGAGTCGTCGATGATTTGGCCCGGGTACCAGTTGTTGTGGGTCTCGTGGTCGTCCCATTGGGCGATCACCGGGACGTCGGCGAACATGGCCCGCATATTGGCATCCATGGAGTTGTAGCGGTGCCGTCCGCGGAACTCGGTGAGTGTTTCGGCAACCTTGGAGACCTCCTCCGTCACCAGGTTCCGCCACACCTGGCCGTCCTTTTCCGTGACGGTCTCGGCGATGGGTCCGTCGGCGTAGATGGTGTCGCCGGAGTGGATGAAGAAGTCCGGGCGGGTCTGGTGCATGGCCCGGTAGCCGCGCATCCCGCCGATCTCCTCGTTGATGCCCCACCCCTGGCCCGCGGTGTCACCGGTCCACACAAAGCTTTGCGCGGACGACGCCGGGACCTCACCTCCGCTGCTTGTCTCACCGGTGCGGCCCCTGCCGTTGGCCGTCCCGGTGTCCGGCGCCGTGCGGAAGCTGCCGCGGACCGTCTCACCGGCCGCGCCGCCGTCGTCCTCGAAGCTTATCTCCAACGCGAAGCGGGTGTTGGACGGCAGGTTGCCGGCGTGGATTTTGGCGGTGAAGTCGGACGCCTGGGTGGCCCGGGGCCCGCGCAACACACGCTCAAAGGCGCCTCGGCCGCGGAGGATTTGGCCGCCGTCGTCCACTGCGCGCAGGACCGCGGTCATCCGCCCGGTACCCGAGGCGCGGGACCATAGCACGGCCGAATCGGAGGTGACGTCGCCGGTGGCGATGCCGCTGGGCAGGGTGAGGCGGTTGCGGACCAGCGCGACGCCGGCGGGGGATTGCCCTGGCACGCTGGCCTGTGCCGCGGCGGGCACGGACGCCAGCGCGGCGGCCAGGACCGACCCCTTGACGACGGTGCGGCGTGAAACGGTGGCGCGGGAGTTCTCAGTCATGCCCTCAGGTTTCCGCCGGCGGGCACACAGATTCTGTCCCGCCGGTGAACCCCGGGTAAGCCGCTGCTGAACAGGGCGTGGCGGCCCCGCCCCCTTTACGGAACCGCGAAGTCCCCGATCCTGCCTTCCCTGAGGGCGGCTGCAACGGCGTTGATTCCGCCGTAGTCCGGGAACACCACGGACTGTCCCGCCGCCATGCCCGTTCCGGCCGTGGGGAGGGTCAGGGTGCCGATCGCGTTCACGTCCAGGTTCCGCAGGCTGTACGCAAGGACCGCGGCCTGCACGGGATCGAATCCCTTGTCCACGGTCAGGCAGCAGGAGGCGTAATCGACCAGCGAGCGGACCGCATTGACATCGTTCAGGGCGCCGCCGGCGGTAAGGCGGGCGAGGATGGCCCGGAGCATGGTCCGCTGGTTCTGCACCCGCTGGTAGTCGCCGTCAGTGAATGCGTAGCGCTCGCGGCTGAACTCCAGGGCCGCCTGCCCGTCCAGATGGTTGATTCCTTGGGTGAAGGCGTGCTGGGTCTCGATCGTGGACTGGAAGGCGAAGGGGACATTGACGTCGATGCCGCCCAGGCCGTCTGTGAGAGCCTTGAAGCCGTTAAAATCCAGCATCAAGGTGTGGTCGATGGTGATGCCCAGCAGTTGCTGCACGGTCTGGGTGGTCAGATCGATGCCGCCGTACTGCAATGCTGCGTTGATCTTGGAGCCGCCAACACCGGGAACGTCCACCCAGAGGTCGCGCATGATCGAGATGACGTAAAGGGTATGGCGGTCCGCCGGAACATGCACCACCATCAGGGAATCGGCGCGGTGGTCCGAGGCCTCGCCGGTTTCCGCGGTGTGCGCCGCCTGCTCGCGTGCATTGCCGCGGCTGTCGCTGCCGATGACCAGTACGTTCATCGGGGTGGCAGGCAGATCCGGAATCGGGGCGGGTGGCGGCGGGGGAGCAGGAGCCGGCGGGGGTGTTTCAGAGGGCGTGGGGGTGGGCGTCGGGCTGGGCGACTGGGTCTGGGTGGCCGCAGGCTGCGCCTCCTTGCTCCCGCGGCTCAGGCTGAAGACCGCCACTCCTGCGGCCACCACAAGTGCCAGCGCCACCAGGGCGGCGATCCAGCGGCGCCGGCCCAACGCCGCAAGCCAGGCCGGCCGGTGCGAACCGGCGTTCCCGGCGTTGCCGGCGCCGGATGGATCAGAACCGCCTGGGATGCTCATGACGCCTCCACCTCATTGTGTTTGGTGGGATCAGTGTGCGTCCGGCAGGCCCTGGTTGGCTACAAGGTTGTCCAAACTGTCACCTGGGACGGCGTGCCGGAACCTGGGAAGGTGTGCCCCGGGGCGCCGCCGGGCAGCGGTTACGCGGTTCCGCTACCGGGACTGGGGCACGGTCCCGGGAACCGGCGCGTTGAGCCGGGCGTGGCGCAGGATGGACACAATCGCCGGTGCCAGCTGGTCCTCCATCTCGCGGTACACCTCGGGTGCGCGGCGGTACGGGTCCACGATGTCGTTGTCCGCGGAGTCGGCGGGGAGCGAAAGGTGCCGCACCCCGGCGGCGCGGGCCGGCAAGGCGCGCCACAAGGCGGCGTTGGCAGCGAGCGCGGTTTCGTCGTCGGACCCGTTGCTGGCGGGCAGGGCGCCGGGGGAAGGTACGACGGCGGCGGGCTGGCCGCCGTCTCCGGCGGCGGTTCGCTGGGCCAGGACATCCAGCATCCGGGCAAACTCCCTGATGGTGAACGTGCGCTTGAGCAGGGAGGCATCCAGCTGCAGGACCTCGCCGCGGTGCCCCGATGTCATGGTGAGTACCAGATCCACCCCGCGGAGGATCCTGGGTGTGAGCTGCCGTGCCGCGAACCCTTCGGGGTCGCCGCCGAAAGTCCGTACGATGTCCGCGGAAATGGGCTGCATGGGTTCGCCCACCAGTGCCCGGGTGCCCGCACTGGACACGTGGAAACCACCCGGTACCGCCTGGTCGAGTCCTGCCTGCAGCAGCCGTTCAGCCACGGGGGAGCGGCAGATGTTGCCGGTGCAGACGGTGAGGATTCGTACTGGCGCGGAAGTGTCCAAGGAGATTTCTCTTTTCCCAGCTGGTGACGGATCCGTTCGGACCCGTGCCTTTCAACTTAACACGCGACGGCGCGGCGGCGGCTTCCAGAGCTGGGTGCCGCCGCCGCGCCGTGTGCATGCTCGGGCCGGCAGGCGTGCCGGTTAGAGCGTGGTCAGCAGCTGCTTCATCTGCGTGATTTCCGCCTGCTGCGCGTCCACGATGTCGTGGCCCAGCTTCACGGCGTCGGGGAATTTGCCGGCGCTGATTTCCTGCTGTGCCATGTCGATGGCGCCCTCATGGTGGCCGATCATCTGCTCGAGGAACAGCCGGGCGGCCTCGGTGCCGGTGGCGGACTTCAGCTTGTCGATGCCGGCGTCGTCCACCATGCCGGTCATGCCGTGTCCGGAGTGGTCGCTCATCATGGTGGGCACATTCCAGCCCTTGAGCCAGCCGGTCATCTGCTCGATCTCCGGTGCCTGGGCCGCCTTGATCTTGGTGGCCAGGTCGGTCACCTCTGCGGGCATGCCGGGTTTGGCCAGAATGATGCCGCTCATCTCCACCGCCTGGGCGTGGTGGGGGATCATCATCTGGGCAAACATGATGTCCGCCTGGTTATGGTCGGCATTCGCGCTGGGCATCATCCCGGCGCTTGGCATGGTGCTGGCCATGGGGTTGGAGCTGCCGTGGTCCATGGGCATGCTGTTGCCGGAGCCGGAATCTGCCGCGCATCCTGCGAGGCCCAGGGAGACGGCCAGGGCAGCAGCGATGGACAGGGTCTTGATAGTGGTGTTCATGGTTGTCCTTCAGGGAGGTAATGGAACTGGGCCGGGTTGTTTGGCGCAGTCCGGTTTACGTCCGGCTGATGGACAGGTCGCTGGGTGTGGGGCTGGGCGGCAGGTAAGCGTAGGCAGGGCCCGGGTTGCCGGCCGCGGGCAGCAGCGGCAGGACGGCAAGGGTTGCCTGCGGCGGGACAACGGTCACAGGGCCGCCCGGGGCCGTTGGGACACAGGGCGCCGCGGACTCCCTGGCCCCCGGGCAGGAGTCGCCGCAGGTGGCCGGTGCAAGGGCGGGCGCGTCGGTGGAAGCGGCGGTGGCAGGGTGGCCGGCATGGGAGGGATGGCCGCCCACAATGGAATGGACGACGGCGGTGGTTCCGGCCGGTGCCGCGTGGGAGGCAGCGCCGTGCGAGGCGTGGCCGGCGGTGAGCACATGCATGCCCAGCAGTCCGGCGATGACGGCCAGGGTGGCCGCCAGCAGCCACGCCCGGCGCAGGAGGTACGCCATGGTGCGGGTGGTCATGACGTTGCCTCCTTCCGGTCGGTCTGCAGTCTTCAACGTACCTCGGACGGGTTCAGTTTCAGGCGCCGCAGCAGCTGGGCGTTCAGGGCCACCACGATAGTGGACACGGACATCAGTACCGCACCGGCCGCGGGGGACAGCACCACCCCGGCGAAGGCAAGGACGCCTGCGGCCAGCGGGACGGACAGGATGTTGTAGCCGGTGGCCCACACCAGGTTCTGCCACATCTTCCGGTAGCTGGCCCGGGAGAGGTCCACCATGGACAGCACCGCCCGCGGGTCGTTCCCGGCCAGCACCACGCCGGCCGATTCCATTGCCACGTCGGTTCCGGCGCCAATGGCGATGCCCACCTCGGCGCGGGCCAGCGCGGGAGAGTCGTTCACGCCGTCGCCCACCATGGCCACCTTCATGCCCCGGCCCTGCAGCTCGGCCACTTTCTTGTCCTTGTCCGCGGGGAGGACCTCGGCGAACACCTCGTCGATGTCCAGGTCCGCTGCCACCGCCTGCGCCACCTGGTGGGCATCGCCGGTGACCATGGCCACCTTGACGCCGCGCCGCTGCAGGGCCGAGACGGCCTGCCGCGACTCCGGCCGCACCGCGTCCTCCATGCTCACGGCACCCAGGACCTTGCCGTCGTCCACCACGTGGAGCACGGCGGCTCCACGGTCCATCCAGCCCCGGGTGCTGGCGGCCAGGGTGTCGGGTTCGACGACGCCGAGCTCGCGCAGGAGCGCCGGCCCGCCCACGTGCAGCGTACGGCCGTCCACGGTGGCCCGGACGCCGCGTCCAGTCAGGGATGTGAAGTCCGTGGCCCCGGGCAGTGCCAGGTTCCGGGCCTTGGCAGCGCGGACGATGGCCCGCGCCACTGGGTGTTCGCTGTCCGACTCGACGGCGGCGGCAAGGGCCAGCACGGCGTCAGCCTGGGCGCCTTCTGTCACGGCAATGTCCTTCAGCTCCGGCTCTCCCGTGGTCAGGGTGCCGGTCTTGTCGAACAGGACCACGTCGATGGTGCGCATCCGCTCCAGCGCCATGCGGTTCTTGATCAGCACCCCGGCCCGGGCAGCCTGCTCCGTGGAAATGGCGATGACCAGGGGGATGGCCAGCCCCAGGGCGTGCGGGCAGGCGATGACCAACACGGTGACAGTGCGGGTAACGGCATCGGGAACGCTTCCCAGCAGCGTCCAGGCGATGAAGGTCAGGACACCGGCGCCGGCGGCAAAGTAGAAGAGGAATGCTGCTGCGCGGTCCGCGAGGGCCTGGGCCCGTGAAGATGACGCCTGCGCCTCTTCCACCAGCCGCTGGATTCCGGCCAGGGCGGTCTGGTCGCCCACGGCCGAGACACGTACCCGGACACTGCTGTCCGTGGCCACGGTTCCGGCCACCACCGGGTCGCCGGACCCGCGTGCCACGGTTTTGGATTCCCCGGTAATCATGGACTCATCGAACTCGGCCTGCCCGTCCACTACGGTTCCATCCGCCGGCATGCGGGCGCCGGGGCGGACCAGGACCAGGTCGCCGGGGGTGAGCTGGGACACGGGCACCGTTTCGGTGCCGCTGTCCGTAATGCGTTCGGCTTCGTCCGGCAGCAGCGCGGCCAGGGCATCCAGGGCCCCTTGCGCCGAACCCAGGGCCCGCATCTCGATCCAGTGGCCCAGGAGCATGATGGCCACCAGCAGGGCCAGCTCCCACCAGAAGTCCAGATCGAAGCCGCCGATTCCCAGGCTGGTGATCCAGGATGCGGCGAATGCCACCGAAATGGCCATGCCGATCAGCAGCATCATGCCCGGGGTGCGGTCCTTCACTTCCTGCAGGCCGCCCCTGAGGAATGGCTGGCCGCCGTAGAAGAAGATCATCGTGCCCAGGACCGGCGGGATCCAGGCGGAGCCGGGGAATTCCGGCGGCATGTAGCCCAGGAGATGGGCCATCATGGGGCTGAAGTAGACCACCGGGACGGCGAGGGCCAGCGTCAACCAGAACCGGTTCTTAAACATGGCCGTGCTGTGCCCTGCATGCTGGCCGTGGGTGTGGACAGTATGGTCGTCGTCGTGCTGGCCATGTCCGGCGTGCTCCATGTGGCCGGCACCATGCGCCGGCGGCTCGGTCAGGGTCCCGCTGGGTGGCTGGTCATGGTCGTGCGGGCCGCTGTGGTGGCGCATGTCGTGGTGGTCTTGCATTGTTCCTCCTTGGAGGCAGTCGCTGCCCGGTGATACCGGACCGGCGGAAAATGGGGGCCGCGCCGGGGCGCGGCTGCCTTATGCCAGAGCGTAACCTGCGGCGGTCACGGCCTCGCGGACGTCGGCATCGGATGCCGAACCCTTCACGGTCAGCCGGGACCGGCCGCCGGGGACCAGGTCAATGGACGCCGACGTCACGCCCGCAACCGCGGACACGGCCGTTTCCACTGACCGGACGCAGTGCCCGCAGGTCATACCCTCCACGGCGAAGTCACGCTGGAAGGAGGCGCCGGCGTCGAAATTTCCGACGGCGGACGAGGGCTGTTGTGCGGCATCCGAAGGCTGGGTGTCCGCTTGCTCAGGGGCCCCGGCAGGAGTGCAGTTGCAGCCGGAGGAAGCGAGGGGGAGCTGGGGACGGTTCCCGATGAACATGTCAGTTCCAATCCGTTGAGGTAATCAAGGAGCGCTGGGGTTGAACGGCTGTGAAGGCGGGTGCAGGCACCAGCCGGGACATACCACTTCACTGACAACAGTTCCAACATACCCCCTAGGGGTATAGAGGTCAAGGACCTGCTAGCGTACTTTGCCGGCCGGTGCCATAGGACCTATCGCACTACCTTCCGTTGCCCGGGAAGACCATACTTGGATTAGTGAGGAGAGCCCGCCCGCTGGGGGCTGGCCGTTGCGCGGGAGGTTAACCTGTGACGGAGCTCAGCGACCTTTATACGTATTCGAGTGCACTCGGGGACAGCGAAAACGATGCCGGTATCTTCCGGGTGGAGATGGGGGCTGCAGGCCCAACGTTCCATTGGTCGGACGGCATGTTCCGGCTGCATGGCTACCAGCGCGGCGAGGTCGTCCCCAGCATGGAACTGATCTTCGCCCATAAGCATCCCGATGACAGGGAGCGGTGCGAAGAGATCCTGGGGCAGGTTTCCATGACCGGCGGGTTCTTCTGCATGTACCACCGGATTGTTGATGCCCGCGGCAGGATCCGGCGCGTACTGACGTCAGGCGAGGCGATCCTGGGCGCGGATGGATCGGTGGCGGCGTTCGAAGGCGTCACGGTGGACCTCAGCCGGACGCTGCAACGTGAAACGGAACAGACGGCGCGGGAAGCAGTGGAGGGCGCCACCGCAACCCGCACGGTGATCGACCAGGCCAGGGGCATCCTGATGGGCCAGCTGAAGCTTGGCTCTGACGATGCCTTCCAGATGCTGGTAAGCACCAGCAGCCACCGCAACGTCAAGCTGGTGGTGGTGGCGGCGGAGTTGGTCCAGCTGGCCAATTCCCCGGAAGCGCGGATCTACCTGGACCGGGCCGTGCGGGCCATCTCACTGACAGGACGGGCGGACCGCACCGGAGGCCGCCGCGCCGGATAGCGGCCCATTTCCCGGTAAGATGGCTGGAGGTGCGCCGGGAAGTCTGGTCGGCATGGATTTGCCGAACCCGGATTTAAGGACACCGCATGAACTCCACCACGCCTTCGCCGACACCGCCCACGCCAAGCCGAAACAAGTTTTTCGGCTCCACCGTCTTCTCACGCGGCAGCTACGCCGAGGCGCTGCGTATTACGGAGATCCTTCGCAAGGAGACCGTGGGAGGCGCCCTCCTGGTCGCGGCTGCCGTGATCGCCCTCATCTGGGCCAACTCCCCGGCGTCGGACAGCTACTTTGCCCTGCGGGATTCCAAGGTGGGCTATGAGCCGTGGCACCTGGAACTGAGCCTGGGGGCATGGGCGGCGGACGGCCTGCTGGCCATCTTCTTCTTCCTGGTGGGCCTGGAACTCAAGCGGGAATTCGTGGCCGGCGACCTGCGGCAGATCAGCAAGTCCATCGTGCCGGTAGCCGCCGCCGTGGGCGGCGTGGTGGTCCCGGCGGTGATTTACGCCGTCGTCAACCTCGCCAGCCCGGAAACATTGCGCGGCTGGGCCATTCCCACGGCAACGGACATTGCCTTCGCCGTGGCCGTGCTGGCCATCATCGGCTCCCACCTGCCCAGCGCGCTGCGGATCTTCCTGCTGACGCTGGCCGTAGTGGATGACCTGATCGCCATCACCATCATCGCGTTCTTCTACTCCAGTGACATCCAGGCCGCACCGCTGCTCCTGGCACTCATCCCGCTGGGGATCTACACCTTGCTGGCTCAGAAGTACCGCCGCTTCTTCGGCCGCCATGCAGCCGCCGCGTGGCTGATCCTGCTGCCCCTGGGCGCCGCGACCTGGGCACTGGTGCACGCCTCCGGCATCCACGCCACCGTGGCCGGGGTGCTCCTGGGCTTCGCCATCCCCGTGATCCGGTCGCAGGCCTCGGGGGGACCCGAGGCCGGTCCCGGGCTGGCCGAGATTTTCGAACACCGGTTCCGTCCGATCTCCGCCGGCGTGGCCGTTCCCATCTTCGCGTTCTTCTCCGCCGGCGTGGCCGTTGGCGGGTGGGAAGGCCTGGGTTCGGCCTTGTCGGACCCGGTGGCGCTGGGCATCATCCTGGGCCTGGTCCTGGGCAAGCCGATCGGCATCATGGGCACCACGTGGATCCTGACCAAGGCCACCAGGGCAAGCCTGGACAGCTCCTTCAAATGGATCGATGTGTTTGGCGTTGCGCTGCTGGCAGGGATCGGGTTCACCGTCTCCCTGCTGGTGGCAGAACTCAGCTTTGGCCACGGCAGCCTGCATGATGACCACGCCAAGGTGGGCATCCTGGCCGCCTCACTGATCGCCGCGCTGCTGGCCACGGCCGTGCTGCGGACACGGAACCGGCAGTACCGCGTCGCCGAAGAGCTGGAGCGGGTGGACTCGGACCAGGACGGCGTTCCGGATGTCTACCAGGAACGCGCCTGAGCCGAACTAGCGGCGAACGGACCTGCGGCCGGCAACTGCCTCCGCAGTTCCAACCAGGAGCACCGAGGCGATGACCGCCACGATGAAGCCCAGGAAGTTCAGTTCGAAGATATTGCCTGTTCCCAGCAACGAGGCAACCACGCCGCCGATAACGGAGCCAACAAGGCCCAGCAGCAGCGTGGCCAGCAGGCCCAGGTTCTGCCTGCCCGGCTTGATGAGGCGGGCCAGCGCGCCGATAACCAGGCCCGCAATGATGAATCCAATCATGGTCTGTGCTCCTAAGTGGTGGCCGGAAGTCGCACCATTGTAAGCATGCTTACTACCGGGGGGCCACCGGCCGTCCCAGCCCACTCCGCAGAACCCAGGCGGCGCACACCCTGCCGGGCGAGGGGTGCTCAGGCCATAGCGGCCGGGCTGGCCTCCGGTGCCGGTTCCACATGGCGGATCTCCAGAGCCTCGGGGTCCAGCAGCTTGCGCGTGCCGGTCCGGGCGTCCAGGATCCAGAACAGTTCGAGGTGCGGGACGACGTCGGTCACCCGGCCCCTGTGGAAGAGCCTGCCCCTGTGCCACGCCTCGATCTGGTCCCCGATGCGGAGCTGGGCGGTGCGTACTCCTTGTGCCTCCATAATGGGCTGCCTCCTGCTGTTGTATCCCCGTAAGCACAGCTTGCCGTGAAGACGTTGCCGGAGTGTTTCCGCCCGGTGTTTTTTCTGTGTCGGGGCAGGGCCGGAGGTCAGTCCTCCATGGGGAACGCGACGGCTTCGCCCACAACCCGCAGGCACAGCTCCATGCCGGGCCGGGCGATCGAGGCGTTCCAGTGCCGGATGGTGATCACTTCGCCGCCGCCGGGATACCGGTGGTCGGCGTGCTCTGCCACTTCCTGGGGTACGTTCAGCTTCAGCCGCACCGTGGTTTCGGGGCCGAAGTAATCGGTGTCCACCACTACGCCGCGGATGGGGCCGTCCTCGGCGATGCGGATCTGTTCGGGCCGCAGCATCAGCTGCACGCGTCCCTGCGCCGGCGGCCTCCGCACCGGGATACCGCCCAGGGAGCAGGTGGCCAGAGATCCTTCCAGCCAGGCGTCCAGGATGACGGCGTCGCCCAGGAACTCTGCGGTGGCCCGGTCCGCGGGGCGGGTGTACACCACGAAGGGGTTGCCGATCTGGGCCAGCTTGCCGCCGCGCATGACGGCCACTTGGTCGGCGAAGGAGAGGGCCTCGGCCTGGTCGTGCGTGACCAGGATGGTGGTGACGCCGGCCTCGGCCAGGACCTTGGCCACGGCGCGGCGGGTGGCAACGCGGAGCCCGGCGTCCAGGGCCGAGAAGGGCTCGTCCAGGAGCATCAGCTCCGGTTCGCGTGCCAGCGCCCGGGCCAGGGCCACCCGCTGCTGCTGGCCGCCGGAGAGCTGGTGGGGCCGGCGCTTGGCCATGGCGGCATCGAGGGACACCATCTCCAGGAGTTCGGCCACGCGGGCGGCGACGGCGCGGCGGCCGCCCTCGAGCTTGGCGGCATCAAGGCCGAAGGCAACGTTCTGGCCCACCGTGAGGTGCGGGAACAGGGCACCGTCCTGGGCCACGTAGCCGATGTGCCGTTTGTGCGCGGGAAGCCAGGCGCCCTCACCGGCCACCAAGGTTCCGTTCAGGGAGATGCTCCCGGTGTCCGGGTGTTCGAATCCGGCGATCAGGCGCAGGAGGGTGGTCTTGCCGGAGCCGGACGGGCCCACGATGGCGGTGGTTCCGCCCTTTGCCACGGACAGGTTGACGCCCTTCAGGACCGCCTGCGGACCGAAGTTCTTGGTGACGTCCGTGATCTGCAGGTGGCTGTTGGTGGTTGCGGCCACGGAGGGTGCCACCCGGTGTTCGGGCAGCCGGCGGGTTGATGGTGCAGTCACTGTCCGGCTACTTTCTTGGACTGTTGGAAGAGGAGGTAGGTCATGGGGGCCGAAAGCAGGATCATCAGCAGGGCGTAGGGAGCGGCGCCCGCGTAGTCGATTTCGCTGCTCTTGCTCCAGAACTCGGTGGCCAGGGTCCTGGTGCCGTTGGGGGACAGCAGCAAGGTGGCGGTGAGTTCGTTGGCGATGGCAAGGAACACCAGGGCTGCCCCGCCCGCGGCGGCAGGGGCGGTGAGCCGCAGGGTAACGCGGATGAAGGCCAGCAGCGGGGGCTTGCCCAGTGCCTGGGCGGCCTCGTCGAGTTCCTTGGGGGCCTGGGCCAGCCCGGCCCGGAGATTCACGAGGGCCCGGGGGATGAACAGGAGCACGTACGCCGCCACCAGCAGCCCCGCGGTCTGGTATACCCCGGGCACCAGGCGGATGCTGACGGTGACGAACGCCAGGGCCACTACGATGCCCGGCATGGAGCTGGTGACGTAGTTGGACAGCTCCAGCGACTTGCTGAACCATCCGGGATGCCGGACGGCGAGGTAGGCCATGGGGAAGGCCACCACGGTGGTGGCTGCGGCGCCGGCAAGCCCGTAGCTGAAGGTGGTGAGGAGGGCGGGCAGGAACTCGGACGCGGTCCAGATGTCCGCCCCGCCGGCCAGGATCCACCGGATGACGTAGAACAGCGGGAGGCCGAACGCCAGGGCGGTCAGCGCCAGCAGGAAAAGCTGCGCGGGCCACTGGTAGGCGTGCAGCGGGAGCCGCAGGGCCTTGCCCTGGACGCCGGATCCGATGCGGGCGTAGCGGGCGGTGCCGCGGCTGCGGACCTCCGCCAGCAGCAGGAGCAGGCAGAAGAGCACCAGGACGCTGGCCAGCATGTTTCCGGCGGCGCCGTTGAACGTGGACTGGTACTGGGTCATGATCGCGGTGGTGAAGGTATCGAACCGGATCATGGCGAACGCGCCGTATTCGGCCAGCAGGTGCAGCCCCACCAGCAGCGCCCCGCCGGTCATGGCGATCCGGAGTTGGGGGAAGACCACGCGGAAGAACGTGCGCCAGGCGCCGAGCCCCAGGGCCGCGGCGGACTGCTCAATGGCCGGGTCCAGCCGGCTCAGGGTGGCGGCGGCGGGGATGTACACCAGCGGGAAATAGGACAGGGTGGAGATCAGGATGCCCGAGCCCAGGCCGCCAAGTGACGGGACGGCGGTAACCCACGCGTAGCTGTTCACGAAGGCCGGGACGGCCAGCGGAGCAGCCAGCAGCACGGCCCAGACCCGGTGGCCGCGGAGTTTGGTCCGTTCCACCAGCCACGCCCCCGCCACGCCAAGCAGCAGGCACAGCGGGATGGTGGCGGCCATCAGGAGCAGGGTGTTCAGCAGCAGCTCGCCCACGCGGGGCCGCAGGATGAGCCCGACGGCGGTGTCCCACCCGGTTGCCACCGTCATGTAGGCCACGTACCCCAGCGGGACGAGGGAGAAGAGGGCGATCAGCACAGCCAGGACGGACACCGCGGAAACGCCGAAAGGCGGGCGGGGGCTGTTGCCCCTGCCCGCCGTCGTCGTGCTCCGCCTGGCGGGAGCCGATAGATCGGTGGTCACGGAATTAGAGGAGTCCGGCCTGGGTCATCAGATCGGTGACCTTTTCGGAGTTGAGCTTGGCGGCGTCAATCTTGGGAGCCTGCAGGTCCTTGATGGGAACCAGCTTGTCGTTGGCGGGGACGTCCGAGCCAATGGCGTACTCGAAGGACGTTCCGTTCTTGAGGACTTCCTGGCCCTTCTTGCCCGTGATGAACTTCAGGAACTGCTGTGCCGCGGCCGCGTTCTTGGAGGACTTCAGCACCCCGCCGCCGGAGACGGACAGGAATGCGCCCGGGTCCTGGTTCTTGAAGTAGTACGGGGTGACGTTGCTGGAGTTCTCGCCGGTCTTGGCCTGGTCGCCGTAGTAGTAGTAGTGGTAGATCAGTGCCGCATCCACTTCACCGGCGTTGACGGCCTTCATGGCCGTGCTGTTGCCCTTGTACGCCTTGGAGTTCTCCTTCATGCCCTTCAGCCACTCCTCGGTGGCGGCCTCGCCCTTCAGTTCCAGCAGGGCGGAGACAATGGCCTGGAAGTCCGCGCCGGTGGGGGAGGCGGCCCACTTGCCCTTCCACTCCGGCTTGGCCAGGTCAAGCATGGACTTGGGCAGCTGGTCCTCGGTGACCTTGGTCTTGTTGTACACCAGGACCGTGGACCGGGCTGCGATGCCCGTCCACTTGCCGGTGGACGGAGCGAACTCGGCGGGAACCTGGGCCAGGGTGTCCTTGTCGACGTCGGCGAACAGGCCGGCGTTCTCCACCTGGGTCATGGCGGGGGAGTTTTCGGTGAGGAACACGTCCGCCGGGGACGCCTGGCCTTCCTGGATGATCTGGTTGGACAGCTCCGTGTCCGAGCCCTGGCGCATGGTCACCTTGATGCCGGTTTCGGCCGTGAAGGCGTCCACCCATTCCTTGGTGAGGCTCTCGTGCTGCGCGTTGTAGACCGTGATCTCACCCGAGCCGGCGCCGCCGGACGCGGCGGAGGAACCGTTGCCGGCGGGGGTGGCACCGCCGCAGGCGGTCAGGCCAAGAGCTGCGGTGGCGGCGAGTGCGATGCCGGCCAGCGCGCTGTTGCGGATCTTCATTGAGGCTGCTTTCGGTGGGGAAAAAGTCTGCGTGAACCTAAGTCCTGGGGCACCGGAAAACAGTGCCTATGTCAGGAAACTGTAGGGTAGGCAAACCTAAGCTCCAAGCCGGAAAGCGCTTTAAGTGACCAGGTTCACATCAATTACGAAAACATGGCGTGACCTAATTGGTAACTCCTTAAACCTTGCCCGCGGAGGGCCCACCGATGGCGTTCCGGGGCTGCGCGTCAAAAGCAGCCTGCGCGGCCTACTTGTTCGGGTTGGGGTCGCGGACGTCGTCTTCACCGATGTCCGCGGCACCCAGGACATCAGCCGCGGGGCCGTGCGCCGGCGGGTGCAGCCGGACACTCAGCTCCGGGTGGTGCAGGTCCAGGGCAGGCCGCTCGGAACGGATCCGGGGCAGGGACGTGAAGTTGTGGCGGGGCGGCGGGCAGGATGTGGCCCATTCCAGTGATGCGCCGAAGCCCCAGGGATCGTCCACGGTGACTTTCTTGCCGGCCCGCCACGTGATGTAGACGTTCCAGAAGAACGGGATGAGCGACGCTCCCAGGAGGTAGGAACCCACGGTGGAGAACTGGTTCATGAAGGTGAAGTTGTCCTCCGGCATGTAGTCCGCGTACCGGCGGGGCATGCCCAGGACGCCCAGCCAGTGCTGGATCAGGAACGTGGCATGGAAGCCCAGGAAGAGCATCCAGAAGTGGATCTTGCCCAGGCGTTCATTAAGCATGGTGCCGGTGAACTTGGGCCACCAGAAGTAGAACCCGGCGAACATGGCGAACACCACGGTGCCGAACACCACGTAGTGGAAGTGGGCCACCACGAAGTAGGTGTCCGAGACGTGGAAGTCCATGGGCGGGGAGGCCAGGATGATGCCGGTGAGGCCGCCGAAGAGGAACGTGGCCAGGAACCCCATGCTCCAGAGCATGGGCGTCTCAAAGGTCAGCGAACCGCCCCACATGGTGCCGATCCAGTTGAAGAACTTCACGCCGGTGGGCACCGCGATGAGCATGGTCATGAAGGCGAAGAACGGCAGGAATATTGCGCCCGTCACGTACATGTGGTGCGCCCATACCGTCACCGAGAGGGCCGCAATGGCGATGGTGGCGTACACGATGCCCTTGTAGCCGAACAGGGGCTTGCGGCTGAAGACCGGGAAGACCTCGGACACGATGCCGAAGAACGGCAGCGCAATGATGTACACCTCGGGGTGGCCGAAGAACCAGAACAGGTGCTGCCAGAGGATGGCACCGCCGTTGTCCGGATCGAAGATGTGGGCACCGAACTTCCGGTCCGCGCCGAGCGCGAACAGGGCTGCAGCCAGCGGCGGGAACGCCATCAGCACCAGGATGGCCGTGACCAGCGTGTTCCAGGTGAAGATGGGCATCCGCCACATGGTGAGCCCCGGGGCGCGCATGCAGATGATGGTGGTGATGAAGTTGACGGAGCCCAGGATGGTGCCGAAGCCGGACAGCGCCAGGCCGAAGACCCACAGGTCACCGCCGATGCCCGGGGTGAAGGTGGTGTTGGACAGCGGCGCGTAGGCGAACCAGCCGAACGAGGCGGCGCCCTGCGGGGTGATGAACCCGGACACCGCGATGGTGGAGCCGAACAGGAAGAACCAGAAAGCCAGCGCGTTCAGGCGGGGGAACGCCACGTCAGGGGCGCCGATCTGCAGCGGCATGATGACGTTGGCGAACCCGGCGAACAGCGGCGTGGCGAACATCAGCAGCATGATGGTGCCGTGCATGGTGAACAGCTGGTTGTACTGTTCCTTGGTCTGCAGGATCTGCATGCCGGGTTCGAACAGCTCGGCGCGGATCAGCAGGGCCATCACCCCGCCTGCGCAGAAGAACACGAAGGACGAGATCAGGTACATGTACCCGATGGTCTTGTGGTCGGTGGAAGTGATCCAGTTGACGACGATGGTGCCTTTGGAGCGCCGGACCACTGCCGGTGCCGCAGTGGCCGCGGTTCCGCCCATTCTCTGGCCTGTGGTGGTCATGTCGGTGCCCTCCTTTACTCTGCTGCTTCCGGGGCCTGCGGTGACGGGGCTGAGAGCGGCTGCCTGACGTATTCTTCGCCGAGGCTGC
This sequence comes from Arthrobacter sp. SAFR-179, assembly GCF_059414945.1. Lineage (NCBI taxonomy): Bacteria > Bacillati > Actinomycetota > Actinomycetes > Micrococcales > Micrococcaceae > Arthrobacter > Arthrobacter sp. SAFR-179. The sequence goes on from NZ_JBPFDM010000001.1 coordinate 41,938, forward strand.
CGGTGTTGCCCTTGGCCTTCAGGTCGGCGATGTGGCTGTCATAATCCTGCTGGCTTACCACCCGGACCTTGAAGAGCATTTCGGAGTGGTACTCGCCGCAGAGCTCGGCACACTTGCCCATGTATTCGCCGATGCGGTTGGGGGTGATGTTGATGTAGGGGTTGTACTGTTCGTGGCCCGGGTACAGGTCGCGTTTCTGGAGGAAGTCCACCACCCAGAAGGAATGCTGCACGTCGCGGGACTGCAGGTGCAGTTCCACTTTCTTTCCCACCGGAAGGTAGAGCGTGGGCAGCCGGTCCGGGGCGCCATAGCCGCCGGTCAGGTGGGCCTGTTGTCCGGCGTCCTCGTGGACCTGCTCCTTGACGTAGTTGAAATCCCAGGACCATTGCTTGCCGAAGACGTCAATCACGACGTCCGGGTCGGGATAGCGTGCATCGATGGCCCGCTGTTCCCGGTCCGTGAAGACGAACAGGACGCCGATGACGATCAGCGGAATGGCCAGGTAGAACACTTCCAATGGAAGGTTGTAGCTCAGTTGCGCGGGGAACCCTACAGTGTTCTTCCTGCGCCGGTAGGCCACGATGACCCAGATCATCAATCCCCAGGTGATGATGCCCACTACCAGGGCGGCGATCCAGGAATTGACCCACAGGTCGGTGATCAGTGCCGTGTTGTTGGTGGTGTCGCGGGCTCCGGGCAGGAAGCCGCGGGAAACCAGATCCGAGCAGGAAGTCAGTGCGGGCAGCACCACGAGGACTGCGCCCAGCCCTGCCAGGCGCCGCATGCTGTGGTTTTTGGATGGCTTGTTACCCACGTATGGTCCCTCCGGCATGCTCCAGAAGCCCAACTGCATGAGCCCGCCACTGGCCCGGGGACCAGCGGGTTGTGTGCCTTACCCTACGCGCGGAGGATGCTGATGGGAAGGGGTTGTGCAGCGGCCGGCAAACTGCCGCCGGGCACCCCTCCGCGTGGAAGGACAGCCATGGATTCGGAGAGCATGACCATAGCGGCAGGGCAGTTCCGGGCCGGCACGGACAAAGCCAAAAATACGACGGCGGCAGGGCGGCTGATTGCGGAGGCTGCGGCCGCGGGGGCGGACCTGGTGGTCCTCCCCGAGTCCAGCCTGTACGGCACCAGCGAACCGGCCACCGCCATTGCGGCCGTTGCGGAGGACCTGGATGGTCCCTTCATCCGCAGCATCGCCGGCTTTGCGAAGGAGCACGCGATAGCGGTGGTGGTGGGGACCTACGAGAGAACGGAAACCGGCCTGCCGTACAACACCCTGGTGGCGCTGGACAGCCAAGGGAACATCCTGGGCTGCTACCGGAAGGTCCACCTCTACGATGCGTTTGGGTACCGGGAAAGCGATGGCATCTCGGCGGGCAGTGCCGAGGAACCCCTGGTGTTCAGCCTTGGCGGGTTCCGGTTTGGTGCCTTCACCTGCTACGACCTGCGTTTTCCGGAGAGCGCCCGGGCAGCCGTCGACGCCGGAGCGGACATCCTGCTGGTGCCATCCATGTGGATCCGCGGACCGGGCAAGGAGGACCACTGGTCCACGCTGGCCAGGGCGCGGGCCATCGAGAACACGGCCTACGTCCTGGCGGCCAACCAGTGCGGCCCCCTCGCCACCGGCTTTTCGGTGGCCGTGGATCCGGCCGGGGTGGTGGTGGCCAACGCGGGTGAGGAACCGGGCCTGATCGTGGCCCGGCTCAGCCGGGAACGGCTGGAGCAGGTGCGCAGGCGGGTGCCGGTACTCGCGAACCGGCGCTACGCCGTCGTACCTCTTCCGGAGCCTGCTTCACGGTCGAGGCCGCGGGGCTGAGGGCAGACGCGCGGCTAGCGCGTCCCGGCCCAGACGGACACTGCCCCGGAGTGGCCGGTCAGGATGCTTTGGTACACCAGGAACAGTCCGGCCAGGATGCCCAGCGCCGACGTGGCAGGGAGCAGCCAGCGGGATCCCAGGAGCCCGCGAAGACCCCGGAAGGCGGGCAGCCGCGTCAGGAGCGAAGGGAAAGCGGCAACGATCTGGGCGGCCACGGCCACCAGGAACAAGACGGTGACGTAGCGGAGGAAACTTCCCTGGTGGCCGTGATCCTCAATGAGCCGGGACACCCCCTTGGCCTTCTCCAGCTGTTCCCCCGCTTCGGCGGTGATCACGGACAGCGGGACCAGCAGCAGTGCCAGGACTCCCAGCGGCCAGGCCAGGTACCGCCTGCTCCGCCGCAGCAGCGCGAACACCACTGCTGCAACCCCGGCCAGCGGGGCCAGGACCACCACGCCGTGAATCAGCAGAATATGGGCCGGAAGGCCGGCAATCTCCAGCACGTGGAACTCCTGATCGGTAGCGGGTGTCTGTGGGAAAAGACTAGGCGATGCCGGTGGTGCCCAGCAGGCTTCCCACCGCGAACGTGAAGGCCATGGCCAGCGCCCCGCCCACCACCAGCCGGATGGTGGCCTTGCGCTTGGAGCTCCCGCCGATTTTGGCGCTGATGGTGCCGGTCAGTGCGAGCGCCAAAATGACGGCAACAAACGTGACCGGGATCCGTGCCTCTTCGGGCGGGAAGATGATGGCCAGCATGGGCAGCACGGCGCCGACGGTAAAGGCGATGGCGGAGGCGAAGGCTGCGTGCCAGGGGCTGACCAGTTCCTCTTCGTCAATGTTCAGTTCGGCGGAGAGGTGGGCCTTCAGGGCATCCTTTGCCGTCAGTTCCTCGGCAACTGTCCGGGCCGTGGCTTCGCTAAGTCCCTTGGCCTGGTAGATGTGGGCGAGTTCTGCCAGTTCGCCGTCGGGATCGTCCCTGAGTTCCTGGCGTTCCTTTTCGATCAGGGCCCGTTGGCTGTCACTCTGGCTGCTGACGGAAACGTATTCGCCCAGGGCCATGGACACCGCCCCGCCCACCACGGCGGCGGTGCCTGCCACCAGGATGGGGGCCAGGTCATTGGTCACGCCGGCCACGCCCACCACTGTGGCCGCCACGGAGACGATGCCGTCGTTCGCGCCGAGGACGCCGGCCCGCAGCCAGTTCAGCCGGGCTGCCACGCTGCTGTCGTGCGGTTCGTTGTGGCTCAGCTTGAGGGTTTCAGACATGCTGGCAGTAAAGCACCGTACGGATCACGGTGCCACGAAGGTTTGCATCCCCTAACAGACGGGCGGTCGCAGAGGTTGGAACAACTTTGCCTGACGTCAGCTCGGGCCGATGGGTCCCATGCCTTTCATCTGGTCGGCACACGGTGCGTGCAGCGGCGGCTTCTCTGCGATGATTTCGTTGCATGCCAGGGCCAGCAGGTCACGCTGGATGACGGGCAGGGAGATGAGGCCCTGCAGGTAGGCCTGGACCTCATACTCGCCGGCGGAACCGGTCATGCTGAAGTAGCGCAGCCAGAGTTCTCCCACCGTGATGTCAGCGGCGGTCAGGGCGTCCCTAAGCTGCCCACGCTGCTCCGGTTCATGCGGATCAAAACCCATCGCTGCCCCCTATGACCCCGCGGGCGGCACCCTGGTGGCCAGTTGCTCACTGACCTCAACCAAGGTGGCACCTGACACCCGCGCGTTTTGGATCAATTGCTGCAGGGCGCGCTCATGGCTGATGCCCTGCCGTTCCATCAACATCCCGCAGGCACGGTTGACGGTGTCCCGGCTGGCCAGGCTGGCCTTGAGGCTTTCCGCCATCCGCAGCGGGGCTTCCGTCCCTTGGATGTGGGCCAGCAGGGTGGCTGCCGTTTCTGCAAAAAGGGACAGGGCCCGTCCGGTTGACTCGTCGTATTGGCCCGGCAGCGCCGAATAGATCTTGAAGGCACCCAGCGCTTCCTTGCCAACCACCAGCGGCGCACTCACCACCGACCGGACCGGGAGTGACGCCACTGCGGATTGCCAGCGCGGCCAGCGGGTATCCGTTTGGAGGTCCTCGATGATGACCACTGTGCCAGTCGCCCATGCCGTAAGGCAGGGGCCCTCGCCGAGCTCGTACTGGGCAGCGTCGAGCTTCTCCACCAGTGAATCGGTAGCGGCGCTGCTCGTGCGCTTGCCCGCGGCATCCATCAAGGACACTCCGGCACCGGGACTGCCAGGCAGCGACTCCTTGATGGCCTGGGCCAGGAGTGCCACCGCGCGGTCCACCTTCTCCTCCGTCAGCAGGAGCCCGCGGATGCGGGCCACGGCCGCGGTCAGATCGTCCAGCGGCAGCTGCGTCATCCCGGCACCGGGTCATCATGATCTGGAATTTCCATCTGGAACCCGCAGGCGCAGCGCAGCACACTGGTTGCCAGGTACACGCCCAGGGCCTCGGGCAGCCGCTGGCTCACGTAACTGCCGTGGATGGTGCGCATCTCCGCGCCGGCAGCGCCCATCGGTTCTCCGCAGTGCATATAGTGCCCGTTGGCATACAGCACATCCAACTGGGTGGACATCAGGCCACCGCCGGGTAGCTGTAGAGGATGTAATCAGCGGCGGCAGGACCCGTCATCCGCAGGTGGCTGTTCCGGACGTCCACGCCGCAGCGCAGCATGCCTGCCCGGAAGGCCTGATCGGATTTTGGCGCCCGGCCGTGCAGGGCCGCCCAGCTCACGTACAGGCCGTAGAGGCAGTCGGGACCCAAGGGAAATTCATCGAAGGGGTCCGGGTGCGTGGCTTCGTCAAGGAACTGCTGGAATTGCGACAATGCCATGTTAAAGGCTCTTTCGCTTCTGCATCCTGCGCCGCCGTTGCACTACAGCAGCTACTCCACGCCGGCCTGTGCAGGGGGCCGGGGGAGGACGGGGCATGATTCCCGTCACAAGTTCGAATTTACCTGAGCAGTCGGGGGATGTACAGCAGGGCCTGGGAGCTCTGTACCAACGCCAAACCTTTGGGTACCGTAAAACAAGTAAGCGTACTTACTAAGTTCCAAGAAGGACCCCAAAGGACAAAGGGAGGACCCATGAACAACCCATCGCAGGACAACAACGCTCCCCGCCACAGCGACCTGCCCCTTCCGGATTACGACCATTTGCCGGTGGCTACCCTGCCCACGCGGATCACGGGCCTGACCGAATCGGACGTGCAACAGCTGATCAGCTACGAGAAGGCACACGGGAACCGGCTGCCCGTCCTGCAGGTCCTGGAGCACCGCCTTCAGGCCTTGCAGAACGGGGCGGAGCCAAGCGGCTCCCAGACCCCGCCCACGCCCGAGGTGTCCGGCGGCCAGGGCCCGCAGCAGCCTGCCAGCGTGCCCGGACCTCCCGTCAACCCGCCGTCCCAGGGCGTTCCTACCAATCCTGCACAACCGCGCTAGCGGGACGGTTAGGCAGGGCGCGCGGATATGGAGGGCGAAGAGCACGACGACGTCGGGCGCCTGCGTGCAGGCGTCCGGTCACGTGAGGCGGAATTGGAGCGGCGGCTGGCGGAGTGGGTGCGCGTCCCGGGCATCCTGGGAGTGCCCGAACACTCCCAGGACCTGCTCCGTTCCGCCAACTGGCTCGCCGGCGAATTCCGTGAAGTGGGCTTCCCCGTGGTGGAGGTGCTGCCCACGGGAGAGTCCCACGCCGTGTACGCGGAGTGGTGCAATGACGCCGGAGCGCCAACGGTCCTGGTCTACAGCCACCATGACGTCCGCGAGGTGAAGCCGGAGAACTGGGCCATGACGGCGCCTTTTGAACCGGTACTCCGCGAAGGCCGGCTGTACGGCCGGGGAAGCTCCGACGCCAAGGGCCAGATCCTGGCGCATTTTGAGGGGCTCCGGGCCCACCTGCAGGAGACGGGCACGCCGAAGATCAACCTGAAGTTCCTCATTGAAGGGGAGGAAGAAGGCGGCTCACCGCATCTGGCCAAGCTGCTGGCGGACAACGCCGAACGGTTCGCCGCAGACCTGGTCCTCTTTTCCGACACCCTCCTCTGGCACGCCCGGCACCCGGCCGTCTGTGTCAGCCTGCGCGGCATGCTCAGCGTGCACCTGGAGGTGTACGGGCCCGGGCGGGACGTGCACAGCGGCGCCGTGTCCGGTAACGCACCCAACCCCGCCTTTGAGCTCGGCCGGCTGCTGGGGCTCCTCCACGACCAGGACGGCCGGGTGGCAGTTCCCGGCTTTTACGACGACGCGGCGCCGGACCCGGCCGGCCTCCGGAACGCGCTGGCGGACCTGCCCTTCAGCGAAGAGGACTGGCTGGCCCGCTCCGAAACCGGCGCCATCACCGGCGAGAAGGGATACACCGTGCTGGAACGGCTGTGGCTGCGCCCCGCCGTCGAGGTCACCTCCATCATTGCCGGCGACGCGCTGGGCGTGTCCCGCGCCGCCGTACCCGCTGTTGCCTCGGCGGACCTCAGCTTCCGGACAGTTCCCGGCCAGCGCCTGGAAAAAATCGCCGAGCAGCTGCAGGAGTGGGTGGCCGGCACCATCGGCGACGCCTACGGGTTCAGCCTGGTCCCGGACCTGGAAACGGCGCAGGAACCCTACCTGACGCCTGACCATCCAGCCGTCGCCGCCCTGGAAAAGGCCATGGCGCGTGGTTTTAACGCCGAACGGGCTGGGCGGATGGGCAACGCCGGCGGCGGTCCCGCCGAGCTGCTGGGACGCAGCCTCTCGGCGCCCGTACTCTTCTTTGGCACCGGCCTGGTGGAGGACCACTGGCACGACAGCGACGAGAGCGCCAGCCTGGACGTGCTGATGGACGGGGCCCTGACGCTGGCTTGCTTCTGGGACGAACTTGCAACCATGCAATGGGAGAAGGGCGACGACGATGGACACCTACGGCAATGACGGCACCGGCGGCGCCGGCGCGGGTAAGCGAACGTTCGGCATTGAGGAGGAGCTGCTCCTGGTGGACGCCGCAAACGGCGAAGCCGTGCCCATGGCAGGAGAGCTCCTGAACCTGTACGTCCGCCCTCTGGTGGCCGGGGCCGGGCCCGTCCTCACCGCCGAGTTCCAGCAGGAAATGATCGAGGTGGTCACCCCGCCGCACGCTACTTTGGCGACGCTTGAGCGGGACATCGTGGCGGGACGGGCCGTCGCCCACCAGGCGGCAGAGGACGTCGGGGTCAGGGTGGCCGCCCTGGGTACCTCACCGCTCCCGGCCGATCCCCATCCCGTGCAGCTCCGCCGGTTCAAGGCCATGACGGAGGAGTACGGGCTGACGGCAAGGGAACAGCTCACCTGCGGCTGCCACATCCATGTCTCGGTGGAGTCGTCGGAGGAAGCGGTGGCTGTGCTGGACCGGATCCGCATCTGGCTGCCGGTGCTGATCGCGCTCAGCGCCAACTCGCCGTTCTGGCACGGCAGGGACAGCGGTTATGCCAGCTACCGCTCGCAGGTGTGGAACCGCTGGCCCTCCGCCGGGCCGCTGGAGATCCTGGGCACCCCGGATGCCTACCACCAGCTGGTGCACGACATGGTGAGCACCGGCGTCGCCCTGGACGAGGGCATGATCTACTTTGATGCCCGCCTCTCCCGGCACTACCCCACGGTGGAGATCCGGGTGGCCGACGTGTGCCTGCGTCCGGAGAACACCGTGCTGCTGGCGGGCATCGCCCGGGGCCTGGTGGAAACGGCGGCACGCGAATGGCGGGAGGGGACGCCGCCGGTGGCGGTGCCGTCCGCGCTGCTCCGGCTGGCCGGCTGGAAAGCCGGCCGCTGGGGCCTGCGGGGCGAGTTGCTCGATCCCCAAACGCACCGACCGGCGCCCGCGCTCGCCGTCGTAAATTCCCTGCTGAACCATATCCGCGGGGCGCTGGAGGACATGGATGACCTGCAGCGGGTGGAGGACCTGGTGGACAGGGTGCTCGCCGGCGGCACCGGTGCAGTGCGGCAGATCGAGGTGCTGCACCGGACGGGGGACCTGGAGAGCGTGGTCCGTGACGCTGCGGACTGCACTGTGTCCTGAAGCCGGGCGCGGCGGGCGTCAGTACGTGGTCGCGTCGGGCAGGATCAACGGCGGCAGCGGAGCCTGGTTGAAGTCGAAAGAATTGGCCAGATCCCCCAGCTGCGGATTGTTCTCGCGGACCCCGGGGCGGTTGTCCGGCCGGCCGTCGGTGGCGGGGTCGATGCGTTCGCCGCCCAGGAAGTCATCCTCGATGAACTTGAAGTAGGCGTCCTGGCTGAGGACCTGGTGGTCGATGTAGCCCCTTTTGGCGTAGGGGCTGATCACCAGGGCCGGCACGCGCAGGCCAAACCCGGCGTTGTCCACCACAGGCGGCTGGACATGGTCGTAGAACCCGCCCCAGTCGTCCCAGTTCAGGAAGATGGCGGTGCTGTCCCAGTCCGGGCCGCTCATGACGGCGTTGACCAGCCCGGCAACATACTGCTGTCCGGTGCTGACTTTGGCCGGCGGGTGTTCGCTGACCTCATCGCTTGGCGCCACCCAGCTGACCGCGGGAAGCCTGCCCTGCCGGGCATCCTCGTAGAAACCACTCAATGATTTGATGTTGCCCTGCTGGCCGTTCTCCTTGACCGTGTCGAAGTACGGAAGCGGGTTCCAGCGGCCCGGCGTCTCGGCGTCCTGCTCAATGGGATCGCAGGTGGCGGCATCGTTCCGGCAGTCCGGCTCGGTGCCGCTGAACACGTAGTACGCCCATGGCACCGAGTGTTTGTGGAGCAGGTAGGTCAGGTCGGTCCAGGCGTAGCTCGGCTGTTTCAGGTTCTTGGCTGCTCCCGCCAGCTTCTCCTTCAGGGCGGCCGGAAGGTCCGCCACGTCCACTGCGGCCTTGCAGGTGGGATAGGAATCGGTGCGTTTGCAGCTGGCCGTGGCCAATTGCCGGGCCTGGCCGGCAAGGCCGGGGTCTGCGCCCGCTGCTTCCAGCGCCTCGCGGCAGGGCTGCACGTCCTGGCTTTCCTGGCACTTGCCGATCAGGCTGTCATCGAAAGCTTCCTTCTCCGGTTCATTGTCCAGGCCCTCGAGCGCGTCCACGCACGACGCCGGGTCCCCGGCCTTGGTGCACTTGGCCGACCATTCCGAGACCATATAGAGGTGGGCCTGCAGGCTTCCGGCTGCGGCGGAGGTGAACATGTGGTCCTGCAGCACGAAGTTGTCCGCGTAGGCCCAGTAGGTGGGCAGCTGCTTCCGGTCGTGGTAGCCCATCACGTCGGTTTTCCTGGACTTGTACCTGCAGTCAGTGGCCTCCGGCTCACAGTGGGCGATGTCCTTTTCCGCCTGGGCCACGAACCCGTCCATGGCACCGTTGTTGATGTCCGCCGCCGCGTCCGCCGGGCTGTGCGGGCCGCCGTCGTTGCTGTCCGACGAATCGTAGAACGGCGCCACGCAGCCGCCCCGTGCCGGGTCCGGGAGGCAGGCGGCCGGCTTGCCGTCCTTCATGGGAATCCCGTCGGCACCCGGGTAGGTGCCGAAGTAGCTGTCGAAGGACCTGTTCTCCTGGGTAATGATCACCACGTGCTTGATCTTGGCGATCCCCGTTTCAGTTCCGTTTGCGGCGGGTGGGCCTGGACGCAGCGTGGTGGAAAGTACGACGGCGAGCACCACCAAAACCGCCACCGTCACGGCAGCAGCCAGGGCAGTCCGCCGTCGTCCTTTCGCTGGAAAGCCCACCTTAGGAGGCCCGCTGGAAGACGTCGCCGCCGAAGGCCTTCACCCCGGGGTCCGCCGCCATTCCCAGCCGCGGGAGGTGGAAGAGGTCCTCGATGGTGGCCAGCAGGCTGTAGTGGTTGTAGGGCTGCTCCGACGATCCGCCCGCTGCGCTGAACGGGGACAGGACCAGGGCGCCCACCTTGCCCCCGGCGGCACCCCCGGCCGGGCTTCCCGCCTCTCCCGCCGGCGGGCCGCCCGTGTCCCCGTCAGTCTCGTCGAAGGTGATCACCAGCATGCCGTCCTGCTTGTACGCCGGGGACGACAGGATGGCGGGCACCTGGTCCTTAAGCCACCCGTCAGCCGCCGCCAGGCCTCCCGGGCTGCCGTCGGCGCAGCTGGCATCATGCCCGTCGTGGCACAGATTGGGCGTGATGTAGGCCAGGTCCGGAGTGGTGGCCACGGACTTCAGGTCATCCGCAAGGTGGGACAGGTTGACCACGTTCCTGGCGCAGTCCCCGGAGGAGATGACGGAGCGGAAGTAGACAAAGGGATTGTGGTGCGTGGAGTACTCCTCATCCGGGGTGGCCCGGATGTGGTCGTCGGCTTCCCCGAGGGCCGGGTGCTCACAGGGCTGCTGCATGTCCTCCATGTAGCCCTTCCACGTTTTGCCCTGGGTGGTGAGCTGGCCGGCCACGGTCTGGGTGTCCTTCGGGTAGACGCAGCCGTTGCCCTGGAGCGTGCCGTCCGGGCCGGTGCCGGTGGTCCTGAACGCGGTGTAGGTGCCGCAGTCCTCCCTCGTGCTCTTGTTGGGCGGCTGGCCGGAAATCTGAGCCAGGTAGTTGGGCAGCGAGTGGTGGCCTATGCCGTAGTAGTTCTGCAGCAGCACGCCCTGCTCCCGGAGGGTTTCCGACAGATAGGGGGCGGGGGAGCCGACGCCCCACACCACGTCGTAGCCCTTGTTTTCGAGGTTGATGACGAACACGTGCCCAGGGCTGCCCGACCGGCTTGGCGGGACCGGCTGGATGCTGCGGAACTGCGACGGAGCCGGCGCAGGGGTGGCCGGCTGGCAACCCGCCAGGACGGATACCAGCAGGGGCGCCACCAGGAGCAGGGCGGGAGCCGGCCATCGGCGGGCCTTCATCCGGGGAGCTGAACGGTGTTCCATGTCCGGCCTCTTTTGGTCGCAGCTGTTGCCCTGCCCGGCCGCCTTTGCAGCAGCCGGGCCGGGCAGGTGTGGCTCCCCAGCACTGCCGCCACTCTTGCACACCGGGGCTGCGTTGTGCAGGGGCAATCGCTGTGAATTAACCGTGAATTGGGTTGCTGACCCCGGAGTCCAGCGGTCAGCTGACCTTTTGGCGGTAAACACCGGCGGCCGCGGCGACAGCCAGCACGAGGATGCCGGCAAGCCAGGCGAGGGCCGTCCAGATGCCGGCACCCACCGCTTCCTGCGCGAACAGGGCGCGGATGGTATCGACAATGGAGGTTACCGGCTGGTTTTCGGCGAACCAGGCCACCGGGCCGGGCATGGAGTTGGTGGGAACGAACGCGGAGCTGATGAACGGCAGGAAGATCAGCGGGTAGCTGAAGCCGCTGGCCCCGTCCACGGTCCTGGCCAGCAGCCCGGCGATAACGGCAATCCACGTCAGGGCCAGGGTGAAGAGGAGGAGGATTCCGACGACGGCGAGCCAGGCGGCCACGGAGGCGCCGGTTCGGAATCCCATCAGCAGGGCCACGCCCACCACGATGGCCAGTGCGCTGAAGTTGGCGGCCAGGGACGTGAGCACGTGGGCCCACAGAACGCTGGGCCTGGCCACCGGCATGGACATGAACCGTTCGAAAATGCCGCCCTGCAGGTCCAGGAACAACCGGTAGGCGGTGTAGGCGACTCCGGACGAAATGGTGATCAGCAGGATGCCGGGCAGCAGGTAGTTGACGTACGGCCCGCCCGAGCCGGTGTTGATTGCCCCGCCGAAGACGTAAACGAACAGCAGCATCATGGCCACCGGCGTCACTGCCGTGGTGATGAGGGTGTCCGGGCTGCGGAGGATGTGCCGGAGCGAGCGGCCGGTCAGGACCCGGGTATCGCTGAAGAGATGGGAGGTCATCAGCTGTCCTTTCCGACGAGGGCGAGGAAGACGTCCTCGAGTGAGGGCTGTTTCTCGACGTATTCAACGGTGGCGGCGGGAAGGAGCCGCTTGAGTTCGGGAAGGGTTCCATTCTGGATGATGGTGCCCTGATGCAGGATGGCGATCCGGTCGGCCAGGTGTTCGGCTTCGTCAAGGTACTGCGTGGTGAGCAGCACGGTGGTCCCCTGGGCGGCCAGCCGGCGCACGGTGTGCCACACTTCGAGGCGGGCCTGCGGATCCAATCCCGTGGTGGGCTCATCGAGGAAGATGACCGGCGGGTTGCCGATCAGGCTCATGGCGATGTCCAGCCGCCGCCGCATGCCCCCTGAATAGGTGGATGCCCTGCGGTTCCCGGCTTCGGTCAGTGAAAACGAGTCCAGGAGCCCGTCAGCGATCTCTGCGTGGTTGCGAAGGTGCCGCAGCCTGGCCACCAGCACCAGGTTTTCCCGGCCCGTCAGAACGTCGTCCACCGCGGCGAACTGGCCCGTGAGGCTGATGGAGCCGCGCACCCCTGCCGGCTCCGCGCCGACGTCGTACCCGTTGACTGTGGCGGTTCCCGCGTCCGCCTTCAGGAGGCTGGACAGGATGCGCACCAGCGTGGTCTTGCCGGCGCCATTGGAGCCGAGGAGCGCGAAGATGCCTCCCCGCGGTACCTCAAAGTCGACGCCCCGCAGCACGTGCAGGTCCTTGAACGACTTTTCGATGCCCCGCACCCGGATGGCGGGCTGCAGGGCCTGGTCAGTGGTCATGACCGGTCCTTTCTTCTTTGTGGACAGTCAGGCGCCGTCAGCGGCAGCCTGGTTGATGGCCTCCGCCAGGCGCTGGCGCTCCTTGTTGATCCATTGGCCGTCTGAATAGTTGCGGATGAAGGTTTCGGCGAACTCCACGGGGTCCTCTCCCACGATGTCGCGGATGGGGGTGCCGTCCGCGGCGGCCCCTTCGATCAGGTCGGCGAGGTCCTCGAGCATTTGCATGAGGACATCGCCCTTGACGATGGCGGCGGCGTAGGTGAAGTACCGTTCCAGTGCATCGATGGTGGTCCGGTAGCTGCCCGGCAGCTGTTCCTTGCGGGCCTTGTAGACGCGCCAGCGTTTCTTGTCGTCGAAGGAACCGGTGACTTTTTCGAGCCATCCCTGGGCCATGGTCATTCTCCTTTTTCCTGTTGTTGGTTGCGGTGCAGGTGCCCGATGCGTTCGGCGAGGAAGCTCCAGGTGTTCCAGAACTCCGCAAGGTAGCTGCTTCCCGCGGCGTTCAGCGTGTAGACCTTGCGCGGCGGCCCTTTCTCGGAGGGAACCTTTGCCACGTCCACGAGGCCGCGTTGTTCGATGCGGACCAGCAGCGCGTACACAGTTCCCTCAGCGATGTCAGTAAAGCCCTGCTCCCGCAGCCGGGCCGTAATTTCGTAACCGTATGCCGGCTGCGCGGCGAGGATGGCGAGGACGATGCCCTCCAGCGTGCCCTTGAGCATTTCGGTCATTTGCTTGCCCATCGGGGGCTCCTTGACTACTCAGTAATGCTGACTACCACTACATAGTAACACTGAGTACCTGAAGCGCAATGCCCGCCTAGGTCTTTCTGCCCTAGAAGGTGGTGTGCCGGAAGCGTTGACTGGGATTGCGGGCGGTGAACGCCCTCCCGGGACGGAAAGCGCAAGGCTGCCTGCCCGGAACCGAAAGGAAAACCCAAGTGAAAAAGTGGTATCGGTGGCAGGACTACGTAACGGTTGCCGCCGGTCTCTTCACCGCCATCGCGGTCCTGTGGACACGGCAGCAGAATATGTCCACCACCTTCATGCTCCTCTTCGGCGGACTCCTGATCATCAGCGGCGTCATCAACCTGGCCATGCCCGGAACACCGGCCATGGAATACGTCCAGGCTGCCCTTGCCGCCCTGCTGATCCTCTCCCCGTGGATCGGCTCCTACACCGGCGCCACCGGCGCTGCATGGACATCCTGGATTGCGGGCGCAGTTGCGCTGGTGGTCACCGCCGTGGCCATTAAGCCCAGCACGGATGCCCATCACAACCTCCGCATGTCGCACTAGCGGAGGTATCCGCCATGACCGAGGTGCTGCACCATGAAGCAGGGTTCGGAACCGTGCTTGTTGAAGCTGACGACCGTCCGGCCGCACGTGCAGCACTGGAGGCCATGGCGGCACTCTTCCCGGACCAGACCATCGCCGGCGGGTGACGGTGATGGCTGCCTTTCATGACAGGTCCGACGCCGGGCGGCGGCTGGGCAAGCGGCTTGCCGGCCTGCGCGGCCGGGACATTGTGGTGCTGGGCCTGCCCCGCGGCGGCGTCCCCGTGGCATTCGAGGTGGCCAAGGCCCTAGGGGCGCCACTGGATGTGATCGTGGTGCGGAAACTGGGCGTCCCGTTCCAGCCCGAGGTGGCAATGGGAGCCATCGGGGAAGGCGGCGTCCGGGTCCTGGATCCGCGCACCATCTCCATGGCCCGGATTTCCCAGGAGGACCTGGAACAGGTGGAACGGCAGGAGCGGGCACTGCTGGAAAGCAGGGTGGAGCGGTTCCGCCAGGGGCGCCGGCGGCTTGACCTCGCCGGACGCACCGTGGTGATCGTGGACGACGGCATCGCCACCGGGTCCACCGCCAGGGTTGCCTGCCAGGTGGCCCGGCAGCTCGGGGCGGCCAAAGTGATCCTTGCCGTTCCTGTTGCTCCCGCGCGCGCCATCGTGGAACTCAAGGAACCGGACGACGTCGTGTGCCTGCTCTCGCCCCAGGACTTCAAGGCCGTGGGCTACTACTACCACGACTTCTCGCCCACGGACGATAGCGAGGTGGTGCAGCTGCTGGATGCCGCCGTGCCCCCACCGCACCACCGCGGCGAGGAAAGCCTCAACGGCAGCCTGGCAGACGACGTCGACATCCCGGCGGGCGCTGTTGTCCTGCGTGGCAGCCTGTACCTGCCGGCAAGGTGCGACGGTACCGTCCTTTTCGCGCACGGCAGCGGCAGCAGCCGGCACAGCCCCCGCAACCGCTTTGTGGCCTCGGTCCTGCACGGGGCGGGCCTGGGCACGCTGCTCCTTGACCTGCTCACGCCCGAAGAGGAGGTCAACCGGGCCAACGTGTTTGATATCGGCCTGTTGGCGCAGCGGCTTTCCTCCGCGACCCACTGGCTCGAAGCGCGGCATGACGGGTCCGCCGGCCGGATCGGCTACTTCGGTGCCAGCACCGGAGCCGGCGCCGCGCTGTGGGCCGCAGCCGAGCCCGGTGCCGAGGTGGCCGCCGTCGTCTCCCGCGGCGGCCGGCCGGACCTGGCCGGGCCGCGGCTCGCCGCCGTGAAGGCCCCAACGCTCTTGATTGTCGGGGGCGCCGACGACCAGGTGCTGGCCCTGAACCGCCAGGCCATGGCAGCCATGCAGGCCCCCACCCGGCTGGAGATCATCCCCGGTGCCACCCACCTCTTCGAGGAACCCGGCACCCTGGCCATGGCGGCGAGCCTGGCCGCTGACTGGTTCCGGCAGTACCTCCTGCCATCCCCGGTGGGACGGTCCAGGCCGGAGGCCAGGGAATGAACCCGGCAAACACGGGCGCCCGAGTGGAGGGGTCCACGCGCTGGCCGGCCATCAGCAAGAATGTGGCCGCCTTCCCGGTCCAGCCGAACATGCCTGATTACGACGCCGCCCGGCGCGGCTTCAGCTGGGACCAGGCGCGGCAGGCGCTGGCAGGGCTGCCCGGCGGCCGGGGACTGAACATCGCCTATGAGGCCGTGGACCGGCATGTGGCGGAAGGCCGGGGCGGCAAGGAAGCCCTGCGCTTCGTGGGGGCCGACGGCGGCACCCGGTCCCTGAGCTATGCCGACCTTGCCGGCCGGAGCGGCAGGTTCGCAGCCATGCTCAAGGGTCTTGGGGTGGGGCGCGGCGAGCGGGTCTTCTCACTCCTGGGCCGCAGCCCGGAACTGTACGCAGCCGTCCTGGGCACTTTCAAGAACGGCAGCGTCTTCTGCCCGCTGTTCTCCGCCTTCGGCCCCGAACCGGTACGGCAGCGGCTGCACCTCGGGGACGGCCGGGTGCTGGTGACCACCAAGGCGCTCTACCGCAAAAAGGTGGCGCCGGTACGTGACTCCCTTCCCGGACTCCGCCACATCCTGCTGGTGGACGCGGACGGCCGCCCCGAGCCGGAAACCCTTGACCTGGCCGAACTCCTGGCCCAGGCGGACCCCAGCGGGGAGATCGCCGATACCCAACCCGGGGACATGGCCCTGCTGCACTTCACCAGCGGCACCACGGGCACACCCAAGGGCGCCATCCACGTCCATGACGCCGTCACCGCCCACTACACCACGGGCCGCTTGGCCCTGGACCTGCACCCTGACGACATTTACTGGTGTACCGCCGACCCCGGGTGGGTCACCGGCACGTCCTACGGCATCATCGCCCCGCTGGTGCACGGGGTCACCGCCATCGTGGATGAGGAGGAGTTGGACGCCGACCGCTGGTACCGCATCCTCGCGGAGCAGCATGTCACGGTCTGGTACACGGCCCCCACGGCCCTGCGGATGCTCATGAAGGCCGGCGCGGAAAGAGCCGCCGGCCATGACCTGTCGGCGCTGCGCTTCATCGCCAGCGTGGGGGAGCCGCTGAACCCGGAAGCGGTGGTGTGGGGCCGGGACGTCCTGGGCCTGCCGGTGCACGACAACTGGTGGCAGACCGAGACCGGCGGCATCATGATCGCCAACTATCCCGCCATGGATATCCGCCCCGGCTCCATGGGCCGGCCGCTGCCCGGGATCGAGGCGGCCCTGGTGGCCCGCGACGCCGACGGCAAACCCGTCATCAGGGACGGCCAGGCCGTCCTGGTCACCGGGCCTGACACCATGGGCGAGCTGGCGCTGCGCCCCGGCTGGCCGTCCATGTTCCGCGGCTACCTCAACGAGGAGGAGCGCTACCGGCGCTGCTTCGCCGGCGGCTGGTACCTCACCGGGGACCTGGCAAAGCGCGACGGCGACGGCTACTTCTGGTTCGTCGGCCGCGGCGACGACGTGATCAAGTCCTCCGGCCACCTGATCGGCCCCTTCGAAGTGGAGAGCTGCCTGATGGAGCATCCTGCAGTGGCCGAAGCCGGCGTGATCGGGGTGCCGGACCCCGTGGCCGGCGAGCTGGTCAAAGCGTTCGTGGAACTCAAGCCCGGGAACGAGCCCACCGAGCAGCTGCAACTGGACATCATCGGGTTCGCGCGCAAACGGCTGGGCGCCGCCGTGGCGCCCCGCCTGCTGGACTTCACCACCACCCTGCCCAAGACACGCAGCGGCAAGATCCTGCGGCGGCTCCTGAAATCGCGTGAACTGGGGCTGCCCGAAGGCGACACCTCAACGCTGGAATCCCCGGCAGGACCCGCCGTGACACTGATGGACCGGCCATGAGCACCCTGAGGGGCCAGACGGTCCCGGACCCGGAGCACGCCCTGCACCTCCTGCGGCAGATGCTGCGGGTGCGCCGGCTCGAGGAAAAATGCATCGAGCTGTACAGCGCCGCCAAGATCCGCGGTTTCCTGCATGTCTACATCGGCGAGGAGGCCGTGGCTGCCGGGGTGATGGAAACCCTGGCGCCGGAGGACGCGGTGGTGGCCACCTACCGTGAACACGGCCATGCCCTCCTGCGCGGCGTCTCGGCAGGGGCCATCCTCGCCGAAATGTACGGTCACGCCGAGGGCTGCTGCCGCGGCCGCGGCGGCTCCATGCATCTCTTCGACGCCGCCACCCGCTTCTACGGCGGAAACGCCATCGTGGCAGGCGGGCTGCCGCTCGCCGTCGGCCTGGCGCTCGCGGACCGGATGGCCGGACGCCAGCGGGTGACCGTCTGCTTCTTCGGCGAAGGGGCCGTGGCCGAAGGCGAGTTCCACGAAAGCATGAACCTGGCCGCGCTGTGGCAGCTGCCGGTGCTGTTCTGCTGCGAAAACAACCTGTACGCCATGGGCACCGCGCTGGGCCGCTCCGAGTCGCAGACGGACATCGCCCTCAAGGCCGCCGGGTATGAGATCTCCGCCTGGGCGGTGGACGGCATGGACGTGTTCGCTGTCGAGGAAGCCGCCCGCCGCGCGGTGGACGCTGTCCGCTCCGGCGGCGGCCCTCACTTCCTGGAACTGCGCACATACCGGTTCCGCGCCCACTCCATGTTCGATCCGGAGCTGTACCGGGAGAAATCCGAGGTGTCCCGGTGGATGGAGCGGGACCCCATCAGCCTGCTGCGGGGGACCATGCAGGCGGCGGGGCAGCTGCCCGAGGGGGCCTGGGCTGCGCTCACGGCCGACGTGGACGCGGAGATCAGCACCGCGGTGGGATTCGCCGAGAACGGGACGCCCGAACCGGTGTCCGAACTCACCCGGTTCGTCTACAGCGACCGGACCGATGACAGCAGCACAGGCAACGGGGCCACCGGCGGCGGCCAGGCAGGGAAAGGCGGGGCGGCAGGATGAAAACCACCTACCGGGAAGCCATGCGCGCGGGCCTCCGCGACGCCATGCAGCGCGACGAACGGGTGTTCCTCATGGGGGAGGACGTGGGCAGGTACGGCGGCAGCTTTGCGGTCAGCCTGGGACTTCTGGAGGAGTTCGGTCCGGAGCGGATCCGTGACACCCCGCTCTCGGAGTCCGGGTTCGTGGGCGCAGGAATCGGCGCTGCGCTGGGCGGGATGCGTCCCGTCGTCGAAATCATGACCGTCAACTTCAGCCTGCTGGCGCTGGACCAGATCATCAACAACGCCGCCACCCTGCTGCACATGTCCGGTGGCCAGTTCAACGTGCCCATCGTCATCCGGATGACCACCGGTGCGGGCCGGCAGCTGGGCGCCCAGCACTCGCACAGCCTGGAGGGCTGGTACGCGCACATTCCAGGGCTGCGCATCCTGGCGCCGGCCACGCTGGCCGACGCCCGCGGCATGCTGTGGACCGCACTGCAGGACCCCGACCCGGTGCTGATTTTCGAACACGGCTCGCTGTACAACGTGGCCGGGGAGCTCGACGACGAGGCCGGGGCCGTGGACATCGACAAGGCAGCGCTCCGGCGGCGGGCAGACGGCCACGGGGACACCCTGACGCTCATCACCTACGGCGGCACCCTGCCCATGGTGCTGGAGGCCGCGGACCAGCTGGCCGGGCAAGGCATCGACGCCGACGTCATTGACCTCCGCACCCTCCGCCCGCTGGATGCGCATACCGTTATGGACAGCGTAGCCAGGACGCACCGGGCAGTTGTGGTGGACGAGGGCTGGCGCAGCGGCAGCATCTCTGCCGAGATCTCGGCCAGGATCTGCGAGCAGGCCTTCTTCGACCTCGATGCCCCCGTGGAACGCGTGTGCAGCCTGGAAGTACCCGTCCCGTACGCCAAACACCTGGAGGACGCCGCGCTGCCGTCCGTGGCGCGGGTCATGGCCGCAGCGCGAAGGGCCGTGGGGGCCAATGGCTGAGCTCCGGATGCCGTCCCTGGGCGCCGACATGGAGCACGGCAAAGTGGTGGAGTGGCTGGTCAAGCCCGGGGACTACATCCACAAAGGCGACCTGGTGGCGGCCGTGGACACCGACAAGACCGTCATGGACATCGAGTCGTTCCAGGAAGGCGTGGTGGCCGAGTTCCTGGTGGACATCGGCGACACCGTGGACGTGGGCACCCCCATCGCCCGGATCACCGCCACCCCCGCCGAACTCCCGCCACCCCCGCTCACTTCCGGCACCATTTCCCCCAACGCCCGCTCACCTTTGACAGCTAAAGAGCCAACGCCCGCTCACCCGCGCGGGGAGGCCGCGCCGGCCGGGCACGGCGCAAAAGTCCCGCCGCCCGTGCGGCACCTTGCGCACACGCTGGGGGTCGACGTCGGACGCATCAGCGGCACCGGCACGGACGGCGAGGTGACCAGGGCCGACGTTGAACGCGCCGCGGCAGCGTCCGTCACCAAAGCACCGGATGCTCCACCAGTGGCTGCCGACGCGCCGGCTGCACCGGCGGCCGCACCCGCGGCGGCTGAAACCCACCGCGTCCGGTCGTCCCCGCTGGCCCGGCGGCTGGCCGCAGAGCTCGGCGTCGAGCTGCAGGCAATCACGGGGACAGGGCCGGGCGGTGCAGTCACTGAGGAAGACGTGCTCGCCGCCGTTCCACCCAGGGGCCGGGCAGCCAAGGAACGGCCACCCGAGGAACACGGCGCGGAAAAGCCCGCGGAAGCACCGCCGTCGGAAACCCAACAGCCGGAAGCCCGGCCCGTGCCCCTGGCGGAGGCACCAGGGCGGAAACAGCCGACGGCGGACGGTGGCAAGGCGGAAAGCCTGCGGCAGGCGATCGGCGCGCTGATGTCCCGCTCCAAGAAGGAGATCCCGCACTACTACCTGTCCACCACCCTTGACCTGGCGGCCGCGATGGCGTGGATGCAGGCCGCGAACCAGCAGCGGCCCGTGTCATCGCGCTTGGTTCCGTCCGCCCTGCTGCTGAAGGCCACCGCGGTTGCGGCGAAGGAGGTGCCGGACATGAACGGCTTCTTCACCAAAGGCACGTTCCAGCCCAGCAGCAGCGTGCACCTGGGCGTGGCAGTGGCCCTGCGGCACGGCGGCCTGGTGGCGCCGGCCCTGCACGACGCCGACACGCTGACGCTCGAGGAGCTCATGGTCCAGCTCCGCGACCTGGTGGGCCGGGCCAGGGCGGGCCGGCTGCAGCGCTCCGAGATGGCTGATCCCACCATCACCGTGACCAACCTGGGCGATCTGGGGGTGGAAAGCGTGTACGGGGTGATCTACCCGCCCCAGGTGGCCATGGTGGGCTTCGGCAAGATCCTGGAGCAGCCGTGGGCGCACAACGGAATGCTCGGCATCCGGCACGCCGCCATCGCCACGCTGTCCGCGGACCACCGGGTGAGTGACGGGCTGCGCGGGGGACGCTTCCTTGCACGCATCGACGAACTGCTGCAGGCGCCGGAGAAGTTGTGAGCTGACGTACCAGTGAGTGAGGAGGAGCCGTGAACGAACAGGATGCGCGCCAGGCGGTGGAGGCGGCGATCGGCAAGGTGGCGCCCGACGTCGAGCCGCAGGACCTGGAAGACAGCGCGCGCCTGCGCCAGGACCTGGAACTGGACTCACTGGACTTCCTCCGCCTGGTGGAAGTCATCGCGGAGTCGACGGGGGTGGACATCCCGGAAGCGGACTACCCGGCCGTGGTCACCGTGGGCGGGCTGGTCACGTACGTCGCCGGGCACGGCTAAAGCATCCCGTCAGCCCGCGGCGTGGTCGTTCCCCCGCATCCGGACGGCGACCACCACGCCGGATGCTGCGGTGAGCACCGCGACGGCGGCGATGGCGGCGGGGATGCCGTACAGGTCGGCGAGGACGCCGGACAGGAGGGCACCGACGGCGAATCCGCCGTCGCGCCACAGCCGGTACACCCCAACGGAGCGCGCCCGCCAGACCGGGTGGGCGACATCGCCGACAGCGGCCAGCAGGGTGGGGTAGACCATGGCGGTTCCCAGGCCCAGCACGACGGCGGCGGCGAGCCAGGGCCCAAAGTTGTGGGCTGAGGCGGTGATGGCCAGGGCCACGGCCTGGACCAGCATGCCGGCCGCGATGAACCATTTCCGGCCCCACCGGTCTGATGCGGCGCCGGTGACCAGCTGGGCCGCGCCCCAGGCGGCGGGGTAGGCGGCGGCCAGGATGCCGATCTGGCCAAGGCTCAACCCCGCACCGGCGAACAGGACGGGGAAGAGGCCCCAGGCCAGGCCGTCATTGAGGTTGTTGACCAGGCCGGCCTGGCTGGCTGCTGAGAGGGAGCGGTCCTTGAAGCTGGTGAGGGTGAAAACCTGGCCCGTGGTGAGCCCGGCGTGGGCGCTGCCGTGGGCGCTGCCGTGGGCGCCGGCGTGCTGGAAGGCCTCCGTCCTGGCGTGGTGGTGGGTTTCCTTTACGGCCAGGACCGTCAGTCCCAGGCCGAGGGCGATGTAGGCGGCGCCCAGCAGGAACGGGGCCGGGCGGAGGCCATAGGCGGTGGCCAGATAGCCGGTGGCCAGCGCGGTGACGGCAACCCCCAGGTAACCCGCGGCCTCGTTGAAGCCCATGGCCAGCCCGCGCTGCCGGGGGCCCACGAGGTCCATCTTCATGATCACGGCCGTGGACCAGGTGAGGCCCTGGCTGATGCCCAGCAGCACGTTGGCCGCAACGATCCAGCCCCAGGACGGACCGAAAATGAGCATGAGGGGGACGGGTACCGCGGCCAGCCAGCCCGCCACGAGGACGGGTTTGCGGCCGTAGCGGTCGGAGAGCGTGCCGGCAAAGTAGTTCATGGCGGCCTTGGACAGGCCGAAGGCGAGGATGTACGTCAGCGCACCGGTGTACAGGTCCAGGTGGAATGTCTGGGATGCGAGCAGGGGTAGGACGGTGCGTTCCTGTCCCAGGGTGCCGCCCACCAGAGCGTTAACGGCCACCAGCAGCATGAACTGCGCCAGGTTCTGCCGCAGGCCCAGCACTGCGCCGGCTGAACCGGCGGTTCCGGAGGCAATGGTGCTGGGTCGCATTGGTGTCTCTATCGCTAGGCATGAAGGTGGCCCGGGCGCGTGGGGGCGCGCCCGGGCCGGGGCCGGAAGCGCGGGGGACGCATCCGGACCGGAACCCGGGCGGGAGGGGGGTCCTGCCCGGGTGGTCTTGGGGTCGCTGTGCTTAGGCGGCAGGGACGCTGTTCCGCCAGGCGTTCCAGGCGGCGTAGCTGCCGTCGAGTTCGACGACGTCGTACCCGGCCCGGCGCAGGGCGCTGGCGGCTACGGAGTTGCGTACGCCGGACTGGCAGTAGGTCACGATGGGTCCGCCAACCGGCAGCTCATCCAGGTGCCACATGAGGCGGCCGCCGCTGAGCTGGTACGAGCCCGGGACGTGTCCGGCCTTGTGCTCGGTCTTGTTGCGGACATCCAGGACCATGGCTGCGTCGAAGCCTTCGAGTTCCTCGGGCTGGATCAGCTTGGGGGTGAAGGTGGGCAGTCCCTCGACGCTGGTCAGGTAGCCGGCCACGTTGTCGATGCCCACGCGGACCAGGTGGTCCCACATGTCCTGGGCCTGCTCCTGGTCCTTGGCCAGCAGTACCAGCGGGTTCTTGTCCGTCTCCGGGTTGACCACCCAGGCGCCGTAGCTGGCAACGGACTTGCCGGCCGGAACGTTCAGGGACCGGACTACAGTGCCTTCGTGGACGGCGCTGTTGGAGCGGGTGTCGATGAAGGTCAGGGTGTCTTCTGCCAGCCCCTCAGCCACGACGGCGGCGTCCAGTTCCTGCAGCGGTTCACGCTCGCCCATCACGTCCGGGCCAACGCGGTTTTCGCGCTTCATCCGGCCGAAGTAGGCGTGGGCGTCGGGCTGGCCGTCGAGGAGTTCGTCGATGAAGCCCTGCTCATCATTAGCGGCGAGGTAGGGGCCCCACCAGGCGTAGAGGCGTTCGTAGCCCACCGTGGAGGACGGGATGGCACCCAGTGCCTTGCCGCAGGCGCTGCCGGCGCCATGCGCGGGGTGGACCTGGACGTAGTCCGGCAGGGTGAGGAACTTGTCCCGCAGGCTGGCAAAGAGCTGTTTAGCTCCCACGAAGCGGGTGTCCACTCCGCCGGCTGCTTCGTCCAGCAGGTCGGGCCGGCCCAGGTCGCCCGAGAAGACGAAGTCTCCGGAGAGCAGGTAGCCGGGCTGGTCACTGAAGGCGCCGTCGGTTACCAGGAAGGACAGGTGCTCGGGAGTGTGCCCTGGGGTGTGGACCGCCTTGATGCTGATGTTGCCCAAGGTGATGGTGTCGCCGTCGTACAGCCGCTCGCCGTCGAACTCATACTGCCAGTCGGGCCCGCCTTCGCCGGAAACGTAGATCTTGGCGCCGGTGGCGGCGGCCAGTTCGCGGGTGCCGGAGAGGTAGTCGGCGTGGATGTGGGTCTCGGTGACGGCAGTGATCTTCATGCCGTTCCTGGCTGCAAGGTCCTGGTAGACGGCGATGTCGCGGCGGCCGTCCACCACAATGGCTTCGCCCTTGGCCTGGCAGCCGATCAGGTAGCTGGCCTGCGCGAGGTCTTCGTCGTAAATGCGCTCAATAAGCATCTAGTGCTCTCCTTCGGTTGAAAGGGGGTGGGAGGTTTGTTCTGAATCCAGTATAGATACCCCGGGGGGTATACCGCAACGAGGGAGCTGCGACTGTTTTAGCCCTATGGGTCAGGCGTGCTGGTGTCCGGCTTCGGCCCGGAGTGTGGCCATGTCCAGGTTCTTGACTGCCTGGATGACTTCCTCCAGGCCGGTGGCGTTGAGCGCGCCGGGCTGGGAGAAGACGAGGGTCTTGTCCTTGAAGGCCATCAACGTGGGGATGGACGTGATGTTTGCGGCGGCGGCGAGGGCCTGTTCGGCTTCGGTGTCCACTTTGGCGAATGTGATGTCAGGGTGCCGTTCGGCGGCGGCGCCGTAGGTGGGTGCGAACATGCGGCAGGGGCCGCACCATGCTGCCCAGAAGTCAACGAAGACGATGTCGTTGGCCTCCAGGGTCTGGGCGAAGGATTGGTTGGTGATGTCGATGGTTGCCATGGTCTGTCGTGTCCTTTCGGGCCGGTTTTGGTACGGCAGGGATTAGGTGGTGGGGAGTCCGGCGCGGGTCCAGGCGGTCATGCCGCCGGCCATGGTGTCCGCCTTGTAGCCGACGCCGTTCAGGGCATCGGCGACGGCGGCGCTGCGGTTGCCGCTGCGGCAGACAGCGATGACGGGGACGGCCGGGTCCAGCTCGCCCAAGCGGGCCTGCAGCTGGCCCATGGGGATGTGCAGGGCACCCGGGATCATGCCTTCGGCGACTTCGAAGTCCTCGCGGACGTCGAGGATCCGGGCAGTGTTGCGGCGGTGGTCGGCTTCGGTGATGGTGATTTCAGCCATGGTGGTTCTCCTTTGAAATGGTTTGTGGCTGGTGGGGTGGAGCTGGGTCAGCGGACTGGTTCGCCGGCTTGACGCCAGGCGGCCATGCCGCCGCGGATCGAGTAGGCGTCGTAGCCCTTGGCTGCGAGAAGCCGTGCTGCCGAGGCGGACCGTACTCCGGAGGCGCAGATGGCGATGACCGGCCGGGTTTTCTGGATGCCGGCGGTGCTGGCCTGCAGCCGGTCCAGGGGCATGTGCTTGGCTTGCGGCGCCCGGCCGGTCCGCCACTCCTGGGCTGACCTGACGTCGATGAGGGTGGCGCCGGAACCCATGAGTTCCTTGGCCTGTGCCACGGATATGGTCTTGTAGGGCTTGCTGAAGGCCTTCTTGAGGGAGTCGAGAAGTCCCATGGTGATCTCCTGTTGGGTGGGTCAGGCGGTGACCGTGCCGGCGGTGACCCACGCCGCGACGGCGAAGATGAGTACCGCGAACGAAATGCGGATGTGCTTGTCGTGCAGGCGGCGGGCAAACCGGGCGGCAACCACGGATCCCACAATGGCCGGCACTGCGAACGCCAGGGTGGTGGCCCAGTCGATGGTGTAGCCCGCTGCGTGGGCGCTGAACCCGGCGGCGGAGTTGACCACGATGATTGCCAGGGATGTTCCAACGGCCTGCTTCATGCGCAGGCCCAGGAAGATGGTCAGCGCGGGGGTGATGAGGAAGCCCCCGCCCACGCCGAGCAGTCCGGTGAGAAACCCGACGAGCAGTCCAACGCCTACGGCCTTGGGGGCGCAGGACCGGAACGCCCGGTGTGGCCCGGTGCTGCAGGACCCCTCGGTTTCGCGGGTCTTCATGAGCATCCTGATGCCGGCGGCCACCATGATCACGGCGAATGCCAGCATCAGGATGTTCGGGTCCAACAGCTTGCCCACCGCTGCACCGGCCCAGGCTGCCGGAATCCCGGCGCTCCCGACCAGCGCGATCACGGGCCAGTTCAGGCCCTCCCGGACCCGGGGAAGCAGGGCTGCCAGGGAGGATATCCCCACCACCAGCAGCGACGTGGGAATGGCCTGGGCGGGGCTCATGCCTACCCCGTACACCAGGGCCGGAACGGCGATGATGGACCCGCCGCCGCCCACGACACCCAGGACGATGCCGACGACGAGCCCCAGGCCCAGGGCCGGAATCATGCCGCGGCGCCCTCTTCAGCTGAGGGGAGCGGCAGCTGCAGGATGGCGCTTTCGCGGGTGGGCTCCTTGGCAGCCTTGTTCCACGGCATGGCCGAGAGGGCCTTGCCCATGGCGCACGTGTTGGTGGCGGCCGAGAACGTCAGCCCGGTGCCGATGGCGCCGGCCAGCATGCGGACCTTGGGGGAGACGAACTTGCCGCCCGCCAGGCCCAGCATCACCAGGGAGCCTGCGGCCAGGCGGACCTGGCGCTCCAGGTCCCAGCGGTCCTTGCCCTTGACCACGTCGCCGCCGGCGGCAGCGAAGCCGGGAACCCCGCCGGTGAGGACGTAGGCGGTGTCGAGGCCAACGGTGGCCATGCGCTGGCGGGCCTGCTCGGCACGGACGCCGGACTGGCAGACCAGGACCACGCGGGAGCCCAGCCGGGCAGCGAGCTCGTCGGTGTGCTCGGAGAGCAGCGGAAGCGGCACGTTGTAGGAGCCGCGGATGTGCATGGATTCGAATTCGGCGGCGGAACGTACGTCGATCACCACGAGGTCCTGGTGCTCAGTGAACCAGGACTGCAGGGTCTCAGGGGCGAGTGCGGTCGCGGCGGGCGCCTTGGAAGGGGAAGTCATTGGTGGCCTCTCGGAAGGGGGCGGGTTGGATACCCCACCGAGTATTACAGATACCCCCAGGGGTAGTCAAAACACCCATGGGGGTATATAGTTGGAGGCAAGCCTTTCACCATTGGAGACCCCTTATGGAACTGAACCCCACCGAACTGACCCCCGTGATCAACCGCCTTAAGCGCGCGCAAGGCCAACTCGCCGCCGTCACCCGCATGCTTGAGGAAGGCCGCGACTGCAAGGATGTCGTCACCCAACTGGCGGCCGTATCCAAGGCTCTTGACCGCGCCGGCTTTGCCATCATCGCCACCGGGCTGGAGCAGTGCATCACGCAGAAGGACCAAAGCATGGACCGGAAGGACCTGGAGAAGCTTTTCCTCTCCCTCGCCTAATCAACCGCCCAAGCAGCGGACCGTCGAGCAACTCCGAGGAGCATCATGACCTACACCCTGGCCACCACCGTCTCCCTGCCCTGGGCCGAAGCAGTGGACCGCACCCGTGAGGCCCTTGCGGCGCAGGGCTTCGGGATCCTGACGGAGATCAATGTCCGTTCCACCTTCGAAGCCAAGCTTGGCGCCGAAGCCGCGGACGCCGTCGGGGATTATGTCATCCTGGGTGCGTGCAATCCGGCCCTCGCCAGCCGCGCCCTCGCCGCTGAGCCGGAGATGGGGGCATTGCTGCCCTGCAACGTAGTGGTGCGCCGAAAGGCCGACGCCAACGAGACCACCGTCGAGGCCATCGACCCCCAGGCGATGGTCCAGCTCAGCAGCGCTGCCGCGGTCAAAGAAGTAGCGGACGACGCCGGCACGCGGCTTCGGAAGGCCCTCGCCAGTCTTGGGGGATCGGCCGAGTAAGACGTCACGGGTAGTTCCCTGCCGCCAGTGGGCGGTAGTGCCCGCAGCAGCTATGTGATCTACTGCTAAGTAGCCTGACTATCTGTTGCAGCCATCAAGGGAGCTTCCGCCGATGTCCGAACTGTCCGCTCTTGCCCTCGTTTGCACCCTGACCCCTTCCCCGGAGCCCTCCAGCAGTGAGCTGATGGCACAGCACATCCTGGATGAGCTGGAAGGCCAGGGGGTCGCCACGGAGTCTTTGCGGATCGTGGACTATGACGTGAAGCGCGGCGTGCAGGTGGACATGGGCAACGGCGACCAGTGGCCAACCATCCGCGAGCGGATCCTGGCGGCGGACATCCTGGTCCTGTCCACCCCCATCTGGATGGGCCACCCCTGCAGCGTTGCCCAGCAGGTCATGGAGCGCCTGGATGCCGACCTGTCCGAAACGGACGACGACGGCCGGCCCGTCATGTACGGAAAAGTGGCCACGGTAGCCGTGGTGGGCAACGAGGACGGGGCGCACAAGGTCATCGCCGACATGATGCAGGGCCTGAACGACGTCGGCTTCAGCCTGCCGGCGCAGGGTGGCACCTACTGGGTGGGCGAGGCCATGCAGACCGTGGACTTCAAGGACCTTGACCAGGTACCGGACCCGGTGGCCTCCACCAATGCCGGGCTGGCCCGCAACGCCGTGCACCTGGCCCGCCTGCTGCGCTCCAGCCAGTACCCCGCCAAGTAGCGCCCTAAGTCCGCATCCGGAACAGGAAGGGAAGCCCATGCCCACCCAACCGCTGGTTATTGTTTTCGACGTCAACGAGACCCTGTCGGACATGGCCCCGCTCGGCGAAGCATTCGCGCAGATCGGGGCGCCCCGGGAACTGGCCAGACTCTGGTTCGCCACCCTGCTGCGGGACGGCTTCGCCCTCACGGCCAGCGGCGATAACGAAGCCTTCGCGGCCATCGGCGCCGAAGCCCTCCGCACCCTGCTGGCAGCCGAAGGGATCTCCGGGAACCTGGATGCCGCCGTCGAACGGATCATGACGGCCATGCAGAACCTTTCACTCCACCCGGACGTCCCGGACGGAGTGCATGCCCTGGCCGCCGCCGGGCACCGGCTGATCACCCTGACCAACGGGGCGGCAGCCAACACCAACAAACTGTTTGCAGCCGGCGGCATCAGGGAGCACTTTGAGCTGCTCCTGTCCGTGGAGGACGCCCCCGCGTGGAAGCCGGGCCGCGCCGCCTATGAGTACGCTGCAGCATCGGCCCAAGCGGAGCCGTCAAACATGCTCCTGGTCGCCGTGCACCCCTGGGACATCCACGGAGCAGCAAGGGCCGGGCTCCGGACTGCCTGGCTGAACAGGACCGGCGCGCGCTACCCGTCCTACTTCCAGGCCCCGGACATCACCATCAGCGCGCTGACGGAACTGCCCGCGGTACTCGCGGCGTAGGCACGCCACTGACAGCGCACATCCCATCGGAAACGGAGACCACCCATGGCAGTACAGACCGTTGAGCGCCGCACCGTTGACGTGGATGGCGTTCCGCTGTCCTGCCTCACCGCCGGAGACGAAGCCGCCCCGCCGCTGATCCTGCTGCACGGCACGTTCTGGAGCCGCGTGTGGCAGCCCGTCCTGCCGGCACTGGCCACCCAAAGCCGCTGCTACGCCCTGGACTTTCCGGGGTTCGGCCGCAGCGGGGGAGAACTGGACGTTGGGCAGGCCACCGTCCCGGCCCTGGCGCAGACAGTGCTTCGGGCCGCGGACGCCCTGGGGATCGGGCAGTTCGACGTTGCCGCGCATGACATCGGCGGTGGCGTGGCACAGCAGCTCGCCGCCACCAGCGGAAGAATCCGGAAGATGGTGCTGATGAACGCCGTCATGTTCGACTCCTGGCCGGTGCCCGCCGTCGAACGCTTCAAGGACCCCGAGGTGCGCCGGAACACGACGGAGGAGGATCTCCTCGCCGCGCGCCGCAAATCCACCCAGGCCTGCGCGCTGCGGACCCTGACTGAGGACGAGCTGGAGGATTATCTTTCTCCCTGGCAGTCTCCGGCGAGGGCCCGGTCCTGGATGGCCATGGCTGCGGCGGCTGATGCGCGCTACACCCTGGACCTGGTGCCGGCCCTCAAGGAGGCGGCCATTCCCACGCGCCTGGTCTGGGGCCGTGACGACGACTTCCAAAAGATTGAGTTCGCCCGCCGCTACGTGAAAGAGATCCCCAACGCGGACCTGGTGGAGGTGGACGGCAAGCACATCCCCACCGAGGATTCACCGGACGCTGTGGCCGATGCCATGCTGGGCCACCTGGCTAACGCGCGGTAGGTCCGGTCCGGGCCAGGCCGGCGTCCAGCAGCCCCGAACGGTGAAGCGCTTCCAACTGGACCACATCCCGTGTGAAGGAGAACGTGAGCAGGGCAAGCGCCACCGCCGGGAAGGCGGCGGCCAGCGGCATGCCGGGGAGAAGCGCCACCAGCAGCGCCAGCGGTTGGAAGGCGCCTATTGCCTTGCGGGAAAAACTGGGCGGCAACGCAGCGCGCAGGTGGGGCCGGAAGAACCCGGCCGCCACGAACGCGTAGTACATGCCCCCGATCGCCACGGTCCAGGGCCCCGCCACCGGGGCGGCCGCGACGGACAACACCAGCACCAGGGCGGCGTCGGTGGCGGCATCGAAGCGTGCCCCCGCCGGCGAAGCTGTTCCTGTCCGCCGCGCCACCGCTCCGTCCACCCCGTCCAGAAGGAAGGCAATGCCGCCCAGGACCGGCAGGAGGAGTTCCGTGCCGCGGCCGGTGAACAGTTGCGGAACCGCCACCACGGCGCAGAGCGCCACCAGGACGGCGCGCAGCAGGGTGACGCGGTCTGCCGGAGTGGAGAAGCGCGGGATGCGCCGCAGGACAGAGCCGACGGCGCCCGCGGTCACCAGGGCGCCTGCGCACACGCCTGCCAGCTGGGGAACCAAGCCGGAGGCGGACAGGGACGACAGCCAGAGGGCCGCCAGGATGTAGGCGGCAAGGGTGGCTGCGGCGTCGGGCATCGCCCGGTCAGCTGCGCTCATCTGCCGCCTCCACCCGCATGGCAGCAACGGCTGCGGTGATCATCACGGCCGGCGGCGTTTCGCCGGGAAGCTGCTGCCGGCGTCGGGCCTTCCCCTGCGGCCGGCGCGGACCAGGCCGGCGAGCGCCAGCAGGGTCCCGGCTCCCTCAGCAACGGCGCTGAGGGTTTTGGAGAAGAACCAGACGGGGTCGTACATGGCCGGGATCGGCCCGATGGCCGGGATGTCCACCAGAGCATAGAGCACGA
Source organism: Arthrobacter sp. SAFR-179 (assembly GCF_059414945.1). Lineage (NCBI taxonomy): Bacteria > Bacillati > Actinomycetota > Actinomycetes > Micrococcales > Micrococcaceae > Arthrobacter > Arthrobacter sp. SAFR-179. Next base: position 72,316 of record NZ_JBPFDM010000001.1, read on the forward strand.
CGGCGGCGAACGCGCTGAGTGCCACAGCCAAAGCCAGTGCATAGGCGGCGCGGCTGCCCCGCACCAGCACCCAGATCCCGGCCACCACGGCGGCGGCCGCTTCAAGGAGGAACAGGGTGCCCTGGCTGACGGTGCCCGGCTGCGCGTCCCGGTAACCCGGGGCCAGGAAGAGATGGACGCCGGCATCGATGAACAGCGCCAGTGCGGTCAATAGTCGTAGTGCCACGCCTATGTATACGCCGGAAGTTCCCTCCCGGTTCACCCGGCCCCCTTATATCTGCGGGTTTTATGGGGAATATTTAGGGGCATCCGTAATCTTTGCGCCTGTAGCGGGCAGCGAAGCCTGCGGCCCTACGAGTAAGGAGAATGACAATGACCCTTCCCAAGGAACTCACGCCAGGAACATGGCTCCTGGACATGTCGCACAGCGAGATCGGCTTCAGCGTCCGCCATGCCGGAATCAGCAAGGTGCGCGGCCGCTTCACCGAGGCCAGCGCCGAGGCCCGGGTGGGGCATTCCCTGGAAGAGTCCTCGGTCCACGCCACGGTGTCCACTGCCAGTTTTGACTCCGGGGACCGCAACCGCGATGCACACGTGAAGGGTGCGGATTTCTTCGACGTCGAGCAGTATCCGGAGATGACGTTCCGCGGCACCCACATCGAAGGGGACGGCGAGGAATACACCCTGACAGGGGACCTGACCATCAAGGGCGTCACCCGTCCCGTGGAGCTCGAGGTGGAGTTCACCGGTGTTGCCGTGGACCCCTTCGGCGCCACCCGGGCCGGCTTTTCCGCCGAGGCTGAAATCAGCCGCAAGGAATTCGGGCTGACCTGGAACGCGGCCCTTGAAGCGGGCGGCGTGCTGGTCAGCGACAAGGTGAAGATCACCCTGGAGGCAGCGCTGGTCAAACAGGGCTGACAGGCCATTAGGCGGCGCACCATGGATCTCCGCCTTGTCTCCCATGTGCTGTTCCTGCGGGCCGCGTTGCGGAGGCGGGACCGCTGGGACGCTGCCCGGATCGCAGCCCATCAGGACCACGCCCTGAAGGAGCTGCGCCGGGCCGCCTACGCCGGTTCGGAGTTCTACCGCCGCCATCACGCGGGCCTGCATGACGCTCCGCTGGATCAGCTGCCGCCGGTGACCAAAGCCGACCTGATGGCGCATTTCGACGAGGCCATCACCACCCCGGACCTGACGCTGGCGGCACTGGAGGAGCATCTGCGGTCCCTGGCCGGGAGCGGCGGGGATCCCGGCCGGCCGTGGCGGGGCCGGTGGTGGGCGGCGGCGACGGCCGGGACCACCGGCCGCCGCGGGATCTTTGTCTGGAACCGCGCGGAGTGGGCTGCCGTGCTGGCCTCGTACGCCCGCGCGAATGACTGGGCCGGACTCTACGCCCGGCTGGCCCTGCCGCTGAAGGTTGCCCTGGTCAGCTCGCGCGTACCCACCCACCAGTCGGCCGTCGTCGGTGCATCCGTGCGCTCCGGGGTGATCCCCACCCTCCGCCTGGACGTAACCGCTCCCATGGATGAAAACGTCGCCGCGCTGAACCGGTTCCAGCCCAGGATCCTCGTCGGCTACGCCTCAGCCCTCAAACCCCTCGCCGCAGAACAGCAGGCGGGGCGGTTGCACATCGCGCCGCAGGGGGTCATGTCAGCCTCCGAAGTGCTCAGCCCCCACACCGCATCAGAACTGGAAGCGGCATGGGGAAGCGCCCCGTTCGACGTCTACGCCGCCACCGAAACGGCCGGAATCGCATCCCCCTGCGCCTACCGGAACCGGCACGTTTACGAGGACCTCGTGATTATCGAGCCCGTGGACCAGGCAGGCAACCCGGTCCCCGCCGGGACAACCGGGGCCAGGCTCCTGGTCACCGTCCTGTTCTCGCGCACCCTGCCGTTGATCAGGTACGAGATGTCCGACACCGTAAGGCTGGACGGCAGGGGCTGCCCCTGCGGACGCTCCTTCACGTTGATGGAAGACATTGAAGGGCGCATCGAGGACGTCCTGCACCTGCCCGGCAGGACAGGTACCGTCAGCGTGCACCCCATCGTCTTCCACGATGTCCTGGACCAGGCCGCCATCGCAGGCTGGCAGGTAATCCAGGTACCCACCGGGCTGCGGGTACTGCTGGCAGGACTCACGCCCGGGCAATCGGTGGAAGGAGTCCGGGCGGCAGTGGCAGGCGCCCTCCTCGCCGCCGGCGCGCTGGACATCAGCGTGGACGTTCAGGTGGTGGCGCGGCTTGAACGGACTGCCCTGGGGAAGGCGCCCTTCGTCCGTGCCCTGAAGGACCAGCCCTGAGGTGTTCCGTCAGCTGTTGGCACCCAGGTGGATGGTGACCATGGTGCCGTCCCCGGGCACCGGTCCGATGTCGAGCCGTCCTCCGCTCGCGGCGGCGATCCGGGCAGCGGTGGCCAGGCCCAGGCCCGTGCCTGGCGGGTCGTCCTCCCGGTGCAGGCGGACCAGGGGGTCCAGGACGCGTTTCCGGTCTGCTTCGCTGATGCCTTTGCCGTTGTCGATCACCCGCAGGGTTGTTCCGTCCTCTGCACGGTGGCCGGTGATGTGGATAACGGGAGGAGCGCCGGGCCGGCTGTAGGTGATGGCATTGTGGACCAGGTTCTGCAGCAGCACGCGCATCTGGACGGGATCTGCCGTGAAGGCCAGGTCGCCGCATTCAATCGAGGCGCCGTACTCTTCGATGCTGGCCGCCAGGTCCTGCGTTACGTCCCGGACCAGGTCCGGCAGGGAAAGGCAGGTTGGCCGGATGTCCCCGCCGATGGTGGCGTAGGACAGGACATCACTGACCATGGACAGCATGCGCTGGCCGGAATTGGCCACCACGTCCAGGTACTCCGCGATCTGGCGGTCCTCCAGCGCTTCGGCATCGTCCCGGGCCAGTTCAACGTAGCCCAGGACGGAGGTGAGCGGGTTGCGGAGGTCATGGCTGATTCGGCCGGCGAACTCTGCCAGCAGCGTGTTGCTCCGCTGGGCCTCGGCCAGCGCATCGGCCAGCTGGCGGGCGCGGTGCTCAAGCTGCAGGGCCTCGACGATTTCGGCGGCGAGGATTTCCAGGCCCTTGAGCTGCCGGTCGCTCAGCTGCCCGGTTTCCCTTGCACCCGCGCAGAGCGTGCCCAGGACAAAGCCGTCCTCGGCCACCAGTGGGATGGACGCGTAGAACCTGACCTCGCCCCGCCGGCCGTCCACATAGGGGTTGTTGCTGTAGCGCGGATCAAGGGAGGCGTCTTCCAGGACAGTGGGGGTCCCGTTGAGGAAGCCCACGGCGCACATCGAATCTTCCCGGGAACACAGGTAGGGTTCCATGCCCGCCGTTGCCACCTGGTACTGCAGGTTCTCGGTGATGATGTTGATCGCGGTGACCGGTTGGTCGCACAGCGTCCTGGCCAGTTCCACCAGGTTCTGCAGCCGCTGGGAGGGAATCGGGACGGCGATGTCCAAACCCGGCCCGGGCGTGGGGAGTCCGGTCCTGGCCAGGACGGCGTCCCTGGCCAGCTCTTTCACCGTCACCGCGGGAGGCCTGAAGGTGCGGGGAAAGCGCTGCCGGCGATGGTGATGTCCTGGCTGCGGATGGGGTGCTCACACATCGCACCATCATGGCAGATCCGGGCCGCCGGGCGTTGATGCCGCGAAGGTTTCCGGCGAAGCGATCATCCCGGGAGCAGACGGACGGCGAGGTTCCGGACGGTGAGGCCGGCACGGGAAGCGGGAACGAGTAAGGCCGCTCCGAGCTGGTACCCGCGCTGGCGCGAGGCCACCAGCTTGCGGTGGCGGGTTTCGTACCGGTGGAACGCCGCGGTGGGGTCGCCGCGGCTTGCTCCCAACTCCTCCGCCAGGGTGGCGGCGCCCACCATGGCCATGCTGGAACCATCCCCGAACAGGGACACGCAGGAGGCTGCATCGCCCAGCAGGACCACCCGCCCGCGGGACCAGCCCGGCAGCCGCACCTGGCTGACGGCATCGAAGTAGAGGTCCGGCGCGTTGCGTACCTGGCCGGCCAGGTGGGGCAACTCCGGCACAGGCCAAACGTGCCGGGCATACGCGTTTACCACGATCTCCCTTTGGGCCTCCGGGTCCCGGTACCCGGCGCCGGGATGCTTTGGTCCCCGGAAGATGAATCCGGCACCGGCAGTTCCACGGACGGGGTGGATGGTCAGCGACAAGCCTGGCTGGTTGTACATGAGGACCGTGGCGGGGCCGGCCGCCGGCCGCCCGAGGGAGAGCGTGGCAATGTACAGGCCAAGCGGGCGGACAAAGTCTGCCTCCCGGCCAAAGGCCAGCCTGCGGACGGTGGAGTGCACTCCGTCGGCGCCCACCACCAGGTGGAACCGCCGCGGCGCTGAGCGTTCGAACGCAACGTCCACGCCGCCGTCGTCCGCCTCCAGCGCGGTGACTGAATCCCCAAACAGGAACTCGGTGCCGTCCGCGGCTGCCTCGCAGAGGACCGCCGCGAGGTCTGCCCGCGGTACCTCCACGTCGTCCCCGCGGGGACGGCCAAGCCGGAGCGGGCCGATCCTGCGCCCGGACGGGGTCACGAAGGTCAGTCCCGGCGCCCGGGTGGCGGCCGCCTGCAGGCGGGGGAGGACACCCATGCGCCGCGCGATGCCGGTGGCGTCTCCGTGGACGTCCACCGGGTTGCCGCTGGACCGCAGGCCGCCGGACCGTTCCACCAGGGTCGGTGCGAATCCATGCCGGGCCAGCCAGAACGCCAGGGTGGGTCCGGCAATGCCTGCCCCGCAAATCAGAACCGTAGGCTGAGCCACCCCCTCAGGGTAGTGCACCGGCCCCGCGGACTACAGGGCTTCGATCGCCGCCCGTCTGCACCCGGCCTACAGCATCGTGCTGAACCGCTCAGCAAGGTTCTTGGGGCCCTGCACGATGATCTGGTCGTCGTCGTAAAGGACGGTTTGTGCAGTGGTGTGCTGCCAAGTCGAGCCGGGCCTCTTGACGGCGACGATGGTGATTCCGTACTGGTCCCGCAGGCCCAGCACGCCCAGGGGCCGGTTCCTCGCCTCGGACGGCGGCTGGGTGCGGATCATGACAAAGTCATCTTCGAATTCCACGTAGTCAAGGATGGAACCACGCACCAGGTGCGCCACCCGCTTGCCCATGTCATGCTCGGGACGGATGACGTTTTCGACGCCCAGCTGGACCAGGATTTCGGCGTGGGGTTCGCTGATGGCCTTGGCCCAGATCTGCGGGTGCTTGAAGGTCAGCAGCCGGGAGGTGGTGAGGATGCTGGCCTCCAGGTCGGTGCCGATGCCCACCACGGCGCGGTCGAATTCGTGGACGGACAGCTGGCGCAGCACCTCCTCCTTGGTGGAATCGGCGCGCACCACATGTGTCAGCCTGCCGTTGTAGGACTGGACAATGTCCTCGTCGCTGTCGATGCCCAGCACTTCGGTGCCCTGGGCTTCCAGCTCCAGCGCCAGCGCGCCGCCGAAGCGGCCCAGGCCGATGACGACCACGGAGTCCGCCTGCGCCACGCGCCCGGCTTTCCGGGTGAACATGTCCTTAACCAATGAGGGGCCTTTCCTTGGGGTATTCGTACATAATGGGCCTGCTGCGCACCGCCAGTGCCGTGCCGAGCGTGACCGGACCCAGGCGGCCGATGAACATCAGCAGGATCAGGACCACCTGGCCGGACGGCGGCATGGCCGCGGTGATGCCCGTGGACATCCCCACCGTCGCGAATGCGGAGACCACCTCGAAGAGGATCCGTTCCTGCCCGAAATCGGTGATCAGCATCAGGAACATGGTGGCGGCGGTGACCACGGCGATGGCGAGCAGCACCACGGTGATGGCCTGCCGGTGCACGGCCCGGGAGAGCCGCTTGCCGAAGATGTTGACGGCGGTGCCGCCGCGCAGTTCGGTCGACAGGATGAAGAACAGCACTGCGAAGGTGGTGATCTTCAGGCCGCCAGCGGTACCGGCCGGGCCGGCACCGATGAACATCAGGATGTCCATGCCCATCCAGGAAACCGGGTGCATCTGGCCAATGTCCACGGTGTTGAAGCCGGCGGTGCGGGTGATGACGGACTGGAAAAAGCCGTTCATGAGCCGTTCGCCCGGGGCCAGCCCGTCGAGGGTTGCGCTGTTGGCCCATTCGACGGCGGTCAGGAAGGCCGTGCCGAGCACCAGGAGCAGGGCCGTGCCCACCAGCACCAGTTTGGTGTTCATGCTCCAGAAGACGGGCCGCCGGTACTGCCGCCGCAGCTCAAACAGCACCGGGAAGCCAAGGCCGCCAATGATCACGCCGGCAGCGATCGGCAGGAGGACCCACGGGTCGCCCGCGAAACCCATCAGGTTGTCCGTGTAGAGAGCGAATCCGGCATTGTTGAAGGCGGAGACGGCATGGAAGACGCCATGCCAGATGGCCTCCCCGGGAGGATAGCCGTAACCCGCCAGGAACCGCAGGGTGAGGATTCCGGCCAGGGTTCCCTCCACAATGAAGGTGATCAGGAAGACGCCCACCAGGACCCGGTGGACGTCGCCGAAGCCCACGCTTTTGGTTTCCGCAGCCGCCAGCATCCGCGAACGCAGGCCCAGCCTTCTTGCCGCGAACACGCCCAGGAGCGTGCCGAAGGACATCACGCCAAAGCCGCCTATTTGGATCAGCACAAGGATGACGGCCTGCCCGAACCCTGTCCAGAACACGGGCGTGTCCACGGTGATCAGCCCGGTGACACAGACCGCCGAAGTGGCCGTGAACAGGGCTTCCAGGAGGGAGGCGGCGCCGGCTCCGGCCTTGGCCGCCGGCAGCATCAAGAGTCCCGTTCCTCCTCCGATGGCCAGCGCGAAACCCAGGACAATCAGCTGGGCGGGGTGGCGGGGCGCGGCCCGGCGCACCAGGTGCGGCAGGCCGCGCAGCCAGGAGGCGGCGCCGGTCATGGCGTTGCTGCCGCTTGACGGCGGGCCCGGCTTATTCTTCCGGCGGGGCGATGGGGTGCCGCGCTGGTAAGCCTTCAGATGCATAGCGGCCACGGTACCACCGCGGAACGCCGTGGCGTGTCGTCAACGACCTACAGCGGCACGGGCCGCACCCTCACGTTGCCCAGCGAGCGGATGAGCGCGACGGCGGTGATGGACCCGGCCGCCATGATCGAAGCCAGCACCACCACCTGGAACCGGCCGGCCTCCAGGGGCGAGGCGCCGCCGAAGATCGCGCCCACGAACGCGCCGGGCAGGGTGACCAGGCCGGTGGTCTTGGTCTGGTCCGTGGACGGGATCAGGGCCGAATGCACCGCCTGCCGGGCCTGGACCAGGGTTGCCTGCCGGGGCGTCGCGCCCAGCGCCAGCCAGCCCTCCACCTGGTCCCACTGCTCCACCACGGCTTCAAAGAAGCGGCGCCCGGCGAGGGTGGCGATGGTCATGGAGTTGCCGATCACGATTCCGCCCACGGCCAGCAGGTACCGCGGCGCGGACTCGATGGCGCCCGTACCAAAGACGACGGCGAGGGTCACCAGGATGCCGGCAGCCATGGTCGCGGCCACCAGGGCAAAGCGCCGCCAGGACCAGGTGAGCCGCCGCGTAGCCGTCACGGAAGCGACGCTGAACATGACCAGCAGGGCCGCCCCCACCCAGAGCGGGCTGCTGATGACGCCGCCCAGCACCAGGCTGATGGCAGCGAGCTGGGCAGCCCCGCGGAGGATGGCCAGGGCAGGGGAGAGGTACGGCGGCGTCCGCGCCGCCCGGAGGATGCCAACCGTAAGTGCCGCCAGGATGGCGACGGCCACGAGGGTGGGGAGCAGGGCGGAAAGGGAAGGCATGCCGCCAGCGTAGCGCTGCCGCAAATCAGCCGGGGGCTTGCTGCCGCGACAAAAATGGACATGTTTGGTAAGGCTAGCCTAAGCATCTAAGCTAATTTGGAATTAGGTCACATTTTGCTTGCTTAATCACCCATGCACTCACTACCAAAGGAGTCCCATGCCCCCCCGAGATGCTCAAACAGGATGCCCCTGCCCGTTCCACCGCTGCCCACCCTGCCGCTGTCCAGCCCGGGACAGGCACCGCATCCGACGCCCCGGCCGGCCGCGCACTCGCCGTCTTACGCATCCTGCTTGGTGCGATTCTCCTCTGGGCGTTCGTGGATAAAACGCTTGGGTTCGGGTTCGCTACGCCCGCCGCCAAGAGCTGGTTGGCCGGGGGATCGCCCACTGCCGGTTACCTCGGCAGCCTGAAAGGATCACTTGCTCCGGCCTTCCAGCCGCTCGCCGGCAACCCGGCCGTTGATGTCGCGTTCATGCTCGGCCTCCTCCTCGTCGGAGCAGCACTCGCGCTGGGAATCGCCCTCCGCGCAGCCGCCGTTGGGGGCAGCATCCTGATGCTCCTCATGTGGCTCAGTGCCCTGCCCATCAAGACCAACCCTGTCCTGGATGAGCACGTCATCTATGCCTCGGCCATGATCGCCCTCGCTGCAGTGGGCGCAGGCCGGGTATGGGGCCTTGGCCGGCAGTGGGCGGCGCTCCTCAAGGCCGCCCCCGCACCGGTGCGTGCCGCACTCGCATAAGGAGTCCCTGCCGGCTTCGCTTCGCCGGGGAGGAGCTTATTGTGTCCCTCCCCGGCGAACTGTTTTAAGACTGACGTTGCAGGGGTCTTAGGATTTGCTGTCCGAAATCGCGGAGCTTACCGCCGTCGGGCTGTCGTATTCCCGGTCGGGGAGTGCCTCGAGGGCCTCCATGACATTGCTGTCGGCGCCGGAGTCCTTTGCGCGGGACAGCAGGTCGTCGCGCTTCGCGGGGTAGTCGATGCCGCCCAGAAACTTCTGGATCTGGATGGGGTTGGGGGTCTCTGCCATGGTGCCGGGTTTCCTTTCGGTGTACCTGCTCTGATCGCCGTGGCCCACCACGTCCGGGCCGCGGTGGACCTATCGTAGCCCTGCCGACGGGTCGGTGCACGGGGTGAGTTGGTCCGGCAGGCCGGAGGGGATAAGACTGTGGTTATGGCACGTGGAACGCTTCGGATCTTCCTGGGTGCGGCGGCAGGAACCGGCACCACGTACTCCATGCTGCGGGAAGCGCACCGCCTTGCGGCCTGCGGCAGGAACGTCGCCGTCGGCATTGCAGCGGACCACGGCAGGCAGGAGACCAGACAGCTTCTTGACGGGCTCGACGTTGTGCCGCCGCGCCTCCTGACGGACGTCCACGGGGCAGAGGTACCAGAGCTCGACGTTGAGGCCGTGCTGGCCCGGAAGCCGGAAGTGGCCGTCGTCGACGAATACGCGCACGTCAACACCGAAGGCAGCACTAATGAACGCCGTTGGCAGGACATCGAGGACCTTCTGGCGGCCGGAACCGACGTGCTTACCACCCTGGCCGTCCAGCACCTGGCCTCGCTGAAGGACGTTGTCACCGCGATCACCGACCAGCCGGGGGAGGGCGCGGTCCCGGATGCTGTGGTGCGGCGTGCCGACCATATGGAGCTGGTGGACATATCACCGGAACTGCTGCGCCAAAGGGTGGCTGACGGAAAGGTATTCCCGAAGGAAAGGATCGACGCGGCCCTAGCCGGCGACTATCGCCTGGGCAGCCTCATTGCCCTCCGTGAGATCGCCTTGATCTGGTTGGCCGACCGGGTGGATGAAGGCCTCGCGGATTACCGGGCAAGCCAAGGCATCACCGCTACCTGGCCCGCCCGTGAGCGGATCGTCGTGGGACTTAGCGGGGGCCCGGAAGGGGAACTGCTGATCCGGCGCGCGTCCCGCATCCTGTCCAGAGTCCGCGGCGGGGACCTGCTGGCCGTCCATGTGCGGCGGGCCGAGGGTCGCAGCGCAGGCCCGGGCCGTTTGCTGGACGCGCAGCGGCAGTTGGTCACCGACCTCGGCGGAACCTCCCACACGGTTTCCGGCGAGGAACCTGCAGCATCACTCCTGGAGTTTGCCCGGAGCGTCAACGCCACGCAAATAGTCATCGGTGCTTCGCCCGGACGCGTCTGGAACCGGGTTTTTGGCGCCGGTACAGGCGCAAAAGTGGTCCGCGGTTCGGGTGATATCGACGTGCACATCGTGTCCCATCAGCAGGGCGGACCTGGATTGCCGGAGCCGGCGCACGCCGCGCTCAGCCGCAGGCGCACCGCTGTCGGTTTCGTCCTCGCCGTACTCCTTCCGGTCCTGCTGACACTGCTGCTGTCCGTCAGCCCGGAACTGAACCTGGCCACGCATGCGCTGGTCCACCTGACCGGGGTGATGGCGGTGGCGTTCATCGGCGGCCTGTGGCCGGCGGTACTCGCGGCGGTCCTGGGTTCGCTGCTGCTCAATTACTTCCAGACGGACCCGGTGGGAACCTTCAACATCAGTGACCCCCAGAACGTGTTCGCGCTGTTGGTCTTCCTGAGCGCTGCTGTGGCTGTGTCGCTGGTGGTGGGACTGTCCGCCAGGCGCGCCCGGGAGGCGGCACGTGCACGCGCGGAAGCCGCCACCCTCGCTGACCTCGCCCATGATGCCCTGCTCGCCGACGACACCGTCGCGGCGTTCATGGACAAGGTCCGGGAGACCTTCCAGGTCAGGTCCGCTGGGCTCTTTACTACCTCCGGGAACGGGGAGGCCGCATGGGCACTCCAGGCCTTTTCGGGTGACGCTCCGCCTCCCTTCCCGGATGCTGCAGCCTTGACCGACAGCGTGGAACTGCCCGATGCCGGGACCGCGCTGGTCCTCTCCGGGCGGATCCTCACGGCCGGTGACCGGCTCCTCCTGGCCGCCCACGGGGCCCATCTCCTGCTGCTGCGCCAACGCCATGCCCTTCAGCGGACGCTGCAGAGCACCACGAAACTGGCCGAGGGCAACAGCGTCCGTACCGCCATCCTGCGTGCCGTCAGCCATGACCTGCGGACCCCGCTGGCGGGGATAAAGCTGGCCGTTACGGCGCTCCGGCGGCAAGGCCGCAGACTGCCGGCAGAGGTGCAGGCCGAGATGCTCGAAACCATCGAGTCCTACACCGAGCGCCTGGACGCGCTGATCTCCAACCTCCTGGACATGTCCCGGATCTCCAGCGGTTCGGCCGCTCCGCTGACCGCCCCGGTCACGTGGGGCGACGCGGTCGAAGACGCCCTGCGCGGCCTGCCGGCGGACCGCGTCCGGGTTGACCTCGCCCCCAACATTTCCGCCGTGCAGGCTGATCTGGGAATGCTGGAGCGGGTCATCGCCAACATCGTCGAGAATGCCCTGAAATACGCGCCGTCGTCCGATGTTGCCATCGTGGGTGTCCCTGGCGGATCCCACGCAGCGGACGACGGCGGCACCCCCTTCGGCGAGTTGCGCATCGTCGATCACGGGCAGGGCGTGCCCGCTGCCGCCGTCGAGGGCATGTTCCAGCCCTTCCAGCGCCTCGATGACGCGCCCGATGGCCTCGGCATGGGGCTTGGCCTCGCCGTCGCGAAAGGCTTCACCGAGGCCATGGGCGGCCAGCTGCTGGCAGAGCCCACCCCCGGCGGAGGATTGACGATGATTATCCGCCTGCCCCTTTCGGCCGGACCGGCCGTGGCGAACGTACCCGGGAAAGAAGGCACCAGCACCTCGTGAGGACCGTACTGATCGTTGACGACGAACCGCAGCTCCTGCGCGCCCTCCAGGTCAACCTGGAAGCGGAAGGCTACCGGGTGCTCACTGCCCTGGACGGGATGACCGCACTGAAGTACGCCGAGGCCGGCCACCCGGACGCCATGGTGCTGGACCTGGGCCTGCCGGACATCAACGGCGTGGACGTGATCACCAGGATCCGCCGCACCAGCGGTATGCCCATCATCGTGCTGTCAGCCCGGCACGGATCCGTGGACAAGGTCCGGGCCCTGGACGCCGGCGCGGATGACTACGTGACCAAACCGTTCGGCCTGGACGAACTCCTGGCGCGGCTGCGGGTGGCCGGCCGGCGGGCCGGGACGCCGGAAGTGGCGGACACTGCGCTTGCAGTGGACGTGGGGGATTTCGAGGTGGACCTGGCGAAGCGGAAGGTGACCCGTGCGGGGGAACAGGTCCGCCTCACCCCGCGCGAGTGGGCCATCCTGGAACTGCTGGTGCGCAATCCCGGGCGGCTCATCACGCAGCAGCAGATGCTCCGGAAGGTATGGGGTGCCGGCTACGACACCGAGACCCACTACCTGCGCGTCTACATGGGCCAACTGCGGCGCAAACTGGAGGCAGACCCGGCCCGGCCGCGGCACCTGCTGACGGAAGCCGGTATGGGGTACCGCTTCGAACCGTGACGCGCCGCGGAAGGGCCTGCCCGCCGTCGTAAATCACGCGTAAAGGATTCGTCAATAAAGTCCCTTTTCACAGGTCAGCAGTTTTTGCCGGTGCTAGCTTCGCAGTGGTCGCGCTGCATCGGGCAGCGCGGAAAGGCAAAGATGACCACGTTGAGCAGGCCCCCCGCGGATCCTTCCGCGCCCCATCCGCACGGCAGGAGGGCACTCCAGGACTGGCTGCTGTTTGGGCTGCAGGACAGCAAGGGTGCCCACCAAGGCCCGGGAGGCGTGCCCACCCAGCACGAGAAGAAACATTCCTGGTGGCAGGTCATGTGCCTCACCGGTGTGGACTACTTCTCCACACTCGGCTACCAGCCGGCCATCGCGGCACTGGCGGCCGGGGTCATCTCCCCGCTGGCCACCCTGGTGCTGGTGGCGGTGACCCTTTTGGGCGCCCTGCCGGTATACAGGAGGGTTGCCGGTGAGAGCCCCCGCGGTGAAGGGTCCATTGCCATGCTGGAGCGGCTGCTGCCCCGTTGGGGAGGCAAGCTCCTGGTGCTGGTCCTCCTCGGGTTCGCCGCCACCGACTTCATGATCACCATGACCCTTTCGGCAGCCGACGCCACCGCCCACCTCATCGGCAACCCTGTCGCCCCCGGCTGGCTCCAGAACCAGAACGTCCCCGTCACGCTCTTCCTGCTGGCCCTACTGGCGGCGGTGTTCCTGCGCGGCTTCAAGGAAGCCATCGGTGTCGCCGTGGTCCTGGTGGTCCTCTACCTGGGCCTGAACGCGGTGGTGGTGGTTGCCACCCTCACCCAGGTCCTCACCCATCCCGCAGCCATGGGCGACTGGTGGACCAACTTATGGGTATCCCATGGAAACCCGCTGATGGCCGTGGCCATCGCCCTGCTCGTGTTCCCCAAACTGGCGCTGGGCCTGTCGGGCTTCGAGACCGGCGTCGCCGTGATGCCGCAGGTCCGCGGAGATGTGGACGATACGGAAGAAAACCCCGCCGGCCGCATCCGGGGTGCCCGGCGCATGCTCACCACCGCCGCGGTGATCATGAGCGTCTTCCTGCTGACCACCAGCTTCATCACTGTTGTCCTCATCCCGGAGCAGGAGTTCCAGCCCGGCGGCCAGGCGAACGGCCGTGCCCTGGCCTACCTGGCGCACGAGTACCTCGGCGTCGGGTTCGGCAGCGTCTATGACATCAGCACCATCGGCATCCTCTGGTTCGCCGGCGCCTCCGCCATGGCCGGCCTGCTTAACCTGGTTCCCCGGTACCTGCCGCGCTACGGCATGGCGCCGGCCTGGGCCAAGGCGGTCCGGCCCCTGGTGCTCGTCTTCACGCTGATCGGCTTCCTGATCACCTTCATCTTCAACGCCGACGTCGACGCCCAGGGCGGTGCGTATGCCACCGGCGTCCTGGTGCTGATGACCTCCGCGGCCGTCGCCGTCACGCTGTCGGCGCGCCGGCGCGGGCAGCGGAACCTCACGCTGGGTTTCGGCGCCATCTCGGTGGTATTCGCCTACACTACGGTGGCCAACATCTTCGAACGCCCGGAAGGCATCCGGATTGCCACCGTGTTCATCCTGGGCATCATCGTCATCTCACTGCTGTCCAGGGTCCGGCGTTCCTTTGAACTGCACGCCACCCGGGTGCACCTGGACCAACAGGCCCTGGAGTTCATGTCCAGCACCCTCGACGGGCCCATCACCATCATCGCGCACGAGCCCCTGCGGCTGTCCCCGGAGGCATACCGGGACAAACTCGAATCAGCCATCGAGGTCAGCCACCTCCCGCTCGCCGGTGACGCCCTGTTCCTCGAGGTCGTCGTGGACGACTCCTCGGACTTCGAAACCGAGCTGCATGTCCGCGGCGTGAACCGCCACGGCTACCACATCCTCGAAGTCCACGGGCCGGTGGTCCCCAACACCATCGCCTCCGTGCTGTTGCACATCAGGGACGTCACGGGGTTGATGCCCCACATCTACTTCCGGTGGACGGAGGGCAACCCCATCACCAACCTCGTCCGGTTCCTGTTCCTGGGCGAGGGCGAAATCGCGCCCGTGACCAGGGAGGTGCTGCGCGAGGCCGTGCCGGATGTCACCCAGCGTCCATGGGTCCACGTGGGCTGACGGGAGGGCCCGCCGTTCGCCGTTCTTTGTCCTCCCGTCCCGCCACGTGCGGCACCGAGGCCGCAACGCGGGCGGCGTCCGCGAGGCTTGACGGGAGGTGCACGCGGAAGGCGGCCCCGGCGTCGTCCTCCCAAACGCCCGCGGCCAGCACCACTACATGCACCATGTCACCGTAGGAATCGTTGCAGGCGAGGATGTCACCGGGGACTTTGTGCCCGGGTGAACCGGGTGACGGCCAGGGCTGGAAGATGACCCACCAGCCCTCGCCGTCCTCGTCGGGGAAGAGGTAACCCGCAGCCGGATGAAGGGCGCGGCCGTTCAGTCCGCGGCCGCCGTAGCCCTCCACCGCCCCGGCCGCCGCGGCGAACCTGACCCTGCCCCGGTCTTCGGGCACCTCATCCCACTGCATCTGCGCTCCCTGCCTCAACACACACTGGCTATGCTCAATCAAAGGGCCGTGCCGGCGGAACCGGGGCGGCAGGGGCGTTTTAATGACGGATTCTTTACACCCCGCCTCCGTGGCTGGCGGACAAAGGGCGCGTGCTCCGGCACCATAATGGGACCCATGCAAAACCCCGTCACCATCCGTCCCATGTGCCCGGAGGACTGGGACGCGGTCCACGCCATTTACGCCGCCGGCATCGCCACGGGGGAGGCCACCTTCGAGAGCGAGCCACCTACCTGGGAAGCGTTCGACGGCGGGCGGTTGCCCGGGCACCGGCTGATCGCCGAGGACGCGGGCCGGGTTTTGGGGTGGGCCGCGGTATCGTCCGTGTCTTCCCGGGAGGTTTACCGGGGCGTCGTGGAGCACTCCATCTACGTTGCGCCGGAAACGCACGGACGGGGCGTGGGCCGGCTCCTCCTGAACGCCCTCATCGACTCCACCGAAGCCGCAGGAATCTGGACCATCCAGTCCAGCATCTTCCCGGAGAACACGGCAAGCCTTGCCCTGCACCAGCGCCTCGGTTTCCGGGTGGTGGGAACCAGGGAACGGATTGCCAGGATCAGCCACGGCCCCAAGGCAGGCCACTGGCAGGACACCCTGCTCCTGGAACGCCGCAGCAAGGTGGCCGGAACGGAATAGGTGGACCGGCGGCTGGCCCCGCTGCTCACAGCGAAGGTGTCACCCGGTCGTCGGCTCTTCATCGTTGGCGACAGCCTCGATCCAATCGACGGCCTCGTCGGACAGTTGCGGGCCATCCAATGTCTCGACAGCCCAGTCAGCATCGGCCGTGCCGCCGGTAGCTGCCTTGATGTCGGAGATGACGTGCGGCGGCAGCGGTTCGCCATTGTGGGCGATGAGCCAGCCGCGTGTTTCCCCAGGGATCAGCGGCCACCACTCACGTATGTTCATCGATGCAGTGTTGCACCGGTGATGTCGCGTGTATAGATCCGCCTGGATCGTCAGCAGGGCCCGGGCGTGAAGTCGCGGTTTTCAGGACCGTGAAGAATCAAAGGCCCGTCCGGAAGCTGACGCTCCGGACGGGCCCCGTGGTTCTGTGTGTCTAGTCGGACTTGCTTGCCGCCGCTTTCGTGCGGCGGCCGATCAGGTAGGCGCCCACGGCCACGAGGACCAGCAGAACGGCCCCGAGCCCGATGAACAGGCCGGCATTGTCAGCGCTCTGCGCTGCGGCGGGCGTTGCAGCCTGAGCTTCCGGAGTCGTTGCGGCAGCAGCTGCCGGCGCCGAGGCGGGAGCCGACGATTCCTGGTGGGTCCCGGCCCCTTCAGAGTGTCCGGTTCCTTCGGAAGCGCCTGCTTCTTCGGGGGCGTAGGTGAAGCTGAAGGTCCCGTCGATGGGATGGCCGTCGGCCGAGACCGCGCGCCATTCCACCGTGTGCTTGCCGGGATGGTCGATGTCCGCGTCCGTGCTGAGGGTGTTGCCGTCAACGGTGGGCTCACCGGCGCTGACCACATGCCCGTCAGGGGCGGTGACCTTGATGCTGTTCGATCCCGGCAGCCGGGTGTCCGGGGCGTTGCTCAGGGTGATGGAGACCTTGCCGGGGTTGGTGGTGATGGTTTGCCCGTTGGCGGGGCTGCTGGAGGCGAGTGCATCGTGTGCCTGGGCCGGGGCAGTGCCGGCAACGGCGGACAGGGCAAGGAGGGCAGCCAATGCGCCGGCGGTGCGGGCGCGGCGGAATGAGGATTTCACGTGCAGGGTGTCCTTTCGGGACAGCCTGAAGCACCGGCGTGGTGCGGTCAGGCAAAGAAAGACTAAATGACTGGCAGCGGTTGGGACCGCGGCATCACAGGGTGGCGGAGGCCGGCAGTCCCTAAGCAACCGGCGGGCCGCGGAGGGCGGGAATCCGCAGGCACGGGTGCAGCCGCGGGAAGAACGAAACCCTGGGTGCCGCCGGGGGAGCCCACAGCGGCAGGACCTTGACGCGCAGGATCACGGCGACGGGCGCGAACCAGGCCAGCATCCGCCACAGCGCCGATTCCCCGCGGGCCAGCAGCAGGGCGGTCAGCGCCACGGCCAGGATATGGGCCCCGGTCATGGCCGGTTCGGGGAGCGCCGGGACGTGCAGGGCCGTGAGCCCCGTCCCTGCTGTGGCGCAGCCTGGGACGGTTTGGGCTTGATGGTGTCCGTAGGCTGCGATGCCCGCTGACATGCAGTGTTCGGCGGTTTGGGGAAGGGTGTTGAACGCCTCATGCAGGGCCAGCTGCCCAAGAGTCAGTGCTGCGGTGATGGAGCCGGGACCCAGCCGCCGCCGGGCCAGGACTGTGACCGGGAGCAGAACCAGGACGGCCAGCAGCCCCAGCACGGAAGGAGCGGGCAGGAGCCCGCCCGCGGCGGTGTGCGCGGCAGCCGCGAGTCCCAGGATCAGGCCGGTGACGGTGAGGGCGCGCGGCAGGGTCAGGGGTGCCTGAGTGGGCATGCTCCTGCCTTCCTGCGTTGGCCCGCCTGGGATGCGGGGGGTTAGTCGTGGGTCGGTTCGCCGGTGAGGCGGTGGTCCGCGTGGTTGATCGTTTCCCGGATCAGGCGGACCAGGTGCCCGTCGTGCAGGGAGTAAATGATGTGCCGGCCGTTCCTGTGGGTGTCCACCAGGCCGCTGAGCCGCAGCTTGGCCAGGTGCTGGCTGACCACGGTCCGGGGCACGGTGGAGGCCTGCGCCAGTTCCGTGACGGACTTGGGCCCGTCAGCGAGCTGCCACAGCAGGTGCAGCCGGGTGGGTTCGGCCAGCATCCGCAGGGTCCCGGCGGCCGTTTCCAGCAGCTGGGGTCCGGGAGCTACCTGGTGGACCAGCGAAGGCGCGTCAGGCGCGGGGCCGGTGGCGTGCTGTGGCTGGCTGCCCATCCCCTTGCTCCCTGCTCTCGGTCGGTCCGGCCGCCCGGTCAATGTGCCGCGGCCATGACAGGAAAGCTCCTGCCGTCCCTATCATTGCAAGAATCAGCAGCACCAGCGAAGCCGGACCCAAACCGGCGGCCGCCCCGGCGATGCCGGCCACTGGGTAGCTGATGATGTAGCAGGCATGCGAGAGGGAAAACTGGGCAGTGAAAACGTAGGGCCGGGTTTCCTCCGTGGACGCCTCCCGCAGCAGCCGTGCGGAAGGGGTCAGGATGGTGGAGTTGCCGGCGCCGAGCACGAACCACAGCACCAGCAGCCACCACCACGTCGAATCCCCGGCGGGGAGGAACAGCAGCACGGCAGCCCCGGCCAGGGCCAACGGGATCACGGCGGCACCGGTAAGCATCACCGTCCGGTCGCCCAGCCGCTCCAGGATCCGCGGCGCGGACAGGGCCACCACCATGGACCCGACGCCGAAACAGGCAAGTGCCAGGGCCAGGTCAGTGTCCGGTCGGTGCAGGACCTGCCGGACCACCACCACGCTGTTCACCAGCACCAGCGCGGTGGGGGCGGAGACCACCAGGTTCAACGCGAGCAAGGAGCGCAGTTTCCGGTTCCGCCAGAAGATCCGGGTGCCCAGGGTGGTGCGGTGCCAGAGCGAGGACGCCCCGCCCTGCTGGACGGGGGCGGTGGCCGGCAGAACCGTCAGGACCACCATCAGCGCCGAGAACAGGAAGCCGCCCACCGTTCCGAGGAACAGGTTGTTGTAGCTGAGGACGGTCAGCAGCAGCGCGGCGATGGCCGGGCTTACCAGTGCTTCCATGTCGTAGGCCAGGCGGGAGAGGGAGAGTGCCCGGGTGTAGTCCTTCTCGTCCTTGAGGACGGCCGGGATCAGCGACTGGAACGCGGGCGTAAACGTGGCCGAGGCTGACTGCAGCAGGAAGATCACCACGTAGATCTGCCAAGTCTCGGTGATGAACGGCAGGCACAGCGCCATCCCGGCCCGGATCAGGTCCGCGCCGATCAGCACCGGCTTCTTGGGCAGCCGTGCCACCACGGCGTTGATCACGGGCGCGAATCCGACGTACGCGAACATCTTGATGGTCAGGGCCGTGCCCAGGACCGCTCCGGCATCCTTCCCGGCCAGGTCGAACGCCAGCAAACCCAGCGCCACGGTCAGCAGCCCCGTACCCAGCAGCGCCACCACCTGCGCGGCAAACAACCGCCGGTACGTGGTATCCCGAAGAACCGAAAGCATGCCTGACCCCTCCAAGTGCAAATGTGCGTAGCTATGCACATAACCCTATCCTTGAATGATGGGCAGCAAAACCTGGATGGACACCAAAACGGCAAGAGACAGTATCGAAGCGCGGGTACCGGGCCAGGGCAGCTTCACGGTCACTGGCGAAGCGGCGCGGATGATTGAGGTCTTCGGCGGGCTGCTGCACTGCTACCAGGGCGCCGGAGGCTGCCGGAAGCAGGGGTTGTACTTCTCGCGGACAGAGCCCCGAAAATACCTGCGCTGCAAGCTCGCCGCTCCCAGCAGTCCGGAGGACACCGGGGCAGGCGAAACCGATCAGGCCGGATGGGAGAACGTGGCCATCAGCGTCAGCCATGAGCTGGCACCGAAACTGGACGGCGCCGTCCTGGACTTCGGCACCTACAACAAGATGCAGCGCTTCGTCTGGCTGGCCATGCCGGCGGTCAAGGGACCGTCATGCACCTGCCTGCGTTCCCTCGGTGCTCCCGCCGGGAAGCGATCTCCCTGTTTGGATGACCAGGGCCTCGGCCTTGCTGATCTCTGACCACGGCCTTTCAGGTGCAGCCACCCTGCCATGCCGCCCGGTCCTACACTGGATCCATGATGTCCGGGGTCCGTTACCAGGGGCCTTAGATGAACCTCCCCGAGATGTTCCTGGGCGCCTGTTGTCCGCCCTTGCCGCGCTGGTTCTCCTGCTGCTGGTGCGCAGGGAACGCCGGGCCGGCGTCGTGGCCACCGCGGCAGCCGCGGCGTTCCTGATGCCCATCCTGTGGAATTCCATCCTGAACTGGACCGGAGCCATTGGCATGTTTTCCCACGACCTCCCGTTCCCGCCGTTTCCGGTCAGCTGGCAGGATACGGGAACAGGTGTCTTCACCTTTGCCGGCACGGCTCTGGCCCTGATGACCGGGCCCTGCAGCCGCGATACGCCCCGCAGCGTTGCGGCAACAGCAGCGGTGACGGCGGTCGCCGCCCTCATCGTGGACGTCTACCTCTACTGAACCGGCTTTACTGAAACCCGCCCACAAAACTCCCTGCCGCTAAACCTGGCCCGACGCTACTTTTGCGTCGGCAGCGTCAGAATCTCGGCGCCGTCGGCCGTAATGGCGATGGTGTGCTCCGTGTGCGCCGTCCTGCAGCCGGTGGCGCTCCTTAGCGTCCACCCGTCGTCGTCCGTTACCAGCTCGTCGGTGTCCGCCATGATCCATGGCTCGAGTGCCAGCAGCAGCCCGGGCCGCAGCTTGAAGCCGCGGCCGGGCCGGCCGGTGTTGGGCACGTGCGGGTCCTGGTGCATGGTGGAGCCGATGCCGTGGCCGCCGAACTGCGTGTTGACCGGGTACCCGGCGTCGATGAGGACGCGGCCGATGGCGTAGGACACGTCCCCGATCTTGGCGTTCGGCCCGGCCGCGGCGATCCCGGCGGCCAGGGCGCGTTCGGTCGCCTCGATCATCGCCACGCTCTCCGCCGGCTGTGAGTCGCCCACGATGAAGCTGATGGCGGCGTCCGCGGCAATGCCGTTCTTGACGACGGCGAGGTCCAGGGTCAGCAGGTCGCCGTCGGCCAGGGCATAGTTGTGGGGCAGCCCGTGCAGCACGGCATCGTTGACGCCGGTGCAGATGTAGTGGCCGAAGGGGCCGCGGCCGAAGGAGGGCGCATAGTCCACGTAGCAGGATTCGGCCCCGGCCTCCGTGATCATCTCCTTGGTCCACTGGTCGATGTCCAGGAGGTTGGTGCCCACCGTGGCGCGGGTCTTCATGGCCTGCAGGATGTCAGCCACCAGGGCGCCGGTCTCCCGGGCGCGGGCCACTTCGGAGGGGTTGAGGATCTCGATCACGGGGGCGCCCCTTCGTGTGCGGCCATTAACTATGCGCCCCATCCTATTGGCCCGGCAACGAACAGCGGCAAGAGCCGAAGCGGAATCTTTCAGCCGGTACGGCGCCCGTCGCCCAGGCGGCGGCCAAGGTCCGGGACGGCGCACGGGCCGGCATAGCTCAGCTCCCGGTGAGCTCCGCATACAGCTTCTGGACGCGGGCCTTGATGTCGTCCCGCACCAGCCGCATGCGCTCCATGCCCTCGATGCCGCGGCTGGAGGGCTCATCCGTATCCCAGACCTCAAACCGGATGCCCTCGGGAGCCTGGACTTTCGCCTCCGTGCCCAGGACGATGACTGCGTCCACGCTGTTCAGCACGTCATCGGTGATGGGTTTGGGGTGTTCACCGGTGATGTCGATGCCGATTTCAGCCAAGGACTCCACGGATTGGCCGTTCAGTGACTTGCCCGGGCTGGTACCTGCCGAGTGCACGGTAACCGTTCCGTTGGCCAGCTGGTTCATGAGTCCGGCGGCGAGTTGGGATTTGCCGCCGTTCTTGCTGCAGACGAACAGGACGCTGGGGGTCTTCGGTGCCGTGCTCATGCGTCACCGGAGCGGCCGTGGGCCAGGCCCGTGGGGAAGCCGATGAGCACCGGCTCGGGGGTGCCGCAGCAGCCGCCGGAGGTTTCTGCCACGAAGCCTGCAGACGCTGCCGCGGGGACGTCACAGCTGGTGCCGATGTCAGAGGAGCAGACGCCGGTCTCCGGCAGTTCGAGCTGCACCGAGTCCGCTGCCTCGCGGTCCCCGGCCAGGGCGGCCGCGACGGAGCGGACCTGTTCGTAGCCGGTGGCCAGCAGGAAGGTGGGCGCCCGGCCGTAGGACTTCATCCCCACGATGTAGAAGTCCTGTTCCGGGTGGGAGAGCATTGCAGCGCCGTGCGGTTCCACCGTGCCGCAGGAGTGGAATTCCGGGTCGATCAGGGGCCCGAGCTCACGCGGGGCCTCCACGCCGGGGTCCAGTTCCAGCCGGAGCTCCTGGAGGATCTTCAGGTCCGGACGGAATCCGGTGGCCGGAACCACCACGTCGGCGCGGAGGGTCCGGCCGTCCGTGGCCGTCAGCGTGACGCCGGCATCAGCGGTCGCGAGGGAGGCGATACCGAAACCGGTGTGAAGTTCCACGGTGCCGGACTTGACGAGGGCGCGGAGCCGGCTGCCCAGCTGGCCCCGGGCGGCGAGCCCGTCGGCGTCGCCGCCGCCGTAGACCTTCGCCGGGGACGCGCCGCGGATGGCCCACACGATCTTCGTTCCGGGCTCCCCGGCTGCGAGGTCGGCGAGGTTGAGCAGGGTGTTGGCGGCGGAGTGTCCCGCGCCCACAACGACGGCGGTCTGCCGGGCAAACGCTGCCCGCTCCCGGCCCAGCACGTCCGGCAGCGGGGAAGAGATGTGGGCGGCGGCGGCAGCTTCACCGATGGCCGGCAGCCCCGAGGTTCCGAGCGGATTGGGCGTGGACCAGGTGCCGGAGGCGTCGATGACCGCGGCCGCCTGGTAGTCGCGGACGTCGCCGTCGGCGTGTTCAACACGGACCAGGAAGGGCGTGCTGTTCCGGTTCCGGCTGTGGGTCTTGTCCATGCCCTGCCGGGTCACCGCAAGCACGCGGGCGCCCGTCTGGAGGCGGGACGCGATGGCGGGCACGCTGGCGAGTGGGGTGAGGTACTGGTCGATGAGGTCCCCGCCGGTGGGCAGCTCCGCCGGCCCGGGTGCTGTCCAGCCCGCTTGGGCGAGCAGGCGGACGGCGGCGGCGTCGGTGTTGTACTGCCACGGGGAAAAGAGCCGGATGTGCCGCCACTGCTCGATCGCCGCGGCGGGTGCCGGGCCGGCTTCAAAGATCAGCGGTTCCAGGCCCCGTTCAAGCAGGTGCGCCGCCGCGGCGAGGCCGATGGGGCCTGCGCCGATGACAGCTACGGGAAGGGTGTTGGTTGCAGCCACGATGTCCTCTGTTTCATCCATTGGCGTGGGTGGGGGTGAAAAAGCGTGTCCGGGCCCACAGTGCCGCGTACACCAGGGCAACGAGGGCTGGGACTTCGATCAAGGGTCCGACGACGCCGGCCAGGGCTTGGCCGGAGGTGACGCCGAAGGTGCCGATCGCCACAGCGATGGCGAGTTCGAAGTTGTTGCCGGCGGCCGTGAAAGCCAGTGTGGTGGTTTTCGCGTAGCCAAGGCCCAGCCATTTTCCGATCACCATGCCGGCACCGAAAACCACCACGAAGTAGACCAGCAGCGGCAGCGCGATCCGGGCCACATCCAGCGGCCGGGAAGTGATGGTGCCGCCCTGCAGCGCGAAGAGCAGGGTGATGGTGAAGAGCAGGCCGTAGAGCGCCCAGGGGCCGAGCTTCGGCAGGAAAGCGCCTTCGTACCAGTCGCGGCCTTTGGTCTTTTCCCCGATGGTGCGGGTCAGGAAGCCGGCCAGCAGGGGGATTCCCAGGAACACCAGCACGGAGGCGGTGATGGACCAGAAGGAGAAGTCCGCGCTGGTGGTGGGCAGCCCGAGCCAGGACGGCAGGAGTTGGAGGTAGAACCAGCCCAGGGCGCCGAACGCGAGGACCTGGAAGACGGAGTTGATGGCCACCAGTACGGCCGCGGCTTCCCGGTCGCCGCAGGCAAGGTCGTTCCAGATCATCACCATGGCGATGCAGCGGGCCAGGCCCACGATAATGAGGCCGGTGCGGTATTCCGGGAGGTCGGGAATGAAGATCCAGGCCAGCGCGAACATGAACGCCGGGGCCAGGACCCAGTTCAGTACCAGCGACGTGATCATGAGTTTGCGGTCACCGATCACCCGGTGCGTCTGGTCGTAGCGGACCTTCGCGAGCACCGGGTACATCATCACCAGCAGGCCTATGGCGATCGGCAGCGACACATCGCCGATTTTGACGGCTTCGAGCGTGGTGTTCAGTCCCGGGATCACGTTGCCCAGCAGCAGTCCCAGCGCCATGGCGGCGATGATCCACACCGGCAGGAAGCGGTCCAGGGTGGAGAGCTTGCCGACGGCGGCAGCCTCACCGTCAAGGCGGGCGGATGGGTCAGTCTGGGTGCTCACGGGGCTCCTGTGCTGCTGGTCGTTGCCCAGGCTTGAATGCCTGGGGAAACATTGATATTCGTCGATATGAAGTATTGGCAACTATATCGATGATTGTCAATCCATGTGCATAATGGATCATGACTTCCCTGCAAACGGTCGAGCCCGCCGTCGTCGACGCCTGCTGCGCTCCATCCGGCCACGCTGCACTCGATGCGGAGGAAGCCCAGCGCACGGCCCTTGTGTTCAAGGCGCTGGCCGATCCCAACAGGCTGCGGCTGCTCTCGATTGTCAAGGGCGCCGGAGGCGGCGAGGCGTGTGTCTGCGATCTGACCGAGCCGCTGGACCTGAGCCAGCCCACGGTGTCCCACCACCTGAAGATCCTGGTGGACGCCGGCCTGCTCCACCGCGAAAAGCGCGGCACCTGGGCCTATTACTCCCTGGTCCCCGGCGCGATCGAACGGACGGCCGGCCTCCTGGCGTCCCTGTAAACCCGGCGACTGTCAGGCGGGCTGGGAACTGTAGGCCGTCAGGGCGGACAGTTTTTCTTCGCCAATGGGTTCGTCGGGAAGCAGTGGAATGAGGGCCACCCGGTCCGCCAGTTGGTACACCTGTGAAATCTGTTCAAGCTCACTGGCTGCGCGCGCCTGCAGAAATGGTGTCTGCGGGTGTGCGGCGGCGATCGAGTTGTTAATCACCCAGGCCCAGGGATGAATCCCGGCCCGTTCCAGATCGTCCTGCAGCTCCTTGGCTTCGAGGACCGGTGTGGTTTCGGCCAGGGTCACCAGGACCACCTTGGTCTGCGCCGGATCCTGCAGCCGCATGAGGGGCGTCACGAAGCCCATGGTGTTGCCTACCTGGCGGGCGATTTCGCGGTGGTAGGAACCTGTGGCGTCCAGGAGCAGCAGGGTGTGCCCGGTGGGTGCGGTGTCAATCACCACGAAGTGCCGGCGCGATTCCTGGACCACTTTGGAGAACTGCCGGAAGACCGCCACCTCGTCGGTGCACGGGGACATCAGGTCCTCGGCCAGGGCAGCGCGGCCTTCATCGTCCATGTTCCTGCCCTTGGTGTCCATGACATGGGCCCGGTACTCGCGGATGGCTGACTCGGGATCGATGCGTGAGACGGTGAGGCCGGGGACAGAGCCGTGGAGCGTCTCGGTCAGGTGCGCGGCCGGATCGGTTGTGGTGAGGTGGACGTCATGCCCGCGCCTGGCCAGGGCTATGGCGACGGCGGCAGCAACAGTTGTTTTGCCCACGCCGCCTTTTCCCATACACATCACCAGGCCGCGGCCATCGCGCTCCACCTCGTCAACGAGCGCGGCCAGCGGGGCATCTTCCGCACCTGGAGCCGGCGCTGCAGGTGGCTGCCGTGGGGCGGCAGGGGCGGTGGTGAACAGGGAGTCGAGCGCGGGAATCCCCACCATGTTCCCCGGCTTCAGCTCCAGGACGTCACGCGGAAGGCCGGCCACTGTGCGCGGAATCGCAGCGAGGGCCGCGGCCTCCCGGGCGCGGAGTGATTTCGCCAAGTCCTCATCGCCGGCCGCGTCCGGCAGCACCCCGTTGACCACCACGTACCCGCTGCCTATCCCGATCTGGTTGAGCTCCAGGTAGGTCCGCTCGATCTCGGCCAGCGAAGACGTCTGGGCCCGGCTCACCAGCACCAGCCGCGTGCGGGCCGGGTCCGTGAGGGCCTGCACTGCCTTGGCGTAGACCTGCTTGTGCTTCTCGAGGCCGGAGAGGGGTCCCAGGCAGGAGGGATCGCCAGTGCCGGCCGCCAGGAAGTCCGTCCATGAACCAGGCAGCTGCAGCAGCCGGATGGTGTGGCCGGTCGGGGCCGTGTCGAAGACGATGTGATCGTACTCGCCATAGCTGCTGTCATCAGCCAGCAGGCTGGTGAACTCATCGAAGGACGCGATCTCCGTGGTGCAGGAACCGGAGAGGCTCTCCGCGATCCCGGCCAGCTCCGCATCCGGCAGGACGCCCCGGGCGGGTCCGATGATCCGCTCCCGGTAGGCTTCGGCTGCCTGCTCGGGGTCGATTTCCAGCGCCCGGAGCCCCGGCACGCCGCTGATCTGGGTGACGGTGTTGCCGATGGTCTGGCCGAACACCTGGCCCACGTTCGAGGCGGGGTCGGTGCTGACCAGGAGGACGTGTTTTCCCGTCCCGGCAAGGGTGAGCGCCGTTGCACACGCCACCGACGTCTTGCCCACGCCGCCCTTGCCTGTGAAGAAGAGGAACCGGGGCGCATCCTGGAGGAACTTCATGGGCCTCATGCTATCGATAGCCGTCGATGTATGGCAGGGCCTTTTGGACTGCGGATCCTGCGCCTGCGAGCCCGCGGTGAGGAACGGCGAGCCTATGATGTGGAGACCGGCTGGTACCGATGGACGGGAGGCTCCGATGGCACCCGACAGTGATCCCGTGAAGGCGGACCTGCTGTGGATCGCGGAGGACCTCCGGAATATCGTGTCCAGCGCCCGCAGCGGCGAACTGGACATGCCCTCCAACGGAACGCGGTGGACCAACCGGCAACTGCTCTTCCACATGGCCCTCGGACAGAACATCGCACTGGCGGGGATACCGCTCCTGGGCCTGTTCTCCCGCCTGCCTCCGCCGGCCTCCCGGTACTGGAGCAAGCTCCTGGACTCCTGCGCACGTCCCTACAACTGGGTGAACTGGGCCGGGAGCGCCGCCGGGGGCCGCGTTCTCAAGCAGCAGGCCGTGACGGGAATGATGGACCGGACCACGCGGATCATCGTCAACTGGTACAGCCACGCGGACAACCAGGCACTCGCCCGCGGCATGACGATGCCCGTCCGCTGGGACCCGTATTTCCTGCCCTGGATGAGCCGCCGGGACATTCTGGAGTGGGCGCCCAAGCATTACCGCCACCACCGGGCACAGCTTAGCCTGACCACACTGCCGTCTCTGCCCCCACTCAAGTCCCCTCCCAACTAGGTAGCGCCAAGTGTCGTTCTGGGGCTCCAAAACGACACTTCGCGCTACCTAGTTGGCCTGGCTCACGGGGCGGACGGGTCGTCCCAGTTGATACCGATGGAACGGCCGCGGGCAAAGTGGGCGTTCGCGATGTCATTGACTTCGCGAAGGCTCTTCCCCGGGTACGCCAGCCGGATCCATTCGTAGTCCCACTCCTGCATGGCCCGTACGCGCCCGGCCTGCTTCGCGGCGCGCACGTGGGCTGTCAGCTCATCCCCGCCGAGGACCTGGCGGGGCGGCGCCATGACGGGTTGCGGCTTGGGCGGCGGCACCCTGGCCGGACGTGGTGGGGCCTTGGCTGTGTGCACGAGTGCCACGGTCAGCGCCACCACGCCCGCGGCAATCAGGAGGACTCACCAGTACTGGATGATGAGGGCAATGACGATGAGGGCGAAGAACGGGGCACACCCGAGGGTGCCGCCGCCCTTGCTGCGTGAACGAGGCCGTTTTGCTGCCATGGTGCGGTATCCAACTTGTCTCGACATGTTGACGGAACAAGTCCACTCTCGCACCGGGTTCGCGCCGTGTCATGAGTATTTAGTACTCAGTTGGGTCAGTCCGTGAAATCGGTGCCCGTGCTCAGCTCCTGCCACTGCTCCAGCTCCGCGCGCTGGGCGTCGGCCACCTTACCGAAGGCACCGAAAGCGTCCGTGCCCAGGACCAGCAGGCCCGGCGGGTTGGGGGATTGGACGACGGCGATGATCGCCCGGGCTGCCTTGTCCGGGTCGCCGGGCTGGTTGCCGTGCGCGGTGTCGTGTTCCTTGCGGCGCTTGCCGGCCGTGTCCGCGTAGTCGTCGATCGGCGTCGCGGACTGGGTGAGCGAGCGGCCCGCGAAGTCGGTCCGGAAGCCGCCGGGTTCGATGGCGGTGACGTTGATGCCCAGCGGCTTCAGTTCGTTGCGCAGCGATCCGGACATGCCTTCCAGCGCCGCCTTGGTGGCCGCGTAGTAGCCCGAGCCGGCCGGCGTGATCCGGGCGCCGATGGAGGAGATGTTCAGGATGGAGCCCGCCTTGTTGGCGCGCATGCCCGGCAAAACTGCCTTGATCATGTCCACCGCCCCGAAAAAGTTCGTGTCGAACAGCCGCCGGATGTCGCCGTCGTCCGCTTCCTCCACGGCGGCGCGGTAGCCGTAGCCGGCGTTGTTGACCAGCACGTCGATGCTGCCGAACTTCTCCTCCGCGGCCTTCACCGCCGCGCTGATCTGCGCCTTGTCGTTGACGTCCAGGGGGAGCGCCAGCGCGGTGTCCGGGAAGCCGGCCACGATGTCCTGCAGCGTTTCCACCTTCCGGGCGGTGACGACGGCGTTGTGCCCGGACGCGAGCACGGCTTCGGCCAGTGCCCGGCCAAGTCCGGTGGAGCAGCCGGTGATGAGCCACGTTGCCATGGGTTTCCTTTCATAAGGGGGATGGGGAAATAAGGTGCGGTCCGGCGCTTAAGCCCGGTGCCGCCGTCGTGCCTGGGCGGTGAGTTCGTGGGCGCCGTAGCTGTTGTCGTCAGGGTTGACGGTGACGCCGGGGGCCACCAGTTGGTCGATGCGGTCCAGCACCTCGTGGCCCAGCTTGGTGTCGGCGGCCGGCAGGTAGGACTCCAACTGCTCCATGGTGCGCGGGCCCACGATGGCCGAGGTGACGCCGGGGTGGTTGATCACGAACGCGATGGCCAGCTCAATCATCGTCACGCCGGCCCACTCGGCCACCTGGGCCAGCTCCTCCACGATGTCCAGCTTGCGCTGGTTGGCGGGCTGGGCCATGTCGAACCGCGCACTGGGCCGGGCGCTCGAGGTGGGCCGGGACGCGGAGTCCTTCCGCCACCGGCCGGAGAGCCAGCCGCCGGCCAGCGGGCTGTAGGTCAGGGTGCCCATCCCGTGCCGCTGCACCGTGGGAAGCACGTCCTCCTCGATGCCGCGGGTCAGGATGGAATAGGGCGGCTGCTCGCTGACGAAACGTTCCAGATTCCGTTCCCGCGAGGCCCACTGCGCCTCCACGATCTGCGAACCGGAGTAGGACGACGAGCCGAGGTAGCGGACCTTGCCCTGGCGGACCAGATCGGTGAGGGCGCCCAGGGTCTCCTCCACGTCTGTGTCCGGGCTGGGCCGGTGCACCTGGTAGAGGTCGATGTGGTCGGTGTTCAGCCGGCGCAGCGAGTCCTCCACGGCGCGCATGATCCAGCGGCGGGATCCGCCGCGCCGGTTTGGGTCCTTCTCGTCCATGGGCATGAAGAACTTGGTTGCCAGGAAGACGTCGTCGCGCCTTCCCTGCAGTGCCTCCCCGACGATCTCCTCCGAGGCCCCGCCGGAGTAGACGTCCGCGGTGTCGATGAAGTTGATGCCGGCGTCCAGCGCGCGGTGGATGATGCGGGTGGCGTCGGCCCGGTCATTGTTGCCCCACGGGCCGAACATCATCGCACCGAGGCAGAGGGGGCTGACCTGCACACCGGTGCGGCCGAGCGGACGGTATTCCATGCTGGTTCCTTGTCTCTAAGAGGCGGTTCTAGGCTTCGGGGATGACCATGGCGAACCGCTCGGGGCGGGCCACATCCGGGTCCGGGCCGCTGCGGACGTTGGTGTCCAGGGCGTCGATTGCCGCGAGTTCGGCCGCGGAAAGCTCGAAGTCGAACACGGCGAAGTTCTCCGCGATGCGTGCCGGGTTGGTGGACTTGGGGATGGCGGAGCGGCCCTGCTGCAGGTGCCAGCGCAGCATCACCTGGGCGGGAGTCTTGCCGTGTGCCTGCGCGACGGCGGCAATCGCCGGGTCCCGCATGACGTTCTTCCGGTTCTCGCCCCAGCCCGGGTAGAACGTGATGCCGCCGATCGGGGACCATGCCTGGGTGAGGATGCCGTACCCGGCGTCGGCCGCCTGGACGTTCCGCTGGGCGAAGTACGGGTGCAGCTCGATTTGGTTCACGGCCGGAACCACGGACGTTTCCGCCAGCAGCTGCGTGAGGTGGTGCGGCAGAAAGTTACTGACGCCGATGGCCCGCACGCGTCCGTCCTTGAGCAGGGTCTCCAAGGCCTCGTAGGCGGCGATGGTCTTTTCGAACCGGTCCGGGGCGGGCTGGTGCAGGATGAGCAGGTCCAGCTGATCCACACCCAGCTTGCCGGCCGACTTGGCCCAGGCATGCAGCGCCTCGTCGTAGCCGTAGTCGCTGACCCACACCTTCGTCTCGATGAACACCTCGGAACGGTCCAGGCCGGAGCGGCGGATGCCTTCGCCCACCTCCCGCTCGTTGCCGTACGCGGCGGCGGTGTCGATGTGCCGGTAGCCCACCTCCAGCGCTGTCTGGACTGCCGCCGTCGTCTCCTCCGGAGGACTTTGGAAGACGCCCAGGCCGAGCGCGGGCATGGTGATGCCGTTGTTGAGTTTGAGTTCCATGCTCTTCACGCTATTCGGGTATGGAGGTTTGTGGGAGGGACTGCCAGTCCCTCCTTCGGCGCCGGCTCGGCGCGTAGCGTGGGGGCCATGACCAACAGCGATGACGTCCGGAAGTTCCTGACTTCCCGCCGCGCCCGGCTCACGCCCGAGGATGCCGGGCTGCCCGCGTACGGCGGCAACCGGCGGGTGGCTGGGCTACGGCGCGAGGAGGTGGCGATGCTCGCCGGGATGAGCATCGATTACTACATCCGGCTGGAGCGCGGGAACCTGTCCGGCGCCTCGGACAGCGTCCTGGAGGCGCTGGCCCGGGCTTTGCAATTGGACGACGCCGAGACTGCCCACCTGTTCGATCTGGCCCGCGCGTCCACGGCTGCGCCGCGGGTGCGGCGGAGGCGGAGTCCGCAGACGGTGCGGCCCAGCGTGCAGCGGGTCATCGATGCGATCACCGCGGCGCCGGCCTGGGTCCGCAACGACCGCGGCGATGTCCTGGCGTCCAATGAGCTGGGCCGGGCCCTGTACCTGGACATGATGGCCGACGGCGGCACCCCGCCCAACAGCGCACGCTTCACTTTCCTGAGCCCCAAGTCGCGGGAGTTCTTCGCCGACTGGGAGCGCGCGGCGGACGATATTGTTGCTGTTTTGCGGTCCACCGCCGGAAAGAACCCGTACGACAAGGACCTCTCGGACCTGATCGGGGAGCTTTCCACGCGCAGCGAGGAGTTCCGCACCCGCTGGGCTCGGCACGACGTGAAGTACCACCGTGCCGGCCGCAAACGGCTCCACCATTCGATCGTGGGGGACCTGGACCTGACCTATGAGGCGCTGGAGCTCCCCGCCGATCCTGGGCTACGGATCAACATCTACACTGCCGAGCCCGGCTCGCCGTCAGAGGACGCGCTGAAGGTCCTGGCCAGCTGGGCCGCCACGCAGGGCACTGTGGCCGGGGCTCCGGTTCAGGAGAAGACCACCTGAGCCACGTTCCGTGACAGGCAATTGCATTTTCGCTGCGCATGTTCCTTACCGCTACCTAAATAACGGGTGCGATAAGGAAGACGCGCGTCACAGCGGCTTTTGCGCGTCGAAAATGGCAGAGCGCGTACGACGGCGGCCCACACCGGCCGCTGCCAGCTTGTCTTCCAGCCTTCTCGACTTCAGGTCGGCCCAGTCCCACCGCACTACGTTGATGCCTAGGGCACGGATCCGGTTCTCGCGCTGCTTTTCCGCCACAACGGCCTGGGACGCGGTCTGGCCCTTGAGGAACTCGGGCTTGAGGTACTTCTCCTCGCCATCGAATTCGCCAACCACCCTCGACTCCTTCCAGTAGAAGTCGGTGTAGCCCACCAGCCCGGCGGCGTCGGAAAACCGGTGTTGAAGGACCGGGGAGTCGAAGCCGGCAACATGGATCAGTGCGCGGCTCCAGGATTCGCCTGCCGACCCCGATGCGGGATCGGCAAACGCAATAGCCGACCGGATCCTGCGGCCAGCAGCGGCGGAGTAGATCGACCCGATCCCGCCCTCCAGGTCGGTCTTGGTCAGCGCGGGCAGACGCCGGACCAGGTCCCGCCGGAGCACATGGTCCAGCGGCGCGATGGCTTCGGTAAAGGGAATGAACGCGGCCAGGTCAAGGACAGTGCGGATGCGATCGGTGACCAGGAGGCCCTCCACCGTGACCACCGCTAAGCCAGTCCGCGCCGCGAAGTGGCGGCTGACTCCGGCACGTGACCTTCCGCCGTCGTTCTTCCAAGTGAGTGCCTGGACCGGGTGGTGAAGGCCGATGGTGGGGATTCCCAGGACGCTGGCCGCGGAGTGCCGGGCGAATACGGTTGGCTTCTCGAATGTTTCCGCGGCGGCCTGGATGCGGAGTCGGTACTGCTCCCATGGCTTCAACCCCCTCCACGTCGGTCCATCAACATAGACGCCGTGCCGGACTCGGACCAGTGCGCCGGCCTTCACCCGCTTGGCGAGCTCATTCGGCACCAGACCGTACAGGTTGCGGTCGCGGGACAACAAGAGGCGTGGAATGTCTGGCATATACCTAAGCTGGCTGACAGCCGTCCCTGCCGGTACCGGCACTCCCCGCTATGTGGAAATGTGGCTGCGACCTCGTTGAATTTCCCGATGCGCATATTCCACGACGCCCCCAAAATATGGCCTGCGCAAATGGTTTTTAGTGTCGAAAATGTCTTTCCGCACCGGTTTGTGCCGCCCCGTGTTGAAGCCGGCCAGGGTCTGGTCAACGGGGCAGCCAGCAAAACTCCGTACTGACGCTCATCACACAACGGCGCTACCTTTTTGTCATGGAACGCATGGACCTAAAGGGCGCGGCTTTGTGCTGTACCGGGCACCGCACAAAACGGCTGTAGACCCGGACACGGGTGAGCTGTTAACTGACATGCTGGTTATCGTCGTCCCCGATGACGCTGATCCGGGAGTCGCGCCTGGGTGAGATTGCACGCGACGAACTGGAGGAGATCCTCATTGACGCTTGCGCGGCACGGGCACCGAAAAAGTTGGTTGCGGAGTTCTTCGCGGCACGCTAAGCGCTCCGTGGCGGGCTGGGCATGAATGTACGACGGCGGCGGGCTAAGTCCCGGAGGTGAATAAGTCCCTGAGTTGGGCGGCTATGGCTGTGGCTGAGACGTGGTGGGTTTGGCCGTCGAGGACGCTGCCGCGCCGGTAGTTACCGGCCCCGGAGGCCCGGGAGCATGCAGTTCCGGGGGAGGGGCTAGTGGTGCTCCACCCAGCAGGCCAGGATGGTGGTGGAGAGCTGGTAGGCCAGGGCGTTCCGGGTGATGCTTTCCGGTCCCAAAGTGGCGGGCAAATTGGAGGCGTCCACCTTCAGCACGAAGCTGTCCTTCTGGAACACGGTGGACCCATCGGTAGTTTCGTAGGCCGGGAAACCGAGGTTAGCCAGGCCTTGGATGGGTGCAGCGCCCTTGGCCAAGGCCTGCATCGCATCGAAGTATTTCAGTGCCGATACCTTGTCCGAGGCCTCCTGGACGGAGACGACCAACGCTCCTTCGGCCAGGTGGTAGGTGCAGGTGAAGGTGCTGTCTGCCCAGCTATTGATCGTGTGCGGGTCCGAGCCCAGGTCCAGGATGGACCGCAGCCTCTCCTTTGGCTGGTCACCGCAGACCATCAGGGCGGCGGCACTGGGCCCCTCCGCAGTCGCGCCGCGTGACGGGGACTGCTCTCCGTGATGTCCGCCGTGGTGGCTACCTTCAGGCGACGCTGCCGGCGGGGCCGCCTCCGTCGAAACGTCCGGCGCCGCGGTGACGGATCCCGCCGCTGTTGCACAACCGGAAAGCAGCAGAGCGGACAAGGCCACGGAGGCCAGTAAAGGCTTTTGCTGTTTCATGGCGCATCCAATTCTGCCGGCGCCTGGTCAGGGGCGCTGCGGGTGTCAGGCTTTGAGTTTGGCGTAGATAACGTAGTTGTCGTCAAAGAGTCCGGTGGCGGGGTCGTAGCCATCGCAGGTGATCAGCCGGAGTTCGGCTCCCGGGGTGTTGCCGTAGACCTCGAGGGTAGGGAACTCGTTTTTCGGATACAGGGCGCCGTGGTCAACGCTGAACACGGCGATGCTGCCGTCTGTCCTCGAAACGCTGATCTCGGCGCCGGGAGCGAGCTTGCGGAGGTCCGCGAAGACACCCTTGTGGCCTCCGAGGGCATTGACGTGGCCCAACATCACTGAGGGGCCGCGTTCGCCGGGGGTCGGAGAGCCGCTGTACCAGCCCGCGGGGGCTCCGTTGCCGTTGTCCTGCGGGACTTGAAGGGAGCCGTTGTCCTCCAGTCCCAGGTGGAGGAGGTCCGTCCGGACCCCGATCGATGCAATGCTCAGGGTCACGGGAGCGGAGGCGCCAAGCACTGCCGGCTGCTGCGGCCCAGCCGGGACTTCTGCTGCAGCGGGAGGCGCCGGGGGCGCAACCGGGGGCGTGACCGCGGGGGAAGCCGGCGGTGAGGTGGAAGCGGAGGGTGCCGGTCCGTCGTCGGCCGTTGTAGCCTGCCCGGCGGCGCAACCGGCCAGGGAAAGCGCGAGCAGGACCCCGGCCACCGCGGAGGCCCCGGGACCTCCGCGGTGGCCGAAATTCCTGGATGTCACAGACTTGATCCGTTCAGCCCTGGCTAGGCTGCGGCGTTGCGGCGGCGGACGGCGTAGGCGCCGCCTGCGAGGGCCACCAGGGCCAGTCCTCCGCCGATGGCGAGGGCTCCGGTGTCGGTGCCGGTTTCGGTGGCAACGCCGGTGTTAGCGCCGCCGGC
The DNA here is from genome assembly GCF_059414945.1 of Arthrobacter sp. SAFR-179. Classification (NCBI taxonomy): domain Bacteria; kingdom Bacillati; phylum Actinomycetota; class Actinomycetes; order Micrococcales; family Micrococcaceae; genus Arthrobacter; species Arthrobacter sp. SAFR-179. The sequence continues at coordinate 106,706 of NZ_JBPFDM010000001.1, forward strand.
CGGCATCTTCATCTGGCCGGCGGTAAGAGTCCCGCACAGTGCCGGCGAGGTTGCGGCCAGTGGCAGGGTGGGGGCGAGGTCGCTCTTTGCGGCCTGGCCTGCTGCGCTGAGGGTGGCGGGGTCAAGGCCGTGCACCACAACCACTGCGGTGCCGGCTTCGAGTGCTGCCTTGGTGTCGGCGTTCAGTTCGAACGTGCGGTCAACCGTGTAGGAGGCGCCCTGTCCGCCGACCTTCAGGTCCAGGCCTGCTGCGGGGCTGGTGTCGCCGCTGGTTGAGAGCGTGGTGACGATGCCACCGTAGGACGGCGCTCCTTCTGTGGTGGAGACAACCATGTCGCCGTCCTTGTCCGCTGAAGGGTCGGGGCATGTGCCCTTGGCGCCGCCGTGGATGTGCTGGACGTGCGGGTACGGGGCGTCCATGAAGGTTGCGGGCATGCCCGAGACTTTCAGGACGACGTGGGCCTGGTTGCCCTTGACATCCAGGGTGATGGTGCCTGAGCCTTTGCTGCCGTTGATCTGCTTCAACGTGGACTGGTAAGAGCCATCGGCAGCCATTGCAGGGGAACCGGACAGGGCAAGAGCGGCAAGGGCAAGGGTGGGGACTGCCATAAAGCGAAGTGACTTATTCATAGGAAAATCTCCTCATACACGTCCGTGTGATGTTGGCGTCCCCAGAGAGGAGACAACAGTGCTTCGCAGCGCATCAAAGAGCGGATGGGTCGGGGAGTGGCCTAATTCACTTTTTCCATGTTCCGGGCCTGCTCTTTCGCAGCAGACTGAGCTGGCTCATTGGGCTTTGGTGGTTCGTGGGGCCCTGCGAAGGGAAGTCACCATTTCCGGTCCTCCTGCTGCCTCCGCAGGGCGAAGCTCCTACATCCGGCCGGAAGCCAGGTCTGCATCCACGTTCGGATCCGTGCTGCTGCTTTCCGGGGACGTGAGTGACGGCGGCGGCTCTTTCTTTGACGCCTGCATGGAGCGCCACACTGCTGCCCCGCCTGCCAGGGCCGCCAGTGCGCCGATCCACCACAACATCCTGCCCGCCCGCCGGGGAGCCTGGGCCGGGGCAGCATTAGGTCCCACCCGCCTCAACCGTTCCTGAACCCGGGGAGTGTAGGTCTCCACGCCGCCGGCGAGTTCGTCTGCCAGGCGGCGCAAAAGCGACTGGAGGCGCGGGGAAGCGGTCTCAATGCCGGTATCCAGTCCTGCCACCGCTCGCTGGAGCGCCGCCTGTACCCCGGGCGTGGCCCATTCCCGGCCCCTGGCCAGCTGGTTAATGAGGTTCTCGGAAAGACGGTGGGCGTGCTCGGTCTCGGTGAGTGGTTCTGCAGTGCGCATGGATGTCTCCTTTGAGCGATGGATGACCACAGCGTACGGCCTGCACAAACGTGGAGAAAGGGTCTTTTGGAACTAGGAAGTCAGCTGCCAGGCGTAACCGGCTGCGGCTGCGTAAAGGGCAGCGGGTGGAGAGCTGGCGGCGGCTGGGGTAGGCGTTCGCGGTCTCAAACGAACACCTTCGCCGCCAGCTCTCGTAACGAGACTACGGTCTTTAACTGCCCGGCCGCCCCCGTATTCGGTACGCGTTTTTTAAAACCGGGATACCCGCCCCTAACGTCTAAGACCGCTGCGCAGCCGCCGGTTCAACAGTGCCCCGCGAAGGTGACCGCCGCTTTAACCACCGTTCCGCCAGGCCCATGGCCCGCGTGGCCGCAGCCCAGTAGAGGACGCCGCAGGCCAGGGATGCCAGCACGGCCAGGCCCTTGTCTAGGGGGTTGTCGGAATCAAACAGCGGGTACACCAGCCAGTGCGTGACGTAGATGTACAGCGACGCGCTCGCCAGCAGCGCCGTGACCCGGTGAAGCCCGCGCGGTACCCGCAGCGTGGGCAGCCACAGCAAAATGAGGCACCCCGCAAGGATGGTGCCGCTGCGGTATGGATCGTCAAACGACGCCGGAGCCACCAGGACAGCAAGAACCGTAACGGCCCATCTCTGCCACAAGGTACGGGAGGCGGCGGCCGCCCAGCCCAGCCCGAACAGCCACAGCACCGGCCCCTGGCCCGGGTAACGGCTCTCCACCAGGCCAAAAAGCAGGGGCAGATCCACGGCCACCAGGGCCATGCCGAACGCCCAGGGCCAGCGGCGCAGCAGACGGTCAACGGCCGGTACCGCCAGCACCAGGGCCAGCCCGATCAGGATGTGGACCAGGACCTCCACGAACCAGAACCGCGAGTAATCACTCCACCCCTCCGGCCCCACCAGCGCGTTCAGCAGGAACACGTTGTGCAGGGCGTACTTGTCCGTCACGGCGAACGCGAGCGCAATCACCGCAACGGATGGCACCACGATCCGCGCGATGCTGCGCAGGTGCCGCCGGAACCGCTCCGCACGCGCCCCGGACAGCTGGAAACGGGCAAAGTTGTAGCCTGCCACCGCCATCAGCACGTGCGCGGTGCCCTGCCAGTGGAAGAACCCGATGTGCGTGGAGACGATCGCGATGATGGCCACCGCGCGCAGCACAATCCCCGTCTCCATCGGGGCGAACAGCCGGCGGCGGACACGGCGCACCAGAGTGCCGGAAGGCGCAGCTTTCCCGGAAGGCTCGACGGCGGCACCCGCCACGTGCGGCGCAGGCGTCAGTTCGCAGACCGGCATCAGGTGCCAGCCTTCGGGAATGTAGCCGAGGGCACGCTCCAGCCGGACGGACGCCGCCACGTAGGACAGCGAATCGCCACCCAGGGAGACGAACGAATCGGTCCCGGCGACGCTGTCCACCTCCAGCACCTCCGCGAAGATGCGCCGCACGTCGGTGGAACCTGCGTCCGGATCCTCGGCCGGGCCGCCGTCGTCCTCTTCTCCTCCACAGGCGAGGGCGGCGACGGCGGGATAATCCGGCTTTCCGTTACCCAGGCGGGGGATGGCTTCCACGGGGTGAAGTTCGACGGCGGCGCGGGGCAGGCCCAGGTCCTGGGCGAGGGTTTTGGCGATCAGGGCCAGGTCGTGGTCGCCTTCCACTGCGGCCACCACAGCGTCGTCGGAGCCTGCGGCGGCCGCGGTCACCCCGAGGTCCGCCAGCAGCCGCTCCACCTGGCCCAGATCCACGCGGAGCCCCACGATCTTCACGAACCTGCTGCGCCTGCCCACAATTTCATAAAGCCCGTCAAGACCAACACGGGCCAGGTCGCCGGTGCGGAGTTCGGTGACCGTCCGCCCCAGGCTGAGGTCCTCGGGCCGCTCGGCGTAGCCCAGCATCACGTTGGGGCCGGAATAGACCAGCTCGGAGGCGTCCAGGCCGGGCACGGGCTCAAGCCGGAAGGACCCGCCCGGGATCGGCACGCCGATGGCCTGCGGATTCTGCATTGCCTGGTCCGGCGGCAGATAGGCCATGCGGGCGGTGGCCTCGGTCTGCCCGTACATGACGAACAGGTCCCACCCCTGCCGCCGGCCCTGTTCGGCGTAGGAGCGCACGCGGTCCGGGGCGAGCCGTCCGCCGGCCTGGGTGATGTACCGCAGGCTGGGCACATCCATGTCCTCGAAGCCCACGCGGTCCAGGAGGTCGAAGGTGTAGGGCACCGCCGCGAAGGAGGTCACGTGTTCGGTGCGGACCAGGTCCCAGAAGCACGGGTCCACCACCGAGAGGTCCGTCAGCGCCAGGGACGCGCCGGCCAGGAGGTGGCTGTTGACCACGCTCATCCCGTAGCAGTAGGAGAGGGGGAGCGTGGTGGCCGCCTTGTCAGAGGGGCGGAGCTGCAGGTACTCGGCGATCGCGGCGGCGTTGGCCTGGATGCTGTCGGCGGAAAGGCGCACCAGTTTGGGTGACCCCGTGGATCCCGACGTGCTGAGAAGCAGCGCCAGTTCCGGGTGAAGTTCATGGCGGGTGGCTTCGCGCCTGACGTCCAGGACCGCTTCATTGCCCGACGCGCGGACCACAAGGTCCGGCTCATAGGCCGCCAGCAGCGCCTCGGCAGCTGAGCCGCCGCCAGTAGGCAGGATCAGCAGCGGGTTGCCGGAGGACAGTGCGGCCAGGTAGGCCACCAGGGCCGGGAGCGTGTTCCCGGCCTCCAGCGCGACAAGGCGGCGGCCGGGCCCGAACGCGCGGGCCATGTCCTCCACCTGCCGCGCCAGTTCCCGGTAAGTCAGGGACTGGCCCGGGGTGCTGACAGCCACACGGTCGCCGAAGCGCGCCAGGTGGGCGGCGAACGGTACTCCGGCGAGCTTTGTCTCTAAGGTCACCGGAGCACTTTAGAAGGTAAACCTAACCTAACTCAAATGGATGTTTAGCATCGGTGACGAATTCCGCTGCGTGATTTCCGTGTGAACTACCTCAGGGTGAGCACCAGCTTGGGTGCCAGCGTGCTGCCCGCCTCCTTGGAGTTGAGGTCCAGGCCGTCGCTGCTGCCGGAGTCCAAGCCCAGCGAGAGCTGCTGGCCGAGTTCACTGGTAAGGCCGCTGACCGTGAGCGGAATGCTGTAACCGGTGTTGATCGTTGTGGGGCCAAGAGTGCCAAGGGCAGTGGTGCCCAGTGCCGGACGGTTGTTGTAGGTCATCCCGCTCTCGGTCCAGGTGTCGTCAGCGACCAGCTTGATGTTCTGCTTGCCCGTCGACGCGTTTCCGGCGCTCTGCAGTTGCAGCGTTGCACTTTCCAGTGTCCTGCCCGCATAGGCCGTCAGGTCGAACTTCAGATAGCTGTATTCCACCGGGCTGTAGTTGTCCACCCGCAGGACGGTGCTGGTGCCATAAGCCGTTCCCGTCGCCCCGCTGGAGACATAGGTGTCGGCGGTGGCTGTGAGCGTGACGGTCTCCGGTGTGCCGCCGCTTGGGGCGGGGGCCGTGCTGAAGGTCCACACCTTGTCGGACGCCAGCGGATTTCCGGCGGCGTCCTTCACCCCACCGGAACCGCCCCTGATCGTCGCGGTGTATGTGGTGCCCGCTGCCAGGTCAGCATCCGGGTTCAAGGTCGCAAGCTTGTCAGTGCTGTTGTAGGTCACGGTGGCCGGCACCGTCGTGGTCCCTGCCGTCAGCGTGAACGTGCCGGACGTGACCGTTGACGGATCGATCGCTTCCGAGAAGGACGCTGTGGCATCCGCCGTCACCGCAACCCCGGCAGCGCCGGAGGCCGGAGTTGAACCGGTCACCGTGGGAGCGGTTGTATCAATACCGCTGCTGTCGTAAAAGTGCCAGTACCGGCTTGTGGCGTTGACGTCCGCGATCACCAGCAGCCCGCTGTTGGCCGTACCCCGCGCGGCGCTGTTGAGATTTTGCTTTGTGGACGTGACGTTATGGACGTACTGGTCCGAGTCCACGATGCGTGCGGTCTTTGCAGTGGTGAAGTTGATGTTGTCCAGCGGTGTGGACTTCTCATAGATGGCGCCGCCGGAGCTGGAGCAGGCCCCGGCATTCGTGGTGCCATCAGGCTTGGGATAGGTGGCGAAGGTACGGAGCATTTGCGTGCTCTCGTCAATGAGGACGATCACCCGGTTGGGGCACTCGGACACAGTAGCGATCGGGTGTGCCGTCCACGAGGTGCCGTTCAGCGCCAGCACCTGGATGAGCGGCTCAGAGGCCGTGATGAACGACGTTTTGACGGCGGCGAATACCCGGCCGCCCGACGAGTCCAGCCACTTCAGGTTCATGTGGTCATCACTGCTTCGCTGCCCCGACACCGCCGCGACAGGATCGGTCCAGGCCGTGTTCGGCGCTCCGTCCACGTGGTAGCTCCAGTACATTCCGTCGGTGGCGTCCCCCACCTGCCGGCTCCACATCAGGCCCATCTTGTTTCCGTCGAAGGCGATCACAGCAGACGTATCATCCACGGACACGTTGCTCAACGCCGCAGGATGCGTGAACGGGGTCCCCCACGTCTTGCCGTCGGTGGCGGTGACGTTGAGGTAGATCTGGTTCCCCTGCTGCCAGGTGGCCCATACCCGGCCCGTCGAGTCCTTGTCGATGGTCAGGACCTCGACTTTGGAATTGTTGATCTGTGAAGAACTGAGCAGGGAGTACGTTTTCTTACCCGGGTCGTAGCTGTAACGCCGCATGGTTGTTGGGAAATTAGGCTCAGCCGGCAGGCCGTCGTTGACGAAGCGGTAGCTGGCAACATTCAACGTCGCCCCGTCCCACAACACATCATGATGCGTGTTCGCCCGGGCATCAGTCACCACGCCTGTATCCACCCAGGAGCTCGTCGCGGGATTGAACCGGAAGATATGGAATTTTGAGGTGGCCGCGTCCCACAGGTTTCCCCACCAGAGCCCGTCATTGAACCACAAACCGCTCGTCGCCCGCTTTGTGCCCGTTGGCGACGCGGTCCCCGCATGCGAGGGGCCCTCCACTCCAACATCACCCGGATCTGCCGAGGCTGAAACCGGTACCGCCAGGGTGCTCAAGGCAAGCAGTACCGCCGTCAACAACGCAGGTAGCCGCAGAGCCCGTAACCGGCCGAGAGGTAGAGCTGCCTTGTACGCCAGGTGCATCATGGACCGATGGTAAGGGCCGCTGACAGTTCACCACCCGAGTAACAGGTACCTACTTCTCCACAGGTAAGACACCTGCTAGCGGGCTCCTGCGCTCAGTTGGCCACGATGAACGGAACGACGGTCACGCCGGAGTTGGTGGACCCCAGCTTGTCGTCCCGGCATGACGTCCGCAGGTGCAGCTTATGGACGCCGTTGGCCAGGGTGCGGGTGTCGATCGAGACGGGGCCCGCCCCGGAAGGATCGGGCCCGTAAGCGCCTGCAGAATCCCACAAGACGATCCCGGGGTTGGCCGGAACGGCATGGAAGTCCGGGTCGATGGAGATAAACGAATGGGTCGCCGGGCGGGAGCCGTCGCCGTGGGAGGCCAGGTCCGCCAAGGGAGACCAGATGCCCGAGACCGGCCCGTCCGGAAGGGGAACGCGGAGCGCCGCCTCGCAGTACCCGGCGTGCGTGTACCAGCCCTTGCCCCGCAGGAACGCATCCCTTGAGACGTCGGACGCGGACTTGCCGTTTTGTATGTTCAGCTGCCAGTTGAAGTTGGTCCGCATGCTGTTGCCGTCCGGCTCCTCGACGAATCCGCGGAAACGGACCTCCTGCAGGCCCGAATGGTTGAACGCCGAAATTGGCCACGAGAAGGTCAGCCAGCGCTCGCAGGTTCCGGTGCACGTGAAGTCGCCGGTGCCGGAGCCGGCCGGGCCGGGGCAGCTGAAGTCCTGCGCCGAGGCCCGCAGGTAGCACTTCTGGACGGTAGTTTCCCTGTCGGCGGTCTTGAACACCATCGCCACGTAATCGGCTGTTCCCGGGTTGTCGTGGAGGATCATCCGGACATTCACGGTGACGTTGCCCGAACTGATCGTTTCGCGTTCCGGGATGCACGCCCCCATATGGGCATGGCCGGTGTTGGTGATGGGGTTGTTGGCCTGGTCGGTGTCCGGCATCCACCACGACTGGGTGTCCACGAACTGCCGGGTCTCCTGGTACACCGTGCCGTCGGCGGGAGGTGCCCCGATGCACAGTCCGGCCGCAGCCTTGGCGGTGCCGGAGCCGAGTGCGGGCATTACGGTGCAGGCCAGCACAACAGCAAATATGAGTGCAAGGAAACGTCTCATGCCCATTCATCCGCCGGTGTCTGTTGATTCGGGAATGCTGCGAGTGCGCTGTGGCTGTCGCCGGCGTTCGAAGCGCCGGACCGTGAGTATTCGCGTAAAGGCCCACCTGGGGCCCGGTCAGTATATGACGGGCATGAGATGGCAGACCAGAGTGCCTGGGTGTATTACGACGGCGGGGCGGACCTGCCGCGAGACGTGACGGACGTGGGATGCTCGTCTATGCCTGAGCGGATGGGAGGCAGCGCATTCTATGCGCGTGGAGACTTCATTCGGTATCTGGTCCGGAGGCTCGTAGTTTATAACCCCAGTACCCGCTTCAGGGCACTAGAAAAGGGACGCGAGAACCTCCGGCTGCCCCTTTTGGGGATCTCAGACTCTGGCCCCGCTGAAAGAAGCTGGTTCAGGGTTTCCCCCAGAATCTCGACCTCCACTCCATTCAGGAGGGGGATGTCGTGGATGAATGCCTCCAGCTCGGAGGCATCCGCTCTTCCTCCATTGGAGCGGTACTGATGCCAGAGATCTTCCACGGAAAAGATCGCCTGACTCGATTAGGGTCAGTGCTGCTGGGCGAGGATCGGAATAGATCATGTCGGCCTCCCGGAAAGCATCTGCCGAACGCTTGATCCGCAGCCCTTCATGTCGCCAGTCGGGGGTGCGCATCATGCGCCCTTCTGCGTGAGTCTTATGAAGAGCTGAGCCCTTCAGTTTCTGCTTTCGCTCGGTGCTGCAGTGCACGCCCCAGAATGATCGCCAGACTGGTCACACAGACGATGACCAGAACTAGGCCTGTTGCCACGAAGAAGATGTCGGCCCCTGTCCAGCCTTCCCGCACCGACCACCGCAGGGTTGGAATTAACAGGCATAGGCCGAGGATGAAGCCGTACCAAGGAAGGATCCAGCCCTCGTGGCCGGCAGACGACGTTGTGCTCATTCTTCCACCTTCCAAAGGGACATCCTGGACCGGCGAGACGGGTGGCCGCGGAAGGAGCCACCCGTCTCGTTCAGCAACTGGGGGAGTCAAAGCCAGCGGCCGAATTTTGTGTTACAGACCAAGCAGCCGGTTCAGCAGGGCTCCCAAGCCGCTCAGGTTGTTGCCGTCCAGCAGTCCGGCAACCGCACACAGCAGGTTGCCGAGCAGATTACCCGGACCAGGCTGCGCCGTGATGTTAAGGACCACTTGATTCAGGTCGACGACCAGGCCCAGCACATTCAGGTGCAGCGGGCCAAGGACCAGGTTCAGGATGTCGCAAGCTGGCTGATTCGCTGTCGCGGATTGAACTGTGGTTGTGATTGTCTTGTTGACAGTTTCGGTGGCGCCGCCGGTCGCTGCCGTTGCCGTTCCCACTAGCTGTCCGGTCACCTGTAGAGCGCCGTTCACAACTTTGAACGAAGTCGGAGTAAATGATCCAGTAAAGCTACCCACCGTGGCACCCGTGGCGTCAATGAGCGGCAGATTTGTGATTGTCCCCGTTGCAGAGGCCAGTTGTTGCGCTTGGGTGGCCGCGGTAGGCGCTGCCGGCGCGGCGGCCGAAGAAGGTGCCGCGACGCCGAAGAGCATGGCGCCGGACAAGGCAATAGTGGTGGCTGATGCCATAAGTCGTGTTCGCATCTCAGGTGTTCCTTTCAGCGCCATCCATTGGCGCATGAACCCCCGGTGCCCCGCCCCCAAAGCTAGAACTCCGGCGGAACTGTTTGATTGCTGGTTATGGGCCCTCTGTTGGACCCCTGCTGGCATTGTGACTTGAGTCACTGCTATGCCGCACTCCCAAAATATTAGTAAGTATGCTGAGCAGTCAACCCCAGGGCTGAAATAAAGTGCCTTGAAAAACTCAAGGTCTTCGGGCGTTCTTCTGCTCCCACGGACGCAGAGCGTAGGCGCCTGGTTGGGCCGGGCTGCTGTCAGGGGCTCATATTAAGGCTGAGGCGACTCAGGGAACGGGTACAAAGGGTAGCCAAATACCTAACCCCCCCTCTAACCCCCCTGCTTGGTACCGCACCTGTCTCGCACTGGGGGTGCAGGCCTAAAATATTCCTACGGGGACATCGATTCGGAAGGCGTGTACGTAGCCTTGTCGCCTTCTACCGAGGGCATTTACATCGCTGTCGGCTGGGAGTCGGCGAATTCAGAGTTGAAGTAGTTGCACTCCACCAAAACTTAGCCGGAACGGACTTAAATTTCGCAGGCGAGAACAGCATCCGATGACGTAGCTGGCGACTCGCCCTTTGAAAGGCGCAGCTCAACTGGGTCCTGCGGCCGGGTGGCCTTCGGGCAGTTTGAAGAACCTCCCGAAGCACACACGGACCGGCGAAAGCCGAATCCGCAATTTCCTGTTTTTTCCTGCCATCGGCACCCTGTGCCGTTGGCATTTGCAGAAAGTCCAAAAATGAAGCTCTCACTCCGCCGCGTCCTGACACTGTTCGCGGCAATGCTGTTCGCCCTCGCAACGGGTATGGCAGCGGCACAGGCAACCACGAACTTCGATAACGCTCCTAATGGAGCGCACTATGCAAAGGGTGCTGGCGAGCCCATCTGTACCGTCAATAGCACTACGCAGACGGTGACATGCACAAGCACGGCAATTGAAGGCGTCGGAAATACCAACGCGACGCTAACACTCGCAGTGACCAACCGGATCAGTGGCGTTTGCCACAACCCGGGCACTAATGACAAGGTCGTCGACCCATTCTCTAAGTCAGTAACAGAGACGAATTCGACGGGACTCACGCCCAGCAAGAATGGGCGCCTCCTGGTGCCGGCCAAGAGTACGACTGGTACGAGCACCGCCGACTTCGAGGAAACGTTCACGTGCCCCAACCCCAATTGGACACCTGAAGTTACCAGCAACGTCCTCAGCTACCAGTACTCCCTGACCTTCGCCGGGTTCCAGGAGCCGGCAATTCTGATCAACGGTTAGTCGACCTCAGTCTGTTGGTGAGGGCAAAACCCTAATCAGCTCCCTCCAAGGCGGTGCTCTAGCACAGCGGACCGCACTGGGCCCCGGAGAATCATTTCTCCGGGGCCCACCTATGTTCGCGACCAGCGATGGGAGCGGGCCTTTCAGGAAGAGGCGCCAGGGGTGAGCGGGCGTCGCGGGAAGAGGCGCCAGGGGTGAGCGGGCGTCGCGGGAAGAGGCGCCAGGGGTGAGCGGGCGTGGCGGGAAAAGGCGCAGGAGGTGAGCGGGCGTTGGAGGAAAACGTGCAGGAGGTGAGCGGGCGTCGCAAGGGGGAGGGGTGGTGCTTGACGGGGTCCGCCGCTCCCGCATATCCTGAACGAACGGTCGGTAAATAATTCGGCACGTCCCAGACGGTCTTTGCATAGGAGCAACCATGGCAGCGCAGAACCTGCAGTCAGTGCCCGCTGAGCTAACCCCGGAAGAAGAAGCCGCAGGCCAGGCCCACTTCGACCGCATCATCGCCGAGGACTCGCGCATCGAGCCCCGCGACTGGATGCCCGCGGCCTACCGCAAGACCCTCCTGCGCCAGGTTTCCCAGCACGCGCACTCCGAGATCATCGGCATGCAGCCGGAGGCCAACTGGATCTCCCGCGCCCCCAGCCTGAAGCGCAAGGCCATCCTCATGGCCAAGGTCCAGGACGAGGCCGGCCATGGGCTCTACCTCTACTCAGCCGCCGAAACCCTGGGCCAGAGCCGGGACAAGATGATGGACGACCTCATCGCCGGCAAGGCCCGCTACTCCAGCATCTTCAACTACCCGGCCCTGACCTGGGCGGACATGGGCGCCATCGGCTGGCTGGTGGACGGCGCAGCCATCTGCAACCAGGTCCCGCTGTGCCGCGCCTCCTACGGCCCCTACGGCCGCGCCATGGTCCGCATCTGCAAGGAAGAGTCCTTCCACCAGCGCCAGGGCTTCGAGATCCTCCTTGAACTTTCCAACGGCACCCCCGAGCAGAAGCAGATGGCCCAGGACGCCGTCAACCGCTGGTACGCCCCGGCCCTGATGATGTTCGGCCCGCCGGATGACGATTCGCCCAACTCCAAGCAGTCCATGGCCTGGAACATCAAGCGCTTCAGCAATGACGAGCTCCGCAGCCGCTTCGTGGGCATGATGGTGGAGCAGGTCAGGGTCCTGGGCCTCACCCTCCCCGATGACCAGGTCCGCTTCAACGAGGACACCAGGAAGTGGGAGCACGGCCCCCTCGACTGGCACGAGTTCCAGGAAGTCCTGGCCGGCCGCGGTCCCTGCAACGCCCAGCGCCTTGAGCGCCGGAGGGAGGCGCACGACGACGGCGCCTGGGTCCGCGAGGCAGCGGCGGCTTACGCAGCAAAACAGGCAGCAAAAGAGTCAATGACGACGAAGGAATACGCAGCATGAGCCCGCACGGCAACCCGGACGCCCCCGCAAGCGCCGCCACCGAAATCAACCGCGAAGCCCCCAAGGCATCCCCGGCCCCGCAGGAGCACCATGACAGGAGCGCGTGGGGCCTCTGGGAGGTCTTCGTCCGGTCCAGCCGCGGGCTGAGCCACGTCCACGCCGGATCCCTGCACGCCCCGGATGCGGCCATGGCCCTGCGGAACGCACGGGACCTCTACACCCGCCGCAACGAGGGCGTGTCCATCTGGGTTGTCCCGGCGGACGCCATCGCCGCCAGCGATCCCGACTCCAAGGGCTCCTTCTTCGAGTCCCCGCAGGGCAAGGACTACCGGCACGCCACGTACTACACCAAGAGCGAAGGGGTAAAGCACCTGTGAGCACCGCCCACACGAACCCCAAAACAACAGGCCACGGCGACATCTCCACCGGCGTGGCCGGCGGGGACAGCAACGCCTCCGCCACCCGTATCACCCCCGGCAACGCCCTGCGCCCGGAGGACATCGCGCTGGAGGTCCGCACCGGCCTGGTAAAGCCGTCGGAGGACATCGCCGAATACGCACTCCGCCTGGGCGATGACGCCCTGATCCTCGCCCAGCGCCTGGGCCACTGGATCTCCCGCGCCCCCGAGCTGGAGGAGGACATCGCCCTGGGCAACATCGCCCTGGACCAGCTGGGCCACGCCCGCAGCTTCCTCACCTACGCCGGTGCAGGAATGACCAACGACGACGGCTCGGCCAAGTCAGAGGATGACCTGGCCTACTTCCGCCGCGAGCACGAGTTCCGCTCCGTCCAGCTGTTCGAGCAGCCCAACGGCGACTTCGCGGCCACCATCGCCCGCCAGTTCGTGGTGAGCAACTACCAGTATTTGCTGTATGGCCGGCTCACCGGATCCACGGACGAGACCTTGGCCGCCATCGCCGCCAAGGCCGTGAAGGAAGTGGACTACCACCGGGACCACAGCGCCCAGTGGGTCCTCCGCCTGGCCGGCGGCACCGAAGAGTCACGGAAACGGATGATCCACGGCCTGCGGACCATGTGGCCGTACGTCGGCGAACTGTTCCGGGACGATGACCTGACGCAGCGCCTCGCCGAGGCGGGTGCCGCCGTCGCGCCTTCCTCATTGAAGGAAGACTTTGACCGCCTGGCCGGTGAAATCCTCACGGAGGCTGAGCTGGAAGTCCCGGACGTGCCCGCAGCCCCGGGCGGCGGCCGGTACGGCAAGCACTCGGAGCACCTGGGCTACATCCTCGCGGAAATGCAGGTGCTGGCCCGAGAGCATCCCGGAGCCAGCTGGTGACCGAAATGTACATCTCGGACTTCGAAACACGTGCCCGCACGCCGCAGCAGGATGCGTGGGACATCGCGGCCACCGTCTGCGACCCGGAGATCCCCGTGCTCACCATCGCTGACCTGGGCATCCTGCGCAACGTGGAGGTGGCAGACAACAAAGTCACCGTCACCATCACGCCCACGTACTCGGGCTGCCCGGCCATGGACGCCATCCGCGACGACCTTTACACCGCCTTCAAGAAGGAAGGCTACGAGGATGTGCACGTCGACTTGGTCCTGGCCCCGGCCTGGACCACTGACTGGATGACGGAGGCCGGAAAGCAGAAGCTGCAGGAGTACGGCATCGCCCCGCCCACCGGGAACAGCAGGGCCGGCGGCCACTCCGGCCCCATCAGGCTGAGCCTGGCCGTGAAGTGCCCGCAGTGCAGCAGCCTCAACACCAAGGAACTCACCCGCTTCGGTTCCACGTCCTGCAAGGCGCTGTATGTGTGCCAGGACTGCAAGGAACCGTTCGACTACTTCAAAGTCCTGTAAGGAACCGCCATGCCTGTTGTCCGCCAGACCGCCGCCGAAGAGGCTGAGGTGACCGGCCGCCGTCGTCCGTCCTTCCACACCCTCGCCGTGAAGGAGGTGCGCCGGCTTACCGACGATGCCATCGAGGTCAGCTTCCATGTGCCGGCGGAGCTCGCCGGCAAGTTCGACTACCTGCCCGGCCAGTACGTGGCCCTGCGCACCACGCTCCCGGATGAGACCGGCGAGCCCAAGGAGATCCGCCGCAGCTACTCCATCTGTGCCGAGCCGCGCAGCTTTGCGGACGGCACCAGCGAGATCCGCGTGGCCATCAAGAAGGACCTGGGCGGGCTGTTCTCCACGTGGGCCAACGCCGAGCTGAAGGCCGGCGACACCCTGGACGTGATGAGCCCCATGGGCGCGTTCGTGTCCAAGCACGGCCGCGACGGCGTGGCCGTGGACCAGAACGTCATGAACTCCATGAACCACCCGGAGGACCTGGCGGGGGAGGCGGGGAACTTCGTGGCCATCGCCGCGGGGTCCGGCATCACCCCGGTGATCGCCATCGCCAGGACGCTGCTGGCCGCCAACCCGGACACCCGGTTCGACCTGATCTACGCCAACAAGGCCGCCATGGACGTGATGTTCCTGGAGGAGCTGGCGGACCTGAAGGACAAGTACCCGCAGCGGCTGGCCATCCACCACGTGCTCTCCCGCGAGCAGCGGATCGCGCCGCTGCTGAGCGGCCGGATCGATGCGGAGAAGCTGCAGCAGCTGCTGGGCACCGCCCTGCACGCGGACGATGTGGATGAGTGGTTCCTGTGCGGGCCGTTCGAGCTGGTGCAGCTGTGCCGGGACACCTTGGCCGAGCGCGGGGTGAAGCCGGAGAACGTCCGGTTCGAGCTGTTCACGTCCGGCAAACCGGACCGCCCGGAGGGCCAGGCCGGCCGTCCCGTGGTGGTGGACGAGTCCAAGGAGACGTACAAGATCACGTTCAAGCTGGATGGCCTGCAGGGCGAGGTGGCCAGCCCCACCCACGCCCGCGAGTCCATCCTGAACGCGGCGCTGCGGGTGCGCCCGGACGTGCCGTTCGCGTGCGCCGGGGGAGTGTGCGGCACCTGCCGGGCCAAGGTGGTCACCGGCAGCGTGACCATGGACGAGAACTACGCGCTGGAGCAGGATGAGCTGGACAGGGGCTATGTCCTGACCTGCCAGAGCCACCCCACCAGCAAGGAAGTCACGGTCGACTTCGACGTCTAAGCCTTACCCCTTGTCCGTCTGAACATAGGAGTTCCATGATTTCCCTTTCCATCACCAACTGTGTTGCAGAAGTCGTCCTTGACGCGCCCCACAAGCTGAACTCGCTGGATGAGCAGGCGCTGCGGGATTTAACCCAGGCGTACGACGACGCTGCTGCCGCCGCCTCACGCGGTGAGGTGCGGGCGCTGCTGCTGAGGGGAGAGGGCCGGGCCTTCTGCGCGGGCCGTGACATCGCGGGGGTCACCCCGGAGAACGACGACGCCGCGGCGTACCTGGGCGGACTGGTGGAGCCGCTGCTGAAGAAGATGGCCGCCTTCCCGGCACCGACCTTCGCTGCCGCGCAGGGTGCGTGCCTGGGCGTGGGGCTGGGGCTGCTGCTGGCCACGGACGTGGTGTACGTGGCGGAGAACGCGAAGTTCGGTTCGCCGTTCGCCAAGCTGGGGGCCACGCTGGATTCGGGCGGGCATTGGTACTTCACGGAGCGGCTGGGCATGCACCGGACGCTGGACCTGATCTACACGGCGGACCTGATCTCGGGCGCCGAGGCAGTGGCGCAGGGGATGTTCAGCCGCGCCATGCCGGCCGACTCGTTGCTGAATACGACGCGCGCCATCGTGGAGCGGGTTGCCGCGGGCGCCACCGAGGCGTTCGTTGCCTCCAAGGAGCTGGTGGCGCACATCCGCGACCAGCGCCTGGGCCTGTGGGAGGCCATGCAGGAGGAAAACGAGGAGCAGGCACGGCTCTGCAAAACAGACGATTACGCGGAGGGGTTCCGGGCTTTCCAGGAGAAGCGTGAGCCGAAATTCACGGGCGGCCACTGACCTTCATCAAGGCACTTGCAGAATTCTTGATCTAAATTTGCAAGGTCATTGCAGAAAACTTAATTCGCGTTCGCAAGAGTAGGCGCAACCGGACAAAACCGGTTGATGTGCGCTGCCGGTCTCAAGTAGGCAGACCCATCTAGAAACTAACTCTGGGGGCACAATTGTCTGAGGTTTTGAATGCGGATGTCGATGGCAAGGAAGAGGGCGGCTTCAGCCGTCGGAGGGTAGTCGCTGGCGTTGCTTGGTCGCTGCCGGTTATCGCTACGGCCATCGCGGCGCCGGCTGCTGCGGCATCCGGAGTCGCTGCTGCGGCCGCCATTGACGGTGCACTGTCTACGTACACCATTCCTGAACTGTCTGCTCCAGGGCAAGGACACAACGCGAAGGGTCCCACAGGATTTCACATTACGAATAGTGGAAGCCAAATCACGGGCAGCATTACTGGGCTCATCCGCATTGAACCCATTCCAGCAGCCACCGGTGACCCAGGTGTGGGTGTGCAGTCTCTGACAAACACCACACTGACTTCCCCCAGCTTGAGCGCGAGCAACGTCTTCACTGGCACTTTCACTATTCCGGGCATGGCCAGCAACACAACTTTCCGCGTAGGAACCAACTTTTACTACAAAGGTAAGAAGACGCAGCTTCGAAATTTCCTCATGTCCGTGACGCTGACCTATCCGGACGGCAGATTCGAGACCATTTCCGCTGACATCAACCTCATTTAGGATCCCGGCAAATGGTCTGGAAACGTGGCGGCTTCGTCGCTGAAGTCTGCACTGAACCACGGGCCCGCGTTGCACTGCTGCACCTCGATGCAACCCAGCCGGTAGTTTTGGAGGGGCCAGCTGCGGTCATTTGGGACCTGATTGATGGCCAGCGGAGCGAGCAGGACATCCTCGCTGAGCTTGAGGCCACCTTCGAAGACCAATCAGGACAGATGCAGGCGCAGGTTGAAGACTTCCTGGCAAGCCTCGAAGCGCAGCGCCTGATCGAGGCTGCCCGCGGCGTTTCCCACTAACGGCATGACGTCCCCGGGAATCAGTGGAAGCGCGCGCTTGGCGTGGCAGCAGCGCCTGTTCGATGAGTTGGCACAAGGCGGTGACCTGCTGTGCTTGAAGGTGCTGGGGCAGCGGTTTGTGATCCGTTGGGGCCGTGGGGTCACATGGCAGCAGCGGACATCAATGAGCTTGGCCTGGGCGCGTTGCATCAGCGCCAGCCTTGAGCGGCTGCTGCCGCCTGAGCCGATGGAACCCACTGTTGGCAGTCCTTTTACGGTCTCAGTCACCTGCGCGTCCATAAAGTACGGCGACGGCACCTTCCATATTGAGGCCGCGTCCTTTGAGGAGCTTGCCGAGAACCTCACGTCACGGCTCACCGTGTCCGCGATACTGGCCAACGCCGGTGAACTAACCATGCTCCACGCCTGCGGGGTGGCGGATCCTGCTACAGGGGCCGTCGTGGCACTGGTGGCAAAGTCGGGAACAGGAAAGACCACCGCAGCTTCGGTGCTCGCCAGGACCTACGGCTATGTCACCGATGAGACGGTGGCCATTGCCTGGGACGGCTCCGTGGTTCCCTACCCCAAGCCCTTATCGGTCAAGCAGGGGGCCGGCGCACCTAAACGTCAGGCGGGGCCGGATGAGTTTGGACTTCAGCCGGCCCCGGCCATGCCCTTCATCCAGTCCATCGTGCTCTTGAACCGCGTCCAGGGGGCGCGTCCGGGGGCACCGGTGCTGGAACGGGTACCGCTGGCCGACGCCATTCTCGCGCTGATCCCTGAATCGTCCTCGCAGGCAGAATTCGTGGATCCGCTGCAGTCGCTGTGCCGCCTCATCGAGAGTGTCGGGGGAGTGTGGCAGGTGACCTATTCGGAAGCAGCCGACCTCCCGGCCGTCCTGGAGCCCCTGTTCCGGTTGCAGCCCCTGTCAGGGACAGAGTGGGAAGCCGCTGCACCGACAGTTGCCCAACGAGAACCTATTCCGGCTGGCAGCATCCAGCGCAGGGCCCCAAAAGATGCCGTCAAAATTGGCGGCGACCTGCTCGTCATGCTGGACAACGAAATAGTGCGCCTGAGCGGGATCGGTCCAGCGCTCTGGGAAGCCTGCTCCGGGCCGACCGGGCTGGGCCAAGTCACCGAACACATCGCGAAGCTGCATGGCGAACCTGAAGGTTATCGGGCCGCCGTCGCCATAGCCGTAGAGCAGCTCATCGCCAAGTCGGTATTAGAACGCGGCAAAAACTGAACCGCCTTCAAGGCACATATATAGACCTGAATTTGAGGAACCACTATGAGCACAACAACCACGCCGCCGGAAGCGTCCCCGGGCCTGGACCTGGCCGACTACCTGAACGTCCTGCGGGTGTACTGGAAAGCAATCGTCGCCTTCACCTTGCTGGCTACCTTGGCAGCCGCCGGATGGACCGTTCTGCAGCCAAAGATCTATTCCTCCGATTCCAGCGGCATAGTGGTCACTCCGGGCTCGGACAACGTCAGCCTGGCCTTGGCCGGCGACAGCCTGGCCAAGGCCAAGGTCAAGAACTACGAGTCCGTGGCAAAATCGCGGCTCGTCGCGGACCGGGTCATCCAATCCCTAGGCCTGAAAACCACCGCCGATGCACTCCTCGGGAGCATCAGTGTGAAGGTACCGCTGGACACTGCCGAGATCAGGGTCACCGCACAGTCAACTGATCCCGCAACTGCGCAGCGGGTGGCGGATGCATGGGTCAACGGCCTCGCCGCCCAGGTGGAGGCCATTGAGACCGCGCCCCCCGCCGACTCAGCCGGACAGCCCAGCGCTGTGGCAACGCCCGACGCCGGGTCGCAGGCGAATGCAGCGACGGCCGTCCGGGTACTCCCGTTGGGTAAAGCTGTCCTCCCTGCCAGCCCCACGTCGCCCAACACCAAACTCAACCTGGCGTTGGGCGCCCTCGTCGGGTTGGCCCTCGGCGTGGCGTATGCGCTGATCCGCCGGCACCTGGACCGGCGGATTCGAAAGGCTGCGGACATCGAACGGCTGTTCGGCGTTCCCGTGATCGGTACCCTCCCTGTCGACCACCGGTTGGATGAGAAGAGCACCATCGTGGACGCGGGTACCGCCGCAGAGCTTCATGACGCTGGCGGGGCCATGGCCGAAGCCCTCCGCGAGCTGCGCACCAACATCAGTTTCCTTGACGTCGACCAGCCGCCACGGATCATCGTGGTCACCAGCTCCCTCCAGGCAGAGGGTAAGTCCACGGTGACGGCCAATCTGGCGGTCACCATGGCGGCAGCGGGTGAAAACGTGGTGGTGGTCGACGGCGACCTCCGCCGGCCCACGCTGGTGGACGTCTTCAATCTCGTGCCGGGAGTAGGGGTCACCGATGTGCTCACGGGCACCGCCGAGCTCGCTGATGTCCTCCAGCCTTGGGGTGCGTTGCCCAACCTCTCAGTCCTGGGATCGGGCCGCATCCCACCGAATCCCAGCGAGCTGCTGGGTTCCCGTGCCATGAAGAACATGCTCACCACCTTGGCCAAGGATGCTGTGGTCCTGATCGACGCACCGCCGCTTCTTCCCGTGACGGATGCCGCGGTCCTCTCGCGCGCCGCCGATGGCGCCATTCTCGTGATTCGCTCTGGCAGGACCACCCAGGAGCAGCTGGACCAGTCCCTGGGGAACCTTGAGAAAGTCAAGGGGCGGGTCCTAGGCGCCGTTCTCAACTACGTTCCCATCAAGGGAACCGATGCATACTCCTACTACGGAACATATACCTCCGCGACCGCCCCGTCCTCTGCAGAACCTGAGCCCGTCGACGATTGGCAGGACGCGGACACGCATGACGCGCTGGAGGCCGTCCCCGGCGGCCGTAGGGCCAGGATCTAGGCGTCCCATGACTTCCACTGGCCGCGAAACCCAACTCAGGATCCCGGAGGGCGTGCTCCTCGGCCACGCCCTCGCGGCACGTCTGGCGGACAGCCTCGGCCTCAGGGTCTTCTTCATCAAGGGACCAGCAAGCGTCATGCAGGGGCTGCGTCAAGCCAAGATATCGGCAGACGTGGATGTCTTCGTGGATCCCTTCAGGTTGAATGAGTTGCTGGCGGGCCTCCATGAACGCGGCTGGCGTGACCGTCCCGTTGATCCGGACACCAAGACGTTCCCAAAGCACTCCGTCACCGTTCACCACCCCGAATGGCCTTGCTGCATTGACGTCCACTTCCGCTTTCCAGGAATGGAAGAACCAGCCGGCAGCTGCTTCGAGGTTCTGTGGGTGCACACCGTGCACATGGAACTCGCAGGACAGGGGCTAAGAGTCCCCTCGAAGGCTCTGGGGATCTTGTTTCTGGCTTTGCACGCCTTGCGGTCGCCGGAGCTGCCTGCTTGCCGCCAGGAGCTTGAGTACCTCGCCGGCCTCATACGGCTGGAATCTCGGGCGGTAGAGCTCCTGGAGCTCGCAACGGCCACGGGTTCACTGGCAGCCGTCCGGCCCTTCCTTAAGGATCTACTGCCCGAAACCATAGGCCCGGAGTGGCCGCAACCCTCCCAGGAGTGGGTCAACCGCCTCGCTGCACGGGAACCTGGGAGCGCGCGGCTCATTGCCATTGTTCAGGCTCCCTGGAGGGACAAGCCAAGGATGGTGTGGCGGGCGCTCTTTCCGCGCGCCGAAATCCTCCTGAGCGGGAACATCTATGCGGACATGTCTTTCTCAGGACGACTGAATCAGCATCGCGCCAGATGGGCGCGGTTCTTCCGCGCAGTCCCGAGCCTCGTCCGGGACCTTCGTCACCTCCAATGAGGTGGTCCCGGTGCGGCTGTGAATGGGTCAAATGGGTATGTTCCGCTGCCGATCCGGCCCTCCGGGATCCGCCTCCGATTGCCGGTCCCCGCATCAAATTTGTTAAGGTTCAGCTATGACTAAGGGGAAAGCTATTACCAAAGCCGTCATTCCTGCTGCCGGATTGGGGACACGCTTCCTGCCCGCCACCAAGGCAATGCCGAAGGAAATGTTGCCGGTGGTCGACCGCCCGGCCATCCAGTATGTGGTGGAGGAAGCGGTTGATGCCGGCCTCACGGACCTGCTGATGATCACCGGCCGCAACAAGCGCGCCTTGGAGGACCACTTCGACCGCGAGCCCGGCCTGGAAGCCGCGCTCGAAGCTAAAGGGGACAAGGACAAGCTGGGGATGGTGGAGTACGCCTCCAACCTGGGCCCCATCCACTACGTCCGCCAGGGCGAGGCCAAGGGCCTCGGCCACGCTGTGCTGTGCGCCCAGCAGCACGTGGGTGACGAGCCCTTCGCCGTCCTGCTGGGTGACGACCTCATCGACGAGGCCGAGACCCTGCTGAGCACCATGATGGAGGTGCAGCAGAAGACCGGTGGTTCGGTGATCGCGCTGATCGAGGTTGATCCGTCGCAGATCAGCGCCTACGGCTGCGCTGACATTACGGCTGTGGAGGGCGAGGACTACGTCCGCGTCAACAGCATGGTGGAGAAGCCGGCCGTCGGCGAGGCTCCGTCCAACCTTGCCGTGATCGGCCGCTACGTGCTGCACCACTCCGTGTTCGGCGTCCTGGAGAACACCGAGCCGGGCCGCGGCAACGAGATCCAGTTGACGGACGCCCTGCAGACCCTTGCCGCCGGCGAGGGCGAGGGCTCCGGCGTGTACGGTGTGGTCTTCAAGGGCCGCCGCTACGATACCGGCGACAAGCTGAGCTACCTCAAGGCCGTTATCACCCTCGCGTCCGAGCGGGTTGAGTTCGGTGAGGATCTGAAGTCCTGGATGAAGAACTTCGTCGGCTAGTTCTAATATTTTACTGCTTCTTGGAGGCCCGTTGCCGGAAGGCGGCGGGCCTCTTCTGTGTCTGGACTGCGAGGGTCGCCAGGAGGGCTCCTATAATGGCTCCTGACGTGTTTGTCACGATATCTGACGGGCTTGCAAAGCGGTCGTGAAGAAACAGGAGCTGGCCCAGCTCGATACAGCCGGAAATTAGCAATCCGAATGCTCCGATTTGCCACCATCGTTGTTCTGAAAACGAGAGTGCGCCAACAAAACCCACCGGGACAAAGAGGACGACGTTGGCGACGGCTTCGACAAATTGGTAATTGAACCAGCCAGGGATGCCGTGGCCGTGAAGAAAATGCAGGACCGCGGTGAGCTGTCCTGAAATAGGCTGATCTACGGGCGATGGCCAATATGCGACGAGCGCCAGGGGAATAAGCATGCCTGCTAGTGCTGTGCGCCAGAGCCGATGGTTCTGGAGGAGGCTCAAATGGACCTCAGGAGGCCCGTAGGAGGGCGAAGGCAGCGGTCCCCAAGGCGGAGGCGGCAAGGAAGAGGAGTATCAGGTACTGCAGCATCTGCGGCCGGGGGAGTGGGATGAAAAAGTCGTACTCTCGTGGTGCCCTGCGCCAATGTCTCCCCATAGCCCTAATAGTTACCACAAATCGGACGGTGATTAGGCCGGAGGAAGCCAACGTTGCGGAAACCCACAGCCCGCCGGTGGTTGAGCTTGTCGAAACCCAAAAGCAAAAGGTGGGTGCATCTCCGTTTCCGGAGATGCACCCACCTTCGTTGGTGCTAGGAGGCGTTGCGGTTAGGCAGCAGCCTCTGCCTTGGCACGGCGGCGGACCACCACTACGGAGGTTGCGCCTGCGGCGAGAGCGCCTGCGCCAACCAAGGTCCAGAGAACCAGGCCGGAGTCGGCACCAGTGTTGGCCAGCCCGCCCGTGTTGGCCAACGGAGCACCGGCAGCGTTGCCACCGGTGTTCGCCAGGGAAGCAGCCACCGTTACCGTAACCGGGCCAACGGTCACGCCGGACTGGGTGCCGGTTGCGGTGATGGAGTAGGTGCCGGCTTCGCTAATGGCAAGGGGCAGAGCTACTGCACCCTGAGCATCAGCCGTAGCGGACAGTTCCTGAGCCTCGGCGACAACGGCGATGCGTGCGGCAACCGCACGGTTACCAACGCCAGCGCCATTGGATGCAGGAGCTTGGCCGGGTGTAACGCGGATGATCAGTGGTTCGCCGGCGCGGAAGCCCTGCCCGCGGAAGACGAATGTTTCACCAGGGCCAACAACACCATCCGAAACGGCAGCCTGCGGCGGAAGTGCCGGGTAGGTGGCGGCCATGGCGGGAGCCGAGCCGATAAGTGCAATGGAACCTGCAAGTGCGAGTGCAGCAAGAGTCTTCTTCATGTGTGTCCCCCCGGAGACGTTTAAGTTTTGATACCCGATATGGGGAATTGTCCCCTCCGCACGAGACCGTGTGCAGAACTACGGATAGATATCCCAAAAAAGACGGTACCACCTGCTCTTGGTTGTGAGCAATCTCAATCCACTCGGTTTACATAGTGTTAACGCGATAGACGCGGGCCCTAACCGCAGGGTGCGTTTTTAGTGGGCAGAGTCACTTCTTTTACAGGTTGGACGGTGGGCGTGACAACCAAGTCAGGTTCCGTGTGCTGCACAATTTTCCCGAACCTGAAGTCGACGGTTTTGCTTTCACCTGGGGCGAGTTGCTGAGCAACAACTCCCACCGGCCTGTTCGCGTGAAGGTATGGGGCAAAGGGGATCTTTTGTCCGTCGATCATCGCTGATTCCACGTTGGCCTGAACCGGGCCGTACGCAATGATGTTTGTTTGCACCGTCCCCGGAGCCACGCCGAAAGCGCCTCCACCGGTGACATACGGCGGCAAAGCCTTTTCAGCGTTAGCGGGTGCGGTGTTCGTGCTGGTGACGCGGACAGTGGTGTGCTCGTATCCATCTGCCGGGCACTCTTTGACGAGTTGGACTCTCCGCTTGACGTAGTAATCCATTTTGGCACCGGTACCGTCGTTGAAGTACACCCCAAACTGGGCAGGCGAGACACTTGGTCCCGATACGGAGCCGCTCAACGGATATTTCGAGATCACCGATTGCTCGGAAGAATCGGCCGACCAGACAAGGACTCGCCCTTCTTGGGCCCCTTGGGTGATGCCGGTAATTAACCCCTTGGCTTCGCCCTTACCGCTGGAGAGGGCCGAAAAAATCTCCTTCGCCACACCAGCAAAATATGCGTCCTGCAATTCGGGTTGTCGGATTTTCGCATAGACATCTGAGAGCAGAGTGGGCACGACATTGTTTCCTGTGAGTTCCGTCGGCAGCCCGGCTGCTTTCACAGATGCGAGTTCCGGTCCGTTCATCGGAACGGGACCCGTTGCTTTCAGAATATAACTCAGAACGATGGGATCTATGGAGAGGACTCCGTCGACTCGTTGTCCAGTCTTTTGCTCCCACATGGCGCGCACGGTGCTCGCGGCCGTCGGGAAGTCGGGCGTGAGGTTCACGTCCTGTATATATTTGCCGAGACGGGTTGAATAGATCTGCTGCTGCTGTGGATCAACGGGCAAGGTTGGAGCCATGATTCCAACATCGCTGGCGCTGCTCTGCTTCCCGAGCTCAAGTTTCCCATTGTCGAGAGTCAAAACTGCTAACGCTCCCGGTATTCCTCCCGACGCGCGAGCTTCCGCATTGTTTTGGATCATGACCAAATAGTTTCGAGGTGCTTCTGCGCCCAGCATCCGAGGAGTGATGCTGGCTGCGTCTGATGCTGAAGTCAGCGTCTCCGATGCCTGCCGCAATTCTCCTCTCACGTCCTTCAACGGCTTGGCAATTTCGTCGAGCAATTGACTTGCGTCAATCGCTTCAAGTCTGTCTGAGGAGATACGTATTGCGTAGGTCGACGAAGCTAACGTCGGAGCTGCGGCCTTTATAGGTTCTAAGCTGCTTCCTGAACTGCTCGGCATCAATGAATCCCAGTTGAGCGATTCGTAGACATGTACCAGAGGAACCAATCCAAGGTTTGTCACATCGTCGGCAGACCTGGCGACTTCGGTCACGGCCCTGAGGTTGAGACCGAGCCCCGGTAACCCAGATGCAAGCGTCCACAACGGGTCCTCGGCGGCTTCCCGGGCGGCAGCCGTGTGTTGGGTCATAGCTTGGACGAAACCGCTCGCCCGTAAGGAATCTCGGTCCAACAGTGAGCTTTTAAGTTCTGATGCAAGTGGAACAACAGGTTCCAATTCTGATTTGATCACATTTGCTTTATAGGTCAGCCAGAATCCGGCAAGCGCGCCTACCATGATCATCGTCGCTGCTGCGACAAAAATCTTGACCGTCAGCTTTCGTCTCTCCGGTCCACCTTTACGAAGCTTCTCTAAAGATTTACGTTGCGGGCTATTTGTTGCTTCCATATGCTCTTTCGATTTGGCTGCAATCACTGGGAATGCAATTGGAAGAAAGCTAGACCGCGCCGGTGCTAGCGAAAACAGCTTTGAATGTTTTGAGGAGGATGACGATATCCCCCATAAGGGACCAGTTTTCTACATAGTAAAGATCCAGACGAATGCTTTCTTCCCAGCTGAGGTTTGAGCGTCCGCTGACCTGCCATAGCCCGCTCATACCTGGACTGACGTAAAGTCTGCGGTGAGCAGCGTCATCGTAGAGAGCTACTTCACCTTCTCTTTGAGGTCTCGGGCCTACTAGGCTCATGCTGCCCATGACTACATTCAGCAATTGTGGAAGCTCATCAAGTGAGTACTTGCGAAGTAGGC
Source organism: Arthrobacter sp. SAFR-179 (assembly GCF_059414945.1). Taxonomy (NCBI): domain Bacteria; kingdom Bacillati; phylum Actinomycetota; class Actinomycetes; order Micrococcales; family Micrococcaceae; genus Arthrobacter; species Arthrobacter sp. SAFR-179. The sequence continues at coordinate 132,070 of NZ_JBPFDM010000001.1, forward strand.
GACCTAAGCTAGTAACACGGGAGTCATTTTCAACTTTAAAGAGCGGTTTATCACCTGCGCCCTGCTGCTTTAGCAACTGCTGGAGTTCGGCGTCGGCGTTGACCTTCATGGACCGAAACTTAAGCATGTTGAACGTGCTGCCACCAAGGCCTATACGTTCTTGCTTGTAAAAAACTGGTCCCGGGCTGGTCACCTTCACCAGTAGGGCCAAAACTATGAACACAGGCGACAGAACCAGGACCAACAGGCCCGCTCCAAAAACGTCGAATGTGCGCTTCGCCACTTTTTTACCACCAGTGAGTTTTGGCGTTGAGACGTGGATGAGCGGGAGCCCGGCCACGGGCTGAGTATGGATCCTGGGCCCCGCAACGTCGGTAAGTGCAGGAGCGAGAATCATCCCCACGTCTCGTGCAGCCAATTCCCAACCGAGTCTCCGTAGGTCCTCCGGGCTCAGGTTCACACCAGCCGAAATTGCAACTGAATCAACGTTCGTTTCCTCGATGACCTGAAGGATTCCTTCTACGTCACTGTCTGTGCCGGTGACGGGCACACCGAGGTGAGCGGCTATCGCGGCTGTGGCGTGAGCCGAACCTGGAAGGTGAGCCGCAACCGGCTGATATCCCGCTGAGGGCGCGGTCCTTAGTGAACGTACCAGATGTGAGACAGCCAGCGGCCCTCCTATGATCAGTATCCGGGAAGTGCTTTTTCCCCTTGATCTCTCCACGGAAAGGTGCTGACGCACTAACCAGCGTGCTGCTAATAGCCCAATCACCCCGGCCGGGAAGGCTAATCCGACGAATCCACGAGCCACATCCACACGCAGGGCGTAGGAAATAATTGCAACTGAGCCGAATAGCCAGCCGGAGGCGGCCATTACCCTCTTGTATTCATCTGAACCGGATCCCAGAATCCTAGGTTCACGTGATCCCCAAGTGCCAAGAAATAGCCACCAAGCAATACTCAAGACGGCCGCCAATAGTAGATAGTCCAGATCTTTGGAATTATCATTTGGCAATTCTGAAAATCCAAAACGGACCCCGTATGCACCAGCGACGGCCCAAGCCACTACAAATGCATCAATCAGTCTGATCCGACGAGCGTATCGGCGCCGCCATTCTTGGGGACCACGTTGGAGACTAGCCGCTAACCCTGCATTTGGCTTCTTTGTCGCCCCACGCATGTGTGACACCTACCCCCTGACGTCGGTGGAGTTGGAGCGGTACCACTCGACGGTGGATTTGATGCCGTCAACCAGGCTGATTTTTGGATGCCAACCGGAATCTTTCAATAGGGATACGTCTAGCAGCTTCCGAGGAGTTCCATCTGGTTTCGTCGTGTCCCATTCGATGTCTCCTTTGTAGCCAACGGCCTCGGCAACCACGGAAGCAAGCTCCTTAATGGTCAGGTCAGTGCCTGTACCAACGTTAACCTGGGAGGAACCATCATAATGTTCGAGAAGATGAAGACATGCAGCGGCCATATCATCTACGTGAAGGAATTCACGTCGGGGAGAACCAGACCCCCAGTTTGAGACAGAAGGTGCCCCTGACAGCGCCGCCGCATCGAAACGTCGGATCAGAGCCGGAAGCACATGCGAACCTGTTGGTGAGAAGTTGTCACCGGGGCCGTAGAGGTTAGTCGGCATCGCAGAGATCCAAGGTACGCCGTACTGCTTACGAACAGATTGCACATGCATTATGCCTGCGATTTTTGCTATGGCATAAGCATCGTTTGTCGGTTCAAGATGTCCAGTCAGGAGTGATTCTTCTTTTATGGGTTGTTCGGCATACTTTGGATAAATACAGGACGAGCCAAGGAATAATAGGCGCTCAACTCCATGCTCAAGCGCAGCGTCCAAGACATTGACCTGTATCCTCAGATTCTCGCTCAGGAAATCTACGGGATAGGAGTTGTTTGCTAAAATTCCCCCCACTTTTGCCGCAGCCAAAACAACATAACGGGGCTTGGTTCTTGCGAAGTATGAGAAGACTTGTTCGCGATTTCTTAGGTCAAGCTCTCCTGAAGTTTGTCCTATCAGTTTCGTGAATCCAGCGGCGACAAGATTCCGCCAAACGGCAGAACCTACGAGGCCCCTGTGCCCTGCGACGTAGAAGACGGAGTCGCGATCCAAGGGTCTATGAGCAAAGTCGAAATCAGCTTGCACTAGCTTTCCCAGCTTTCGAGCTTGACAGAGTCGATCCAGTGTTGTCCGGAATGACGTAGGGCTTCAATGTCCGCGTCAACCATGATCCGCGCAAGCTCGGGGGTGTGCACTGAGGCCTTCCAACCAAGCTTTTCCTGTGCCTTGGTCGCATCGCCCACCAAGGCATCGACTTCCGTGGGCCGGAGGTATCTTTCATCAAACCGCACGTGGTTTTCCCAATTCAAGCCCGCGTGTTCGAATGCAATTTGGAGGAAGTCTCGCACTGTGTAGTTTCCTCCAGTCGCGAGAACGAAGTCTTCCGGCGTGTCAGCCTGAAGCATGCGCCACATGCCCTCAACATATTCCGCGGCATATCCCCAGTCCCGAACTGCGTCGAGGTTGCCCATGTAGAGCAAGTCCTGTTTTCCCGCCTTGATTGCTGCCACAGCGCGAGTGATTTTGCGAGTAACGAACGTCTCTCCGCGGCGTGGAGACTCATGATTGAAAAGGATGCCGTTGACTGCAAATAACCCGTATGCTTCTCGGTAATTTCTTGTGATCCAGTAGCTATATACCTTGGCAGCCCCGTACGGCGACCGAGGGTAGAAGGGGGTATCTTCGCTTTGCGGAGGGGGAGTGGCGCCAAACATTTCGGATGACGAGGCTTGATAGAACTTGGTCTCGATTCCAGCGAGACGGACTGCCTCCAGGAGACGAATGGTTCCGACACCCGTAGTGTCGCCTGTGTGTTCGGGTTCATCGAAGGAAACACGCACATGCGATTGCGCGGCCAAGTTGTAAACCTCATGTGGCTTAATGTCGGCCAAGAGAGTCACGAGTCTCGCGCCGTCACTAAGGTCGCCGTAATGTAGGAAGAGTTTTGCCTTGGGATCATGTGGATCCACGTATAGATGGTCGATCCGTGCCGTGTTGAAAGTGGATGCTCGCCTGATTAGGCCGTGCACCTCATAACCCTTCCCGAGCAACAGCTCAGCCAAGTACGACCCGTCTTGGCCAGTGATACCGGTGATCAGTGCGCGTTTAGTCATTTTGCCCCCCAATGGTGCGAAAGATAAAAAAGCACGGCCTAAAGGCCGCGCGGCGATGCCAAACTTTGGATGAACTCATCATAGTGGTCCAGGGCTACCTGCTCGGACAGTACGTCTCGGCGGAAACGTTGTCCTGCTGCGCCCAGTTTGCTCGCAAGATCCGGATTGGTTCCAAGCATTTCTGATGCCTGAAGCAACGCCAGAGGATCGGCGGCATCCACTCGCAGTCCCCCCTCCGCTGCCGCTAATTCTTGAGCAGTGACGCTGGCGGCATCCGTGGCGGCAATCACGGGTACACCTGAGTCGAAGTACGAGGTGAGCTTGCTGGGGACAGACATGTCCGTAACGCCGGGAAGCTCGTTTACGAGTAGTACGTCGGCAGCGCCCATTGCTTTTTGGAACTCATCCCCCGGAAGTGGAGCGACGAAGGAAAGATTGCTGACACCATCAGCCAATTTTTCGAGCATGTCCCGCTGGTTACCGTCGCCCATCAAAACGAAGCGAACCTGACTATCATGCTCTCCCGCTAGGCGAGCCGCATTCACTACGTTTTCTAAGCCTTGCTTCTTACCCATGTTGCCAGCGTGAAGGACGATGATGTCATCGGGCCCCCACTTGAGACTCTTCCGGACGGCCTCCTTGTCAAAGTCGGGAGTGGGCGGAAGGTGGGTCCAATTGCGTACAACGTGAACTTTCTCGGGCGTTAGTGCCAGGCCCTCCATCAAGTACTTTCGGAACCGGTCATGTATAGCCACGACCGCATCCGCGCGACCTAAAATGCCAGCCTCAAGTCGCTTTGCTAACCTTGAGGACGTGTTTGACGAAGGTCCGGTCTCGACAACGCCGCGGCTATAGAGATCCTGGACCCACATCACTAGAGAGCTACGACGGTGTAGTAGCCGGCACCGGATTGCGGCCAAACCCGTGGAAAAGAGCGCAGGGCTGACGCATAGGACCACATCTGGACGTCCCCAGCCTGTGAGTATCACTCGTATTCCGAAACTCAGTTCCATATGGAGGCGATTAACGAAAGTCGGCACGCGAGGGATGTAGTGGCGCAGACGCTTGACCTGAACGCCATTCAGAACCGACGCTTGGGACCAGCCATCGTACCCTTCTGCGCGTCGCCACTCTGGGTAGTGCGGATACCCGGTCACAACCGTCACGGCGTAACCCTTGCGAGCCAGGCCCTCCGCCAGGCTAGTTGTGTAAGGGGCATTTCCGCTGGGTTCGGGTGAGTAGTGTAGGCCAAGTATCGTAACGCGGAGATTGGGTTTGTTCACGGATGCAACAATAGTGGTCGACCAGAACTGAACTGAAGTGGGGGCACATGGCATCGGCAGATGGCGCAGGGACCAATGATCTGACTAGGGTTATCGACCTCTCACAAGCGCCCGGAGAGCGAGCCGCGTGGGACAGGCCGCGCATTGTGATCTATTCGTGGGCCATAGCAGAGCTGCTCTTCGTAACGAATCCATTGCAAATAAGTTCAAGTCTGCGCGTCAAAGTTCTGCGATTCTTCGGGGCTGAGATCGGTGACGGGGTCATCTTCAGGCCGCGCACACGCGTCAAGTTTCCCTGGAAATTGCGTATAGGGCATCGCTCTTGGATTGGTGAGGGGGTTTGGTTCCACAATCAAGCTCTTGTCCAAGTTGGCAATGACGTGGTTATCTCGCAAGAGACCATGATCACCACTGGCAGTCACGCCCATCGTCGAGATATGGCTCTATTGACAAGTCCGGTGACCATAAGTGATGGAGTTTGGCTTACTTCTAGATGCTTTGTTTTAGGCGGGACGCGTATAGGAAAGTCAGCACTCGTTACTCCAATGACCGTCGTAAATGGTGAAATAGACGGAAACTCAATTGTGACGGGTAATCCAGCAAAAATTGTTGGGCAGCGTTTCCCCTCTCCAAGTAGCGCGCAATGAAGATTGCTCACATAGTCACATATGTTTCGGAGGACGGTGCTTTTGGAGGTCCTGTAGCCGTTGCGCTGGGTCAGCTTGCTGAGCTGGCGCGGATGGGGCACGACGTCGAGTTGCTAGCCGGATGGGACGGAAAGGCCAAGTTATCCGCACCAGGTGTAAAGGTCACGCTGTTCAAGGCTCGCAGATTCAGCAGGACGAGCTTCAGCGGTCTTTGGGCTCCAGGGTTGGCAACGGCTGCTCGCTCCCGCGCCAGGGAGGGTTTTCGGCTACACCTACATATGGCAAGAGATCTTGTAATGATACCGGCGGCACTGACTGTACTAACCACCACTAGGCCTGTAATTCAGACGCACGGGATGGTGATGCCCGATCAACGCTTCGTAGCACGGGCGTTAGATATGGTGCTTATGAAACCAATCCTTCGCCGAGCCCGGTGTCTACTTGCCCTTACTTCCGCCGAGGCGGACGGCATCAAGTCGATTGCTGGTTCACACGTGCCAATTCAGATGATCTCGAATGGTGTTCGTGTCCCCATGGCCACCCCTGTCAACAGACGACGTAATGAAGTGGTATTCTTAGCGCGTTTACATCCAAGGAAGCGTGTTTTAGTTTTTGCTCAGATGGCTAAAATTCTCCATAAGCGTGGCATTGATGCTCAGTTTTCCGTTGTTGGGCCTGATGAGGGCGATCTTCCACTCCTTGAAGAGTTTATCGAGGAATCTGCACTCGGCAATTACTTGCGCTACGATGGCGTAATTCCGCCCGGGCATTCCGTTCAACGGCTTAAGGGGGCTGGGGTATATGTGCTTCCCAGCGTTGGAGAAGTCTATCCGATGACCGTCCTTGAGGCCTTAGCTGCCGGTACCCCTGTAGTCACTACAAGGAAATCTGGAATAGCGCCGCACTTGTCTTCCTTGGAGGCTGCTCTCCTTACTGGAGAAACGGCTGACGAGCTTGCAGACGCAGTGGAGAAGATACTCATGGATGATTCACTTCGTGAACGACTAATTGAGAATGGCTACCGCGGAATAAAGACCACATTCAGCATTGAAGCGGTTGCAAACCGATTGCTTACTCTCTACAGCTGCAACGAGTAGAGCTGGCCTTGACGATAGTTGGCGGACAGCGTGCTCGTGGGCGACGCAGAAAGATGCAGACTGAGGGTGGCTGGGGAGGCCGGAGAAAGCGAGCAGGAGACTTCCTCTGGGCTTTAGCTGGGCGAGGCGGCGCGGCTGCACTTCAGGCTCTCACCCTGGTCCTTCTTGCGCGATTTTCCAATCCCGCAGATTTTGGACTAACAATGGGTGTTCAAGGAGTCCTGCTCACGGCAGCTTACTTTCTTGGCTTTGGACTTGGACCTTACGTAATCGTTGAGCAAGCGAAGGCCCGTTACTCGGAAGTCGTGGGTGGAATCACTTACGTCAATAACCGAACCAGCGCATTCTCGGGAATTGCTTGTTTTGTTGGGTTAGTTATCGCTGGCATTTTCAACAGTGAGATCTTCATGCTGTTGCCGCTAGCCGTTGCGATGCTCGCTATGAGGAATTCTGCCGTCATTGAGGGTATCGCTCTCGCGAATGGCCGAGTTCGTATTTTCGGCGCCAGCCTCCTCTTGCGAAGGCTAGCTCAAGCCCTGATATTTGTCATCCTTTCCATTGCTGGAATGCATGCCATGATCGCATACAGTATTGCATACGCAGCATCGGAAAGTTTGATTAATTTCTTTCTTAGGAAAGTCATCGGCAGCCCTACAGTTCCGGCGACAAAACCAAAGTTCAATCAAGTCATTCGGAGTGCACTGCCATATTGGGTAGAAACAGTGGCGGTTCAATTTCGTGGACTGGACGTATCGTCGGTTGGCCTTGCCGCCGGTGCGGCGGTGGGAGGTATCTACGCCGTCCCAGCCAGGTTGAGCTCAGCAATTCTGATGATTCCGTCCACATTCGCCAATCTCATCCTTCCCAAGATTGCCGCCGGGAACCGCAAGGTTTTCCTGCGTGTGGCGGGGCTTTCCTTGCCGGTCATCCTCATCGTGTGGTCGGTCCTCGCTGGGCTAGTAATCTACACCGAACCAATCTTGGCCGTGCTGCTGGGCCCGACGTACGTATCTGCGTCAGCGCCGGTTCAGATTTTCTGCATCGGCTTTGCGGTTCTTACGTGCATCACTATCGTCAACGCGATGGTCCAGGGTATCGGTCTAGCTCAGCATGTAGCCTGGACAAGTATGGTTGGATCTGTACTTGCCGTCGTGTGTGCTGGACTTGGCGCCAGCCTGTTGGGCGCCCAGGGAGCCAGCTGGGGCTTTTCACTTGGGGTGTCCATCCAACTCGTACTATTGTGTGCTAGCTCCGCCCGAGGGGTCATGAAGTATCTGACGCGCAAATAATGAGTTGAGCGATGACCGCAGTTTCTGGGGTCACTGCCGGCCGCGGCCGTCCACACTTTCCAAAAAATTGGACTGTGACCGTAAATTATCCGCGTTCAGGAGCGGAGCTTTCGGCGGCAAGGTCACGGTGTCGTTGTCTTCGCCGTTGTCTGGAAGGCGCCGGCGGTGGCGATTAGCTCAGTCTGCATACGTCGCGCATTCGTTCCACGCGCTTCTGCGCTTTTCGGCGCGTTCGGATATCACGCTGCCCGCCCTAGCGTCCGATTAATTACGGCGTTAGCATTGACGGCTCTCGTGGTTGATGGGAAATTGAGTTCGTGTCGTTGAAGGCAAGGGGGCCCTTGGCCCTGCTGCGATGAGTTGACTAGCACCCAAACCTGTAAAACGATCACGAGCTTTGATCGAGCCTACCGGGGTCGCAGCCGGCGTTGCCACCATCCACTCTCCCAGCAGGTTGAGGGCCGCCGCGGCCGGTCATCGACAAGGCTTGGGCCCACCGCATGCTCCAGCTGCGCGGCGGCGACACCCTCAGCTGCCGGGCCGTCCCGCCTGGAGGACGTATTCACCCTTGACGATCGGACCGGGACCCTGCAGGCCGTCTGGCAGGTCAAGGAACAGCTCCGGGTCCTCCTGCGCACCGGCTCCCCGGACGGCGCCGCGGCCGCGTAAAACAAACTCGAGCAACTCGTCCAAAAGCCGGAGACCAACAGGCTCTACCGCACTGTCTGCCGGTGGTGGAAAGAGATCGAGGCACTGATCATTACAGGCCTCGACGAGGTCGAGGCGAACAACACCGCCATCAAGAACATCAAGCGTACGTCGCGCGGCTACCCCCAATGCTGCCAGCTACAAGTCCGGTATTCTCTTTTAGAATTGCCGCACCGACGGCGAGCATGACACTCATTCCAGGGATCCAGTTCCCTACGAACCGCGAAGAGCCAAATTAACAGGACACCCGGCGACGACAGCCGTCCTAGAACTAGGCCTTCTGCCAAGCGGAAATGCTCCGCTTGGCCACGTCTCTCTGATGTCGGTATTGACGGGATTCTGCATCATGACGGACGACGCAGGCACGAAGACGTCAGGAAAGTTCCTTAACTATCTGTCCAATGCTATCCAACGTCCGTTTAAGCTCGTCGACATGTCGCTCATCAAAGGCGCTAAGGACACGCTTCAATTCTGTTGTTGAGATTCCATCTGTCCGTGTTAAGTAAACGACTTCAACTTTGTCGCTGAAATGATTGAACTTACCATTCCAGTCATCGCCCATCCCAAAAATGGACGCACCAAATCGTTCAAAGTCGGCTCGCTTCTGCTCCCACGTGCACTCAGGAAAGGCCTCATCAACAAACTTTATTGAGCTAACAATGTCAATTCGCTGATTAAAAGGCACAACGGGGCGTTTGCCCTTAACTGCATTGAATTCGTCTGTTGACACTCCGACTACGAGCCGATCACCCAGGCCTCGCAGCCTTCGCAAGATGTTTAGATGTCCAATGTGGAACAAGTCAAAGGTTCCATAGGTAATTACAGTCTTTACCAAAACCACCTCCGGGGCTTTTTGCGATAATTTTCAAAGCCAAAGTAGCGACTGCTCAGGTGAAGCTAAGCCACTCCTTCGTCTGGCATGCGTAGAGAAATAGAGAGGATTCCATGACGGCTACCACGCTTATTCACGGGTGGCAGTTCGTGATAGTCGCCATAAAGTCTTGTCAGGTATTGGTCGGCGTGGCCAAACCCGGGGACGCTAACGCTTTCGAAAGAATAACCGGTGAGTTCTTGAGTCCAGGAAGACTTTATGCATTCGCGCTTGTAGCCGTAGGAGCCTGCTACTGTAACGCACTCCTCGGTGGTGATGCCGTTAAATTGCTGCATCTGCCGCTCGAAGAGGCGGACTAGGGATCGCTTTGGTACGAGTCCGGCAGCGGCGCTAACCAATTTCAATACGACTCGTAGAATAGGCGGGCAATCAGCGCCAACAGAGTAACCCGAGATGTCCAACATCACTCGTTTCAGAATGTACGCCGACATCGAGTGGGCGAGGCGGCGGACACGAGAGTCAGGCCTTGCGTCAAAAGGAAAAATATCTACAAATATCCCTTGATGGCAGGCAACGTTCGCGGAGGCTGCCTCAACTAGCTTTGTGCCTTGGAGGCGTATCTTGGCCATTGGCAGACCGAATGCAGGGTCAGTATGCCAGGTTTGCAGGAAGTAGTCCTCGCCAAGATCATTTTTTGCACATGCCACGAAACGTTCATAGTCTGAGCGCAGCATTCCCAAATCAATATCGTCATCCCACGGAATGAAACCTTTGTGGCGGACTGCACCCAATAAGGTTCCAGCTATGGCGAAATAATTGATGCCATTAGATCGACAAATTCTTTCAATCTCCACGAGAATAGAAAGTTGTTTCTCGTGAAGCGCCTTTAGTTCACCATCTGTGATTCCCAAAGATTTTCCCCCAATCACTTAGGCTGTTTCAAACACCCATTCGACGCATCCGCGGTCCGTCTACTCCGAGAGGCGCTGCGGAAACTTAGCTGCCCGTCGCGACTCTGTCCGCGATTCCCAGTCCTGTCTATCGCTCAGTTCATCTAGCATTCGGTTAGGAGATACGCCGATATTTCTACCGACATTCGTGGATTGAGGGCCGCCGGACTTCGTGTAGTAGCTGTAAGCGTAGGCGTCAGGCCCCTTCGTCGGAAGAAGGTTAAGAACAACTCCCAAGACGTTGGCGTTTACTAGGTCGAGTGCTCGGAAAGATTTTTCGAGGTCGTGATGTTTGATCCTTCGTGAACCAACCACCATCATGACTCCTCCGACATGCTGCGATAGTACCGCTGCATCTGTCACCGGAAGGAGCGGGGGAGCGTCAATGATTACCGAGTCAAATACCTGCTCCAGATTTTCGATTAGAAGGCGCATTTGGGTCGAACCTAATAACTCGCTGGGGTTTGGTGGAATCTGGCCAGAGGCGAGCACAAACAGATTGTCTTCGCCCCAAGGTTGCAGTACGTCATGTACATCAACTGCGCCGATAAGTGCAGTGGTCAGGCCCACGTTCCTGTCGATTCCGAGATATTCTCCCACGACCGGCCGTCGTAAGTCGGCGTCTATAAGGCATACAGATTGACCAGCTTGAGCCAAGGCAATAGCGAGATTGGTTGCGGTGGTACTCTTGCCTTCACCCGGAAGGGAGGAGGTGACGAGAACTGACTTTGCATTTTCCGTTACATTTGCGAATTGGAGATTAGTCCTAAGTTGCCGGAACGACTCGGCGCGTGGACTTTGCTGATTGGTCTGGGTCAGCAAAGGGTTTTTTGAGGCGCTTGAATCAAAAGCAATTCCGCCGAGGATCGGCGCATCAGTGCTTTTCCTCAAGTCAGCCTCGCCTTGTACGCGGTAGTCCAGCAAGCCCCGGAGCAAGGAGACGCCGATTCCGACCGCTAGGCCAGCCAGTAGCCCTAGGATGAGGTTCAGTCGCGTGTTCGGGGAAGAGGGTGCAGTTGGCGCAACGGCGGGCGAAACGATCGACAGGCTTACTGGTGATTCGCCACCATTCTTTGGACGTTCCAGGTTTTCGACCGTGCGCATGAAGCTGTCGGCAACGGCTTGGGCCGTCGCCGAGGCGCGGACCGGGGAGGAGTCGACAACCGAGATCTTTATCAAGACGGTATTCAAATCGCTCGTTGCTTTGACGCGCTGAGCTAGTTCTTCTGGGGTGCCTGTTAGGCCAAGGGTTTCAATCACAGGTTGTAGTACGACCGGAGTTGTAGCCGTTTGAACGTAGGACTGAACTCTCGCTTGGGTGAACGTGTTCCCCTGCTGCAGTTCCTGTACCGACCCAGAGTTTTGGATTGCCACAAAAAGCTGCGTGTCAGACGTATATGTCGGCTTTGAAATTATTGATATAAGTCCCCCTACTAGGAGTCCAGCCAAAATGGAGGCAATGAGGAGGATCCAGTGCCGGCGAATGACGCGAAGGTATTCTTGTAGGTCCAAGTTGGGTCCCCCTAGTTTAAAGAGCGCTTAGAGCGCTCGATACATCCGCAGCTCAGGTGCGCGATTCACGTGCGCTTCCTAATCATTCTAGCGGTGCTGGCCTGCGCTTCACGCCCGTGTCAGAAGCCCTCATCGCCTGTGGGGCGAGCGTTAGGTCCAGGTGGCTATCTTCGTGAACTCCCTAGATCCGCTTCGGCGCCCTCGCGGCCATAGGTGTAAGCCCTCTTGCGGCATGACAATCAAAGAACAATGTCGATAACTGCCTGAGGGCCGAAACCTCTTTTCTCGTTTCAGATGCCGACGTCGGTAGGAGCAGGAACGGCACTGCCGCGCTCTGCTTGCGGGAGAATCCGCGGCCGCACCGCCGTGTTCCTCTGGAGTGGGAAGACGCGGTGGGTACAATCGGGGACCAAGAGAAACGCACACTGCTCTGCCGGAGGTACGGAGAATCAATGTCGGAATGGCTCGAGGTCGGCACGGACAATTATGTACTGGTCACGGAAGGATCTCTGCTGAACACGGGCTTGATCATGGGCTTCGAGCGGGCCATGGTCATCGACACCGGATGTGGTCCACGGCAAGGGCGCGAGATCTTGGATGCGGTCAGGGAGAAAACTGCGCTTCCGCTTGTAGTCGTCAATACTCACGCGCACTATGACCATTTCTTCGGCAATGCTGTCTTTGCCCAAGCTGGCGTCACGGAGTTCTGGGCGCATCAAAACTGTGCAACCGAGATTGAATTGCGCGGTGATGTACAACGCCGACACGTTGGGACGCTTGAACCTGAAATGTCGGCGGCTGTGGGGGACAACGTTGAACTCGTGGTTCCCAATGCCATCGTCAGGGACCAGCCTGTCCTGGTGGACCTTGGTGGACTGACAGCAACCCTGTTCTATCTGGGCCGCGGACACACTGACGGTGACCTTCTAGTGGGAACGTCCACGACCCTTTATGTCGGTGACCTCGTGGAGCAGGGGGCGCACCCTTCATTTGAGGACTCCTACCCTGTGGAGTGGGCGGACGCGCTTCGGCACGTCTCCGCGTTGCGTCACCGGTACGAATTCCTGATCCCCGGTCACGGCAAGCCGTGCGGTGACGAGTTTGTAATGACTATGGCCAACACCATGACGACCGCCGTCCGCCAAGCTCGTCAGTCCATCCACGACACCCCCAACGACGCCACTAAAGCCATCCCTGTGTTGCCGTATGGGCCCGAACAGTCCCGCTGGTTTATAAAACGGTTGCAGGAGACCCGACGGGAAGCCGGCCGCAGTTCGTAGGGGCAGGTAATCGGATGACCAAGGCGCCACCCTGCCCGTCCGTAAGTCGGCCTCGCAGCGCTATGAACACAACAACGCCGGGGACCTCGTTCACGTGGACATCAAGAAGCTTGGGCGTATTCCCGATGGCGGCGGGCACCGCGCCTTGGGTCGGGCGGTGGGCCGTAGAAACTACAGGGCCGGGACGGGTACCCGTACCTCCACCACGCCGTCGATGACCACTCACGGCTTGCTTACTCGGAAATCCTCGGCGACGAAAAGAAGGAGACCGCTGCCGCTTTCTCGATCGGCGCGGCAGCGTTCTTCGCCGCGTACGGCATCGCCGTCAAGGCCGCGTAGTGACTGACAACGGATCCTGCTACCGCTCCTAGGCCTGGGCAGCTGCCCTGGGCCCACACTTCAAGCACCGACGTACCCGCCGCTACCGGCCTCGGACCAACGGCAAGGTATAACGTTTCACCGCTCCCTCACCGTAAAACGGGCCTACGCCCCGGCCCTACAAATCAGAAACCGAACGGGCCGCCACCTACGACTAGTGGCTCCACCACTACAACCACCACAGAACCCATACCGGCTCAGTGAGATTTCACCTAGCAGACACTAATCCGCCCTGGCGGACGGCGCCGCCGTCACCGGCATCATCTCCGTTGTCCCCGCCGGGCCCGAACAAACCCTCATGGACCTAGGTGCCCTGACCAACCGGCTTGCCGGCGACAAAATCAAGGAAGCCTCGTAACAATACGACCTCCTTGAGGAAATCTTGAGGTTCGATTGCTATGCACTTCCGCGCTCGTCGAGGCGGGAATCTATGTCTTTGGTACTGGCGCAGAAGCACCCGCAGGCAAAAGATAAGGCTACTTTCCTATGTTCTTGCTCGTTTTTCTCCAGGCGCACAATTGTTTTCGCCGTGGTGACGTTCGGAAGGTGACGGTCCAGAGGCTTGAGTCCCACCTTCGATGTGACTTGTCAATCAATTTGTCACCTGCTTAGGTCAAAGGCGATGGGATCACTTTGACCAACGGAGGCTGTTGTGGCTTTTTCTGACTACGTCCTGGCGCTCAGCGCGCTGCTGGGCACCCTGCTGGTTCCCTTCGCTGTCCTATACCAGATGCTGCGGTTCAAGCGCCGCACACTCCGGATCCCCGTCCGGCCCGCACCCCGAGGTAACCAACGCTGACCATGCCGTACGTCGATATCAACCCCCATAAAAGCCGTCCCAAATGGGTGGGCTACACCATTCTTGCCGTTCTCCTAGTCCTAACCGTTGCAGTTGTTTCAACCGCCCTCATCCATCACTGAGCTGCGCCGATGACCGCCGGATACCGGGCAGGAGCTCCTGCCGGACCCCCTAGACTTACTGATTGAACCAGTGCCGCAGACCCGTTTGCCGAAACGTCCGGGGGACAAACATGCCAGATCCGGCGGATCAGAATGCAGGCGCCCAAGCAGAGGATGCAGGGCAGCCGCAGCTGCGCCGACGCCGCGACCTTCGTCGTGCCGACGGCTCAGTTCAGGATGCCAGGACAGGAACCATGCCAGCAGTAACCCCTTCCCCTTCCAGTTCAAACGACGCCGGCCAGCCGCTCACGCGCCGCACCTCCTGGGCGGAAGCGGCTGCGGCAGCCGACGCCACCAAACCGTCCCGCGCACCGTCGCCTGCAAGTCCCGCTACAGGCCAGGCTGTGCCACCTGCCAGGCAGCCTGCCGCTGATCCTGGCGTGCCGTCGATCGCTTCTATGCCCTCCGCCGAGACGTCTCTTGAGCCGCCCGCCGCGGAAGCTGAGGCGACTCCCGAAGCTGCCGTGCCGCTGTCGGACGTTCCCTCCCTAACGCCGTCGTTCCGCCGGAGCCGGCCCACTGTTGCGGATGCGATCGCCGAGAGCCCCATGCCGGACTTCATCAGCTCGCCGGGACTGTTCGTCAAGGAGCAGAAGCCCCGTCCGAGGGGTGGTATCCGCGGTGCCCTGTACAACCTGACCGGGGGCGCCTGGAACCTGGGCCCCGGACCCAAGCAGCGCCAGGAGGACGAGCTAGCCCGCCGGATCTCGCGCCAACTCCAGGGCAGCTATAACACCGCAATCCTGAGCCTGAAGGGCGGCATCGGCAAGACCTCCACCACGGTTGGAGTGGGCCTGACTCTGGCTGAATACCGGGGAGATGCGCCCTGCGCCATCGACGCCAACCCGGACTCCGGAGACCTGGTGGAGCGTGCCTTGGGCGAGGGTATCTACCAGCAGGCCAGCCCGCGGACCATCACGGACCTACTGGAGAACCTCGAGTCCATCGACTCCCTGACGGCGCTGGCCCGGTACATGCACCACGCGGGCCGCCTGCATCTGATCGCGGGGGAGCAGGACCCGGAGGTCTCCGACTCGCTGACGGCCGAGGAGTACCTGCGGATCCGCAAGCTCATCTCCAGCTACTACTCCGTGGCGCTGACCGACTGCGGCACGGGCGTGACCCACAACGCGATGAGCGGGATCCTGCAGTCGGCAGACAACCTGGTGATCGCCGCCGGTTACGCGGTGTCGGGTGCCAAGCGCGCCCGCAGCACCCTGCACTGGCTGGCGAGCCACGGCTATGAGGACCTGGCCCGCAACGCCATCGTGGTGATCACAGACAAGGACGAGGTGTCCTCCCGGGTGGACAAGGACGCGATCGAGGAGCACCTGTCCGGGATCTGCCGCGAACTCATCGCCGTGCCGCATGACCGCGGCGTGGCCGACGGCGATCTGGTGACCCTTGACGTGCTCAAGCCTGAGACGCGGAGGGCCTACAAAGAGATTGCCGCCGCCATCGTGGACGGTTACCGGTAACCGCACCGAGTAGATTTCTCCTCTCGTTTCTTCAACAGCTGACGAGGGGACTTGACCAGTCTTATTGTTGTCAAATCGTGCTTATCAAAAGCCGCGGGAATCTGCGTGTCTGGCTGCGCGTAGAATGACGGAGTTGCTGGGGTCTCACGTGGGGGAATTTTGTCGCAGTCGATGCTTGCCAAAAAGAGCGCATTAAAATCTGACGGGCTGGAGAAGCCAGCTGCAAGACGATCCGACATACAGGGCCTTCGGGCTATTGCCGTCGCTGTTGTCGTCCTGTTCCACGCGGGACTGGCGTTCCCAGGCGGGTTCGTTGGAGTTGACGTTTTCTTCGTCATTTCCGGGTTTGTTATCACTGGAATGCTGGTCCGAGAGTTCGATTCCACAACAACCATCGATTTTCCGAAGTTCTTCGGGCGGCGTTTCAGGAGACTCACACCGGCCCTTGCACTGGTACTTCTGGCAACACTGGTTGGGTCCGCGCTCCTACAGTCGCCCCTAGGAGAACAGACGGTGACGGCGGCCACGGCAATCGGAGGAATGGCACTCGCGGCCAATGCTGTGATTTTCCGAACCACTGGCGGGTACTTCGAGCCTGCGGCTGGGACGAATCCACTACTTCATATTTGGTCTCTATCCGTTGAAGAGCAGTTCTATGTGGTCTTCCCGTTCATTCTCTTCGGTGTTCTAGTTCTAGCCCATCGATTTGCCCGAGGACGCTGGCCTGCCGTCGTTTGTCTGGCAATCGTGACTCTTATGTCAGCCGCTATAACCATGCTGGTTGCCGACGGTTGGACCCCTCCGATCCACCCATTCCTGACCAGCTACTACAGCCCACTGACACGGGCATGGGAGTTTGGGGTGGGAGCACTCATCGCGATCGTTCCCGCGCTAAGCCGACCTCGATCACGGATCCTCGCAATGATGGCTTCCATCGGCGGCCTTGTGATCCTCGCAACGGCCATGTGGGCGATCAATGAGTCCATACCTTTTCCCGGTCCGGCTACGCTACTCCCTGTTATCGGGACCGCACTGCTTCTCTATTCTGGCGGCTACTCAGAGAACCCATTTAACCGACTTCTAGGATCGAAACCATTCGTGTTCCTGGGCAACATATCGTACTCGTGGTATTTGTGGCACTGGCCAGCGATAGTCTTCGCATCGATCCCCTTTCACGACCACCCTGTTGCCAAAGCCATCGCCGCATTCCTGGCCCTCCTACCCGCTTTGGCCTCCTACTACTGGGTTGAGCAGCCAATCCGCAAAATGAATGGCCTCTCAAAACTGCGCTTCCTACGATTAGCGGCATTTATAGTCGCACCCGCACTCATGATCTCCGGGATCGTGATAGTTGCGGCCGACAAAGGCTGGGGCATGGAGAAGGTGCAATCTATTCAGGCGCTTCACCCGGGATGGTCGAAATGCATGTCATTCGCCACGATGGACAACGGCCCTTCCGAGAACCCAACTTACGCAGGTTGCCAATGGAACGAAGGTGCCGCAGGCCGTCCTGTATTTCTCGTCGGTGACTCGAACGCGAGCCAGTTCAGTGGCCCATTGATCACCGCGGCCGCTGACGCGGCTAGCCCCTTTTCCATGCGAACAGCCGGCGGTTGCCCTTTCATGGATGTTTACGTGCAACGGGGAGAAACTTTCTCCGGCCCCGACCAATTATGCCGCG
Source organism: Arthrobacter sp. SAFR-179 (assembly GCF_059414945.1). NCBI lineage: Bacteria > Bacillati > Actinomycetota > Actinomycetes > Micrococcales > Micrococcaceae > Arthrobacter > Arthrobacter sp. SAFR-179. The sequence continues at coordinate 149,357 of NZ_JBPFDM010000001.1, forward strand.
ACTATTACGAGTCAACGCTGTCATGGTTGGAGAGGGAAGAAGACGGCATCGTCGTCATTTCAAGTACGGAGGGATATTGGTTCGAAGAAAACATGTCGATAGGCCGCACCCAGACTTCCATCAACGCATCCAGTGCGGCCAGATCTCAAGCCCTTGAAGGTGGCCTGGGTCAGACGGTGGCGGCGCTTCACGCTGCCGGACACGAAGTCCTACTCGTCCAGGCGCTCCCCCATCCCACCTTCGCCGGCTATAGTCATGTTCCTGGCCGCTGTTCCGTGATTGCCCTGGTCGCAAGCAGTTGCGAGCTGACGGTTCCGAAATCGGAAATAGAAGCAATTCAAAGGCCTGCCCGATCTGCTATTGAGCATGTGGCTACTACAAGCGGAGCCCAAGTGCTTGACTTGCGTGAACTATTCTGCGACGACAGCCGCTGCTCCCTTAATAGGGATGGAGAACTGCTGTACCAAGATGCTCTCCACATCACCGTCGAAGCTAGTCGAGCTCTGACACCAAACTTCGCCGCTGCGTTGAAGGCAGCAACGAGTCGCTGAGAAAGTGTCAAGATGCCGCCGCTCTCCATTAGCGGAGAGTGGCGGCATTAGTGGGGGGAAACTACAGGGGTCAGTAAGACCCGTCTTATGGGCCTCTTCGGGCCACGGTAGAATTCTGGCTCATGGGGACATTCTTGAAAAACATGCTAGCGCGCAAGCTTGATAGGCAGGCGCCGTTCCTGGCGACAGTGACCGGGATCGCGCTGGCGTTTGTCGTCCCCATCATCATCGCGATGATGACACCCGAGAGCCTTTACGGCGAAGAGTGGGGAGTCATCGCGTCCTGCGTCATTGGAGGACTGATGGTCGCTTTTGTCACGGGCTCCGCCCAGCGGCGGCCCTTTCAGATGGTGACGTGGGTCTTCATCTACGTATTCCTGGGGATAGCTCCGTTGGTGCAAATTCGGATGAACGTGGATCCGAGCACCACGAGAGGCCTCCAGGATTCGCTCTTCGGCGACGCGTCGCTGATCGTCCTAGCTGCCGCCGCGGCCACTATCGTTGGGGTCTTCTTGGCCCGGCCCTCTGGACAGCAAGAGGACCAGGCAGAGGTTCAGCTGCGGAGGAGTACCGTACGCGCTTACCTCTTGTCCCTGGTCAGCCTCGCACTGTTCGCTTACTACGCCTCGAAAGTCGGGCCGGCCAACCTGTTCGCCAGTAGGGCGGATCTGCAAACGATCCGTGAACTTGTCTGGCCGGATAAGACAGTGAACGCCGTCATTGGCGCCGGGTCTTCCATGGGCCTGCTCGTCTCAATGATCTCCCTGATCCACCTCCGGCAACAACAAAAGGTGGATGGTGCAAGGCGGGCGTTCTTCTTCCCGCTGGTTGTATTCGTTGCCTTGGTCGTCTGCGTGAACCCCATCAGTACGCCCCGTTATATCTTCGGCACAGCAGCCCTGGCATTGCTCGCGGCAACTGGGCTTTACCGGACCCTTGCCCGGTTCCGCCTAGTCACCCTCGCGTTCGTCGCTTCGCTGATCTTCGTCTTCCCGATCCTGGATGCTTTCCGCAACTCGTTGTCCGAGGTCTCCGTGGACACGTCTGCTCTTGACTCCCTACTGTCGGGAGACTTCGATGCCTTCGCTCAGATCGTGAACACCGTGGAGTATGTGCAGCGCAACGGGATCACCAACGGCAACCAGCTCATGGGCGTAATCTTCTTCTGGGTGCCTAGAAGTTTTTGGCCTGACAAGGCTGTGGACACCGGGACCTTGCTCGCCAACATGAAGGGCTACTGGTTCACGAACCTCTCCGCGCCACTCCCGGCTGAACTGTTCATCAATGGTGGGTGGGCCGCGCTCATCGTCGGCATGCTGGTGTTTGGCTTCGCAATCCGCCGCTGGGACTCCAGCATGAACCGAATGATCACCAAAGGCCAGGCCCCGTCCATCCTGGGCTGCATCATGCCGTTCTACATGCTGATTCTCCTGCGTGGCTCGCTGCTTCAAGCCGTGGCATACATGGCCGTTATCCTTGCGTCTGCGGCGTTCGTGGCGCCTCGCAAAGTCCGCGACGCCCCGCGTCCAACCTGTCGCTCAGGGCGAGCGGACTCGGGGCTCCAGTATGCCAAAGCTATGGCCCGCCGCTAGACGGCTGCTGCCGGGAGGGCCGCGAGGATGCGCCGCGCCCAGTATTCATATCCGGCCTGCGTCAGGTGCGCGCCGTCAGTGCCCACAAACATATCGGCGTTGCCGTTGTTCGCCAGTGCCCGGCCTTGATCTCAGGACACCAGCCGGCAGCAGGTCGCTCCTGCCGCCGCGCCGGCCCCAATGGTCACGCCGTGACATTTTGTGCCCTTCAAAAAGAGGCAGACAACCAGATGCTGGCTGCCGGTACCAGTGTCCGGCGCCAAGCGTGCCCGGAGTACCCTGCTCTGGTTGCAAGCCCACGGCTACGAGGACCTGGCCCGCAACGCGATCGTGGTGATCACGGACAAGGACGAGGTGTCATCCCGGGTGGACAACGACGCGATCGAGGAGCACCTGGCAGGGATCTGCCGCGAACTCATCGCCGTGCCGCACGACCGGAGCGTGGCCGACGGTGATCTGGTGACCCTTGACGTGCTCAAGCCTGAGACTCGGCGGGCGTACAAGGAGATTGCCGCCGCGATCGTGGACGGGTACCGGTAGTACGCAGAACTGCCCGCCTCATAGTTGAGGCGGGCAGTTAGAGCATGTATTTGTCCTGGTGCTGTCCTAGACGAATACGCTCTCGGCAGGCGCGGGCTGGGCCTGCGTTGCGAAGATGTTGTTGTCCAGGCCTGCTACCGATGATTTGCCCACAAACCCCATGGCCCCCTTGAGCTCCTCCTGGAGGATGGAGAACACCCGGTCCACGGCCGGCTCACCGCCCGTCGCCAGGGCATAGGCGAACGGCCGTCCGGCCAGCGTCGCCTTGGCACCCAAAGCGACTGCCTTGACGATGTCGTGGCCACGCCGCACGCCGCCATCGAGATAGATCTCCGCCCGTCCGCCAACTGCCTCGACAATGGACGGCAGCACGTCGATGGTGGCGGGCTGGGAGTCGAACTGCCGGCCGCCGTGGTTGGAGACGAAAATGCCGTCCGCCCCCTCATCCACGGCCCGGGCCGCGTCCTCGGCGTCCATGATGCCCTTGATCACCAGGTTGCCCTTCCACTCGGAACGGAGCCTGGCGAAGTCCTCCCAGCTGGCGCCCGGGTTCTTGTTGGACGCCATCCAGTTGTTCATCTCGTCCATGCGCAGCGGGCGGCCGTTGATCTGGTAGTTGCCGTAGGTCATCTTCCGGCCGGTAAGCCACCGCCACAGCCAGGCTGGGCGCGTGGCGGCGTTGAAGTAGTCCGCCACCGGCGGGCGCGGCGGCATGGACAGGCCATGGTGCAAGTCCCGTTCCCGCTTGCTGGAAGACCCCACATCGCCCGCCACCACCAGCGTCTCAACCCCCACAGCCCGTGCCCGGTTGATGTAGCTGGCGGTTTCCGCGGGATCCTTCCAGAAGGCGATCTGCGCCCACAGATTGTTCGGCGCCACCTTGGCCACCTCTTCCAGCGAGCAGCCGGCCCAGGCGCTGTGGATGAAGATCGACCCCGCCCTGACCGCGGCCCTGGCGACGGCAGGATCCGAACCCGGGTGGAAGATGGTGAGCATTCCCATGGGTGCCACCATCAGCGGCATCGCCAGGGAATGGCCCAGCACGGTGGTGGAGGTATTCAGGCCCCGAAGGTCCACCATGGACCGCTGGCGCAGCATCAGGGCATCGAAACGGTCTTCGTTGGCGCGCATGGTGGTCTCGTCCAGCGCGCCGCCCTCCAAATAGTCCGAGATCATTTTCGGAAGCTGCTTGCGGGAGGCTTTGCGGTAGTCCTCAACGCTGACAATCCATTTGTTTTTCAAGAGTCCTGCTCCAATGTGAAGGTCTAAATTACTTTCGCCAGGAATTGTTTGGTGCGCTCATGCCGTGGGTCGCTCAGGACTGTCCGGGGGTCGCCCTGCTCCACGATGCCGCCGCCGTCCATGAAGATCAGGTGGTCGCCGACTTCCCGGGCGAAGCCGATCTCGTGGGTGACTACGATCATGGTCATTCCGGCGTCGGCGAGCTTGCGCATCACGTCCAGCACCTCACCCACTAGCTCCGGGTCCAGGGCCGATGTGGGCTCATCGAACAGCATCAGCCGCGGCTCCATGGCCAGCGCCCTGGCGATCGCCACGCGCTGCTGCTGGCCGCCGGAAAGCGACGCAGGATAGGCGTGGACCTTCTCGGAGAGCCCCACCCGCTCCAGGAGGATCCGGGCCCGGTCCTGAACGGCCTTGCGGTTCTCCTTCCTCACCCTGACCGGCGCCTCGCAGATGTTCTCCAGCACCGTCATGTGCGGGAAAAGGTTGAAGCTCTGGAAGACCATGCCGATGTTCTCGCGCATTTTCGCCGCCTCGGCGTTGTTCTGCGCGTGCAGCCGGCCTTTCCTGATCTTCACCCCAACCGGCTGTCCCTCCACAAGGATGTACCCGCCGTCGAGCGTTTCCAGCTGGTTGATGCAGCGCAGGAACGTCGACTTGCCGGAGCCTGACGGCCCGATGATGCACGTAACGCTGCCCTTGGGGATAGTGAGGTCAATGCCCTTGAGGACCTCCAGGTCGCCGAAGCTCTTAGTGACTCCCTGTGCTTCGATCATCACGTTGGTCATGGCCGGGCCTCCAGTGGTGGGGTGGGGGAGTTCACGGCCTTGGCTTTGCGGGGCCGCCGGGTGCTGCGTCCTGAGGTGCTTCCGCCCCGGTTGAAGTGCTTTTCAATGAAGTACTGCCCCAGGCTCAGGATGCTGGTGACCAGCAGGTACCACATGCTTGCAGCGATCAGCAGCGGAATGGTCTTGAAGTTGGCGCTGTAGACCAGCTGCGCAGAGTAGAGCAGCTCGGGGAAGGCCAGGACGCTCACCAGGGAGGTGGTCTTCAGCATGGAGATGGTCTGGTTGCCCGTTGGCGGGATGATGATCTTCATCGCCTGCGGCAGTACGATCCGGGAAAGGATGGCGAACCGCCGCATTCCGAGTGCGGTGGCCGCTTCCGTCTGCCCGCGGTTGACGCTCAGGAGCCCGGCGCGGACGATCTCCGACATGTAGGCGCCTTCATTCAGGCCCAAGCCCAGGATTGCGGCCATGAACGGGGTGATGAGCACGTTGGCGTCCACCGAGAAGAACTCGGGTCCAAACGGGACACCCACCGCAATCCGTGGGTAGATGGCGGCGATGAAGCCCCAGAAGAGGAGCTGGACGAACACCGGCACCCCGCGGAAGAGCCAGACCAGGAATGCGGCAGTCCCGGCGACGATCGCGTTGGGCGCGAGCCTGGCCAGCGCCAGCAGGACGCCGACGACGATTCCCACGGCCATGGAGATGGCGGTCAGTCCCAGCGTGCGGAGTAGGCCGGTGAACAACCTTTCCGAGGTGAACCATGCGAACACCACGTTCCACTCGAAGCGGGGATTGGTGATCAGGGAGTAACTGACCAGGAAGATCGCGAAGAGGACGATCGCCGCCGTTAGCCACAACCCTCCGTGGCGCTGGTGGGGACGGCCCTGGAGAAGCTGGCGGTCCAGCCCGTCCCCGGCTGGTGCCTTGGCGTCAGGCTGCGTGGCTGTGTTGGCCATGTGGCTACTGCGCTTTGTTGAAGGCGAAGTCAGAGATTGCACCGCTGCCTACACCCCACTTGTCGAGGATTTCCTTGTACTTCCCGCTCTTGGCAAGGGACTCCATGCCGAGCTGGATGGCCTTCTCCAGGCCGGCGCCCTTCTTGAAGCCGATGCTGACGGGGGAGACGTCCTTCTCGCCCAGCAGTTCGATCTGGCCGCCCTGCTTGATGGCGTAGCCCAGGGTAGGTCCGTCGATGTAGACGGCATCGATCCGGCCGGCGGTCAGCGCAAGGTTGGGGGCCTGCATGTCCGGGTAGGTCATGGCCTCAATGGCTGGATTGCCCGCGGCCGTGCAGGCCTGGGACAGGGCGGGGAGGCGCTTGAGGTCCTGGAAGGAACCCTTCAGGACGCCCACTCGCTTGCCACAGAGTGAGTCCACCGAGAGGTGCTGGGGGTTGCCGGGAGCCACGCCGATGCCACTGCCTGACTGGTAGTAGTCGACGAAATCGAGCACTTTCATGCGTTCGGTTGAGGGCGACATCTGGGATACGGCCATGTCGAACTTTCCGGCCGCAATGCCGGGGATGATGCCGTCGAAGGGGCCGCTCTTGACCTCCGTTTTCAGGCCCAGCGTCTGCCCCAGGGCGATGGCAATCTCGGGGTCCACACCTTGAACGGTGGTTCCGTCCGCGGCCATGAAGTGCAGCGGCGGGGAGCTCTGGCTCATGGTGACGGTCAGGGTTCCCTTGTCCCGTGCGTCATTGGGGAGGGCTGCCGCGGCTGCGTCGTCGACTTTGACGGCCTGCGCGGAACCGGTTGATTTCGGGGCCTCGGATTGGGCTGAACTGGTCATTTCCGGATTGGAGCAGCCGGAGAGAAGCACGCTCGCCATGGAAACGGCGGCGACGGTTACCAACATCGATCGAAACTGAATCATCTACACGCCTTCGGATTGGGGGAGGAGGGGTGATGGGAGAGCTGTGTTACAGATCACTTCGCTGTCCGGTATCATGTACCGTACATCATGCACGATTTTCTGCAAACACCCTTTCTGCGTTGTTTGGTTTGTGACGGGGCGCTGGTGAAAGTAGTGCTGAGGCTCCATTCGACTGACCGAAATTCACATAGGATTCCGAAATGAACGCCGCTTCGCCTGAAGAAGAAGTCCTGATCCCCGGCCGGCCCATGCTGGTGGACCAGGTGTTTGAGGCCATCCTGTCCCTGTTGCTGGACGACAAGATCTCCACCGGATCACCGTTGAGCATTGACGGACTGGCCAAGCGCTTCAAGGTGTCCTCAACCCCCGTGCGGGAGGCGCTGGCCCGCCTGGAAACCACCGGCATGGTCAGGCGCGAAGCCCTGCGCGGATACAAGGTGGCGCCGGAACCCACGGCCAGCGACATCGCCGCGCTGCTGACCTCGCGGCAGATTCTTGAACCTGCCTGCACCAACATTGCCGCCGCCAACTCGACGGACGAGTTGGTGGCGGACCTGGAAGGGTTCCACCGCGATCTTGAGGCGTCCCGCCGGGGCGGTGACACCTTTGCCGGCTACCGCGCTTACTGGAAGGCTGACGAGAACTTTCACCGGCGGATCGTGGAGGCCACGGACAACGAGTTCCTCCTACGGGCCTACTCCTCCATCGAGGGAAGTATCCAGCGGTTCCGGCTCATGGTCCACAACGACATGAGCGGCGACCACACTGTGCAGGAACACCACGCCATCATTGAGGCCATCAAAGCGCGCGACCCGGAGGCGGCTACGGCGGCAATGAACCGGCATATCGAGGGCATCAAATCCCGTTCGCTGAGCCTCTCGAAGTTCGGGCAGCAGGACTGAAGTCTGCTCCGCCTGCTTCGCGCCGATTGGCGCGCGGCAGCCGTGGCGCCCAGCGATTGCAACCCAGGTGCCGCCGTCGTAAGTCTGCCCCGACCCAACTGCCGTGTTGGTGCTTTTTGCTGCGTCCTCATGAATGGTGCGGTCTGCTGGGAACAGCAGAAGTGCGGCGCCAGGTCATACCGGAGCGCGCAGAGCCGATTATGCTCGGACCTTGGAGATGCATGATGCTCCGGCGAAGCCGCCGAAAGGCCGGATCCGGGCTATCCGGACCACCACTCCCGTCAGGACCAGAACATCCCCTCTGCAGGAACCCAAGGTCCCCGCAGAGGTGAGACCGACCTCATGCCTCGGGCGCCGGCAGGCGCTGGGTAACTCCCCTCGAAACTTTCCCCAAAGTAACCGATACGGCATCCGCGTGGGGTAGTTTGATCGCTATGTTGACCGGATTCAAGAATTTCATCATGAAGGGCAACGTCGTAGACCTTGCCGTCGCCGTCGTGATTGGTGCCGCCTTCGGTGCCGTAGTCACGGCCCTAGTCCAAAGCGTTCTCATGCCGTTCATCGCGGCCTTGGTCGGATCTCCGAACTTCGATAGCTTCGCCGTCGTGACCCTCAACGGAAACGACATCAAATTCGGTGTCCTGCTCACGGCAATTGTTAACTTCGTGCTCGTGGCGGCAGCCATTTACTTCGTCATCGTCGTGCCCATGAACCATATGGTCGAGCGCCGCAACCGGCGCCTCGGCATCAGCCCGGACGTCAAGGAAGAAGCGGCCGAAGACCCCCAGATTGCCCTGCTCACGGAAATCCGGGATTCCCTACAGCAACACCGCAGGCCCTAATCAAGTCGGCGGACCCACCCCCTAAAGAAATCCGCGGTCAGGGCTGAACCGCGGCCCAAATGGCTTCGGCACGGCGTGAAGCCGATGCCTAGGAACCTGCTGGGCGGCAGTCGGTCCCGGCCCCATAGTGCAGCCAGTCCGGCAGGGCTGCGGTGAACGCGTCCCGAATGGCGGGAGTGTTGGTGACCGTCCAGTCGACGCGGCCGTCGACTTCAACCTCCTCCTTGTCCCACTCGAACCAGTTGATCATTTTGAGGTTGGGGAACTGAGTGTGGGTTTGGGCGCTGTACACCTGTTTCCACCAGGTGCTCTTGATGTCCGCCTCGTGCGCACCACCCGCGGCGGGGTTGAACAGGCCGGCTGTCTCCGGGATGGCCACGGGTTTGGTGTGGTCTTTGCCGTACACGCCGTAGAAATCGGGCAGCAGGCTGTCATCGCCGTTGGCACCCACGTAGTTCCCCGTCAGTTGGTCGGCGAACTTGTTGGCCTCCGGGATCTCGTTTTCGCCCCAGGGGTATTTGGCGCCCCAGTGGTACAGCGACATCCCCACCCAGTCCACCGCCTGGTCACCCGGGTAATACGGGGCGTAAGGATCGTCCGCCATGGTGAGGGCGCCGTCGTGATCCGTGTCCAGGGCCGCGACATCCGCGGTGCCTGCCTCCGCCTCGAACCGGCCGCCGGCAAAGGGGTATCCGCCCGCATAGTTGGGCGCCCACATCATGGCCGAGCCCGGCGCGCCCTTGTGGACGGCGTCCGCCACCTGCGTGAACACCGCTTTGTACTCCACCGGCCGCTGCGACCAGGGATACCAGGACCCGTTCATCTCATGCGCAAGACGGACGATGACCGGAACACCTTGGCCGTTGATGGACGCCAAATCCTTCACCAGGCCGCCCACAATATCGGGTGTGACGGCGGCCAGGCCCAGCTTGGGTTCCAGGGTCAGCAGCATCATCTGCCCGTCTGCCCGGATCTGGGCTGCGGCCTGCTGCAGGTGGGTCCGGTCCTGGACGGTGTAGGGGAAGTCGGCGAAGGACACGCTGACGGCCGGCTTACGGCCAAGGTCAGCCGCGTACCGGGACAGCGGTTTGGCGTCCAGGTTCAGGTTCACACCGAACAGGGCGCCCGACGGCGGGACCAGGCTGTTCCGGTCCGTCACCTCACAGACGGGCGTGGCGGCGGCGCTTTGGTTCGCCGCTGATTCCTGGCTGGCCCGGTCACGGTCAGCCAGGCCGCCAGAGATGCTGGCGGCTCCCAGCCCGAGCGCGACTACCGCCACGCCAATGGGAAGGGCCCAGTCCTTCGCACGGCCCAGCACCATCTCACGAGGGCTGGCGTTGTTCACGGCGGAGCGATTTTCGGGCAAGGCGGACCCCCTGTTGGCCTGCGGTTTTGTTCCTATCGTAGACGGAATGAACGCCGGTGATGGACTGCTGGCTACCCTGCTGGTTCCCTTTGGTGGTCTCCGGGGCACCGCACACTCCTGGTCCCGCGGTCCCGTAAATCGCTCCAGTGCGTGCCGTGCGCAGCGGCTGGCCGCAGGGACTAACCCGTGGTACGACCGCGAGTGGTCACCCACGCCGGTTACTTGCGTGCGCGAAATTGCATGCACCCAAGTAATACCTAACCCGAATTTCGAGTACCCCGCACCCTGTCCGGTGATATTTTCCCCAATTAGCGTGCCAGTCATGAGTTCAGATCGAAGGGTGTGGGTCAAGCCGTTGAGCCCGGATCGGGTGGCGAAGGCCAAATCTGCTTTTACAACCCGCCGCGTAGTTCCGGAGAGGATAGCCTCCCTGGTCTCCGGCGCAGTGCGGCCCCGCTCCGGTGACCTGGTGCTTGCCCGCATCGTGCAACTGGGCCACCATCGCCACATCGAGCAGCCGAACGGCCGGCGTGCAGTGTTGCATGATGACGACGAGGTCATCGTGACGTATGGCGACCGGTATGCCACAGACCAGTTCGAATCCCGTGTGCCGGCCACCCTCGGGGAAACGCAATTAGTGGCTTCAGGAGGAATTGCCTCTGAGGTAATTAGCCGTAGCCTGGCCGTTCGCCGGGCTACTGAAATCGAGCCAGTGGGCCTCCTCGGTGACGCCAAGGGGCGGCCATTGAACATTCAGGATTTTTCTTTGCCGCCAGTTTCGCCCCAAGTTCCGCGTCCCCGAACGGTTGCAGTCATTGGCACAGCGATGAATTCGGGCAAGACAACCACGGTCCACTGCCTGGTCAATGGTTTGAGTAGGGCTGGAATCGCCGTGGGAGCCACGAAAGCCACGGGTACAGGGTCTGGAAACGACTATTGGTGCATGCTCGACGCCGGCGCTCACCTGATGCTCGATTTCACGGACGTCGGACTCGCGTCCACTTACCGTCAACCAATGGAGGTGGTGGAGACAAAATTTGCCGAGCTCGTCAACCACCTGACCGCTTCGGGCGCTGCCCTCAATCTGGTGGAAATCGCCGACGGTATCTACCAGGACGAAACCTCCCGCCTACTGGAGGCGAATGTTTTCAGGAACATGGTGGACGCGATAATTTTTGCCGCTCCGGATTCAATGGGTGCGGTCGCAGGTGTTACGCACCTGCAGAAACTTGGACATACAGTCCTCGCTGTGACGGGCCTTCTGACCCGGTCTCCTTTGGCCATCCGGGAAGCCTCAGCCGTGACCGGGCTGCCGGTGCTGACGCGGGAAGAACTCACCGAACCCAATACGGCGGCGTCCCTCCTCGGCATCCAGGACATCCTCGAAGCGGCCCAGGCAGGCAAAGCTGAACCTGCAGTTGAAGTGGAACCGGTGCCTGCAACGAGTGATGTCATCATTGGTCCCTTCACCGCATCACCTGACCGTCAGCCACGGCCCAGGCCAGGGTTCTTCGGGTTTCCAAGGCCCAGCACCTCGGCGGGAGGTGCGGACGCATGGTGAGCGCGGTGGCCGGGAAGGACAGGCTCTACCGAATTCCCGTTACCGTCTACGCCAAGGTCATAGCTATCGGTCTCGGGCAGGTTGCCACCCTCATCGCCTACATCCTCCTGCTGCGGTTGATCGTGGACGGACTGGCGCCTGCCACGGTCGGTGCTGCTGCGGACCTGCAATGGCGGTGGGCCGTGGCCCAGGCAGGTCTCCTTGGCGTCGTGGCCTTGCTGCACGGGTGGCTTCGTGCCGCCGGTTTCAATGTCGCCGAGGTTGCAGGCTACGAAGTTGTCCGGGTGCTGAGGATGAAGATGTATGGGCACCTGCAAGGCATGACGCCCCGGCAATTTCAGAACCGGGCCCGCGGGGGTCTGCTGCTGCGTTTTCTGGGTGACCTTTCCATGACGAGGATGTGGGTCAGCCGCGGCGTGCTGGGCGGAATAATTGCCGCATTGGTTTTGTGTGGCGCTTTGGCAGTCCTGTTCTATTTCAGTTTTTGGATGTCCCTGGCCATCGTTGTGACAGTGTGCGCAGGTGCCGCCGCTTCCTTCGTCGCCGGCCAGCGCATGCGGCAGGCGACACGCGTCATGCGGCGGCGCCGTTCGCTGGTGATGAGCAACATCGATGAACAACTCAATGCCCAGCCGGTCGCTCAGGTTTTCGGACGGTCGGCGGGCGAGTACAGCCGCCTGTCACACCAAAACGACGAGCTGACCCGGGCACTGATACGGGTTGCACGGTTGCGCGGCTACCTTCGCGGCGTCTCAACCGCATTTGCGCTGCTTGCACTGGGCGCCGTCCTCACTGCCGGCCTTTTTGAGGTCCGGCAGGGGACGGCCACCATCGGTACTGTCGTGGGCTTCGTCGTCGTCACCCGACAGCTTTCCAGCCCGGTCCGTACCTTGGGGCTAGCCCACGACTACTGGCACCGGGCCCAGGTCTCCGTGGGCAAAATCAGGGAATATCTGCGCAGTTCCACCCGGGACCTCGACAGCGGAGGCCATGGTCCGCTCAAGGTTCGAAAAGGATCAATCAACTTCATGTCCGTGTCGGTTAACGGCGCGTTGCAGGAGGTCAACCTGCAGGTTGCGCCTGGTGAGGTGGTCGCAATCACCGGGGACGGAGGCAGCGGGAAGTCGACCCTGCTGGGCCTTGTTTCCCGGACCATTGAGCCGGATGTCGGATGCCTCCTCATCGACGGGCAGATGCTGAGCAAGACCGCGCTGCGCTCGGCCGCCCGCTGGATCGGGGCAATGGGGCCCGAGCTGCCGCTAATGCGAGGGTCGATGTGGCGCAATCTGACGTACGCTGCCCCCCAGGCCACTGAGGAGGAGGTGCAGCGCGTCCTGGCCGCCACCGGGCTGGACGATATGCTGCTGGACCTTCCCTACGGCCTGCAAACCTGGATCACAGAAGGAGGGCTGAACCTGGCTTACAGCCAGCGGCAGAGGATAGCTCTGGGCAGGGCTTTGATGGGGAACCCGCCCATCCTGCTCCTGGACGAGCCGACCCTTGGCCTCGACCCTGCTGCGAAGGCAACCTTGGCCGCCACGTTGGCCAGATACGACGGCACGGTACTGATGGCCACCCAGGATCCCCAGGAAATCGCCCTGGCAGACAAGGTTGTTGTCCTTCAGAAGGGAGCCGTGGTGGAGGTCATGTCCGGCGAAGAGTACCGGGACAGGGCCTGGATAGAGGCGAACCTGGCCGCGCCGGTAGAACAGGCGCCGCCAGGCGAGGCTGTCGCCGGGGATCAGCGGCTGCACGGCACCCCGGAAAGCGGTGTGTGATGCACCCCAAGACACGCGACCGTGTTCTCATCGTCACCGCGCTGGCTGTCGCAATGGCCGGAACTGGGGCATTGGCGGCAAATTACGGCGCAAAGGAAACCCCGAAAGTTGCGTCAATAGAACTGGCGGCGGGACTCCGTGCAGAAGAGCACATGTCCATCCAGTTCCTCGGCGACACCATGCTGGGCGACGGCGTTACCCCGCTGCCGGATCCTCCCGGTTATGACGCCGCGGTGGCGGGGGTCCTTCCGTTGATCGACGGTGATCTTGTCATTGCCAATGCGGAAGGTCCCATGACCTACACCAACGAGCCAATGAACCGTGGCAAACAGTTTTCGTACCATGCGGACCCCAGGGCGGCCTGGGCACTTTCCAAAGCGGGCATCGATGCAATTGGCCTGGGCAACAACCACTCCATGGACATGGGAGTTACTGGACTTGAGGACACCATAAACCTTGCGACCAACGCCGCGATGACTACCTTTGGAGCCGGCCACAACTTAGCCGAAGCTGAGCGCCCCCTGATCTGGCATAGCGATATGGGAACCGTCGGCGTCGTGGCACTCGGTGAGAACTTTGGTAAGGCAACACGAGCCGACGAGGTGACGCCCGGAACAGTTGTATTCAGTCCCGAGACCGTTCAAAGGGGGTACGACCTGGCGCGGGCTGCTGGTGCCGACTGGGTGGTTGCGTACGTTCACTGGGGCGACAATTACACTGACACTTTGCAGGCGCAACGGTACTGGGCTCAGGTCATGGTTGATGCTGGTTACGATTTGATTGTCGGTACAGGTCCTCATATCGCCGACAAAATCGAATTCATCAAAGATGTGCCTGTCGTATACAGCCTGGGTAATTTTGTATTTGGAACGCCGGGGCGCTTCGCGGCTTACGGGAAGCAAGGTATCGGGATAGCACTCAGCGTGGAACTGACTCGTGGCGCCCCAGCCCAATTGGCGGTGAGATGCCTTGTGACAGATAACTTCCTCACCGGATTCTTTACGCAGCCCTGCTCGCCACCCCAAATGGTGAGCGCAATTCCGCTGGTCCACCCTGCCTTGCAGATTCAGGGAGATGTGGCCAGAATGCCGTGCCGCTGTTTTGAGCCGCCAGAGTGATGGGCCCCCGTCGTCAACGGCAACGGCAACGGCAATGGCACAGTGGACAGGGGTTCATAATTCTGGCGGGCCTTCTCTGCGTGCTCCCCTTCGTTACTTCCTGTACTGACGCCACGGAAGGAACGCCTGAAAAATCGGTGGCGTCCAAGCAAGGAGAAGAAATGGGAAGCTCCAGCGCCACCAGTACTCAAGCCAAACTGATCCAAGCGGGCGGGAAGGGCGACTTCACTTTCAACGCACAGGGACCACTTCAAGATCAGCCGATCCGCGTCTGGTACAAGGCTCCCGACGATCCGTCCGCGGCCCAGATTTTGATCGTAATGACCGGGGCCCACCGCGACGGTGAGTCTTACCGTGCGGATTGGCTGCCGTTGATTGAGAGCAGCAACACGTTGCTGCTTGTACTGGAGTTTTCCAGGGATGACTACCCCGGCGCAGCCTCTTACAACCAGGGCAACATCCTCGATGCTAAAGGCAACATCAACCCACCTGAAGCCTGGACTTTCAATGTGGTTGAAGACCTCTTCCAAGCCGTGGTCCGTGACACGAACAGCAAAGCCGACAGATATGCCCTCTTTGGCCATTCAGCGGGAGGCCAATTCGTGCACCGCTTCATGGAGTTCACGCAAAAAAACCATGTGAGCGTTGCAGTGGCGGCAAACGCGGGCTGGTATACCATGCCCGATCAGAGCATCGATTATCCCTACGGATTGAAGAACGCGCCGCTTTCGTCAAAGGAGTTGCGGGACGCTTTTTCCAGGCCATTGGTCATTCTCCTGGGAGCTGATGACGTAGACCCCAAGGACCCCCTGCTTCAGCGTGACCGCCAGACAGATGAACAGGGAGACAACAGACTCACCCGCGGATTGGCGTTTTATGAAGCATCGCGGAAGGCGGCCCGCGAAGGGGACAAGTTCAAATGGGCTTTAACGGTGGTACCGGGAGCTGCGCATGACCACAAACAAATGGCTGCAGCAGCAGCGCCGCTGCTGCTCGGTGCCAAATAGCCCAGAGTGTCGCTCTCGCCCGCGGTCTCAGCAACTAACGACGTTCGGCAGACTGCGGGCCTCAGGTTTCGAGGTCTCCTGGACGGGATTGGGGGTCATCATGCCTCACTGCGGCGTGCGGTTTCACCGTCGCCAGCAGGATGACTCCAGCGACGGCGGTGGCTCCTGAGAGCAGGAACAGGACGATCGCCAGCGGCGGCGCTGCATCGGCCTCGCCGAGGATGGTGATGCCGATCGCGACGGCAACCAGGGGGTCGATGACGGTCAGGCCGGCCACCACGAGTTCGGGGGAGCCCCGGGTGTGGGCGTTCTGGACCAGGAAGCTGCCGCCCAGGGCGGCAATGAGCAACCCCGCCAGGCACGTCAGGGACAGCCACTCGAAGTCGCCCTGGAACAGCCGGGCGATGACGGTCTTGGCCAGGGCCGCGACGAACCCGAACAGGATCCCCGCTCCGGCCGTGAAGACCACCGCATGCGAGAGGTGGCGCCACAAGAGATAGGCCACGGCCACGCAGGCCAGGACCACGGCAAGCACGATCAGGATGGTCACCAGGTGCCAGTCGCTGATCTCCACGTCCTCCGCGGACAGCGCCGCCACGGCAACGAACACACCTACGCCGCCCACGCATAACGCGACCGCGGTGAGGGCCCGGCGCCCCGGGGACCTGCGGGTCATCCGCGCTGTGGCCAGCGTGGTGACCACCAGCGCAATTGCGCCGATGGGCTGCACCACGATCAGGGGCGAGAACCGCAGGCTGGTGAGCTGGAGGAGGATCGCTGCCCCCAGCATCGCCGTCCCGGCCAGCCACACCGGTTTCCGCATCAGGGCGTGAAGGCGCCCGCCGCCCATGCTGCCCGCCGCACGCCCTGCTGCAGCCGGCTGGTCTCCCACGGCCCGGTGCTGAAACAACGTTCCCAAGGCGAGCAGGACCGCGCCGGCCGCGGCGATGGGAATCCCCAGCCAGTGGTAGGACGTCAGTGCGGACACGGCCGCAGCCTGGATCATGATCAGACCTTACCCGCACCCGGGTGGCGTCACCGGCTCTTGAGCCGGATGGTCCGGGCACGGTGGAGGGCGGTCAGCGCAACGGCACTGGCTGCGAGGCGTACGGCGTGGACGTTATACCAACGCCTTAACAAGGGTTCCCGTTGGTCCTCGGCCAGCGGTTCCCGGCTGAAGAACAGCTTGGGGTTGAGCGAGCGGAGGACGTAAACGGTAGCGGCTGCCCCTATGACGGAACTGGCGGCCGCTACCATCAGCCAGGTCCTGGTGGTCTGATCGTGCCATCCTGCCGCGAGGGCGCCGACGGCGGCCGGGGCATTGATCGGAGCGAGCGGTGCGTAATAGCGCCCCGGGCTGCCCGCCCCGAAGGGGGACCGTGGGAGCTCTTTGCTTGCCTCGGAGGCCGCGACGCGATGCGGCATTTTGACCAGTAGCTCATACAGGTTTCCAAAGAACCAGTGCGCATGGCTGAATTCCGCAGCGTCAAGGAGCCGATCGGTGAGCAGATCGCGGCGCGGCGAGGAAGTCTGTCCCATGCCCACAATGTACTCCCCGTAAACCTGAAAAGGCCCCCGTCCCCGGCGTCCCGGGGCAGAAGCCTTCAGCGGCTACGCGGAGATGGTCATCCGGAAACGGGGCTTCGATATCAGGCGTTGGACTCCACGGATTCCTTGTCCGCAGCCGCGCGTGGGAGGGTCAGCAATACGGTGGTTCCCTTTCCGGGGCTACTGGAAAGGCTGATGGTTCCGTTGTGGTTTTCGATAATGGATTTGGTGATGGCCAGTCCAAGGCCGGCACCTGGAATGGTGGAGGAGTGTACGTTGGCGGCGCGGAAGAACCGGGTGAACGCCTTGGACTGTTCTTCCTCCGTCATGCCCACACCGGTATCAGTGACGTGGCAGTAGAGCGTGTGGTCTCTGGCGCCGGCGGAGATGGTGATGGACCCGCCGTCGGGGGTGTATTTGATGGCGTTGGATACCAGGTTGTCGATGGCCTGGCCGATACGATCGGGGTCTAAATTCCCCATGAGCTCGGTGCCCGGTTCCAGATCGAGTGTGAGGGTGATGCCCGCAGCGCCGGCCCGGGGACTGGCGGCTTCGACGCTGTGGGTCAGGATTTCGGCGAGGTCTGCCGGGCGGGGATTGGTGCTCAGGGCGTCGGTGGCGGTGGCAAGCAGGTCATCGACCAGGCCCAGGAGCCGCTGGGTGTTGCGGCGGATCACGGTGAGGTAGTCCTCCAGGTCAGGATCCAGGTCCTCGTCCAGGGCCAGGGCCAGGTAGCCAAGGATTGAGGTCAGCGGGGTCCGCAGCTCGTGGGAGACGCTGGAAACGAACTGGTCCTTGACCGCGAGTGCTTCCACCAGGGCTGTGACATCGGTGAAGGCCATCACCGCGCCGCGCCGTTGCCCGTCAGGGCCTTTTATGAGGCGGCAGGTGGCGGAATAGGCGCGCTGGCTGGTGCCGCAGCCGATCCACAGTAGCTCGTCCGTGAAGGCCTCCCCCCTGGCAGCCCGGAGGCGGGGGATTTGTTCCAGCGGGAGGGGAGTGGCACGGTCCGGCCCGTAAATAGTGATCTGCGACGGGTTCTTTGCCAGCTCGTCTTTTTGGACGGCCCGGGTGACGTGGCTGGTGTACTGGTGGTTGGTCAGGATGGTTTCGCCCTGGGGACCGACCGCCGATACGGCGACGCTGACGGTGTCCAGGACGGTGCCGAGCAGCTGCTCACGGTCCTGGCTGGTGCTCAGCAACTCCCGCACCTCGGTTTCCCGTTGTTCCAGGGAGCGCCGTTGGAACGAGATGACGTTGAAGGTGCCGTACGTGGTTAGGGCTACGGCTCCCAGGATGACGGGGAGCAGGACGACGCGGATGAAGTCCGCCCGGTCGAAGCCTGTGCCGAGGATGATTGGTGGGAGGACCGCGCTGAGGACTGTTGCCATCACGGCGGCGATGACGCCGCTGCGGTGCCGGCCGGCGGCAAGCCAGACCACCGGAAACACGAGGAGATAGCCCAGCACCGTCAGGTACTGGCCGCCGGCTTCCCGGGTTACACCCACAGCCAGGCAATCCAGGAAAGGAATGACCAGTGCCGCCCGCGCGGGAAGTCGTTGCCAGGGAACGATGGCGCAGGCGCCGAGAAGGAGCAGGTGGACGCCCATGCTGAGCATGAGCGGCGGCGACAAATCTATTGCCGGGTGCAGCAGGACCACCAGGGCAGCGACCAGCAGCATAGTGACGGACAATGGCAGCTGGAATAGCACGGTGCGGCCGCGCGGCCCCAACGCCCGAAAATACCGTTCTGCCGAGACCAGAAGTGTGCTGTCCCCCATACGGGGCATTCAACCACATTGTCAGCGCTGCGGATCAGATATTTCCTTCCCCTTCGCTTACTGACGTCGTTGGAATTGCCAGGTCAAAGGGGAAGATGCGCAGTCTTCCGCCGCCGTCGCCGGCTGACAAAGGTGGGGCCCGCCGGCTGCGGGATGTCGGAGAGATCGGCGCCGGCCCGCCGTCGTCGTAATTCCAGCGCGAGGGCCTCCTGCCCGCGCGCCATCGCCCAGCGGTGGTTCGCCGCGAAGGCGGCCTTGAGCAACCAGCTCAGCCGCCGCAGGAGCGGTTTTGACGCACTGACCCGCCAGTCATAGATGACAACCGTTTCCGGCCCGTCCTTCTTGAAGGTCCAGCGCCCGGTGCCGTTGAGGTCGCCCTGGGCGGAGAGGGCAAGCCCTTGTTCTGTGACAGGCTCGGTGACGGTGAGCTTCCACTTGAGGGTATAGGGCAGCCAGCCCTTGGTGTGCAGGAAGAACGACTTTCCGACGCCGTCGGGGCCGCCAGACTCCAGCGGCAGGACTGACAGATACACCGACGGCCACCAGCGGGCCAGCGTACCGGCGTCACCCAGGACGTCCATCACCTCGTGCGGGGTCCCGGCCACCCGCCAGATGGTCAGGAATTCGTAGCCGGTTCTGCCTTTGGAATTGCCGCCCATTGCCGCCTCCAAGCACGGATTATTAGTTCACCGTACGCATGGTCCGGTAAGCAATCAACGGGCGCTTTCCTGCGGAGGGGCGGGAAGGACGTATGGCGTTATCGCCATGTGTGCTTAATAGAAGATTCTTCAGTCGGTGGTGAGGAATAGAAGGACCAAGGCCGCACTCATGGCGATCCCTACCCACATGCTGATCCAGGCCGCCTTCTTATACCGCCCGGACTTGCCCCGCCCGTCCGCCATCAGCCATTGGTCGAACAGCACCATCGAGGCCACGAAGACCGCGGCAGAAATAGACAAGAAGACGAACGGCATGGCTGAGGTACTTTCTGCTGAAAATCGTCACTTCGCAAAACAAGTAATCATGCTTACTATTATGGGGCGCGGGCTGCCCGCTGGGGGCAGAGCACCCGCGCCGCACCGGAGGTCTCAAGCATGGACAACGAAATGCGTCCCCTCACTGACGAAGAACTGATGTCGGAGCAGGCCACCGCCCTGCCGGACAAGGAAGTGGCATCCGTCCTGGACCTGAACGCGGACCTGGACCTGGGCATCAATGCCGCAGCGCCCATCGACCTTGCCGTCGCCGCCAACGCCAACGTTGCCGCACCCATCGATGCCGCCGCCTCGGCCAACATCCTGTCCTTCGGCTCCGACGCGCAGGCGCTCTCCAACCAGGACGCCCTGATCGACCAGGGCATCACGGCCGACGCCAACGCAGACTCCACCCAGGACAGCGTGATCGGCCAGGCCGACGACACCGCTGACGGTACGGATGCCGGTACCACGGACGGAACGGCCGGCGCGGTGACGGATCCCACCGGCACCGGCGGGGTCACGGACGCGGCCGGCGTGCTGAACGGCAACCTGCTGAACGTCGACGTCAACCTGGATGCCGACGCCGCCATCGCCGCCCCCATCAACGGTGCCGTGGCCGCCAACGCCAACGTGGCTGCCCCCATCGATGCTGCGGTGGCCGCGAACATCGGCTCCATCGGCAGCCAGGCGTACGCCATCTCGGACCAGAGCGCCACCATCAGCCAGCACATCGACGGCGAGGCCAACGCCACCGCTGACCAGCAGTCCGACCTGCAGCAGTAACAACGATGACCCACGCCCACGGCGGGCCGCCTCCTGAGGCGGGCCCGCCGTCGTCACGCGCCACCCTTGCCCAGGATCCGCCGGGCAGCACAATTACGACGGCGGGAGCCCACCTTCCTGCCCGGGCCGACGGTGTGCAGCTGCTCGGCCCGGCCGAGGGGTCCGGCTACCGGACACCGCCCGCCCTGGTGCGGCGTGCCGACGGCCAGACGCTCCAGCTGACCCCGCTGCTGTACCTTGTGCTGGAGGCTGCCGACGGGACGCGCGGCCTGGAGGACATCGCCCGCCACGCCAGCGAGGGGTTTGGGCGGCTGGTCAGCGCCGAGAACGTCCGCACGCTGATCGACTCGCAACTGCTGCCCATGGGCCTGCTCCGGCTCGCCGACGGCACCCAGCCGGAGGTGAAGAAGGCCAACCCGCTACTGGGCCTGCGGTTCCGCTACATCGTGTCCGATCCCGAACGCACCCGCCGGATCACCGCACCCTTCGCCGTGCTGTTCAACCCGCTAATCGTGGTGGCCGTGACGGCGTTGTTCCTGGCGGCGTGCTGGTGGGTGCTCATGGTCAAGGGCCTGGGCTCCGCCACGCACCAGGCCTTCGAACAGCCCGCCCTGCTGCTGCTGATCCTCGCCGTCACCATCCTCTCCGCCGGTTTCCACGAGTTCGGCCACGCGGCCGCCACCCGCAAGGGCGGGGCAACACCCGGGGCCATGGGCGCCGGGCTCTACCTGCTGTGGCCCGCGTTCTTCACGGACGTCACCGACTCCTACCGGCTGGGCCGCGGCGGCAGGATCCGCACCGACCTGGGCGGGCTGTACTTCAACGCCATCGTGGCCGTTGCCATCATGGGCCTCTGGTGGGCCACCGGCTTTGACGCGCTGCTGCTGGTGGTGGTCACGCAGATCCTGCAGATGGTCCGCCAGCTGATCCCGCTGGTGAAGTACGACGGCTACCACATCCTGGCCGACGCCACCGGAGTGCCGGACCTGTTCCAGCGGATCAAACCCACCCTCCTGGGCGTCCTGCCCTGGCGGTGGGGGAACCCGGAGAGCAAGGTGCTGAAGCCGTGGGCTCGCGCCGTGGTCACCGCCTGGGTGCTGGTCACCGTGCCGGTGCTGCTGTTCAGCATGGTGATGATGGTGCTGTCCCTGCCGCGGCTCCTGGCCACCGGCTGGGCCAGCGTGGGGAAACAGCAGGAAATGCTGGCGGCGAGCCTGTCCACTGGGGACTTCGTGGGCGTGGCCGTGCGGGCGCTGGCCATTGTGGTGGTGGCCGTCCCGGTCCTGGGCCTGGTCTACATCGTGGTGCGGCTGCTGCGGCAGCTGGTCACCGGCCTGTGGCAGAAAACCCGCGGCAAGGCGGTGCAGCGCACCGTTGCCATGGGCGCCGTGGCGGCCCTGCTGGCGGGCCTCGCCTGGGCATGGTGGCCCGACGGCGGGACGTACCGGCCGGTGCAGGCGTACGAACGCGGGACGCTGGGAGACGCCACCCCGGCTGTTCTGCCGAAGCGCGACGGCGGTGCGTTGCGGCAGGGGAGCGCCGGCCGGACGGTTGCGTTGTGGCCGGCAGGTGCCACCAAGCCGACGCGGGATAACCCCCAGCTGAGCATGGTGCTGGTGCCGGTTGAGTCCGGCGCCTCGACAAGCGGCGGCGCTGCCCCCTCCGGCACTGCTGGTTCCGGTGCTGCGGCACCGTCCTGGGTGTTCCCGTTCGACCGGCCGGCTGCTCCGGAGGGCGACGGAAACCAGGCGCTCGCCGTCAACACCACCGACGGCTCGGTGACGTACAGCGTGGCGTTCGCGCTGGTGTGGGCCGAGGACGGAGAACCGGTCACCACCACCAATGAGGCCTACGCCTTTGCCAGCTGCACCGGCTGTGCGGCGGTGGCAGTCGGGTTCCAGGTGGTCCTGGTGGTGGGCCAGACCGATGTCATCGTTCCGCAGAACCTCTCCGCGGCGGCCAACTACAACTGCCTGGACTGCCTGGCCTACGCCCTGGCCAGCCAGCTGGTGCTCACCCTCGACGGGCCCCTGGACGGGGACAGCAAGCAGCAGCTGGAAGCGCTGTGGGCGCAGATCGCGGAGTACGGCAGGACCATCCAGGACGTGCCGCTCTCTGACATCCAGGCCACTTTGGACGGGTACAAGGAGCAGATCACCGCCATCGTCAAGGGCAGCTCCGGGACAACGTCCACCGCGCCAACCTCATCGGCGTCGGCTGACCCGGCCCCGAGCTCCACCTCGTCCGGCGCCCAAGCCGAGCCCACCGCCCCTGCCCGGGAGACGGCCCCCGCGGGTGTCCCCAACCCGGCCACGACCCAGGAGCCAACCGCCCCGGCCGGACAGTACGTGGAAGGCGGGCAGCCGACGTCGTCCGTTGTGTACCCCACGCCCGAGCCCACTGTTGGTTCCGGGGGAGGGGAGACCCTGGCCCCGATCCCTACTTCCGGTGCCGGCTGACTAGGGGCAAGAGGGGTCTGGCGGGGGTGCGCAGGGGCATCAGGTTGGGTAGGCGAGATGGCATAAAAGGTACCGGAGACCCTTATGGCGCTCTCCGCGGCCCGGGTACTGTAGCTCCTGCCGGAGAACCCCCGGGCTGGCGGGATTCCCATTTTGGGTCATCGGCTGGGAGCCCATTGCGCCCGCCCTCGTCCTGGGCCGGGCCGCCTTTCCCTCTCCCTTGCCGCATCCAAGGAGACAAGCGGTGTACACACGAACTGTCCCGGTTATTGCTGCCGTTTTTCCGGCGCTTTTCCTCTCCGCAGGGCCAGCCCCTGCCGCAACTTACCCTGACGACGTAGCCCTCAACACCTACGTTGACTGCCCGCTGGAGCGCATCGGCACCCAGCTGGTCCGCTGCGACAACCTCACCGGTACCGGGGTTGATGCGCCCTACTGGATTCCCGAGCAGAAGTAGCAGCTGCCGCAGGAGAGTCCGCCTACGGTCACAGCCCCTGGGCTGTTGGGTGACGCCTGACCAGCCTCGCCTGCCAGCCGCACCGCTGTCTCTTCGGCACATGCCGTGATGGGGCCGAGGTGCCGGCTGGCCAGCTGGGGCGAGGACGGCGTTTCCCTGCTGCGCCATGTCCTCGAGGAAGCCCTGCAGGTTGATAACCATACCGGCAAGGCGGTCAGCGCCCACCATCTGGGCCGAGATCTTGAGGCTCAGGACCGCGTCCATGGCCAGTTCATGGTCCGCGGTGAGCAGGCCCGTGCGCAGCTTCTGGATTCGAAGCGGCAGTTGGGCCAGGAAGCTGTTGAGGAAGAGGAGCCAGCCCTCATCGTCGTCGAGCTCGGCGCACAGCCTCGCCAGGACGGCCGGATCGACGAGGAGCCGCCCGGGATCATCATGCTGATTCACCTATTCCTCATTTTCCAGCAAGTCTTTCCACAGAATTCGGTCAAGAGCTGATCAGCTTCGGCACAGGGCCTTTACGATCAGGTGGTGCCGTCCGGCGCACCTGGCCGGCAGCGCACGTGGCTGCCACGACGATTCTGGGGATCGATAGCCTTGTTCAACTCCATAAAGACGCACCTCGCGGCAGTGGCCGCGGGCCTGGGCCTGGCTCTGGCCATGACGGTGGTTCAGCCCGTGGCGGCCCAGGCGGCTGCGGGACAGATCGCCCTGAATCCCGTGACGGGGCCGGCCGGATCGTCCATTACGGTCACCGGCACAGGCTTCAAAGCCTCCACCACCGGAACCGTGATCATCGGTTCGGCTACTTTCCCCTTGAAAACGACGTCGGCCGGCGCCTTCAGCGCCCAGGCCACCATTCCGGCAACGGCCACCGGCAAGATCACCGTGACTGCCAAGACCTCCTCCGTTCAGGGTTCGGCGGTGTTCACGGTGACCGTGCCGGCCCCGACGGCCCCGACCGTGCCGGGCGTCAGTACCGCCAAACTCCGCTTCGGGGCGGCGACGGCGGGAGGCCCCCTGGCCGGCAGCGAGCTGGACGAGGTGGCGGTCCTCGCCGGTGAAGCGCCGTCCAGTGTGTTGTTCTACGAGGACTTCGCGCAGCCGGCACCTATCACCGAAATGAACGCTGTCCGTGCACGCGGCGCCGTGCCGCTGGTCACCTGGGAGCCCTGGTTGTGGGGTGGGGGAGTGGACCAGCCGGCCTACAGCCTTGACCGGATCACTGCCGGCGATTTCGATCCGTACATCGCTCAGTGGGGCCAGTCGCTGGCCGCATGGGGCTACCCGGTCCAGCTGCGGTTCGCGCACGAAATGAACGGTGACTGGTATCCGTGGGCGGAAAGCGTTAACGGCAACCAGCCCGGTGACTACGTCGCGGCCTGGCGGCACGTGCACGATCTGGTGGCCGCGCAGGGCGCCAGCAATGTGTCGTGGGTCTGGAGCCCCAACGTTCCGTACTACGGCTCCACGGACCTGGCCGGCCTGTATCCGGGAACAGGGTACGTGGACATCGTGGCCCTGGACGGCTACAACTGGGGAACGTCCGCCACGTGGAGCGCATGGATTTCCGCGCAGGACCTCTTCGCGCCGGGCATAGCCCAGCTCCGCACCCTGGCTTCCGGCGTGCCCATCCTCATTGCCGAGACGGCGTCGAGCGAAGCCGGCGGCGATAAGGCCGCGTGGAACTCGGGCCTGGTGTCCTACCTCGCGGCGCAGCCCGATGTGATGGGCTTCGTGTGGTTCCACCTGCAAAAGGAAACGGACTGGCGGATCAACAGCAGCACCGCCTCCGCCACAGCGTTCAAGAACGCGCTGCAGGCCAGGAGCACGTCCTAGCCGCTGGTTCCGGCGAACCGCCGCTGGCCCGGACGGTGCTCCGGGCCGGGCCAGGGCGGACGGCATCAGGGCTTGACCTTGCTTCCCTTGCGCAACAGTGAGAGCAGGGCCACGCCGATGAGGGCGGTGCCCAGGGCGGTAAGAAGTGAGGAGCCGACGTTCAGCCCTGTGTAGGCCAGGGCTGCAGCTCCGGTAGCGGGGATAGTGGCAGTCATTCCATACATATTTCAGATGTCCTCTGCGGTGTATTGGGCTTCCCAGCGGTCGATTCGCCGTCGGGTGATCTTGGTGGTCAGGACCGCGCACCAGGAGGCAAGGAACCACCCTGACCGCAGCCACATGAACACTTCCTGGGGGAAGAAGGTGGCCGCGAGCAGGATGTCCTTCCAGTCCCGGTGCGGAATCCGCAGCGCGCGTTTGATGTCCAGTGCGATGAAGAGGACGGGAACCAGCCACCAGAACAGGACGAACCTGAAGACGCCCAGGGCGAGCGAAAGAACCATGACGGCGATCCACAGGAACTTCAGGAAGACGCCCAGCAGGCCCATGGCCTGTTGCCCCCAGTCACGGAGCGTCAGTCGGTTGATGCCCAGGTCCAGGAGGTCCTCGACCGTTCCCACCTGCCACTTCATCCGCTGGCCCCACAACGCCTTGACGGTCTTCATCGAGTCCGTATAGGCGCGGACGTCGGGGGAGACCTGGCAGATGTAGCCGAGTTCCCGGATCCGGTAGGTCAGCTCGAAGTCTTCCACCTGGGAGGTATGGACCCAGGGCCCGTCCCGGTCGTCCCGGGCAGCGATCTGCCGCAGCACCGCGTTATTGATCGCGCAGCCCGTCCCGGCCAGGACGCTGGTCTGCCGGCGGCGCAGGGCAGTGTCCGTCCAGGTGGCAAACTCGGCTTTTTGGAGCCGGCTGAGGAATCCGGGGTCCTGCATGGTGAATTTCGACGACGATCCGCCCAGCCGTGCTGCCCGGCGCCCCAGGAACTCACGCTCCCAAGCCGCCAGGGCGTTGGGTGGAAGGACGGTGTCCGCGTCCAGGCAGACCACCACGTCGGCGTCGTACCCGTGTTCGTTCCATGCCCGGTTGAGCGCCTCGGACTTGCGGTGCTCCAGCCGCGGCAGCTCCATCACCGTGACGGGATACTTGCGGGCTTCCCGGGCGGTGTCATCGGTGCAGCCGTTGGGGATCACCACCACCAGGTCCGCCGGGCGTGACTGGAGCATCAGGCCATCGAGGGTGTCGCCGATCGAGCCCGCTTCGTTGTAGGCGGGAACCAGCACTACCAGCCGCAGGGAGTGTGCGGCAGCAGATTCGGTGCGGGCAGGGGCAGCGGACAAACGGGCAGGCATGGAGGGCTCCTAGTTTGGGTTGGTGGCCCCCCATTGGGCCGCACCCCATTCTTTAAGCGGCCACTCAACTTTCGCCCCTGGGTTCCCTCAAGGTTCCATAAAGTATTTTTGCTGCCCCGCGGCTCGGTTGCAGGCTTTTGACCTGCGGAAACGTCCGTCGCGTCCGCCTCGGGCGCCCGCTGGCCGCGCCCTGATTGCCCGAACTGCATTTCTCGGGAGCTTGCCCCGGCATCGATAGTAAGTAAACTTACCAGTGGACGTAGTGTCCAGCAGTGTGGCGCTGCGTTCCTTACTTCTTGCCTGCCTTTAGGTCTTCTACCGCCTTGGCCACCCGGCGCGAACGGGTTTCCGGCGTCTTCGCTTCAGTGATCGGCTCCATGTAGCGGCGTTGGCTGCTGTAGTTCAGCGTGCCGTAGAAGGCCTTCGCGGCCGGTTCGGCTTCCATGGCACTGGCCAGGTCATCCGGCACCTCAATGACCCGTGGTTCGGTGTCCACCTTCAGTTCCACCTCTACGGTGTCGCCGGCAGACACTCCCGTCAGTTCACGGTTCGCCGCGCTCACGCTGACCATGTTCCTGCCGCCCATCACCGCGATGCTGCTGCGGTAGCTTTCGCCGTTCATGGTGACCACCACGGGCGGCCGCCGTCCGGCATCAAGTGCAGTAACGAGCTCCTCCGGGACCTCGATGCCTGTCTCGTTGCCGCTGCCCTGGATGGTGGTGGTGAATTTCATCCTCACAGTATGTATTCCATCCCGTCATCGCGCATCGGGCCGGATCGTGCAGTTCTCAGTGCTCGACGCAGAAAAGCCCCTGGCCCAGCATGATGCTGGGCCAGGGGCTTCCATGCGTGCGTCAACACATGCCGCTACTCCGCGAGCTTGGCGACGGCGTGCGCCCAAAGGAAGAACTTGTTGGTGCCGAGATCCTTGACGGTCTTAATGTTCAAGGCCTCTTTGAGCTTCTGGGCGTCGCTTTCGGAAAGTCCCTTCAACGCCTCCACCGGCGCTTTGGCAAGATCGTCGATGCCCTTGTCGAGGTATTCCTTGTCGAACTTCGCGTTGATTCCAGCCATACTGTCCTCCTGGTGCTCGGTTGGGCGTCACTGTGCCGTGAGGCACATTCGCCATTGAACCACGCTGTCGCCGGGAGGTCCCGGCGAAACGCGCGGTCTTGGAGTCGTCGCTAACCCAAACCCGACTTCGCCGTAATGGGCGCGGTGAACGAAGCAGTCGCGATCAGGTTTCCTGCCGCATCGGTAACCGTCTGCGGCGGGAAGTACGTCGGCTGTCCTGTGGCGACCCCTGAGTTCAGGGTGCCGGCACCCGAACTGCCGTTCGGTGCGTTGCCAAACGTGACAACAAGCGCATTGTTCGTGGAGTCCCAAATGACGCTGGAAGCTGTTCCCTGGGCTCCGAAGGTGGCATTGGCACCGGACAGATAGTTGCCACCCAGAGTGACCGTGCCGAGCGTGCAGCCGCTGAATGCAAGGTTCAATGTGTCATTGGTTCCGGTGTCAGAAATCGTCGCTGTGCCAGTCAGGGAGGTCCCGGTCCAGCTGGAGCAAAATTTGGTCAGATCCAGCTTTTCCGAGTAGGTGAGGGTAACGGTGTCCCCGGGATCGGCGGAGGCCTTGCTGGTGTTGGTTGAGCCGCCGTTAGTCAGCTTCACTCCGGTAACGGTCGGCGCCGCCGTGTCCTTTGTCGTCGTAGCCGCGGCAGTGGCCGTGCCCGTATTGCCTGCCGCGTCGGTGGCGGAGGCTGTGAAGGTCAGGGTGCCCTCTTTCAAACTGGAGAGGTCCATCGTCGTCGACCAGGAGGCACCGGAAGGCGTGATTGTTTTGGTCAGGGGGTTGAACGCAACGTCACGGACGGTGATGTTGACGGGGAGTCCCGCATCACCCGTTCCATTGATCAGGACCGAGGTGGCGGTGCTGCTGTTGACGAACATCGGGGCCGTGATGGTCAGAACCGGGGCCACCGTGTCTTTTGTGTCGGAGGCTGTGACGGTTGCGCTGGTGTTGCCGGCGGCGTCCTTGACGGTCACGTAGTAGGTGATCGTCCCATCTTTGAGGGAGCCGAGGTCCAGGTTCAGTGACCAGGAGCCGCCGTTAGCAGCCGCAGTGCCCGTCACCGGAGCGGCAGACCCCGGGCTCGTGGCCGTAACGGTCACGGACGCCCCGGCTTCGGCACTACCCGAAACAAGAACTGCAGCAACACTTCCGCTGGTCACGTACGACGGCACGTTCAAGCCCTGCGCCGGGGCCGGAGCGACGGTGTCTTTTGTGCCTGTGGCCGTCCCTCTGGCGCCCGTGTTGCCGGCCGGGTCAGTGGCGGTGGCCGTGTAGGTGACCGTGCCCTGGTCCAGGCTGCTCACGTCGGGGCTGGCGGACCAGGCTCCCGCGTCGGAGGCGGTGGCTGTTGTGGTGACGGAGTGGGCGGCGCCCGCGTCACTGGTAACGAGGGTGATCCTGGCACCGGCTTCCGCCGTTCCCGTGACCGGAACTGCGGCGACATTGGCGGAGTTCACGTAGGCCGGAACGGTGAGCGAAGGCACGGCCGGGGCCTGGCTGTCGATCCACACCGCCTGTGTCTGTGCCGCGCTGGCGTTGCCGGCGTTGTCGGTGGCGAAGTAGGAGATGGTGTGCGTCCAGTCGCCCGTGACGGAAATGGTCGCAATGGTGCCATTCACGGTCTGCTTCGCGCCGCCGTCGACCGCGTAGGTAATGGAGGCGACGCCCGAACCGGCCGGTCCGTCGTCGGCAGTGATGGTCACCGTGACCGGGCTGGTTGTGTTCCAGCCGGCAGCGTTCGGGGTGGGCGCCAGGCTGGAGACCCAGGCTACCGGGGCGGTGGAGTCACTGCTGACGCCGGTGCTGCGCGGGCTCTCTGCGCCGGTCCACAGCGCGATGGTAGGGGTGACGCTGTAGTACCAGATGCCGCCGGGGACGTTCTGTTCCGTGCACGTAAGTGTGGTGACCGTCCCTGCGCATCCGCCTGTCGCCTGCGTTCCGGTGCCACCCGTGGCAGCCGCGTACCTGGTGACCGTGTAGCCCGTGGCTGCACGGCCGTTCACGGTGGTGCCGGCTGCCCAGCTGACGCTGAGTGAGGCGCCGTTGGCGGTGACGGCGGGCTTGGCTCCCGGGGACAGGGCGTCCGCCGCGGCCGTGGCGTTGTTGCTGCTGGTGGTGGAGGCCCAGAAGCCGTAGGCGGCGGTGGCCGTGCCGAGCAGGAGCAGGACCGCGGTGGCAATCCACGCCAGCCGTCCTGAAGGGAGGCGGAGGCCGAACGGCATCTTCCGGATGGCGATGCTCATTTGCGCACCTCCGCTGTGACGGGGAGGTGGAAGGTGGCGCCCTGGCAGGCTGCGAGTGAGGTGGTATCCATGGCGGCCGATCCTGGAAGGGTGAGCAGGGTGGACGAGTTTGCCGGAATGTTGGTGGCCGGTGACAGCGGTGCGGCGGTTCCGGTGAAGCTGACGCCGGTGGTGGTGCAGCCGGAATGCGCGGTGTCCGCCGTGGCCGGGCCGTTGGCGGTGACACTGTAGACCTGCACGGAGTAGGGATTGGGGTTGGTGAGGCGGAGTACGACGTCGGCAGTGCCGCCGGGAACGAGCGCCGCCTGCGGGCCGTCCCCGGCTACGAGCGCTTCCACCGTGACGACCTGCATGGTGCCGGCGGCTGCAGAACCTGTGCCCGTTCCGCCTGCGGTCCAGAAGGCGTAGGCGCTTCCGGCGCCTGCGGCCATCAGTGTTCCCGCGAGGGCCGCTGCCTTGAGGGCACGTCCGGCCCTGGCAGTCCTGGTGCTGGTGATCATCTCAGTTCCCCTGTCCTGATCCCGAGTACGCCAGCTGGAGGGTGGCACCCTTGCAGCCGTCCTGGTTGGCGGACGTGTCCAGCATTCCCACATTGGGCCACGCAGTCTGGGTGACGCGGAGGCCGGAAAGGGAAGTGTTGCCGGCCGGTACCGTCAGCGGGTAGGGGCCGCTGTACTGGGTGACGGTGAAGTCCGCCGTGGTGCAGGGGAGGTTCCTGGCCGCGGCGTCCGCGCTGCGGGTGACCCCAGCCACCGCCACCGAAATGTTGGTCAGTGCCAACGCCTTGTTGTTGGGGTTGTTGATCTGGAGGTCCAGGGCGGCCGACGTGCCGGGGGACAGGGTTCCGGGGAGGTTGCCGGAGAGGACGAACTGCTTGATGGTGGCGTCCAAAACCAGCTGCACGTTCGCGTAGGCGTACTGCGACTTCCCGCTGGAATCCTTGCCCGTCCCGACTAAGTACAGGCTGTAGCTTCCGGTGGGGGACGCGGCCGTGGTTGCCACCTGCAGTGTGGTGGAGGTGCCGGTCACCGGATTGGGCGAGAACGATGCCGTGGCGCCGGAGGGAAGTCCGCCCAGGATGCTGAAGGTGACCGGGCCGGAGAGGTTGTTCCGGGTGAGCTGCAGTGTGTACACCGCGGTGGCGCCCGGCGGGACCGACAGGGAATCCGGCGAGGCGGCGACGGAGATCGCCGAGGAGATCTTGTAATTGACGGTGAGGCCGGCGGCCACGCTGCCGGAGACCTTGCCGCTGGTGCCGGTGATGGTCAGGGAGCTGGTGCCCGGAGGGGTGGTGGTGGCGCTGGAGACGGTCAGGGTTGAGGTTGCGGTGCTTCCGGAGTTAAGGGTGACGGACGACGCCGTGAAGGCACCTGCCGCTCCGGCCGGCAGTCCCGCAGTGGCCAGGTTGACCGCCCCGGTGAAGCCGCCGGTGGACGTGACGGTCACCGTGTAGGCGGCGGCCTGGCCCTGTTGGACGGACTGGCTGGCAGGGGAGACCTGCACCGTGATGCCCGGCTTGGGATTGTTAGCCGCCGCGATCAGCGCCCCCGCGCTGGCCAGCACCAGCAGCAGCGCCACCAGCGCAGCCTTGATACTCGTCCGCGTACCGCGCCGCGGATGTCCGTCCCTGTTGTGCACCCCGTGCCCCTTCCACTTTGGTGCGGTTGACGACAAGCAGGGGACGGGGTTTTCACCCGTCCCCGGCCCGCTCGTTTGTTAGTTGCTGCCGACCGTCACCGTGATGGTGGCGCCCTTGCAAGCGCTCTGGTCAACGGTTGCGCTGTCATTGAGGGTGAGCGTTCCGCTGCCCAGTGGCGTAGTCGTTGCGTTGGCAGGAACATTCGTGGCGCCGCCGGGAGCGGTCGCCGAGAACCAGCCCGGCAGGCATCCGGCGTCGCTGGTCGTGACTACGGGATCGGCCAATGTCACCTGGGTGTTACTGGCGTTCGGGTTGGCGGCCGTGTACGTGATGGCCTTGGGCGTACCGGGAGCCACGCCCGGCGCCACCGTCACATTGATGGTGACGGGCGAGGTGGATGACTGGGCGGCAGCTGAGCCGTTACCTGATCCCGTGGTGCTCCAGTAGGCGTAGGCGGCGCCACCGCCGACGGCCACCAGAGCAGCGGAAGCGGCAACAGCGGCGATCTTGTTCTTCTTGGTCATTGGGCGCATGGAAAGACTCCTAGTAAGTGTGATTGAGAACCCGTTCCCCCATGAGCGGCCCCATCCAGGTGCCTTTCGGTGGATCGATGACCCAATACTCGCGGGACCGAAATAGGCACAACAACACGTACCGATACCCGACTTTGCAGGCACTCGCTGTTTCCACTACTTGGATGGGCCCGCCATTACTCGCATCTCCGCTGGGGCCCTGACCTGCAGAAATTGCCGTGGAGCCCGGGAACTCAGGGCAGGGGACGCATAACGAGTAGCGCCTGGAAATAGGCCAGAAAACGCCGCTGACCTCGCTCGCGAGCGTTCACATGTGGAGGATTAGCGAGAGTCTACTTCTTCAAAAACCAGGAACTGTCGTCATCGCTCGCGTGACCGGAATTCGACTCCGATCTTCTGCCACGGACCTGCCTTGCCGCGGTTACACCAGCCAGTGCCGGGCTTATGGCTTAGTCCTGACGCGCAGAGCTTATATCCCCCAATATCCTGCCGCGCACCCCCATTTGCTGTCCTTTTATCTAGCTCCCGAAACCGCGTCGGGTGCATAGTGGTTCTAGCCGGGGGCACTAGGAGTTAGGAGTGCTTGGTGGGGGACGAAGAGCAGCGCCGAAAAGCAGTCTCGGCAGTGCTGGATAACGGAATGACGCAGGTATCCGTTTCCAAGCAACACGGCATCACGCTTCACCGTTTGCGCGTATGGCTCGCGGAGGAGCGAGCCCGCCGGGCGCATCTTGCAGATGTGGAACGCTATCGTGCCAGGGAATCTACCGAGGCGCGGCTCCAGCGCCTGACGGCCGAGTGGGCGCAACACGAGGTCCAGCCCGGACAAATCTCGGAAGGGCTAAAGAAGGCGGCCAAGGTGCACGTCTTCTTCGACTACATCATTGGCGGCCCAATTTTGGTGATTGCCGCCATCCTTGGCCTATTGCTTTCGCTTTTTTCTGTGCTGATTATTCTCGACTTCTTCAAGCTAGCCATGAACGGCTGGTATGCCGCAGCCATGTCCCTCTTCGCCGGTTTAGCTGACCTGCTGCTCGTCGTAAGCATTTGGTCTCTTGCCCAGTATTTCAAGGGCTTAATCTTCAGGTCTTTCGCGCCCTTCTCATATGCAGTGTTCAATCTCCAGCAAGCTTGGCTGCTGTTGGAGAAGCGCCAAGAGGCGCTCTTTGCCGCGCCCAGCAGTGAGCAGGACAAAATTGACCGGCATACGATTACCAAGGGGATAGGCAGGGCCGTCCATGTTCTGGACGCAACGCGACGGTCGGGGCGTGACCACGGCTCGCGGATCAGCAGACGCAACGAGCGAAACGCCCGCCGAAAGGTTGCTGCCTATGTTGCCAAAGCGGAGGAACTGCTGTGGGACAAAGGGCGTCCTGGTCGACTGCAGGCGATCAACGTACTGCAGATTG
Organism: Arthrobacter sp. SAFR-179; assembly: GCF_059414945.1. Lineage (NCBI taxonomy): Bacteria > Bacillati > Actinomycetota > Actinomycetes > Micrococcales > Micrococcaceae > Arthrobacter > Arthrobacter sp. SAFR-179. Next base: position 182,610 of record NZ_JBPFDM010000001.1, read on the forward strand.
CTGCCTACGAAACCGTGCTGCGGAAGTGGACCCTGCACGATTTTAATGAGGTTGCCGATCCTGAGCCCATCTCAGTTTGGCGGCGACGGATCTCGCCATTCCTGAAAGGAGCAGCCGCATTTGGTGGAGCGCTCGGACCTATTGCATGGCAGGTTTTCGGTGCAGAGGATCAAAGCCCAGGTCACTTCATTCGGGTGTACCTTCAGAGCCGCGGCTTACTGGATCAGTAGTGTGAAGCAGTTCTGACTTATTAGCGAGTATCCACGTCTTCAAAAACAAGGAATGTCTGGGTATCCAGCACGCCGGGCATGGTCTGCAGTTGGTCGAAGATGACCCGGCGGAGGTCGATGTTGTCCACGGCACGGACCAGCAGGATCACGTCGAAGTCGCCGCCCACCAAGGCAATGTGGTGCACCTCCGGAATGGCGCCGAGCTGGTCCCGCAGTTCGCGCCAGGAGTCCTGTTTCAGCTTCAGCGTCACGTACGCCGAGGACTTCAGCCCGGCCTTGATGGGATCCACCAGCGCCGTGAACCGGGTCAGCACCCCGTCGCCGGTCAGCCGGGCAATCCGGCTGTACGCATGCGCACGGGAGATGTGCACGTTCTCCGCTACCTGCGTCACGGACATCCGGCCGTCCCGGGTGAGTTCACTGATGATTCGCCGGTCTATCTCGTCCAGCGCCACCTGATCGCTGCCGGCATCCTTGCCCGCCATTGTGCCCACTCCCGCCGTAACCCGGATCGCTGCAAATCGTCTCCCATACTAGGCAGATTTGAGCAGCGTCTCCGATGCAGAGCCAGGCGGCGGATACGAAACAGGCCCCCAGCGGAGCATGGGGACGAATAATGCCTACTTTAGGACGGCGGTCGCTGCACCTGTCAGGAGCGTGCGGAAGGGGACGCTCCGGGGTGGGACTCGAACTGCTCAGCGGCGCCCCGAATAAAATCGCAGTCGCTGGGGGAGAGGATCGTCTCACCGTGCCGGTCCTGTTCCAGCTGGGCTCCGGTGCTCTTCATGATGCCTGCCGCGACAGTGCGGGGAAGGATGGTGCATCCGGGATTCTCCACCAGCCACTGCCGCGTTTCGACGTCGAGCTGGTCCCACAACTTTTGTATTTCCATAACGAATGCCCCACCTGTCACTTTGTTGAGGAAATGCAGCCCCGCCAGGATGTCCCGGGACGGTGCGTATTGGACGTTGGCTGAAGAGTTGGCCCCCAATGAGAGGCGGAGGGGACCACGCTGTCCCCTCCGCAACCATCCCCGCAGCAGCAACCCCCAACGGGCTGAAACCCGGCACCTGTTGCGGAGCCTTTCCCCTGTAGGAGCGGAAAGCGGGATTTGACGCAAAGACATATTCGTCAATTCCCTGACATCCGAGTGTGCCCCTTGAGTCATCAGAGGTCAACGAAATTCTTCGAGATGACGGACAAGTAGGGACTAAAGTCCCGGTTGCAAAAAACGCCACGAAAGGCCAAAAGTGGCCCCAACCCTGCGGCGTCAGGCGTTGCTGCTGGCCTGTTCGCTGCGGAGCTCGTCCAGGGCGGCCTCCAGCAGGGTCATGTGGCAGGTCCTCGCCGTCATGATGAGGCGTCCGGCTGCCGCCTCTGAGCTGCAGCCGGTGCGGTCGGCTATGGCCCGGCACGCGTCCGCGATCACCGAACGCGACACCAGCGCTGTTTCCGGCGCCGAGATCCGATCGCCCCATGTGGCCGAGAATGGCTCCTCCTCCGGCAGCGGACCAAGGGAGCTGAGGGCGGCCGTTGTCCGGGCGTGCAGGACGGACCGGGCGGCGGCGAGCAGTTCGGCGGCCTCCGGGTAGGCCAGCCGGTACACCAGGCGGCCGCCGGAGCGGGCGCAGTCAATCAGTTGCTGCGCGCGCATCTGCGCCAGGTGCCGGGACAGGTGGGAGGGTTTCACACCGGTGCGCTCGCAGACCTCGGGGATCGACAACTCGCCCTGGGAGAGCAGCTCCAGGATGGTGGCGCGGACCGGATGCGCCACGGCCTTGAACACCTCCGCTGCGGCGGACATTGAGGGCCCAGCGAAACCGCCATCAACAGACTGGTCCGCCGTGGAGTGATAGCGCTCAACACCAATGTCGTAGTTGTTCATGCCGCCTGGCTCCTTTCGGTTTCGGCTCCCATTATCTGACGTGATCCGGTTCATGTCCCATGGCTGCCGGAAAAATAATTGCGGCCCGGCAGGCGCGCCCGGATGTCGCCACCGCCGATTTGTCCACAACCCCCGCCCGTAACCCGCGTCACAGTTGCAAATCGTCTTCCGGAACAGCCCTCTGTGCGCAGCTTCTCCACGATTTGCTGAGGTGCTGGATACGAAACCTGCTTCAGGACAATACTGGGAACGAATAGTGGCTACCGAAGGACGGACCAATGACGATCTCCGCAGACCACACCGCGCCGCACAGCACCAGCACGGAAGCAGCAGAGAATGCGCTGACGGAAGCTGTGAAGAAGTTCGGCATCACGGTGGAGGATTACATGCTCCCCGCCCGCCACCAGATCCAGATGGTGGACCCGGACGGCCGGCTTATCCCGGAAAGTGAGCAGGGCACCCAGCCCGGCCACGAATACCCTGTGCCCGGCGATGACGAACTGCTGGCAGCGTACGAACGCCTCGTCGTCGGCCGCCGCGTCAACGACCAGAACTCCGCCCTGGTCCGGCAGGGCCGCATGGCCGTCTACCCCTCCAGCCACGGCCAGGAAGCCTGCCAGGTGGCCGCCGCCCTGTGCCTCTCCGACGCCGACTGGATGTTCCCCACCTACCGGGACGCCGTGGCCGTGATGACCCGCGGCGTGGACCCCGTGCAGGTGATGACTATCTTCCGCGGCGACTGGCACGGCGGCTACGACCCCCTCAAATACAAGGTGGGCATTCAGTGCACCCCGCTAACCACCCAGCTGCTGCACGCCGTGGGCGTGGCCCACGCCGCCAAGCTCCGCGGCGAAGACACCGTGGTGCTGGCCATGTGCGGCGACGGCGCCACCAGCGAAGGCGACTTCCACGAAGCGCTGAACTTCGCTGCCGTCTTCCACCTGCCGGTGATCTTCTTCGTCCAGAACAACAAGTACGCCATCTCGGTGCCGCTGGCACACCAGTCCGTGGCGCCGTCGCTGGCGCACAAGGCCGTGGGCTACGGCATGGCCGGCGAACGCGTGGACGGCAACGATGTGGTGGCGCTCCTCGCCGTCCTGGACCGCGCCGTCAAACTCGCCCGCGAAGGCTCCGGCCCGCTGCTGGTGGAAGCCAACACCTACCGCATGCAGGCCCACACCAACGCCGACGACGACACCCGCTACCGCGAAAGCGCTGAAGTTGCGGAGTGGCGGGCCAAGGACCCGGTCAACCGGATGCGCACGTACCTGACGGACCGCGGTTTGTTGGACGACGACGGCGAGGCGCGGATCCGCGAAAAGGCGGAAGCAGTTGCCACCCAACTGCGCGAAGGCCTCAGCGAGGACGTGCCCGTGGACCCGCAGGAGCTCTTCCGCCACGTCTTCTCCGCGCCCACTCCCCAGTTGAAGGAACAGTCCGCCATGCTCGCCGACGAGCTCGCCCGCGACGCTGCAGCATCGTCTTCAGATCAGGAGGCCGGCAAGTGAGCCCCACCATCACCACCTCCTCGGAGGCCAACGGCAACGTCTCTGCCGCCACGGCCCGGGCCGCAGCCTCCGCCGCCGCGTCCGCCGAAGCAGCCGGCCCCCAGCCTGTCACCATGGCCAAGGCACTCAACACGGCCCTGGCCGACGCCATGCACGCCGACTCCTCCGTCCTGGTCTTCGGCGAGGACGTGGGCATGCTGGGCGGCGTCTTCCGCATCACCGACGGCCTCACCGCCACGTTCGGCGAGCAGCGCTGCTTCGACACCCCGCTGGCCGAATCCGGCATCGTGGGCATGGCCGTGGGCATGGCCATCAACGGGATGCGCCCGGTGATCGAAATGCAGTTCGACGCATTCGCCTACCCGGCGTTTGAACAGATCGTCAGCCACGTGGCCAAGATGCACAACCGCACCAAGGGCGCCGTGAAGCTCCCCATGGTCATCCGCATCCCCTACGGCGGCGGCATCGGGGGAGTGGAGCACCACTGCGACTCCTCCGAGTCCTACTACGCCCACACCGCCGGCCTGAAGGTCTACACTCCGGCCACCGTGGCGGACGGGTACCGGATGCTCCGCGAGGCCATCGACTCGGACGATCCCGTGGTGTTCATGGAACCCAAGAAGATGTACTGGACAAAGGACTCGGTGGACCTGGGCGAGCTGCGCCGGCTCCATGAACGTCCTGGGGACGGCACGACGGCGGGACTTGGCTCTGAGGGGCGTGCCGCCGTCGCGCGTCCCGGCACGGACGCCACGCTGATTGCCTACGGCCCGTCCGTCCCCACCGCTTTGGCTGCGGCCGAGGCCGCTGCTTTGGAGGGGCGGTCACTGGAAGTCATCGACGTGCGCACCATCGTCCCGTTCGATGACGACACCGTATGCGCGTCCGTCCGCAAGACCGGCCGGGCCGTGGTGATCGCCGAGGCGCATGGCTTCGCGTCCGTGTCCTCCGAGATCGTGGCCCGGGTCCAGGAGCGCTGCTTCCACTATCTGGCCGCCCCCATCCGCCGCGTCACCGGATTCGACGTCCCCTACCCGGCACCCAAACTCGAGAAGTACTACCTGCCCGGCGTGGACCGCATCCTCGACGCCGTTGACGACCTTCAGTGGGAGAACTGACCATGAGCGAACCACGCGTGTTTTTGTTGCCCGACCTGGGCGAGGGCCTCACCGAAGCCGAACTGGTGGCCTGGCATGTTTCCGTTGGCGACGAGATTGCCGTTGACCAGCCGATCGCCGAGGTGGAGACCGCCAAGTCCGCCGTGGAGGTGCCGTCCCCGTATGCCGGGATCGTGGCCGAGCTGCATGGGAAGCCGGGCGAGACCCTGGACGTGGGGAAGCCGCTGATCTCGGTCACGCCTCTCCCGGAACTCGTCCCTGCAGGTGGTGCCAGCGCGGATGATGCCGCCCCCGCCCCTTCGCCGGACGGCCATGCTGCAAGCAGCATGCCGTCCGCCTCAGGAAGGCCCGATGCCACTCCCGGGGCGGCATCATCCGCGTCGACTGAGGCGGAAACGTATCGCGAGGAGGAAAAGGCCGGATCCGGCAATGTCTTGATCGGGTATGGCACTCCCGGTGGCCACGGCGTTGCCCGGCGCACCCGTGCCCCCAAAACCTCCGTTTCTGTGCTCGAGCCGCAGGAAACCAAACCTGCCCAGCCCACGGAAGACGACCTCACCCTCCTGCGCACGCGCGTGCCCGGGAAACTTGGCGCCGTCATCTCGCCGCTGGTCCGGCGCATGGCCCGGGAGCACGGCGTCGATCTCGGTGACATCTCCGGCTCCGGCGACAGCGGCCTCATCATGCGCCGCGACGTTGAGGCTGCGCTCCGGACGACGGCGCCCGCGGCAACCCCCGACGCCAAACCCGAACAAGCCAAGCCAGCGGAAACCAGGCCTCTCGAGAAACCAGCAAGTGCGCCGCTGGAAGCGCAGGCAGCCAAGGGCGTGGATGCCCGCACCGGGCTTCCCATTGCCGCCCGCACCCCGGTCCGCGGAGTCCGCAAGGCCGTGGCCGCCAATATGGCCCGCAGCCGCTCGGAGATTCCGGAAGCAACCGTGTGGGTGGACGTGGATGCCACCGCCCTGATGGAACTCCGCGGGGAACTCAAGGCCAACGGCGCCGAGGTTCCCGGCCTGCTGGCGTTCATCGCGCGGTTCGTCACTGCGGGGCTGAAAAAGTACCCGGAGCTGAACACGCGGATCGAAACCGCTGGGGACGGGTCCCAGGAAATCGTCGCGTTTGACGGCGTCAACCTCGGCATCGCCGCGCAGACCGACCGGGGCCTTGTGGTGCCCTCGGTCCGGGCCGCGGAGAAGCTGACCGCCCGGGAACTGGACGCGGAGATCCGGCGCCTCACCGACGTCGCACGCCAGGGCAAGGCGACCCCTACGGAACTGGGCAGCGGCACCTTCACGCTGAACAACTACGGCGTGTTCGGGGTGGACGGGTCCGCGGCGATCATCAACCACCCGGAAGTGGCCATCGTCGGCGTCGGCCGGATCATCGACAAGCCGTGGGTGGTCAAGGGCGAGCTGGCGGTGCGCAAGGTCACCGAGCTGACCCTGACGTTCGACCACCGCGTGTGCGACGGCGGCACAGCAGCAGGCTTCCTCCGCTTCGTGGCGGACGCCATCGAAAACCCGACGTCGCTGCTGGCTGATATCTGATCCAGGGCCAAAATGTCAGGAAATGATCATCCTGCAGACACCCGGGAGTCAGCTTGCGCAGGAAACATATGAGACAGGGGGATCCTTAAGCCATTAGGAAAGGACCAGTCGTGACTCGTTATGACCGCCGCATCGTCGGATCCTGCCGGGAACTCGCCTCGGGTGATGGCATCGAGGCCTTTTACCAGGGCACCTTGATGCATCGTGGCCCGGTGACGGATACCGATCCGGATTACGGGCTGTTTTGGATTCTGGATACTTTGACGGGAAGCAAGTGCCTGATTGATACGTTCGAACTCGATATTGTGCGGATTCCGCCGCCCTCCGTCGGATCCGGGCCCTTTTTGCGGAGCCACAGATCAGGGAACGTAGAGCCCGCAACGTCCTATTGGCGCGAGGTATCCACCCCTGGCTGACGGCCCTTCACCCCCGCACCTACCCAACGGGTAGCCCCCTATAGTCCAGGGACGGAAATATGAGTACCCACTACTCGTGACCCCCTAATGGCCTCGTCCGTAGGCTGTGTCGAATAGGGGGACAAGGCTCCCGTGCAATGCCTTGGGGAAGGAGCGGAACTTTTGAAGAGGAATCAGCGTCGCGCATGGACCTGCGCCGTCCTCGTCATGGTGATGACGCTTTTATCGGCCGTGGCATGCGGGGACCTCAGAGGCGCTCCGGGCGCGTCGCCGCCCCAGGCTACGGACCCGGAGAGTACAACCTCCAGTCCTACACAGCCGGCAACAGACCAGGCTTCCCCAGCGTCCGAATCCGCGGAGCCCTCCCCGGCGTCCGAACCCGCACAGCCCTCGACAGACAAGCCGGCCTTGACCCCCGAGCCTTCCGCGGCCGCAGACCCTGCTGCCGCCTCCGAAGCCATGCCGGTGGGCGACCTACCCGGCTGGACGCAGGTCTTTGCGGAGGACTTCACCGAGGGAGACGTGGGCCTTGGCGGATTCCCCGGCCCCGTCTACGGCGCCCGGTGGAGCGAGAACTACTTTGACGGCACGCCGGACACGGCTGCACAACAGCAACCCAAAGGCCAGCGCACGTCCGGTTATTACCCGACGAAGGTCCTGAGTGTCCATGACGGCTTTATGGACATGTTCCTGCACTCGGAAAATGGCGTGGCAATGGGCGCGGCTCCGTCGCCCAAACTTTTTGGAGCCAACCAGCGGCCCTACAACAGCCTGGTGTACGGGCGCTATTCGGTGCGGTTCAAGGCGGACGTCCTGCCGGGCTTCAAACTGGCATGGCTCCTGTGGCCGGACAGCAAGAATTGGCCCGCGGATGGGGAGATCGATTTTCCCGAGGGTGACCTGTCAAAGGTCATGTACGCCGCCGTGCATGGCCTGGAAAACGGCATCCACGACAATGAGGTCCTCCGTCCCAACGTGCCATACGGGGACTGGCACACAGCAACCACGGAGTGGCGTGCCGACGGCATCGAATTCTTCCTCGATGGAAAGTCGTTGGGCGTTTCCAGGAGGTTCACGCCCACCAATCCCATGCATTACATCCTGCAGACCGAGTCCTGTGGGCCAGTGTGCCCATCGCCGGAAACCAGCGGGCACGTCCTGGTTGACTGGGTGGCCATTTGGGCAAAGTCCTAGCCACGGCGGTCCCGGGGACAGGCTCACTTCCCTGATGGCACGACGGCGGCCCCGCGCCGCCGTCGTGCCTCTTGAGTTTTTTCGCCTGAGGGTCTTTACGCACCGGCCGGACGTTATTAAAGTGGGTTGGGTCATAGTCCGGATGGGCGCGAGGGGCGTCCGGGAAGGGGGAGTGCATCACCGCTGACCGTTACCTACAGACAAATGACCACTACGTTGAAGGCCCCTCCTAGGAGGGGCCTTCCCTTTGCCCCGGCCCCGCGCCGTCGTACAAGTTGCGCAGGAAATCCCCTTCCATTTCCAAAGTACCCCGCCGTGGGGGCCTTGCCGCAAGGCCCCGGGAGTGGCGCATACTGGCGGTCGGCTAATTGGTGATGGAGGGGGACGGCATGCATGACGTGGTGATTGTGGGGAGCGGGCCCACGGGGTTGATGCTGGCGGGCGAGCTGCGGCTGGCCGGGGTGGACGCGGTTGTCCTGGAGCGGCGGGAGTCGCAGGAGCTGGCGGGCTCGCGCGGCGGCGGCATCCATGCACGGACCCTTGAACTGCTGGACCAGCGCGGCATCGTGGACAGGTTCCTCGCTGAGGGCAAAACGATGAACGCCGCCACGTTCGGCAACACCCCGCTGGACCTGGGCGCGCTGCCCACGCGCCATCCGTACACGCTGGCGCTGTTCCAGAACCACATCGAGCGGCTGCTGCTCCAGTGGGTGGAAGAGCTGGGCGTGCAGGTCCGCCGCGGCGTGGAAGTCACCAACGTGCGGGAGGACGACGGCGGCGTGGACGTCCAGCTGGCCGCCGGCGGATCCCTGCGGGCCCGGTACGTTGTGGGCACCGACGGCGGGCGGAGCACGGTGCGGCGCTCGGCCGGCATCGCGATGGTGGGCCCGGACGCCAGCCGGAGCGGCCTGATCGCCGAGGTGAAGGTGGCCGGCGAGCCTGTCCAACAGGGAAAGGTGGACGCCCGCGGCATCCACGGGCTGTACCCGATGGGGGACGGCACGGTCCGCGTGGTGGTGACCGAGGCCGTGCTGGGCCCGGCCACGGAGCCCACGCTCGCGGACCTGCGGCAGGCGCTGACCGACGTGTTCGGCACCGACTTCGGCGTGCACAGCCCCACCTGGCTCTCGCGCTTCACGGACGCCACCCGCCAGGCGGAGTCCTACCGGAAGGGCAGGGTGCTGCTGGCCGGCGACGCAGCACACGTGCACTCACCCACGGGCGGGCTGGGCATCGGTCTGGGCGTGCAGGACGCCGTCAACCTTGGCTGGAAGCTGGGGCAGGTGGTCCGCGGCAGCGCCGGCGGGGAACTACTGGACACCTACCACGCTGAACGCCATCCGGCGGGGGAGCGGGCGCTGAAGTACACCATGGCGCAGTCCCTCTTCCAGAAGGCCGACCCCCGGCAGGAGGCCCTGCGCGACCTGCTCGGTGAGGTGCTCCGCGTGGAGGGAGCGGGCGAGCCCATCGCCGCACTGGTCACCGGGCTCGACGTCGCCTATGACCTGGGGTCCGGCCACCCGCTCCTGGGGCGCCGGATGCCGGACCTGGACATCACCACCGCCTCGGGGCCGGCCCGGGTGTACGGGTTGCTGCACCAGGCTGAGACCCTGCTGCTGGACTTCAGCGGGCAGGAGCTGGCTGCGGGCGTTTCCACCGGGAGGGTCAGGCACGTTCGGGCAAGGTACGACGGCGCGTGGCAGCTTCCAGTGCTGGGCCCGGTACCAGCGCCCACGGCAGTCCTGGTCCGGCCCGACGGGTACGTGGCCTGGGTGGGCGACGGCTCAGCGGATGGGCTTGCCGGGGCCCTCGACACGTGGTGCTGAGGGGCTGCCCGGGCCCGGGCTACTGCTTGGGGCCGGCGATGTTCACCAGCCACTGGACGCCGAATTTGTCCGTGCACATGCCAAAGGAGTCACCCCAGATGGCCGTTTGGAGCGGCATTGTCACGGTGCCGCCGTCGGACAGCTTCTCCCAGTAGCCCCTCAGTTCTGCGTCGTCGTCGCCGCTGAGGGACACACTGAACGTGTTTCCGGGGGAATAGTCCATGCGCTGCGGCGTGTCCGACGCCATCAGGGTGAAGCCCGACGGCGTGTCCAGCTGCGCGTGCATGACCAGTTGGTCTTCGGAAGGATCCTGGCTGGCCTGAAATTCTGCGAACGTGCCGATGTTCAGTTCGCCGCCAAAGACGTCCTTATAGAACTCCATGGCTTCACGGGCATTGTTGCGAAAGCTCAGGTAGGGATTAAGTTGCGTGGGCATGCGGGAAACTCCTTAGAAGGCGGACACCGTTGTCGGCACGCGTCATGCTAACAGGGGGCTCCCTGAGCGGGAAGGGGCCGCGGGGGCGGAGCGGAAGCCCTCAGTCGTCGAAGTACGCTTCCGCCGCTCCTTGGCCTGCAAACCGGTCCACCAACGTCTGGGCCAGATCGTTGAGCTTTTGATTCCTGGTGTTCGAAGCGTTGCGGAGAAGCTGGAAGGCAGCCTCCTTGCTGCACTTGCTTTGGGCCATGATGATCCCGCAGGCGAGGTCAATGACGGTCCTGGTGTCCATGGCCGCTTTCAGGTGTTCGGCACGCTGGTCCGCTGACACGATCCGGACGGCGAGCCGCAGCGCTTTTCCCGCCATCCCGGCGAACCTGACCCCATCGGCCACCGCCTGCTCACTGAAGCGCCCGCTGACCGGAGCGAAAAAGTCCAGGACGGCCCCGGCGTCGTCATCCAGTTTCATGGGGATGCCCAGGGCGCTGGCAATTCCCGCCGCGGACAGGGCGCTGCGGTAATCCGGCCAGCGCCGGTCGGACGAAACATCCCCCAGGAGGACGGGAACGCCGCTTTCCAAAGCGTCCACGCAGGGACCGTCCCCCAGCGTTTGTTCAATCCGGTCAAGGACTATGGCCGTGCCGCTGCTGCCGCCAATGGTGGCTGAGCGCTTGCGCCGGTGCAGCGTGACAGCACATTCGATGGGTACTCCCGTGGTGCCGGTCATGGTGGCCGCCGCCACCTCCGTCAGGCCGTCGAGGACCGATTTGATGTCCTCCATGCCGGCCACCAGATCCACAAGCTGCTCAAGGTCGTCTGCCATGTCCTGATCCGCCATCTGCTCAATCTAGAAGCAGCGGGGACCGGCCACAAGGCACGGATTTTTGGTCGTCCTGCCAGCGTTCATCCAGCCTGCGTCCAGCGCAGTTATGGAAACGTTATATATGATTGCTTGGTGGTTTTGAGGTCAAGCAGCGGAATTTTGCCAGCACAGGAACGCGCGGCGGCGCCCGGAACAGGGCTGATCGCCGGGCGCAAGCACGCCTTGGACGGGCTCCGGACGGTCGCCGTAGCGGGTGTGTTCTTCTTCCACACGGCCACGGACTCGATGCCGGGCGGATCCATCGGCGTGGACGTGTTCTTCACGCTGAGCGGCTTTGTGATCACGCTGCTGATCATGAAGGAACGGATCGCCACCGGCCGGCTGCACCTGGGCATCTTCTACGCCAAGCGCCTTGCCCGGCTCTGGCCGGCGCTGCTGGCGCTCTGCGCGGTGATTCTCGCCGTCGGATTCGTGTTCCCGGCCTCCGGCTGGGGCGGGCAGGCGGGCTTCGTCCTCCCCGCCGCCGCCTACGTGATGAACCTGGCCCACTTTGGCATGTTCGGCGACTCCATTGCCGGTGAAACCCTCGGCCCCACCTGGACCCTCGCCGTCGAAGAGCAGTTCTATCTCGTGTGGCCGCTGCTCCTGCTGGCGATGCTCCGCTTCTGGAAAGTCCGTACCACAGCCCTGGTCACCGCGGCCCTGGCCGCCATCTTCGTGCTGAACCGGTTCCTGATGGTGAACGCCGGCGAGCCGCTGGACCGCATTTACAACGGGCCGGACACCCGCGCGGACGAGCTGCTGATCGGCTGCGCGCTGGCCCTCCTGTTTACTGCCGTGCGGCACGGTTCGCGGCTGCACCTCACCCTGGCATCTGCAGCGCGCTGGGGCGCCCCGCTGGCCGGGATCACCCTGGTGGCCGCACTGTTCCTGCTCAAGGAACCGGACACCCCCGGCGACTGGTTCAACGTGTTCTGGACATTCGGGCCCGCGGCGCTCGCCTTATTGTCCGCGGTGCTGATCGGCTCCCTGGTGCTCCAGCCGGCCGGCTTCCTCTCACGCATCCTCAGCCATCCCTGGCTTGCCCGCCCCGGCCGCGACCTGTCCTACGGCATGTACCTCTGGCACCTGCCGGTCTACCTGCTGCTGATGCCCCTGATCCCGGCGCTGCCGCTCCGCATCGCGCTGACCGCAGTCCTTACCGTGCTGCTGGCTTACGCGTCCTTCCGCTTTGTTGAGCGGCCCCTCAGGCGCTGGGCGAACGAAAGGCTGGAGCCCGGCGTCGTGCGTTCACCTTCCGGGCCTTCACCTGCTGGGGTCTCCGCTGCTGGCCCTTCAACGCCTGGAGCTTCGACGCCGGGGCCTGCCGCCCCGGCAGGTGCTGCTGCCAGGCAGCCGGCGGCGGAACCCCGGCCTGCGGGACAGCTGGTCAACTGAGGCAGTCCCAGCTGCAGCGTCAGTCCTTCCGGAGGGTGGGCATGCCCAGGGGCTGCGGCGGGGCGGGGCTGGAGCAGTCGGAGCAGCAGGCGCTGTTCTCGGCTTCGTCCGCCTGTGCATGTGGAACGGCACAGCAGGCGTCGCCGCGCCAGGCGTTGATGCCTTCACGCACGGCGATGCCGGCGATCACCAGCGCCGCGCCTGCATCGGCCCACCACCATCCCAGGGTGCTGTTCAGGACCAGGCCCACCAGCAGGACGGCGGAGAGATAGGTGCACAGCAGCGTCTGCTTGGAATCGGCCACCGCCGTCCGCGAACCAAGTTCCCGGCCGGCCCGCCGCTGGGCCCAGGACAGGACCGGCATGACGGCCAGGCTAAGCGCCGCAATGAGGATGCCGGGCAGGGAGTGCTGGGCTTCCCCGCCGCCCGCCAGGGAACGGATGGAATCGATGGTCACGAAGGCGGCCAGGGCGAAGAACGAGACGGCAATGATCCGCAGGGTCAGATGCTCACGCCGCTCCGGGTCCTTGGCGGAGAACTGCCAGGACAGCGCCAGCGCGGAGGCTACCTCGATCACCGAATCCAGGCCGAAGCCGATCAGGGCGGAGGAATCGGCCACGCCGCCCGCCCACAGCGCCACGATGGCCTCGATGACGTTGTAGGTGATGGTGGCCGCCGCGAAAAGCCTGATCCGGCGGCTCAGCACTTGCCGGCGTTCTACTGTGGAGGAGTGGAGTGTGCCGGTCATGCGAAGCACTCCCCGTCCGGGGCGCAGCAGGCAGGGTCCACCGCGAGGACAACGTTGATCAGGTCTTTGATGGCATGGCCGATCCGGCCGTCCGCCAGCTCATAGCGGCTCCGCCGCCCATCCGGAACCGCCACCACCAGTCCGCAGCCACGCAAGCAGGTCAGATGGTTGGACATGCTCTGCCGGGACACCCCCAGGCTGTCCGCGAGGTCAGAGGGATAGGCCGGGGCTTCCGCGAGTGCCAGGAGCACGCGGGCGCGGGTGGGGTCCGATACGGCATAACCAAAGCGCGCCAGGACCGGAGCGTGGGTGAGGGTCTGCATGCCTTCTAAAGTACATCTACCGATGTATTCAGGCAAAGGTGAACCCTCCCCGAGATGGGACTTGGCAGCAGTCGCGGCGTGTGTGATTGCCGTCAACTGCCATCCCGCGTGACGCGTACTATCCCACCGGGTTGGCGGACTGGCAGGTCTGGTCGCTGCCGGTCTGGGCCACCACACCGCCGGGGGATTCACTGGACGACGGCGGCGCGGCGGGTTTGGTGCCCGTGGCAAAGTCAGTGCCGGCGTACAGCTGCACGCCCTGGATGTTCGCCACCTGCTGGATGCTGGCTGCCGGCAGGCCGAACAGCGCGGCCACATCCGCGGCGACGTCCTCGAAGCCTGCCGAGTAGTACACCATGGTCTTGTCCTGCGCCTGGGCCTGCAGCTTGGCCAGGTTGGTGAAGCCGGCGTCCGAGAGCAGTCCGGCGATGGCGTTGCTCCGCCCTGTTACGCCCGTGCCGTTGGCTACTGAGACGGGCTGCAGTGACTTGTCATAGGCGGGTGCCGCGGGAGTGGCGGGCGTCTCCGTGGGCGCGGCCGGGGCAGGCTGGCTCAGGTCCGGGCTGTTGCGCAGCGCCGCGAAGAAGTTGGCGGCCGCCGGTTCAGCCAGGGCCAGCCGGTTGGGGTCCTCCGGCGCCGGCATGGTGGGCGCAGTGATGAAGTTGACGTTGGCCGGATCGATGTTCTTCAGCCGGTTGACGATGGTCAGCAGCGACGGGACGGAGGACAGGCCCGAATCGACCGTCAGGTTCCTGGTGATGGTATCGGCGATCGTGAGGGTCTTCTGCGGGTTGCCCAGGGTTCCCTCTGACTTGAGCTTGCGGCTGAGCGAGGCCAGGAAGCCCTGCTGGGCCTGGATGCGGCCGAGGTCCCCGCCGTTGGCGAAGGCGTGCCGGGTGCGCAGGAACGCCAGGGCCTGTTCGCCCTGCACCTGGGAGGTGCCGGCAGGCAGGTTCAATCCGCTGTCAGGATCGTGCACGGCATCGCTGACGCAGACCTCCACGCCGCCCACGGCATTGGACAGTTCCTTCACCGCGTTGAAATCGGCCATCATGAAGTGGTCCACTTCCAGGCCGGTCAGCTTGTTCACGGTGTCCACCGCGCAGCCGATGCCCGCCTGTGCCATGGCGCTGTTGATCATGACGTCCTGTTGCACGGGGTATGACTGGCTGGTTTTGGGGTCCGTGCATTTGGGCACGTCCACCAGCAGGTCGCGCGGGAAGCTGACCACATTCACATGCTTGTTGTCAGCCGAAATGTCCAGCAGCATCATCACATCGGACTGCCCGTACCCGGAGGAGTCTTCCGCCGCGCCGTACCGGCTGTTGCTTCCGTCCCTGGTGTCCGAGCCCAGGACCAGGATCTGCAGGCGGTCCTTGCTGTCATTCACCGCCCCTTCGGTCCGCTGCCCGCCGGCCGTCAGCTCCGAGGTGCTGATGTTGGACTGCAGGCGCCATGCCCAGTAACCGCCGAAGGCCACGGCGCCCAGGAGCAGCAGGGACACCACGGCGGTAATGGCCTTCAGCCAGCGCGGGGTGCGTCGCACCGGACGACGGCGGACCGAGCTTTCGGCGTACAGGTCGCCTTGGCCGGGGTAGGCGGGGCGGCTGGTGCCAACCTGGTCCGGGCCGGGGGATTTTCTGGAACCGAACACGGCAAAATAACCTTCAAGAGGGGACGGATTTCCGCTACCCTACAGGCCCAAGCTGGCAATTCCCTAAGAACGGCGGCCCTCAGCCGCGCCGCCACCGTCCAGATAACGGCAAAGGGCGTACTCTTTTTTCTCGGCGGTACCCGCCCCGGAGATGGGCCCGGCCATGGGGGAAGCCCTGCTGTGCAGGTTGAGGAACGGACAGATGAATACAGGACAAAAGCAGCGCGTGACGGGCCGTCCTGCCCGGCGCGGGCTGGGCAAACTGGCGGTGTGGCTGGAGGATGACTCCCCGGGACGCCTCCGGCCCCTGATCCTGGCGGTAGTCCTCACGCTCTCGGCGATCGGACTCGTGGAGGTGGCATCGGCGTCGTCCGTGGAATCCGTGGCGGCAGGCAACAATCCGTACGATCTTCCGCTCAAGCAGGCCATGTGGACCGTGGCAGGCGTGGTGATCATGCTGGTGCTGGCGCGGATGCCCGTCCGGCGGATCCGGTGGCTGGGCTGGCCGCTGCTGATCGGTTCCCTGGTTGCCCTGGTGCTGGTGTTCACGCCGCTGGGTATGTCCGTGAACGGCAACCGGAACTGGCTGAGCGTGGGTGGTTTCACCGCGCAGCCGTCCGAATTCGCCAAGCTCTCGCTGATTGTGTGGGGCGCGGGCATCCTGGACCGGAAGCAGGCCCTGCTGGCTAATTGGAAACATGCCATTGTTCCGCTGGGTCCTGCCGGGGGACTGATCATGCTGATCGTGGGGCTGGGACACGACCTGGGCACCACCATGATCATCATGATGATCCTTGCCGCCACCATGTTCTACGGCGGGGTCCGGATGAAAGTGTTCTCGGTGGCCGGGCTGATCTGCGCGGTGGCAGCGCTGCTGCTCGCGGCCACCAGCGGCAACCGCATGGGCCGGATCTCCTCCTGGCTGGGCATGGGATCGGAGGAGGACGCGCAGGGAGTGGGCTACCAGGCGCAGCACGGCGCTTACGCCCTGGCCTCCGGCGGCTGGTTCGGCGTGGGCCTGGGGCAGAGCCGGCAGAAGTGGAACTGGATCCCGGAAGCCCACAACGACTTCATCTTCTCGATCCTGGGCGAGGAACTGGGGCTGGCCGGCACGCTGCTGGTGCTGGGCCTGTTCGCCATTTTGGCCATCGCGGTGTTCAAGACCATCGCCCGGACCACGGACACCTTCTCCAGGATCGTGGCCTGCAGCGTGATCACCTGGATCCTGGGGCAGGCGGTGATCAACATCGCCATGGTCAGCGGACTGCTGCCGGTGATCGGCGTGCCGCTGCCGTTCATCTCCTACGGCGGGTCGGCCATGGTTTCGTCGCTGGCCGGCATCGGGGTGATCCTGGCGGTGACCCGTCCGGGCCGCGCTGCATCCAGTCGGGCTGCGTCAGGCCGCGCCCCAGCACAGGTCCGGGAGCATGCGCACCAGCGGTAGCACCGGCGGGACTGTTCCTGCGGCGCCCATGACTGCCATCCGCTTCATCCTGGTTTTCGGGCTGGTCAGCTCCCTGATGGACATGGTCTACGAAGGGGCCCGGAGTGTCACCGGACCATATCTGGGTGCACTGGGCGCGTCAGCACTCCTGGTCAGCGTGGTCACGGGCGCGGGCGAGGCCGTGGCGCTGGTCCTCCGCCTGGTGTTCGGCCGGCTGGCAGACCGGCCGGGCCTGCGCTGGACGCTCGCCATCAGCGGGTATGCCCTGACCGCGGTGTCTGTGCCGTTGCTGGGAATCACCGATGCGCTGTGGATAGCCTGCCTGCTGGTCCTCACCGAGCGGCTGGGCAAGGCGGTGCGGAGCCCCGCCAAGGACACCATGCTGGCAGAGGCCGGATCCTCGCTGGGGCAGGGCAAGGCGTTCGCGCTGCACGAAGCGCTGGACCAGGTGGGGGCGGTGGTGGGGCCGCTGCTGGTGGGGGCGGCCCTGGCGCTTTCCGGCAGCTACGGGCCGGGGTTTCTGTTGCTCGCTGTTCCGGGGCTCGGCGCCATGCTGATCCTGTTGTGGCTGAGGCGCCGGGTTCCTGATCCTGCTGTCTACGAGGCAGCCGGCGGGCAGTCTATATCCGCCCAGCCAGCCGCCGGCCCGCAGCCCACTTCCGGGCAGCCAACCTCCGGCCGGCCGATCGCCGGGCAGCCCGACATCGCGAAGCCAGCCAAGCCCCGGCCCGCGATGCCCCGCGAGTTCTGGCTGTACGCCGCCTTCAGCAGCCTGACCATGTTCGGCTATGCCACGTTCGGGTTGCTGTCCTTCCACCTGGTGGCCACCGGACTCCTGGCGCCGGCACTGGTCCCGGTGCTCTATGCCGCAGCCATGGGAGTGGACGCCGTGGCTGCACTGGTTTCCGGCTGGCTCTTTGACCGGGTGGGGTTGAAGGTTCTCCTGGTCCTGCCGGTCCTGGCCGCAGCGGTCCCGTGGCTGGGCTTCAGCAACAACACCGCGCTGGCAGTGGCAGGGGTGCTGGTGTGGGGAGCGGCGATGGGTGTCCAGGAGAGCACCATGCGCGCCGGGGTCGCGGGGCTGGCGCCGCCGGCCCGGCGGGGGAGTGCCTATGGGATGTTTACCGCGTGCTACGGCCTTGCCTGGCTGGCCGGGAGTTTCCTTATTGGCCTGCTCTACGAATTCTCAGTTCCTGCCCTGGCGGTGACCGTCACGGTGGTCCAGGCCGCCGCATTGGTGATTTTCGCCGTCGTGCGTCGCCATGCCTCCGTCGGGGACGCTGGATCGCCGTCTTCGGGGAACCAAACTAGCTAGGCGACCGCCCCGGCGATCTCGGGGCACTCAGCGCAGCGGACGTCAGCAACCAGGGCGCCGGCGTCGTCCTTGTGGAAGTGCGTGACGTGATTGGTGGTTCTGCCGCAGGTGGGGCAGAAGCTTTGGCTTTGTTTTGTCCACATGCATGAATAATACGGAACGCCCCGACAAAGAGAAGATCGCAGGCCAAAGTATGTGGATCGCCGCACTTTTCCTTTACCGGATCTTGACCAAACCTGCTGGCGATCCTTCGGGGAACGCTGAGTTTGGCGGCATAGCTTGGGCTCATCAGGCAGTACGGAAGGAGCGCAGGACAATGACCATTACCGATTACTTCGTGGCTCTCGGCGGCATGCTGGCTTCACTCGGGTGTGCCGGGCTGGTGGCGGCAGGCCTTATCCGGTTCCGGGCGCGGCACTAGTCAAGGGCGCCGCACCAGTTGGGGCCGGGGCTCGGCACCAGGATTCTTCGCGGCAGTACTTACGCGATGGCTGGTGGCTCGAACCGCGTTACCGGCGCGCCGCTGGGCAGCGACCTCAGGATGCCCTCCGCAACGCTGCGGACCTTCAAGTTGCGGTGCCGCGAGGTGCCGGCGAGTTTGCCAAACGCCTCCGCGTAGGAACAGCGGTTCTGTGCCATGATCACGCCGCAGGCAACGTCGATGCTTGTCCTGCTCTCCAGAACCTGTTTCAGGTTGTCGCCCGCGCGGATGACGCCATGCACGTCAAGGGCCAGTTTCAGGCTGTGTGACGCCACCCCAGCGAACCAGGCTGCCTCGTCAACCACCCTGGCACTGAAAAAGTAGTCTGCCGGTCCCAGGAACACCAGCGCCCCGGTAGAGCCCGGCTGCAGTTCCAGGGGAACTGCCAGGGCCGCGCCAAAACCCCTGTCCATCAACCGCCTCCGGTACGTTTGCCACCGGGTCCCGCCCTGGTTGACCACTGCCGGCGCAGGCAGCGCCAACCCCATCGCTGCGGGGCCATCCCCGTTTTCGTCCTCCGCTGCCAGGCTCGCCGCGGCCGGCGTGCTCCCGGCGCTGGCAGGACAGGACCGTTGCCGGTGCAGCACGGTGGCACACTCAATGGCACTCCCGGCCGTGGCACTGATCCAGCGGGAGGCGGCAACGGCGAGCTGCTGCAGGGACGCTGCATCGTCGTCGGCCCCTGTCACCAAATCCAGCAGGAACCCCTGCCGCTCGGGCTCCGCGTTGTTTGCCGGGCCACCTGCCACCCTGCACCCCCGTATTGTCGTGCCCCTTGGCTGTGGTGCCGAGGGTTTCATAGAAACTTATGGGGCCGGCCGGAGGAGGGCACGAGTAGCCGGTACTCTACTTTTCCTCCGGCTACCTGCGCAGGTACTTGCCTTGCTTTTCAACGTTGTGGAGGTGGGGGCGGAACAAGTGGGCTAGCATGGGTTTGTTAGACAGCCAAGCAAGTAGGATATCGAAGGAATTCGCATGAACCCCCATGGTGCAAGCGAACGCTCCTGGTACGCGCCTGCTGCGGACGCACAGCCCGGAGCTGTCGACGTCATCAGCGCCCTCCGGGAATTCCGTAGTTCGGAAAGCGCCATGCGACGGCGCACCCGCTCCTCGGCCGCGATGGGGGAGACAGACCTGCTGGCGCTCCGCTACCTCATTGATGCAGATGCAGCCGGCGTTGGAATCCGCCCCACGGAACTTGCCGCCCGCCTGGGGATTACCTCGGCTTCGATGACCAGCCTCGTGGACCGGCTCGTGGCAAGCGGTTACGTTACCCGGGAGCCGCACCCGTCAGACCGGCGTGCCGTCATCCTTCGGCCAACGCCAGGAGCTGATGAGGAAGTCCGGCACAACCTCAACCAGATGCACAAGCGCATGCTGGAAGCTGCTGAATCGCTGTCGTCCGAGGAGATCAAGGCCGTCCTGCACTTCCTGGTGCGGATGCGGGAAGCGCTGGACTCCATTGATTCACGGGTGGGCGCTACTCCCCAGTAGACAACCAGCTAATCCTAGTTAGGCTAGCTACATTGTTAGTTAACTATCGGACGGTGGCGGATCGCATGACTGCAGTACTTGAACCTCAGGCGCCGGAACAGTTGATGCGTGCCGAGAGTAACGTTGAGCTTCCGTTTCAGTCGGCAGGGGACATGGAGCCCCGTGACTCGGCGGCACCCTTCCACTGCGGTGCGCCCATGACAGCAGGTCCGGTTCCCATAGCATCCCTGGGGTGGGCGCCGCTGGAGCTGGGCTCGGACCAATGGAGCTGTGCGTGTGGCCACACGGTGGATGACGGACCCGCCGGCGATCCGCTGGAAGCCGTCCGGTTGGCCTCGGCGCGGGTGGAGAGCCTGCAGTGGGAGCTTGACGCGGCCCAGGAGCGGTTCGGGAGCGTACTCCGGAGTGCTGCGAAGCTTGGGGCTGGGCGCGACGCGCTGAGCAGGGCCGCCGGCCTCACCGTTGAGGAACTTGAGGACGTCCTGCGCGCGGGTGTTCAGCTGCTGTAGTGCTGAAAAAAGCTCCGCCGCCCCGAAGTGCAGCCATCCGTTTGTTCAGATGCAGCTGCACTCCGGGCGGTTGGAGCGAGAAGCGAGGCGATGGGTCGGCCGGCTCTGGCCCGAAAATTGGGCTCGGCGAGCGGCCGGAAAATTTATGCGGCCAGGCGGCCTGCCGTTTGGCGCCGATGTCGGCGGTCGGCCAGCACACTGATGGTGCAGGATGCCTGGTCCGGATCGATTTTGGCGGGCAGGTGCCTTGTTTCAGAGCAGGCGCGGAGCATGTCCAGCGCTTCCTGGTCCACCCAGGCGCTGGAAATGTCCAGCTCCAGGTCCAGGCCTCCCCGGAGGGAGTTGGCACGCTTTGCCACGACATAGAGGGCGTTGATGCTGTGAATGGTGATATGCCCCGTTGCAATCACCTTGGCCTTGCTACGGTCCAGATCCACCCGGACCACGATGTTCAGCTTAGAGTTCAAGATGTAAAGCCTTCCCCGGCATTGGCTGCGACGCTGCAGCTTCTTGCGTGGCCTGTTTGCTTAAGCCTCAACTAGATTAGGCAATCAATGTGATCCACGCAACACGGGTGACGTTTATTACACCGAACGCAGTTTCCAATCAGTTTGAGGAGTACCCATGAGCACCGACCCCGCAGGAAAGCCGTCTGTCCTCTTTGTCTGCGTCCACAACGCCGGCCGGTCGCAGATGGCTGCCGCCTTCCTCACCTCCCTGTCCAGGGGTGCCATCGAGGTCCGCTCCGCCGGGTCCCAGCCGGCGGACAAGGTGAACCCGGCCGCCGTCGAGGCCATGGCCGAGGTGGGTATCGACATGTCCGCCGAGGTCCCGAAGGTGCTCACCACCGAGGCAGTGAAAGAATCGGACGTGGTGATCACCATGGGCTGCGGTGACGAGTGCCCCTATTTCCCGGGCAAGCGTTACGAGGACTGGGTGCTGGAGGATCCGGCCGGCAAGGGCGTTGACTCTGTCCGTCCCATCCGTGACGAGATCAAGGCACGCGTTGAACAGCTGATCACCGAGCTCCTGCCCGCGCAGCACGCGGACGCCCAGTAGTACCGCCATCGAAGGACAATTCATGAGTAAAGAGCAGTTGATCATCATCGGGTCCGGACCGTCCGGCTACACCGCGGCCATCTATGCCGCCCGCGCCGGCCTGAACCCCCTGGTCCTGGCCGGGTCCGTGACCGCCGGCGGCGCGCTGATGAACACCACCGAGGTGGAAAACTTCCCCGGCTTCCCCGGCGGCATCCAGGGTCCGGAGCTGATGGACGGGCTGCAGCAGCAGGCGGAAAGGTTCGGCGCGCGCATCGAGTACGACGACGCCACGTCCGTTGAGCTGAAGGGTCACCTCAAGCGCGTGGTCACCGGCGGCGGGGAAACCTACGAGGCGCCGGCCGTCATCCTGGCCACCGGTTCCGCGTACAAGGAACTGGGCCTGCCGGAGGAGAAGAAGTTCAGCGGCCACGGTGTTTCCTGGTGCGCCACCTGCGACGGCTTCTTCTTCCGCGACCAGGACATCATCGTGGTGGGCGGCGGCGACTCCGCGATGGAGGAAGCCACCTTCCTGACCCGGTTCGGCAAGACCGTGACCGTGGTGGTCCGCAAGGGCGAACTGCGCGCCTCCCGCATCATGGCCCAGCGCGCCAAGGACAACCCCAAGATCCGCTTCGCCTGGAACTCCGCGGTGACCGCCATCCACGGCGACGGCAAGGTCACCGGCGTCACCCTCACGGACACCCGCACCGGCGAGACCCGGCACCAGGACGCCACCGGCATCTTCGTGGCCATCGGACACCTGCCCCGCACCGAGCTGGTGGCAGGCCAGGTGGACCTGGACGAGGAAGGCTACATCAAGGTGGACGCCCCCACCACGTGCACCAACCTGACCGGTGTCTTTGCCTGCGGCGACGCCGTGGACCACCGCTACCGCCAGGCCATTACCGCGGCAGGCACCGGCTGCGCCGCAGCACTGGACGCCGAACGCTTCCTGGCCGCACTGGATGACGCCGCCAGCATCGCCACGGCGCTCGTGGAGGAACCAACGCACAGCTGAGCACCGCTGCCCGGGCACCCACGGTTGCCCGGGCAGCACGCTGCGCGGATGTCAGACGACTTCGGGAAGCCGCCCGGTTAATACTGAAACTGGAGCTGCGGACCAGCGCTCACGCTCCGGCTCGTAGGAGATCACCATCGATGCGTCGTTCTCGCGTGCCTCGTCAATGGCCAGCAGCAGGGCGTCCTCCATGTGCCTGGCGTATTCCAGCCGCTCCGGCATGGACCCCTGCAGCCCGCCGTCGTCAATCAACACGTGGCCCTTGCCGTCCACGATGACCTTCAATGAATACCCCTGGTCCTCATACAGGGACCCGCGGGTGGATGAAATCTCGGTGACCCGATCTGCCCGGACCAGCCCGTTGCCCAGCGTCCGGATCCATGCCTCACCCATGAATTGACCTTCCCTTGGATTGGGACGCGCTTCAGCGCCCCATAAGGCGAACGCTACTCCTCCACGCCGGTTTTGTGACCCCCTAATCCGCGTCCTGCCGCCAGCGAACAGGGGACCTGACGGCCGCCGCATTCAGCTACTCTTAGGCCAGAAACCCGCACGGGGCAGGCGACTATTAGGAGGCATGTATGTGGTCGAAGCTGGATGCCTACCTCTTCCCGCTGCCCGTTACCGCGGTCTGTCCCTCAGGGACCTTTGAGCTGGACGTCGCCTCCGGAAACATGCAGTGGTCCGAGGGCATGTTCGCCATTCACGGGCTGCGGCCAGGCGATGTGGTACCCACCTTTGACGTGCTGATGGCCCACAAGCACCCGGTGGACCGGGAACCGGTGCGGGCACTGTGGGCGGACCTGCTTGAGGGCGGCGGCCAGGGCGCACTCCTGCACCGGATCATGGACGCCCGGGGCAGGGAGCGGCGCGTCTTTTCGGCCATCCAGGCCGTCACCGCACCTTCCGGACGGGTGGAGCAGGCACGCGGCTTCATGGTGGACGTGACCCAGAGCCTGCGCATCGAGTCCCAGCATGCCGCGTCCGAGGCCATCGAGGGCGCGTTCGGGCACAAGGCGGTCATCGAGCAGGCGAAAGGCATGGTCATGGCCCTGCGCAGCCTGGATGCCGAGTCGGCGTTCCAGGTCCTGGCCGCCAGGAGCCAGCACGCCAACGTCAAGCTGCACCTCGTGGCAGAGGAATTGATTAACGCGGCGGCAAACGGCAAGGCCAGGGAAGTCCTGGAAGGGTACTGATTCCCGGCTAGCCCATGACCTGCTGGTCCACCCACCGCTCCAGCGGCGGCACCAGCAGCAGCACCGCCACACCGGCCACCATCAGGACGTGAACGAACACATTCCACGCCGTAGTCCCGACTGTTTCGCCCCCGCCAATGGCCGCGAACCAGAACGGCACCAAGGCCACAAGCCCAAGGGCCGCCGAAGCCAGGGCCGCGTATTCCCACCAGCTCCACCGGGCAAACAACCCCCACGTGGCAACCAGGAATCCCAGAACCGTCAGCAGCGCAAGCACCATGGTGATGTTCCACCAGATGCTGGACGTGTTCACGCCGCGGGTGGCGAACGTGGGCGTGATCCACAACCAGCTGCTTCCAGCCATTAAGAGGGCGATGCCGCCCATGGTGCGAAGAGTAAACATTGCCACCACCTCCACTATCCAGCGTCGTTGGCACTCGGGGCCGTGAGACAGGGCCGAACGGCCCGTTCAGTGTTCAGGTTTGAGCGTCCCGGACGCCTGGTTAACGGGAGGCCGGGGGACCTTCGGCACTTCTGGGCATGGCTGTTGTGCCGGACCCTGTTGGCATGGCGGACAGGACAACCACCCGGCCCAGCGGCAACCTTGGCTCGGCCATCGTCAACGCCCTGCTGCTGTACGGGATCAACATTTGGCCGGGGTGGCAGGTGCTGCCGTTCCTGACAGCGGACATGGACCGGGCCCTTGACCTCATCAACGCGTCCCTGATCGCGGGCATCATCGTGAACCTGGTCTGCGTGGTGATCCGCGCCCGGGCCCTCCTGGCACTGGGCAATATTGTTGTCATGGGCTTCGGAGTAGCTGCCATGCTGCGTCTGTGGGAGGTCTTTCCGTTCGACTTCGGCGACGGCTGGTCCGGCTGGCCGGTGGTGGTGCGGGTGCTCCTGGTGCTCGGGATCGTGGGCTCGGTCATCGGCGCCGTGGTGGAAGTGGTCAATCTGTTCCGCGCCCTGGCCGGATTCGAGCCCAAGCCCCGCTGAGCTGTTCCCGGTTGAGTCAGGTCCTGTGGTGTGAAGGGGCAGCCATAGGATAAATCTGATGACTTCCCTGGATGACTCCCCGCCCTTCAGCCTGCGCAGCATTGCCGTGGCCGCTTTCGGACCCACGCTGCTCTACGGGATCGGAACCGGCGCCATTCTTCCGGTGGTGGCATTGTCTGCCCGCGAGCTGGGCGCCTCGGTGGCCGTGGCAGCGTTGATCGTCACCCTGATCGGGCTGGGTTCCTGGTTCTTCAACCTGCCGGCGTCCCTGGTGACCCTTCGCTTCGGCGAACGCTGGTCCATCGTGGGCGCCGCCGTCGCTGCCGGCCTGGCGCTGGCGGCCGCCGCAACCTCCGCCGTGGCCCCGAACGGACTGTTGCTACTCGCGGTGGCCATGGCCGTCGTCGGGATGTCCGGGGCGGTGTTTGGCCTGGCCCGGCAGAAGTACCTCACGGAGGCGGTCCCGGTGGCGTTCCGCGCCCGGGCGCTGTCCACGCTGGGCGGCGTGAACCGCATCGGCGTCTTCATCGGCCCGTTCGCGGGAGCCGCGGCGATGCAGTTCTTTGGCATCGCGGGGGCCTACTGGGTGGGGGTGGTGGCCATGGCCGCCGCCGCGCTGCTGTCCCTCACCATCCCGGATCTTGCGACGCCGGACCTCCCCTTGGGCGGGGCCGCGGGCCCCCAGCCCACGCTTCGGAGCGTGGCGGTGTCGCATGCCGGCGTATTCCTTTCGCTGGGCGTGGGAATCCTGCTGCTCAGTGCGCTGCGGTCCTCGCGGCAGGTGGTGATCCCGCTCTGGGCGGACCACCTGGGCATGGACGCCACCTCCGCCTCCCTGATCTACGGGCTCTCCGGTGCCATCGACATGCTGGTGTTTTATCCCGCCGGGAAACTGATGGACCGCAAGGGGCGGCAGTGGGTGGCGGTCCCGTCAACGCTGCTCATGGGAACGGCGCTGCTCCTGATCCCGCTCACCGGTTCCTTCGTGGGGCTGCTGCTGGCGGCGCTGCTGATCGGCTTTGGCAACGGCATCAGCTCCGGGCTGGTGATGACCCTGGGCGCCGACTTCTCGCCGGACCGCGGCCGCGGCCAGTTCCTGGGGCTCTGGCGGTTCATGGCGGACGCGGGCTCCACCGGCGGCCCCGTCCTCCTCTCCGGGGTGACCGCGCTGGCCTCCCTGGGTCCGGGGATCTCAGCCACGGGCCTGCTGGGGTTTGCCGCGGCGGCCGTGTTCGCCGTCGTCATTCCCCGCCTGAAGCACCGCCGCAACTACTGACTCGTGGCGTCAGGGCAGGTGGGCCAGGCCGGCGCAGGCGTCCCACAGGCGCCTGCGGGCCTCCGGGTCCGATCCCATGCCGGGCGTGGCAAGTTCCTTGCGCTTTGCCCAGAGCTTTCCGGAAACGCCCGCCGTTTCCTTTGACGCGGCCAGCCAAAGGGCAGTGTCTGCCGCCTTTTCTGCCGGTGCGCCGAAGGTATTGGTGAGCAGGCGGAACGGGCCGCCGACGTCCTTCAGCAGCGACGTATTCCTGACCAGGCCCGGGTGGACGGCGTTGGCCGCCACTCCCGAGCCGCGCAGCCGTTCGGTGAACTCCTGGGTGAGGAGGACCCGGGCCAGCATGGTGGGTGGCGTGGAGCGCAGGAAGCTGTACCGGCCCTTGGCGGTCTGGAGGTCGTCAAAGTTGAGTTTGGTGTTGCCGTACCTGGACGCGATGTTCACGATCCGGGCCGTCCCGGCCGCTGCTGCCGCGTTCCTGAGCGCGTTAAGCATCAGGTTGGTGAGCAGGAAGTACGCCATGACGTTGGTGGCGAACGTCAGTTCCAGCCCGTCGGGAGTGACCTGGCGCTCCTTGCGGAATACGCCCGCGGAGTTCACCAGGACGTCGAGTCTGCTGTGGCGCGACTGGAAGTCCGCCGCGGCGGCAGTGATCGAGGACTGGACCGAAAGGTCGCAGGCCAGCGGCTCCAGCAGCGCCGACGGGACGAGGCGGCGGATGACATTAGCCGCCTCTTCCGCACGCGCGGGGGAGCGCCCCACCACCACAACCAGGGCGCCTTCGCGTGCAAGGCCCGTGGCCACGGCCTGTCCCAGGCCGCTCCCCGCGCCGGTCACCAGCGCCACGGTTCCGTGCATGGAGGCCATCCTTTTTCGCCTTGCGGGCCGGTCAGCGAACGATCTTGAAGTTGAACGCGGGAGTGCCCAAAGCGCCCCAGAGACGAAGCCAGACAGGGAGGAGCATTTCGGTGCCGCGGGCAGTGGAGATGTCCCCGAGGTCAATGATGTCCTGGTGGCCGAAATCCTTCAACAGTCCCGTGACAACGTACTTGGCATCCGCATCGTTTCCGGAGACGAAGACGCTGCTGGCTTCGGGAAGGGCGGCCGGGTGCACCATGAGGTCGGCGTTCATGGTGTTGAGCGACTTCACCACGCGGGCGGCGGGGAATGCGCGCTGGATCTGCTCGCCGAGCGAATCGGTGTCCTTCACGAACAGTGTTGGGGGCATGCCGTGGCTGAAGTCCAGCGGGTTGGCGATGTCCAGGACAACCTTGCCGTCAAGACTCTCCGCGCCGGCCTGCGCCAGGACCTCCAGCGATGCGTTGCCGTTGGTGGCATTGACGATGAGCTCCGCCCCGGCGGCGGCGCCGGCAAAGGTGGTCAGCGTAATGCCCGGGTTAGCGGCAGCCCAGGTGGCGAAGGGTTCGGTGCCCATGGCGTCGGCTTCAGTGCGGGCGAGCGTGGCGTCCGGGTTGCGGGTGCCAACAGCCACGGTGTGGCCGAGCTCCGCCAGCCGGGTGGCGATGGTGCGGCCGACAATGCCGGTTCCGAGGACTGCAGTCTTCATGCGTGGTTCCTTTTATTTGTTCTGGGCTTGGCCTGATCCAATGTGACGGATCGTTCTCATCAGTTTGTGACGGATCGTTCCGTCTGTCAAACTTGGAGGCAGGAAATCTTTAGCTGAGGTTTGGAAGGGTGGGGTTTGCCGTGGCACGCAAGAGCGGCGAGGAGAACCGGCGCAATGTGCTTGAGGTGGCCACGCGCCTGTTCTACCAGCGGGGAATCCGTGCGGTGGGAATGGATACCGTGGTCAAGGAATGCGGGGTGGGAAACGCCACCATCTACCGGCAGTTCCCCACCAAGGACGCTCTGGCCACGGCGTACGTCCAGGGGCGCGCGGATGCCTGGTTCGAGCGGATGCGGCAGGCTGCGGAGGAACGGGCCGAGGCCCGGGAGAAGCTCATTGCCGTGTTCGAGGTATTGGCTGGAGACACCGCCGGCGCCACCTACCGCGGGTGTCCCATGCTGAACACGAACACGGAGTTCCCGGAGGGCAACCATCCGGCGCATTTGGTGGCCGTAGCGCACAAGCAGCAGGTGCGGGACTGGTTCCATACCCTGGCAGTCGACGCCGGCGCGCAGGATCCCGGCGAGCTGGCCGAGGAGCTGCTCATCGTCCTCAACGGGGCCTACGCAACGGGTGCGGTCCTCGACAGCGCCCTGTATGGCAAGCGTGCCCTGAACCTGGCCCGGCGCCTCATCGACGGCGCCTGCGCCCCGCGCTAGGTGCGGGAAGAGACGCCAGGTCCGCTGACGCACTCCTTGCCGCGGCGCCGTCATTGCAGGAAGTGTCTCAGGGGCGGGTTATTCTCGACACATGAGTGATCCCGGCGCCCAGGCCCGCATCAGTCCGCTGCAAAAAGCCGTGTGGTGGGCCCAGGACTATGCCTACGCCGCGGGCTGGCAGGTCCGCGGATTCCTGTCGCGCGTGAAGCCGGAGTCCTTCCGCACCGGCAACCGGGCGCCCGTGCTGATCATCCCCGGCGTCTACGAGAACTGGCAGTTCATGATGCCGCTCATCCACGCCGTCCACGACGCCGGACATCCCGTCCACGTGGTCACGGTGCTCCAGCGCAACAAGATGAAGGTCCCGGACGCCGCAAAGCTGGTGGCCCAGCACCTGGAGGAGGCGGGGCTGCGCGATGCCATCCTGGTGGCGCACAGCAAGGGCGGCCTGATCGGAAAATACGCCATGCTGTCCCTGGACCCTGAGCACCGGATCGACCGGATGATCGCCGTGTGTGCACCCTTCTCCGGCTCCCGCTACGCCCGGTACATGCTGCTGCCCAGCCTGCGGATCTTCTCGCCAAAGAACGCCCTGACGCTCCAGATGTCCCGCGAGCTGGCCATCAACAGCCGCATCACCTCCATTTACGGACCGTTCGATCCGCACATCCCGGAAGGCAGCGTCCTGCCAGGGGCCACCAACATTGAGCTGCCGGTGGCGGGGCACTTCAAAATCCTCGGCGACCCCGCCACCGCCCGGATCATTGTGGAGCAGCTGAACCTTCCGGCCTGATTTTGATGGGGCTCTGCGTTGCTGCGATGTGCCGTGCAATGAAGGCCGCGTCCCTGCCCACGCCGTGGACCATGGAGGACGCCAGCGACTGCTGGAAGATGGCGCCCAGGAAATAGAGCCCCGCCTGGGCCCTCACCACGCCCCGATCCTGTTCCGGCCCGCCGTCAGGGCCGAACACCGGCAGATGGATCCATTCGAAGTCCGGGCGGAAACCGGTGCACCAGATGACGTTGGCCACCTCCAAGGTGCGTCCGTCCGCGAGCAGCGGCAGGCCGTCTTTGCTGCCTTCCGTCCTGGGAACGCGTTCGACGCCGGCACGCACCAGGTCGCGGTTCTTCACCCTGACCAGTGGTCCGCTGTGTGCGAGGATCTGCGGGCGGGCCTTGCGGCCCATCGGCGTGTTGAGCGTCAGGATATGGGAGAAGGCGAAGAAGACGGCGAGGGTGAGCGGCCTGGCGGCCATGGCGTCGATGGGCCAGGGGATCTCCCCGGGGTGCCTGCCGGAGAGATAGGTTTTACGGGTGGCAGCCAGTTCCAGGGCGATGTCCGCACCGGAGTTCCCTGCCCCGACCACCAGGACAGGGCCCGCGGCGAGGTCTTTTGGGCTCTTGTAGCTTGCCGCCGTGAACTGCCGGACGGCCGGGTTGAGGTCCCGCGCGAACGCCGGCACCTTGGGCTTCCGGTCCCAGCCGGCCGCGACCACCACATTGTCCGCCTCGAAGTGCTGGCCGCCGGCTGCGACGGCGAAACGGTGTCCGTTGTGGCTCAAGTTGGTGACCCGCACGTTGTTCCTCACCGGCAGCCCGTACCTTTCCGCATAGCTGCTGAGGTAGTCGGCGAACTCCTCCCGGGAGGGGTAGGACCAGGGCGGCGCGGGGAAGCGGCTGCCCGGAAGTGCGTCATAGCGCGCCGGCGTGAACAGCCGGAGGGAATCCCAGCGGGTACGCCAGCTGTCACCGGGCCTGGCATTCCCATCCAGGATGACGAAGGGACGCTTCAGGCGGGACAAGTGGTAGCCCATGGCCAGACCTGCCTGGCCGCCGCCGATCACCACGGTGTCGAAGTGCTCTGACATGGTGCCCTGCCCTTCCGCCCTGGACCTCCGGCTTTTTGGATGCTGCGCATTGCCACCGCCGGTCCAGGCTTCCTGCTAGGATTCATCCGAATACACTTCGGATGAAATTAGGGTAGGCCTGCCGATGAATGCAGTCAATCCCCCGGCACGCCGCTATCACTCGCCGCGGCGGAAGGAACAGGCGGCGGCCACGCGCGACTCCGTCCTGGGTGCTGCCCGTGAGCTCTTCGTGGGGGAGGGCTACCGCTCCACCACCGTGGCCGGCATCGCACGGAGGGCCGGCGTCGCCGTCGACACCATTTACGCCACCATCGGCCGCAAGCCGGATCTGCTGCGGGAAGTGGTGGAAACAGCCATCTCGGGGACCGGCCAGGCGGTTCCCGCTGAGCGCCGCGATTACGTGATCCGGATGCGGGAAGCGAAGACTGCAGCGGAGAAGATCCGGATTTATGCGGTGGCTTTGGCGGGGATCCAGCCGCGGCTGGCTCCGGTGTACGTGGCGCTGCGCGATGCTGCCGGCACCGATCCCGACTGCGCAGCCCTCTGGAAGGAGATTTCGGAACGGCGTGCGGCGAACATGCTGAAGTTCGTCGAGGAACTTGCTGCCACGGGAGAGTTGCGCAGCGACCGCCCGGCCGCCGAGCTCGCGGACGCCGTATGGAGCATGAACGGGCCCGAATACTGGGTGCTGTTGGTGGACCAGCGCGGGTGGAGTCCTGACCAGTTCGCGGCCTGGCTCGACGACGCCTGGTGCCGGCTGATGCTCGAGCCAAAATGAGTCTGATTTGGATAGAAGCGCAGGTCAGAGGCTTATTGAACTTTCAAATAACTTGAGCTTTCGTTGACCCTTTACCCCCTCACTTCCTGAGGTTGGCCGTGCAATGTTGTCCCCAGTTAGGCCAACACACCATAAAAGTCTGAGGGGACACACCATGAAGAACAGCACTCTGATCAAGGGAACCGCAGCCATCGCCGTCGGTGCAGCACTGTTGCTGGGCGGCGGCGGAACCCTCGCCGCATGGAACGACCAAGCAACTGCTGCTCCTGGCAGCATCGTTTCGGGCGATCTCAAGATTGGTCTGAACAGCGCTCCCGGAGTCTGGACTGACCGTGCCGGCACCGACATCACGGCCAAGATCAAAGACGGAACATATCTGGTAGTTCCCGGCGACCTGCTCACCTTCAAGCAGGATCTCGACGTGACACTTACGGGAGCCAAGATGGCAGCGAACATCACCGCCAGCGGTGCAAATGCTGCCAACGGGTTCGTGGGCGACAGTGTTGTCGTCTCGGCGCCGGTGCTGACCCTGGGAGCTACTGATGTTGTTGCTAACCCGCTCACCACCTCTAAGAAGGTCACAGCAACCATCACGTTCCAGTTCAAATCCGGGACAACGGGCCGCGTGGATGTCAACAAGACCTACAACTTCAACAACGTCGAGTTCACCCTTTCCCAGGTGCTCCAGGCGGGCGCCTAGCAGCCCCGGGCGGGTGGCTGAAACGCCACCCGCCTGAATTACGGAAGCAGGAACCAGGACCAGGAGGAGATCATGCGCATCAAGCGCAGGCTGCAGGCGGCAGTATTGGTCGCCGGTGCAGTGGTCCTGGGCCTGTTGACAGTTCAGGGAACCTACGCGTTGTGGAGTGCGGCGGCGTCCGCCTCTCCTGGAACCATTACGTCGGCGTCGTTCGATACGGCGCTGACGGCGGTCAACACGGGCCAAACAACCACCATGACCCTGGCCAACGGGACGCCAGCCACCCTGACCCTGTCACCCGCAGGGACCCTGGGGCCAGGCACTCCGGTCTACGGCGGTGTGGTGGTCACCAACAGCACCAACGCCGGCGGCCAGTTCAACACGACCATGACGGCAAGCCAGCCCGCCATCGCCAATGTCGGCGGCGGAACCCTTGCCGGCTACATCAGTGTCAGCGCCAAAACGGCCGCTTCCTCGGCCGAATGCAGCACCACCGCAGGCTTCGCGTCGATCAGTACCGCCGGGTTGGTCTCGCCTACGGTTGCAAAGGGCGGTTCCACGGTCTTCTGCTTCCAGGTCAGCCTGAACGCGAACGCCGCAAACGCCTCACCATCAGTAGAAGGAAAATCTGTGACCATCTCCATCCAGCTCACCGCACGGCAGCTCTGAGGGGTGTGTCCGGTGAGTACTGACCTGACCGAACGCCTGCTCGGCGGCGACGCCGGCTCCACCGAACGCCGGAACGGGACCAAGGCGGACACGCAGCAGCGGGGACGCAGGCGCAATGCCGCCTGGACCGCCGTCGGACGTTTGCTGAGCTTGGCCGCCATGCTGGCGGCACTTTTCGCCGCGATGGTCCTGATCGTGGTGCCGGTGGCCACGGGCTCGCAGACCTATACGGTGCTGACCAACTCCATGGCCCAGAAATACCCGCCGGGCACGTTCATGGTGATGAAGCCTGCGCCGTTTGACGAGCTCAAGTATGGCGATGTCATCGCCTTCCAGCTCTACTCGGGCCGGCCGGAGGTGGAAACACACCGGATCGTCGGTTTCGGGTCCACCCAGCAGGGCGAAAAGACGCTGATCACCAGGGGCGACAACAACGGCGCCAACGATGAGAACCCGGTCCGCGCCATCCAGGTCAAAGGCAAGTTGTTCTACGCAGTTCCCTACGTGGGTTTCGTGGCCAACTTCCTGGGCAACTCGGACCGGGGAATGTGGACGGTCATCGCGGCCGTGGCCCTCATCGGCTACGGCGCCATCACCATCTACAAGTCGGTCCGCAAAACCCGTTCGCCTGACCAACAGGCTGCCGAGGCGGAGTAGATGCCACGGTTACGGAACCTTCCCGGTGGTGGACTCGCCGTCGGGGCGTTCGTCCTCACGGTGCTGTTGGGCGCAGGCGGCGCCTCGGCGTCGGCCCTGTGGCAGCAAAGTGCGACGGCCACGATGACCGTCACCGCCTCCGGCACGTGGCCCGGTCCCGTGTTTCCCACGCCTGTTTGCAGCAACGTGGACAGCGCGAACAAGTACGTATCACTCGGGTACTCCGGTTTATCCGAGGCCCCTGTGAAGCTCACCTTTTCCGCCGCCGGAACCAACGGAATATACGGGACGACGACAGATGCCGCCGGACCATTCGGGACTTCCGGGAGCGTCACGCTGTGGGGAGACTCCGCGATTTTCACCCAAGTCAACACCAGCCCGGCCACAGTCAAGATCGTTGCTACCTTCTCCGGCGGTTCGCAGACGACGGTGTACGTCAAGGTGAGCCTCGAGATCGGGACCGGAAACAAGAAGATCTCCTGCGCCTGACAGGACGCCAGCCCGGCGGAAGAAGGTGCCGCTGCAATACCCCCAACGCAGCGGCGCCGCCTCCCGCCGAGCTGGCCTTTGCCCGGGAAGGCGCGTGCCGCCGTCGTACTTTCCCGCCCGTGTCTGCCGGCTGTCTGGTGACGGCCGTCCGTACACTGGCACCATGTCATGCCGCATCAGCGAACTGGTCCTGAACTGTGCCGACCCGGAACTGCTTGCGCGGTTCTGGAGCGATGTCCTGGGGTACGTGGAGATCGACCGTGAGGACGGTGCGATCGAGATCGGGCCGCCTGACGCCGGCTTCGGCGGCCTGCAGCCCACCATCTTCCTGAGCCCCAGCAGCAATCCACGGGTGGGGAGGCTTCCGCTGCATATCGACGTCAACCCGGTGGACCGGGACCAGGACGCCGAACTGGAACGCCTGCTGGCCCTCGGCGCGCGGCCGGCCGACGTGGGGCAGACCGGCGATGAGCAGTGGCACGTGCTGCAGGACCCCGAAGGCAACGAGTTCTGCCTCCTGCGCAAGCGGCTCGATCCCATAGCCTGAGGCTGTCAACGGGAGAGCGGGGAATGTACCGGGCGGCGCCCACTTCAAGACGCCGCCCAGGCACCTGCAACTATCCACGCTGCGGCTCAAGCTGGAGGGCACCAATTCCTCAAGATTTGCTCAAAACTCACTGCCGGGCGCCCAACCGTGCTACGGCAGGGATGGTGGAACTCCCACAGCGAACAGGAGCACAGATGCACAAGCGCACACTCGGCCGCGACCTGGAGGTCTCTGCGATCGGACTCGGCTGCATGAGCATGACCGGCGGCTATGGCAGCACGCCGGAGCGGAAAGACATGGTGGCGCTGCTCCGGGCAGCAGTGGACCGTGGCGTCACCTTCTTTGATACGGCCGAAATCTACGGGCCCTTTGCCAACGAGGAACTGGTGGGGGAGGCCCTGGCCCCCTACCGCGGCCAGGTGGTGATTGCCACGAAGTTCGGCTTCGACATCGATCCCGTGGCGCGTAAGCCGCGCGGCAATGTCACCAGCGATCCCGGGCATATCCGCGCCGCCGTGGAGGGCTCCCTGCAGCGGCTCCGCGTGGAGGCGATCGACCTGTATTACCAGCACCGGGTGGATCCGAATGTTCCCATCGAAGACGTGGCCGGCGCCGTCAAGGAACTCATCGAGGCCGGCAAGGTGAAGCACTTCGGTATGTCCGAGGCCGCAGCGGGAACAATCCGGCGCGCCCACGCCGTCCAGCCCGTCACCGCCGTCCAAAGCGAATACTCCCTCTGGTGGCGCCGCCCCGAGGAAGAGGTCCTGGGTACGTGCGGGGAACTGGGCATCGGATTCGTCCCCTACAGCCCGCTGGGGCGGGGATTCCTGACCGGGACGCTGGACGCATCCAGCACGTTCGACGGCGGCAACGACGCACGTGCCAACATCCCCCGGTTCGGCCCGGACGCCATGGCGCACAACCAGGCTTTGGTCGAGGCTGTGCGCAGCATCGCCCGGGACAAGGGTGCGGCGACGGGCCAGATTGCGTTGGCCTGGCTGCTGGTGCAGAAGCCCTGGATTGTGCCCATCCCCGGAAGCCGGAGGCTGGACCGGTTGGAGGAGAACATTGCGGCCGCGGACCTGGTCCTTACAGACGCGGAGCTGGCGGGGCTGAACGGCCTGATCACGGAGATTCCCGTCCAGGGCGCGCGGTACGCGGATGACGCGGAGGCGCGGACCAACCTTTAATCTGAACCTGCAGCTGTGAGGGTGGGCAGGACCCGGGTGGGTTGCAGCCGAAGCAACCCTTTACCGCCTGGGTGCGCTCCGCCGTCGTGCCGCGAACGCGAACAGCGACGTAGTGGCCACCGTGGCCAGGTATCCGGCGATCACGATCAGCGCGATGCCCGCCCAGAAGTAGTTGGTGGTGCTGGCCTCCTGCCACGGGCTGGGCGCAATCCGGATCAGCGAAAACACCGCCACCACCGCCGAGGCCAGCCCGATCAGCACCGGCAGCGTGAGCCAGATCCGGGCCGAGCCCACATGCTCACCGAACCCGTCCCACTCGTTCCAGGAACCGCGGCGCAGGATCAGCCACCCCGCCGGAATCATGAACGCGCCCACCAGCAGGAACGCTGCCACCACGTCGGCAGGCCGGTGCCACTGGTTGATCAGCGTGGACACCCCGGATGCGATGGCGAAGCTGCCGCCGATGAAGCCGGCCATGGGCCGCCAGCGCGGGGACGCCATCAGGAACACGGCGGCCGCCGCGGACGCCGCCAGGGTGGTGTGCCCGGACGGCAGCGAATTCAGCTCCAGCGTCAGCACCCCTTTGTCCGGGCGCGGCGGCAGCAGGTCCTTCAGCACCTGGGTGGCCACGTTCGCGCCGATGCAGGCGGCCACGGCAATCCCGGCCTCCGCCCAGTGCCGCCGGATCACGGTGACGAACAGGACCACGACAGCGGCCATCACCAGCGAGATGGTGGGCAGCAGGTCCAGGAACCGGGTTGCTGCCTTCCCGGCGGGCCCGTGGATTTCCACCGCTTCGACCAGCGCGGACTCGTCAATGAACTGTCCGGTGGTGGTCTGGACGAAGAAGTAGTAGGTGGCAAACAGCCCGGCAATGCACGCCAGGGTGGACAGCACGAACAGGAACGCCGAGCCCGGGGCAGGCCGGGCAAGTGTCCTGGTGGGTAGTTGCCGTGAAGAAGTCATCGCGGTTAAGGGTGACACAGAAAGCTGGAAGGCCGCTTAGGGGGCGGGGGTGGGTTGGACCGGGTCCAGGCGGGGAATGCTTGCCGCGGCCACCAGCAGCGCCAGGGCGCCCAGCCCGAACGGAAGCGCAGTGAGCGTGGCGATGCCGCCCACCAGCAGGGGCCCGCCGGCGTCGCCGAGTTCGCGCCCCAGTTCCGCCGAACCCATGGTCCGGCCCATCCTCTCCGGCGGGGTGGTGTCTGCCAGGTGGGCGAAACCGAGCGGGGTCACCGCGC
Organism: Arthrobacter sp. SAFR-179; assembly: GCF_059414945.1. Classification (NCBI taxonomy): domain Bacteria; kingdom Bacillati; phylum Actinomycetota; class Actinomycetes; order Micrococcales; family Micrococcaceae; genus Arthrobacter; species Arthrobacter sp. SAFR-179. The sequence goes on from NZ_JBPFDM010000001.1 coordinate 218,953, forward strand.
CGATCCCCACCCCGATGCACGCCGCGGCAACGAAAATGGTGACCACGCCGGGGAAGGCCGCCACCAGGCCGACGCCCGCGGCAACCAGCAGCAGGCCCGCCGTCGTGCCTTTGTTGTCGGTGACGGCGTGCCGGTCCCGCCGCCGCCCGATCCACGGCTGGGTCAGCACCGAGCCCAGCGCCACGACGCTTACCGCGGCAGTGCCGGCCAGGGCGTCCAGGCCGTGCCGGGTGGCCAGCGCGGGAAGGAAGCCGACGGCGGCGCCCAGCGCTCCCGTGGAGGCGGCCAGCACCAGCGTGGGGACCAGGAACCGGCGCTCGCCCACCTGCCGCGCCAGGTCCATCACCGTGTACCGCTTCCGCGGCAGCGGCGCCAGGTGCGGCACGGACACCAGCACCCACACCGCGGTAACCGCAGCAAGCGCCGACAGGGTACCGAACAGCAGCGGGAAGCCGCCGGCCAGGATCAGGCCGGCACCCAGCGGCGGGCCAATGATGTAACCCAAGCTTTTCCAGGACCCGTACCGGCCAAAGTAAGTGCCCGCCTTCCCGCCCCGGGCCATCCTTGCCACCATGGCGGACGACGCCGGCGAGAAGGCCGACGCCGCCGCGCCCTGTCCCAGCCGGGCCAGGGCCAGGATCAACGGGTCGGCAGCGCCCAGGCCGATCAGGGACAGGGCAGCAAAAGCGAGGAGCCCGCCGACGACGACCGGTTTGGCGCCGATGCGGTCGCTGAGGGCACCGAAGACGGGCTTCAGGAAGACCTCGGCAATGTCGTAGAGGGCCAGCAGGATGCCCAGGTTCAGCAGGGTCAGGCCGATGTTTTGGCTCTGCGATCCCAGCCCGGCCGCGATGCTGTGGGCACCGAACGCGGTGACGAACCCGGCGGCGTACAGGGGCGCCGAGGAGGAGCGGGCGGCTTGGTTAGTGGTCAGGGGATCGCCGGTGCTCATAGTGGGGACTTTAGTACCTTCAGAAAATTGTGAAAACTGCGAAGACTTGAAGCATGAACACCGTGGTCCACACTGCGAATTTGCATAAGCACTTCGGGCACGTCAGGGCGCTGGACGGGCTCGACCTGGACGTCCAGCGCGGTGAGATCCATGGCTTCCTGGGCCCCAACGGCGCCGGGAAGTCCACCACTCTCCGCATCCTCCTGGGCTTGGCCAGGCCCACCTCCGGCTCCGCGGCTGTCCTGGGCTTCGAACCCTGGAGCCAGGCTGTGGAGCTGCACCGGCGCCTGGCATATGTGCCCGGGGACGTAAGGCTCTGGCCCAATCTGTCCGGCGGCGAGACCATCGACCTGCTGTCCCGGCTGCGCGGCGGCACCGCCGACGGTGCAGCGTACCGCCGCCGAAAGGACCGCCTGTGCGAGGAGTTCGACTTCGACCCGGCCAAGAAGGGGCGCGCCTACTCCAAGGGCAACCGGCAAAAGGTGGCGCTGATTGCGGCCCTGGCTACCGAAGCCGAGGTCTACCTGCTGGACGAGCCCACCAGCGGCCTTGACCCGCTCATGGAGGAGGTCTTCCGGCGCGAGCTGCTGGCCGCCGTCGGCCGCGGGGCCACCGTGCTGCTCTCCAGCCACATCCTCTCCGAGGTGGAGGTGCTCTGCCACCGCGTAAGCATCATCCGGGCCGGCAGGATCGTGGACGGCGGCACACTGGACTCGCTGCGGCACCTCACCAGGTCCGAAGTTTCCTTCGCGGCGGACGGCCTGGACGCGCAGGCCCTGGCTCGCCTGGGCGCGGTGCACGACCTCACGCTCGACGCCGGGCGGGTCAGGTTCAGCGCAGACTCGGACCGGATCGCCGAGGTCCTTCCCGCGCTGGGCGCCCTGGGCGTCCAGGGCCTGACGATTGTTCCGCCGTCGCTGGAGGAGCTGTTCCTGCGGCACTACGGGGATGTTTCGGCTGCTCCGGAGCCGGAGGCTGATGCACCTGCGGGTGGACATGGTTCCCGGCGGCACCTGCTCAGTGCCCGGGGACGGAGCTGACTTGGGCGTCCTCCTTGTCCTGTGGGGCCAGCGCGTGCGGCGGGACCGCTGGCAGCTGGTGAGCTGGGTGGTGGCCATCGGGGCGTTCGCATTGTTCGCGGCGGCAGCCGTTACCCAAACCTACGGCAGCGCAGCGGCACGGACCGAGATTTTGCAGGTGGCCATCGCCACGCCCGCCATCCTGATGCTGCGCGGCCTGCCCCGCGGCGCAGACCAGGGCGCCTTCACGTTCTTCCTGATCTACGCCTTCCTCGCGCTCCTGGCCGGCCTGATGAGTACTTTCTTGGCAGTACGCCACACCCGGGCCGATGAGGAAACCGGCGGGGCGGAACTGGTGTCCGCCACGCCTGCCGGACGCCTGCTGCCCAATGCCGCCACCCTGCTGCACGGAGTCACCGCGAACATCCTCGTGGCGCTCGCCGTGTTCGCCGGCTTTGCTGCCCAGGGCCTGGACCCGCAAGGCTCCCTGACCGCCGGAGCCGCAACGGGCGCCGTCGGCCTGGTGTTCCTGGGCGTGGGGCTGCTCGTGGCCCAGTTCATGGGGACCTCGCGCGGCGCAAACGGCGTCTCTGCCGCGCTGGTGGTCCTTGCCTACGTCCTGCGCGGGATCGGGGACGCCACCGGGACGCCCGGCGCCGACGGAACCACCATGACCGAGGGGCCTGCCAGCTGGTTCTCACCGATCGGCTGGGGCCAGCAGACGTATGCCTACTCCGGGAACCGCGCCTGGCCGCTGCTGCTGCCGTTGGGGCTTGCCGCCGTCTGCCTGACGGCCGCCTGGCTCGTCCTTCGGCACCGGGACAGCGGGGACAGCGTGTGGGGTGCCAGGCCAGGGCGTGCCGCCGCCCGGCCGGGGCTACGGAGTCCGGTGGCCCTGGCACTGCGGCTGCAAAGCGGATCGATCATCGGCTGGGCGCTGAGTGGAATGGCGCTGGGACTGCTCGCGGGGTCGCTGGGCAAGGCAGTGGCCGCCCTCGATACGCCCGGGACGGGTATCACGGCGGTGATGCGGGCCATGCTCCAGGCGCAGGGGATCTCGCTGACCCAGCTCATGGTCTCGGTGATCTTCTCCATGGCCGGAGTGCTGGCGGCTGCCTGCGCGCTGCAGGCGGTCATCAGGCTGCGGCAGGAGGAAGCGGCCGGAACCGCCGAACTCCTGCTGGCCGTTCCCGTGGGGCGGGTCCGCTGGCTGGCCGGCTACCTGCTGCTGGGTGCGGCGGCTGTAGTGCTGGTCATAGGGCTGGCCGGCGTAGGTGCGTGGGCCGCGCTCGCCGGCTCCGGTGATGCGTCCATGCCCGCCGATGCGCTGTGGGAAACCGCGCTGGCCCAGGTGCCGGCGGCGCTGATTTACCTGGCTGTTCCGGCCCTGGTGTTCGTCCTGTGGCCCGCGGCAACCATCGCCGCCAGCTGGGCGCTGCTGGCCCTGGGTGTGGTGCTGGGCATTTTTGGCGGCATGCTGGGCCTGGACCAAAACCTGCGCAACCTGTCCCCGTTCACCCACACACCGGTTCCGCAGGGCGACGCCACGGACTGGAGCGGCGCATGGTGGATGCTGGCCGTCGCCGTGGTTGCAGCCGCTGTGGCAGTTGCAGTGATGCGGCGGCGGGAAGTGGGGCAGGCATGAGCGCAAACCCTGAGGTTGGGACCGGCCCGGTTTCGGGGCCCGACTCGATCCCGGGGCCTGGCTCGATGCCGGCGCCTGGCGGGGTTGCCGGGGTTGCCTCGGATTCCGGGCCTGTTGAATATGCCGATGCCGGTGCCACGGTCGCCGCTGCCGAACGAACAGCTGCTGCCTTCGCAGCGGCTGGTTTCCCCAAGATGCCGGCGCGGACGTTGCTTGCCCTGGTGTCGTCCGAGACGGGCGGCCTCACGGCGGCGGAGCTCGGGGAACGGCTGGGGGCCAGTGCAGCAGCGGTCTCCGGGGCCGTGCGGTACCTGCAGACCGTGGGCTTCGTGCACCGCGTCTCCCAGCCCGGCAGCCGCCGCGACCTCTACGCGCTGCATGAGGACGAGTGGTACGTGGTGTCCATGCGAAACAGCCCCATCTACGAGAAGCTTGCTTCGCTGACGGATGCGACGGCGGATACCCTCCCGGAGGGATCGGCCGCACGGGCCCGCGTGGCGGACATGGCCCGCTTCTACCGGTTCCTCAATTCCAGGATGCCGACCCTGTTGGATGACTGGGAGCGGGAGCGGTCCGGGGAGGGCCCGCCGTGACCATCATTGATAACGCGGTGTACGTGAACGGGCTGCGCACCGAGGACCCGGAGGACCTGGACGAGACCTACTTCCTGCTCCGCCAGCGCGAGGGGATGGCGTGGATCGGGCTGTACCGGCCGGACGGTGAGGAGTTGAAGTCCGTCGGCGAGGAATTCGACCTCAACGCCCTGGCCATCGAGGATGCGCTCGCCGGCCATCAGCGGGCCAAGCTGGAGCACTACGGCGAGTGCCTCTTCCTGGTGCTGCGGCCCGCCAGGTACCGGGACGACGAGGAAAAGGTGGACTTCGGCGAGATCCACATCTTTGCCGGTGATGAGTACGTGGTGACGGTGCGGCACGCCGAGTCTCCGGACCTGGCCAAGGTCCGGCGCCGGATGGAGTCGATGCCCGAATTCCTGGCCCTGGGGCCGGATGCCGTGCTCTACGGGATCCTTGACCAGGTGGTGGACGAATACGAGCCGGTGGTGGCCGGCCTCGAAAACGACATCGATGAGATTGAGGATGACCTCTTCGGGGCCGATCCGGATGTTTCCCGCCGCATCTACGAACTGTCCCGCCAGGTGATCATCTTCCAGCGGGCCACCAGTCCGCTGGCTGGAATACTGCAGGCCCTGATTACCGGGGCTCCGGACCGCGACCAGGCAACCGAGCTCCGGGACCACTACCGCGATGTCCTGGACCACGTCATCCGGATCAATGAGCGAGTGGCATCTTTCCGCGCCCTGCTCCAGAACGCGCTCGCCGTGAACGCGGCCCTGGTGGCCCAGCGGCAAAACGAGGAAATGCAGCGGATGACCGAGTCCAGCTTTGAACAGAGCGAGCAGGTCAAGCGCATCTCCTCCTGGGCTGCCATCCTGTTCGCTCCCACGCTGGTGGCATCTATCTACGGCATGAATTTCGCCAGCATGCCTGAACTCGCCTGGACCTACGGCTACCCCTACGCCCTGGGCCTGATGGCTGCGATGGGCCTGGGCCTTTACCTGGCGTTCAAGCACAAAAAGTGGATCTGAGTTGTGCACATAGCCCCGGCAGCCTCGCTGCTGCCCTCGGAGCCGCCGGTACAGTGAAGCCATGCCTGCCCCCGAGTTCCGGATCCCCCCGCTGGAAGAGTTGCTGTCAGGCGCCCGGGTGGTCAGCCTGCCCATGCGGGTGAAGTTCCGCGGCATCATGGAACGTGAAACGCTGTTGCTGCGCGGGCCGGCGGGCTGGGGCGAGTTCTGCCCGTTCCCGGAGTACGGCGACGCCGAAGCCTCCCGGTGGCTGGCCGCGGCCATCGAAGCGGGCTGGCAGGGATTCCCGCCTCCCGTGCGGCAGTCCGTACCGGTCAACGCCACCGTGCCCGCCGTTTCCGCCGACTGCGTTCCCGACGTGCTGGACCGGTTCGGCCGGGTGGACGCCGTGAAGGTCAAAGTGGCCGAGCACGGACAGTCCCTGGACGACGACGAGGCCCGGGTAAGTGCCGTCCGCAGCGTTTTGCCGGACGCAGCCATCCGCGTGGACGCCAACGGCGGCTGGGACGTGTCCGGCGCCGTGGCAGCGCTGACCCGGCTGGCGCCGTTTGGGCTGGAGTACGCCGAGCAGCCGGTACCTACTATCGAGGGCCTGGCGGAGGTCCGGTCCCGGTTGCGCGAAGCCGGGACCCCGGTGCTGATCGCCGCGGACGAGAGCGTCCGCAAGGAAACCGATCCGCTCAGGGTGGCCCGGGCAGGCGCCGCGGACCTTCTCGTCGTCAAGGTGGCCCCGCTTGGGGGAGTGCGGCGCGCCCTGGACATCGTGGCACAGGCCGGACTTCCCGCCGTCGTCAGCTCAGCGCTGGACACCTCCGTGGGCATCCGTGCGGGCCTTGCCCTCGCCGCCGCCCTGCCGCAGCTGCCTTATGCCTGCGGCCTGGGAACCGTGTCCCTGTTCGAATCGGACATCACGCTGGACCCCTTGGTGGCAGACGACGGCGCCATCCGCCTCCGCGACGTCAGTGCCGACGCTGGGCTGCTTGAGCAGTTTGCGGCTTCTGCCGAACGCCGCGACTGGTGGCTGGCCCGGCTCCGCCGCGTCCACGCCCTCCTCAGTTCAGCACCCACCCCACCATCGATTGCTCCGTAACTGCCGTTTTCAGGTCCCAAAACGGCAGTTACTCAGCAATCGATGCGGGTTTTGGTGATGTTCCTGCAGGTCACGGGCGGTTCACCATAACTTCATCCAATTGATGGCTTCCCGTAGGAACCGGCTGGAAGGGTGATCAGGCACCCCAGCGAGATTCCTTGGAAGGTTCCCATGTCTGAAACTGCCCGCAAGTTCACCCTGCTGCCCATGCTCGGCCACACCAAGGGCAAGCGGAGCCCCGTCACCTGCGCGCTCAAGTGTGACAACGCCTGCGCCGGCGATGTCTGCAACACCAGTTCCAACAGCTACTTCCGCGACATTGCCTCCGCCACCCTGTCCCGCCGCGCCGCCCTGGGCATGGGAGCCGCCGGTGCACTCGCCGTCGTCCTCGGTTCTGCTGTGTCCTCCGCCGAGCCCGCCTCCGCTGCCGGCCTGTCCAAGGCCGCCAAGGAAGGCTTCGGCAACTCCAAGCTGCAGTTCACCGCCATCAAGCCCGTGGACAAGGCCGTGGACGCCTTCACCGTGCCGGAAGGCTTCACCTGGCAGCCCATCATCCGATGGGGCGATCCGCTGTTCGCCGACTCGCCGGATTTTGACCTGAACAACCAGACCGCGGCAGCCCAGGCCCGCCAGTTCGGCTACAACAACGACTACACGGACATCGTGGAAATCCCGGGCAGCAAGGGCCGCCGCGCCGTGCTGTTCACCAACCACGAATACACCAATGAGAGCATCATGGTCCCTGCCGGGTACGACGCCGCGGAAACCCGGGCGATCGGCCGGGCAGCACACGGCCTGGCCGTGGTTGAACTTGAGCGCAAGAACACCACCAAGCCGTGGAACTACGTCAAGGGCGCCCCGCTGAACCGCCGCTACCTCTCCGACACCACGTACGAACTGACCGGCCCCGTGGCCGGCTCGGCACTGGTCAAGACCACCGCAGATCCCTCGGGCCGCGCCATCAAGGGCACGTTCGGCAACTGCTCCGGCGGCACCACCCCCTGGGGCACCATCCTCTCGGGTGAGGAAAACTTCAACGGCTACTTCGTGGCCGCCGGCATCTCCGCCAGCGACAAGCGCTACGGCCTCTCCGCCAAGCCCACCGCCCGCAAGTGGGAACTGGACGATCCCCGCTTCGACACCCGCAACCCCGGCTACGAGAACGAAACCAACCGCTTCGGCTGGATCGTTGAAGTGGACCCGTTCGACCCCACCTCCACCCCCAAGAAGCGCTCCGCCATGGGCCGCTTCAAGCACGAGGGCGCCAACGTGATTGTGGCCGAATCGGGCCATGTGGTGGCCTACATGGGCGACGACGAGAAGTTCGACTACCTCTACAAGTTCGTCTCCGCGGAGAAGTACCGTGAAGGCGACCGCCGGCACAACATGAACCTGCTGTCCGAGGGCGACCTCTACGTTGCCAAGTTCACCGGGAACTCACCCGCCACGGACATCGACGGAACGGGCAAGCTCCCGGCCGATGGCGCCTTCGACGGCACTGGCGAATGGCTGCCCCTGGTGGTGGGCGGGAAGTCCGCTGTCCCCGGCATGTCCGTGGAGGAGGTCCTGGTGTACACCCGCCTCGCCGCGGACAAGGTGGGTCCCACCAAGATGGACCGTTGCGAGGACGTCCAGCCCAGCCTGCACACCGGCAAGGTCTACGTGGTCTGCACCAACAACTCGGACCGCGGCACCGGCACCAAGGAAGGCGCCACCGAAGTCAACCCGCGCACGCAAAACCGCGATGGGCACATCGTGGAAATCACCGAAACCGGAGACCAGACCTCCACCAAGTTCAACTGGGCACTCCTGATGGTCTGCGGCGATCCGGCCCAGGGCGACGTCACATATTTCTCGGGCTACCCGGTGGACAAGGTCTCGCCCATCTCCTGCCCGGACAACGTGGCCTTCGACTCCGTGGGCAACCTCTGGATCTCCACCGACGGTGCCCCCTCCGGCATCGGCTATAACGACGGGCTCTTCAAAGTCACCCTGGACGGCGCCGAGCGCGGCAAGGTGGAGCAGTTCCTCTCCGTGCCCCGCGACGCCGAGACCTGCGGCCCGGTCATCCACGACGACGAGCGCATGGTGTTCGTCTCTGTGCAGCACCCGGGCGAGGACGGCACCTTTGAGGCGCCCAACTCCTACTTCCCGGACTACGTCCCGGCAGGTACGACGCCGGCACCCGGCCAGGTGCGCGCCCCGCGTCCCTCAGTGGTCCAGGTGTTCCGCGCCTAGTTCCTCTTCCCGGAACGCCCGCTCACCTTTGACGGTTTGCTGGAAACGCCCGCTCACTTTTGACGGGTTTTCTGGAAACGCCCGCTCACCTTCCAGCCCTGATGGAGCCGGAAGGTGAGCGGGCGTTTCGTTTTGGGCGACGAAAGGTGAGCGGGGGTTGGGATATTGGCTGCCAAACCTGAGCGGGGGTTGCGGGGTGGCAGACTGGTTGGGTGACTTTGCCGAACGAACCTGCACCGAACATCCCCGAGGTGGACGCGCCTGAGCTGAGCGCACTGGCTGCGGCGCGGACCGCCGTCGACGTTCTGCTCGACGGCGGCGTGCGGCACGTGGTGGTATCGCCGGGTTCCCGGTCGGCCCCTATGGCGTACGCCCTGGCCGAGGCCTCTGCGGCCGGGCGGGTGGACCTGCTGGTGCGGATCGACGAGCGCTCCGCGGGCTTCACGGCCCTGGGCTTGGCCCTGTCCACCGGGTCTCCGGCGGCCGTCCTCACCACGTCCGGGACCGCCGTCGGGAACCTGATGCCGGCGGTGATGGAGGCCAACCATGCCGCCGTCCCGCTGATAGTCCTCTCCGCGGACCGGCCCGACGAACTGCGCGGAACCGGTGCCAACCAGACCACCATCCAGCCGGACCTCTTCGGTGAGCAGGTGCGCTTCGCCGTGGACGTTCCCGCCGGGACCAACCCCGAGCGCGCCGTCCAGACCGGGCTCTCCGCTGCAACCGGAGCCTTTCCGGACCTGCCGCCGGGCCCGGTCCAGCTGAACCTCGCGTTCCGTGATCCCCTGGTTCCGTCGCAGGACGAAGGGCTGCCGGCGGCGGTGGAGCGGCAGCGCTACCGGGTGGGCAGCGAGCCCCTGGTCATGAACCTGCCGCCGGCACCGGACAGCCTGCCGGAGCGGCGCACGGTGGTGCTGGCAGGGCACGACGCCGGTCCGGTCGCCGAGGCCTTTGCCCGGGCCCACAACCTGCCGCTGCTGGCCGAACCGTCCTCCAATTCCCGCTTCGGGCCCAACGCCGTAGGCCCGTACCGGCTGCTGCTGGAGCATTTCGGCCCCGGTTCCGCACAGCCGGTTGAACGTGTGGTGCTGTTCGGCCGGCCCACCCTGTCCCGTCCGGTGGCTGCGCTCCTGGCCCGCGCCGATGTTGAATCGGCCCTGTACCAGCCGGTTCCGGTCGCCTGGTACGAGCCCGGCCGCCGAACCGAGCTGCCGCTGGAAAACCTGGCGGACCTTGCCGATTTCGCCGGCCGGGGAGCCTCTGCCTGGCTGGACACCTGGCTCCTCGCCGGCTCCGCTGCGCAGCATGCCCTGGACCAGGTAATCTCCGCAGAGGCCGCTGCCACCGGGCCCTCTGTCGCCGCGCTGGTCTGGAAGCACGCCCGCGGCCAGCTGCTGCTCGGGTCCTCCAACGGCATCAGGGATGTGGACCTGGCCGGCTTGCCCGCGCCTGATCCCGCCGCCACGGTCTACGCGAACAGGGGCCTGGCCGGGATCGACGGCACCGTTTCCACGGCCACCGGCATCGCCCTGGGCGGCCGGCAGGAGACCACGGTGCTGATGGGCGACGTGACGTTCCTGCACGACGCCGGCGGGCTCCTCCTCGGCGCCGGGGAAGAACAGCCGGACCTGCGGATCGTGGTCCTGAACGATTCCGGCGGCGCCATCTTCGGGCTGCTGGAACACGGGGGAGTCGAGGAGGGCGGCCGCTACGGAGACGCCGTCGAACGGCTCTTCGCCACCCCGCACTCCGTGGACATCGCGGCACTCGCCGCAGCGTACGGCGTCGGCCATTCATTGGTAAGTACGACGGCGGGACTCGCCGAAGCGCTCGCCCGGCCGGTGCAGGGGCGCAGCATTGTGGAGGTCCGGACGGACCGCCGGCAGCTGCGGCAGCTGCATGCCCGGATCAAGGACGCCGTTGCTGCCGCTGTCGAGGGTGTGCTGGCGGGGCAATAGGCACTCGCCCGGGTTAGGTTGGCCGGCGCGCAAACTACCCCGGACGAAAAAATTCCCTGGCGCCGCCGAAATATCGTCAGCGCCAGGGAATGTGAGCGTCGAAAAGTCGCGGAGACCTATTCCTCGATCTCGATGTGGGTGGGATCCAGGACGCGGCGCAGGAACTCCTTGGTGCGGGGCTGGGTGGGGGCGGAAATGACCTGTTCGGCCACGCCTTCCTCCACAACTACGCCGCCGTCCATGAACACCACGCGGTCGGCCACCTCGCGGGCGAAGCCCATCTCGTGGGTCACCACCAGCATGGTCATGCCTTCCTTGGCCAGGTTGCGCATGACCGAGAGGACATCGCCCACGGTTTCCGGGTCCAATGCGGACGTGGGCTCGTCAAAGAGCATCAGTTCGGGGTCCATGCTGAGGGCGCGGGCGATTGCCACACGCTGCTGCTGGCCGCCGGAAAGCTGGTCGGGGAACCGGTCCGCGAGGTGCCCCAGGCCTACGCGCTCAAGGTTGTGCAATGCCACCTTGTCCGCCTCGGCCTGGGAGCGCTTCAACACCTTGGTCTGCGCCACGGTGCAGTTCCGCTTGGCGTCCAGGTGCGGGAACAGGTTGAACTGCTGGAACACCATGCCCACCTTGCGGCGCATCTTGTCGATGTCCACATCCGGATCGGTGGCCTCGAAGCCGCCCACATGGATGCTGCCCTGGTTGGGCTGCTCCAGCAGATTTACGCAACGGAGCAGCGTGGATTTGCCGGAGCCGGAAGGGCCGATCAGGCAGACCACTTCACCCGGGGCAACGTTCAGGCTGATGCCCTTCAGGACCTCATTCGAACCGTAGGACTTCCGCAGGTCCTTGATGGCTACGCCGGCGGCGTGGATGGTGCTGGTGCTGCCGGAGGAATTTACGACGTCGTTCATGGTCTTCCCTGCCTATCGCTTGGTCCGCGCGGAGCGGCTTTCGAACTTCCGGGCCAGGAGGCTCAGCGGGATGGTGATCACCAGGTAGAAGGCACCGGCCACCAGGAGCGGCGTCAGGCCCGCGCCCAGGCTGGAGATACCGTCGCGGCCGAACTTGGTGAGTTCGTACTGCGAGGCGGTCAGGCCCAGGACGTAGATCAGCGAGGAGTCCTTGGTCAGCAGGATGACCTCATTGGTCAGCGGCGGCAGGACGATCTTGAAGGCCTGCGGGATCACGATGGTCACCATGGCCCGCCACTGCGGCATGCCCAGTGACCGGGCTGCCTCGAGCTGGCCCTTGGGCACAGCCTGGAGGCCGGCGCGAAGCGTCTCTGCGATGTAGGCCGAGGCCACCATGCCCAGGGAGATCATGACCACGATGGTGACGTTCCACTGGACGCCGAACGCCAGCGGAACACCGTAGCCAAAGGCGATGAAGACCAGGAGCGCGGGAATGCCGCGGAAGAATTCGATGTAGTTGGTGGCGATCCAGCGGTAGAGCGGGAAGCTGGAGAGCTTCATGAGGGCCAGCAGCAGGCCTCCGGAGAGCCCCACAATAAAGCCGAGGAAGGTGTAAACCAGGGTGTTCTTAAGGCCGGACAGGAAGATGTCCGGGAACATCGGACCGATCTTGCCGAAGTTGAAGACACTGGTGCCGATGGTCTTCCAGTCCACGGCCAGGATGATGGCCACCAGGGCCACGAGGAAGATTGCGCCCTGGACGTAAAGGCTTACCCGGGCCCGTTGGCGTGCGGTCATTGCCATTAATAGCTCACATTTCGTTGTGCGTGGCTGAGGCCCCGGACGGACTGACTACAGCCTGTCCGGGGCCCCAGCGGCGTTCGATAGCCCGCAGGCCTACTTGGCGGTCTGGCCGAACCAGGTGGTCTTGAACTTTTCCAGCGAGCCGTCATCGGTCAGGCGCTTGAGCGTGCCGTTGACCTTCTCCAGCATGGCCGTGTTGCCCTTCTTGACGGCGATGCCGAGCTTCTCGCCCGTTGCGAAGTCCTCGACGCTCTTGAACTTGGGGTCGTCCTTGATGGCGTAGCCCAGGACGGACTGGTTGCCCAGTGCAGCGTCGACGGTGCCTGCCTGGAGGGCCTGGACCAGGAGGCCGGTGTCCTCAAACTGCTGGGCCTCGATGCCCTTGTCCTTGGCGTACTCAGCGCCGGTGGTGGCCTGCTGCACGCCCACCTTCTTGCCCTTGGCGTCATCCAGGCTCTTGATTCCCGAACCGGTGTTGGCCACCAGCGTCAGGTCGTCATCCAGGTAGGGCGTGGAGAAATCCATGACCGACTTGCGCGTATCGGTGATGGAGATCGAGGAGATGGACACATCGCACTGGGTCAGAGCGGTGCCGGTCTCGATGGCCTCGAAGGAGCTGTCCACCGTGTTGAGTTCCGCGCCGAGGTCCTTGGCAACCTCGTTGGCGATGTCGATGTCGAAACCGACAGTCTTGCCATCCTTCTGGAATTCGAAGGGCTCGTAGGGGATGTCCGAGCAGACAGTGAGCTTGCCGGCGTTGATCAGCTTTACGCCGCCTTCAGAGGCTGCCGGGGTGGAGCTTCCCCCGCCGCATGCCGTGAGGGTGAGGGCGCCGACGGCGAGGAGTGCTGCTGCCTTGGCTGACATTTTGGCCGTGGCCAGGGACTTGAGCTGCATATTTCTTACCTTTTGTTGCAGGGGTATGCGGGACTAAACCGGTTCATAGTGTAGCGCCGATAAGGAGATGTGCATCACAGAAAACTTCTTTTGATTATTGGATAACTAAACCACAACAGGATTCAAGCCTTCCACGCCACCCGTTGTCCGTGATCCCAGACTCTCTGCCATCCAGGGGTCAGCTGCTGATGCCCAGCGACTCCAGCATCGGCCGGAACTTGGCCCAGGTTTCGGCCAGCTCCGCCTTGGGCTGGGAACCGTCCACGATGCCGCAGCCGGCATAAAGCCGCACGGTTTCAGGAGACTCGATGACGGCACCGCGCAAAGCGATACCCCACTCGCCGTTCCCGGCCGCGTCCAGCCAGCCCACCGGCCCGGCGTAGGGGCCGCGGTCAAGATGCTCGAGCTTCCGGATCAGTTCGCCCGCCACCAGCGTCGGGGTTCCGCAGACAGCCGCCGTGGGGTGAAGTGCGTTGATCAGGGCCAGGCAGGTGGGTACGTGGCCCTCCACCTCGGTGAGTTCCGCCTTGACGTCCGAGGCCAGGTGCCACACGTTGGGCAGCTCCAGGATGAAGGGCTCGTCATGGGCATTCATGGCCTCGGAGAACGGCGCCAGCTGCTTGGTCAGGGACTGGATGGCGATCTCGTGCTCGTGCCGCTGCTTCTCGGACCCGGCCAAAACACGGGTTGCGTAATCCATGGGCGGCCCGTCCTCGCCATGCGCGTCGCGGCGGTCCAGGGTGCCGGCCAGCACGCGGGCCTGGGCAGTGCGGCCCTCCACCTGGATCAGCATCTCCGGGGTGGCCCCCACCAGCCCGTCCACCCCATAGGTCCAGCATTCGCGGTACCTCGCGGCGAGTTCGCGCAGCACCGCTGAGGCATGTACGCCGGTTGGAATAGTGGCCACCACGTCCCGGGCGAGCACCAGCTTCTCCAGCGCTCCCGTGCGGATTTCGGCAACCCCGGCTGCCACGGCATCCATCCACGCTTCCTCGCTCAGGGAGCCGGTATGCAGGGTTGCGCCGGCAGCCAGGGGGAGGGGACGGACGACGGCGCCGCCGGCTTTCCCGGGCACGGCACCCAGGGGTGCGTCCCCGGCGGAGTCTGCTGCCGCCGTCGTGCCTTCAGCGTCCGGGGTGCCGGCAGCGTGCGCGCCGGCGGGACCACCGCTGAGCCAGCGGTCAAGTGCCGCGAGTGCCGACTCTTCGGTGAGCGGGCCGTCGTCGAACGTCAACTGTGTGAGCCATGCCTGGTTGTCCCGCACGCCCACCACGATCTCCGGGACAATCAGGCGGGACTCGTGGGCGGACGTCTTGGAGAAGGCGAACGAGCCGAAGGCCACGGGGCCGGTGCCGGGCAGCTCCACGGAGTCCGTGGCGTCAGCCTCCAGGACCAGGTGCCGCCACCAGATGTCCGCCTCCAGGAACCGGTCCGGTCCGGTGGCAGTGAAGCGCGCGATCTCGCCGAACCCGGCCAGGCCGGCTTCCCGGCGGGTCCAGCACAGGACATCGTCCCTGACCAGAAACGAAGGCAGCCCCCCGGGGAACGCTTTGCCATCCAGGGGGACTGTCAAGGTGCGGAACGTGCTCGTCATGATGAGACAACACTACTCCCGCGTACACCCTGGCCTCCCCGGCACCTTGGCGCAGCCCTGCGCAGGCGGGATGCGGCAAATCGGGGCTGGTCAGCACCTCCGGGAACATTTGAGACAATGTCATGGTGAACCGAGCATCCTTGGATAAGCGTCCGGACGAAGTAGCCACGATGTTTGACGACGTCGCACCGAAATACGACGTCGTCAACGATGTCCTCTCCATGGGGCAGACCCGCCGCTGGCGGAAGATCGTGGTGGACGCGATGGAAGTCTCCAAGGGCCAGCGGGTCCTGGACCTTGCGGCCGGAACGGGTACCTCCAGCGAACCATATGCCGACGCCGGCATAGATGTGGTGGCCTGCGACTTCTCCCTGGGCATGCTCAAGGTGGGCAAGCGCCGCCGGCCGGACATCAACTTCATTGCCGGTGACGCCACCAACCTGCCGTTCGCTGACAACACCTTTGACGCCACCACCATCTCCTTCGGCCTGCGCAATGTAAACGAGCCCAAGAAGGCGCTGCAGGAGATGCTCCGCGTGACCAAGCCCGGCGGCCGGCTGGTCATCGCCGAGTTCTCCCAGCCCGTGGTTCCGCTGTGGCGCACCATGTACACCGAATACCTGATGCGGGCCCTGCCGGCCATCGCCGTCAAGGTCGCCTCCAACCCGGACGCCTACGTGTACCTGGCCGAGTCCATCCGCGCCTGGCCGGACCAGGACCACCTGGCCGCGTGGCTGCAGGAAGCGGGCTGGGAGAACGTCACCTACCGCAACCTCACCGGCGGCATTGTGGCCGTCCACCGTGCCTTCAAGCCCGCGGATTCGTCACCGGACAGCGCCGCCGCCGCCATCGCCGCGCACAAGGGCCCGGTGGCCAAGCTGCGCCGCAACATCGTCCGCTGACCTGTGAAAGTACTGATTGTCGGCGCGGGTCCGGCAGGATCCACGGCCGCGTATTACCTCGCCAAGGCGGGCATCGACGTCACGGTCCTCGAGAAGACGTCGTTTCCACGGGAAAAGGTGTGCGGCGACGGGCTCACCCCCCGCGCCGTCCGCGAGATCCAGAAGCTGGGCCTGCCCCATCCGGAGAACGACGGCTGGCGCCGGAACAAGGGCCTGCGACTGATCGCCGGCGGCCGCACCATCGAACTGCCCTGGCCCGAGGTGTCCGACTTCCCCCAGTATGGGCTGATCCGCACCCGGCTCGGCTTTGACGAGGAACTGGCCCGGCATGCGCAGGCCGCAGGCGCCACCGTCCTCGAGCGGCACAGCGTCACCGATGCCATCCGGAACGACGACGGCCGCGTCACCGGGGTCCGCGCAGCGCTCCTTGACGAGTCCGGACGCAAGACGGGACAGACGCAGGAGTTCAGTGCCGACGTCGTCCTCGCCGCGGACGGCAACTCCACCCGCACCGCCGTCTCGCTCGGCATCCAGAAGCGCGACGACCGCCCGCTCGGCGTCGCCGTCCGCACCTACTTCACCTCCCCGCGCACCGACGACGACTGGATGGAAGGCTGGCTGGAGCTCCCCGGCCGCGACGGCAAACTCCTGCCCGGCTACGGCTGGGTGTTCGGCGTGGGCGACGGAACGTCCAACGTTGGCCTGGGCATCCTGAACTCCTCCAAGGAATTCGGGAAGCTCGACTACAAGCAGGTGCTGCGCGAATGGACCGCCGGCATGCCCGCCGACTGGGGCTTCACCCCGGAGAACCAGGTGGGCGAGATCCGCGGTGCCGCGCTGCCCATGGGCTTCAACCGCACGCCCCACTACTCGCCCGGACTCCTCCTGCTGGGCGACGCCGGCGGCATGGTCTCCCCGTTCAACGGCGAGGGCATCTCCTACGCGATGGAGTCCGCGCGCTTCGCCGCGGAGTTCATCATCGACGCCTCCTCGCGCACATATGCCGCAGGTGGAACGTACGACGCCGACGCCCACCTTTCGCGGTACGCGGACTATGTCCGGGACCAGTGGGGCTCCCACTTCACCCTGGGCCGGGCCTTCGCCGCGCTCATCGGAAAGCCGGCCGTCATGAAACTCGCGCTGCGGACCGGCATGCCCATCCCGGTGCTGATGCGGTTCGTGGTCCGGCTCCTTGCCAACCTCACGGACCCCTCCGCCAAGGGCTTCGAGGACCGGGTGATCCGCGTCCTGGAATCGCTGGTTCCGGCCACATCCAATACCCCGTCAGCTCCGAACCAGCGGTATCCGCAACAAAAAGTTAGGGTTAACCCGTGACCAAATCCGCAGACCACAGCTGGACGCACGCCGGGCACGGCCTGCCGGACTCCGAACCCAGCCTCAACACCACGGCCATCGCCACGGGACTCCAGCTGCCGGCCGGCTTTGCGGCCATCGCGGCGGACGCTGAACTGGGCCCTGCCATCACCAACAACCTGGCCAAGGTGGAGAAGAAGCTCCGCGAAGCCATCGCCAATTCGGATCCCCTGGCTGACGCAACGTCGCGCCACCTGGTGGAAGCCGGCGGCAAGCGAATCCGGCCGCTGCTGACGCTGCTCTGCGCCCACCTCGGTGACGCGTCGCTGCCCGCGGTGGTGCAGGCCGCCGTCGTGGTTGAACTGACGCACCTGGCAACCCTGTACCACGACGACGTCATGGACTCCGCCCCGTTCCGCCGCGGCGCCCCCACGGCCCACGAAGTCTGGGGCAACTCCGTGGCAGTCCTCACCGGCGACCTGATCTTCGCCCGCGCCTCCATCCTGGTGTCCGAACTCGGCGGGCGCGCGCTTGGCATTCAGGCCCGCACCTTTGAGCGGCTCTGCCTGGGCCAGCTGCACGAAACCGTGGGCCCGCGCCCGGACGAGGATCCGGTGGAGCACTACCTGTCCGTCATTGCGGACAAGACCGGTTCACTGGTGGCGGCCTCAGGCCAGTTCGGTGCCATCTTCTCCGGCGCTGACGAGGCCTTCGAGGACATCCTGGTGGAGTATGGCGAGAAGGTTGGCGTGGCCTTCCAGCTGGCTGATGACGTCATCGATGTCACCGGCGTGAAGGTGAAGTCCGGCAAGTCACCCGGTACCGACCTGCGCGAAGGGGTTCCCACCCTGCCCGTGCTGCTCCTGCGCAAGGCTGCCGCTGATGGTGACCAGTCCGCCGTCGACCTCCTGAAGCTTATTGACGGCGACCTGTCCTCTGATGACGCGCTGGCTGCCGCCGTTGCGGGGCTCCGCGAGCACCCGGTTACCGCCGAGTCCTGGGTGGTGGCACGCCGCTGGGCTGATGAGGCCATTGCCGCCCTGGCTCCGCTGCCCGAGGGCGTGGTCAAGGAATCGCTGTCCAACTTCGCGCTGGCCGTGGTGGACCGCGCCAGCTGATTTCCGTTCGTTAGGAGCCCGGTTCCCCTGGTTTATCCAGGTGGGGGCCGGGCTTCTTCTTTGCATCGATTGCTCCGTACTTGTCGTTTTGGCGCGCCATAACGACAAGTACGGAGCAATCGATGGGGTAGGTCCTTAACGGGATGGCCCCGGTCCTCAGCAGCCGAAGCTGCTGTGAACCGGGGCCATCTCTCCGTTCGCATCAGACCCGCCGGAGGCGTTTAGCGGATCCGTGAACAGCTTATGACAGCTTTGTCACAATACGCAAGTCTGTTGTTACTGCTGGTGTCAAAGATTTTTCTGCTCCGTCTCTCCTGCCGTTGTGGGGCACTTTGAGGCCCCTTTCCTGCTGACAGGACTCAACCCGCGGCGAGTCCGTGTCGAAGTGCCCCGCGACGGCCCGTTCTCCACATGGCGCTGCCTGCAACTGTTGCTTGCGGCACGGGTCGGGTGACCTTGAAGTCATGGGTATTGAGGTTTTTCTGCGTCATCGGGGCGGCATGGCCCGAACTGCTGCACTCCACCGTGCCGGGTTCACGAGAACGCGTGTGGACGAGGCCCTCGCCGCAGGCTGCGTAGTCCGGGTCCGGCGGGGTGTCTACGGCCTGCCAACAGAAGGCGCGGTGCTTGGTGTAGCCCTGCAGCACAATGCGCTCGTGACCTGCCTCTCCGCTGCCCCTGTCTATCAGCTGTGGACATTGGAGAAAGCCGGCTTGATTCACCTAAGCCCTGGGCACAAGAAAGCAGTGCCCGGAACCCTGATCCACGGCCGGATCCTTCACTCTGTTCACCCCTGGCTGCCGGTGGCAGGCCTTGCGGACGTCCTCATTCATGCGTTGCGGTGCCTGCCGCCGCTGGAAGCCTTGGTCATGGTTCAGTGTGCGGCGCAGCGGGGAGACGTGACAGTGGATTTCCTTCGGCGCAAACTCCCCGGGAACCGCAACGCCCGTGCCAGGTCAATCCTGGATTACGTGATTCCCCGGGCCGACTCGGTTCTGGAGGTATTGGCCAGCTACCACTTCCGGAGGGCTGGCCTCCATGTGCGTCGGCACGTGGAGCTCCAAGGCGTGGGGGAGGTGGACTTCCTGATTGAGGATTGCCTGGTGGTGGAAACCGACGGGGCCAGTCATCTGGAGGCAAAGCAGGTCAAGAAGGACCGGGTCCGCAACAACGCAACGGTGGTTGGCGGACGTCTCTGCCTGAGGTTCGGCTACGCGGACGTGGTCCATCATCCCGAGCAGATGGTGGCCCAGGTGCTGGCGGTGCTGGAGCAGAGCCGGAAGGGGTCCTTCAGTGTGCGGTGAGTCCCGCCGTCGTGGGGCACATTGGGCGGTAATGACGGTGTAACCGGGCTAGATGACGGCGTGTCCGTGTCAAAGTGCCCCGGGACCGCGGCTGGCAACCAGAGAAGCGGGGAGGTCCCTACTCTTCCTCTTCGTCCTCGAATGCCCACTCGAACATGTCAAAGACGAACTCGGAGAAGGTGCCTTCCTCGGACTTCCACTGGCCGCGGGCATTGTTGCGGCGGTACACGATGGGATCGGGGACGCTGAGGTCGCCCACGCGGAAGCCCCAGGTGAACGCTTCCTCTTCATCCTCGAGGAACATGAGGAAGCCTTCGTCATCCACTTCGAGCTCTTCGGGATCCCAGAAGTAGTGGTAGGCCTCCATCAGGTCCTCGCAGCCGCCCAGGGCCAGGTAGAACTCGCGCAGGACCAAGGGGATCTCGAACTGGTGGTCGGCGAGGGCCTTGTCCAGTTCCTCCGGGGTCAGGCCGTCCTCTTCCTGCCATTCATCCTCGAGATACTTCGGAACAAGCGCGCGGAACTTCTCGAGGAACATGTCAGTCATGCTCATATCCTAGCCAATGCGGAGCACCCCGAAATGACACCCGGACCGGCCCTCACAGCCCTGTGCCACCCACCCGCCGGTGCCACCCGCGGACGGCAAGGGGAGCCTGCCAGGACCGCCGCCAGGCCAGGACCCGGAACGTGAAAACCACAGCCGCAATGCCGGCTGCCGTCAGCACGTTGAACACCCCCAGGACCCAGAGCCCGGCAGTCATCGCTGAACCCACAAAAGCGGGCAGGGCGTAAATGTCCTTGGGGTTGAACAGCTCGGGCACCTCATTGGCAGTGATGTCCCTCAAAAGTCCGCCGCCCACGGCCGTGGTCACGCCCAGCAGCACGGACGCCACCGGGTTAAGGCCCGTGGCCAGCGCCTTGAGCGTGCCGGTCATGCAGAACAGGGCCAGGCCGGCGGCGTCGAAGAGGATCAGCAGCGAGGTGTACCGCTGCACGCTGGAGAACAGGAAGAACACCAGCACCGTGGCCAGCAGCGGCGGGGCCAGGTAGGCCGGGTTAGTGAAGGCCGCCGGAACGATGGCAAGGATAATGTCGCGGATGACACCGCCGCCGAGCCCCACCAGGGAGGCGAGCAACAGTGATCCCACAATGTCGATCTGCTTCCGCGCCGCCAGCAGCGATCCCGAGACGGCAAAGAAGAACACGCCCAGCAGATCCAGCCACACCGGGGAGTTGTCAAAGGCGAATGTCATGGGGCGTCCCCGGTATTTCAAAGAGGGCGGACAGGGCGGATCCAACGTTACGCTAGCCCCTATGAACAGCCCCATCATGATCGCCTGTGCCCATGGGACGTCCAACACACAGGGGGCCGCGGAGGTCAATGCCCTGCGCGCCGCCATCGCTGAACTGCGGCCGGGCCTTGATGTCCGGGAGGCCTACGTGGACGTCCAGCAGCCGGACCTGGTGGATGTGGTGGCGGGCCTGCCGGAGGGCGAGGCCGCCGTGGTTGTTCCCCTGCTGCTGAGCGTCGGCTACCACGTGAAGGTGGACATCGCCCGGGCCGTGAAGAGCCGCCCGGGCAGTGCGGCCGCCGCGCCGCTGGGCCCCGATCCGCGGCTGGCAGAACTGCTGGACCAGCGGCTGCGTGAGGCCGGCACCACGGACAACGACGTGATCGTCCTGGCCGCCGCCGGTTCCTCCAACCCCAACGCCGCCGTCAGCGTCGAGGAACTGCTGGGCCAGCTGCGGGAGCTGCGGTCCAACCGGATGGTGGCCGCCTATGGTGCCTCGGCCAAGCCGTCAGTGCCCGACGCCGTCGCCATGCTTCACGAGGAACTGGAAGGCGGTGCCGGCGCGGGGGAGTCCGCAGGGGCTGTGGACGTCGGCGGGCGCGTGGTGATTGCCTCCTACCTCCTGGCGCCGGGCTTCTTCCATGACCAGCTGGCCAAGGCCGGGGCCGACGTCGTGACCGAACCCCTGCTGCCGTCCCCGGTACTCGCGGAAATCGCCCTGGACAGGTACGACGCCGCCGTCGCAAAGATGAATGAAGCGCCCGCAGAGTCACCCCTGGAACCGGCAGCAGCATCCCCCGCGGAAGCTCCGGCAAATGCACAGGAGGGTGCCTTCTTCAAGGCCGTCCGGCGTTTCGTGACGAAATATTTCCCTAGGTGACTTAGCGTTTCCGGTCCTTTGTGACGCAATTCGGGCGGGACCTACAGTCGATGCATGACTGATACAGCTCTAGCCGGAGCGTCTGCGGACTCCGCTGCCGCCAAGCGCCCCGCCCGCCCGTCGCGACCCGCTGCGAAGCCGCACGGGCAGTGGAAAGTGGACGGCACGACGCCCCTGAACGCCAACGAAACCTGGAAACAGGAAGACGACGGCCTGAACGTGCGCGAGCGTATCGAAACCATTTACGCCAAAGAGGGCTTCGACGCGATCCCCGGCCAGGACCTGCACGGCCGGTTCCGCTGGTGGGGCCTGTACACCCAGCGCAAGCCCGGGATCGACGGCGGCAAGACCGCAACCCTTGAGCCGCACGAGCTCGAGGACAAGTACTTCATGCTTCGCGTGCGGATCGACGGCGGCGCCCTGACCACCGAGCAGCTGCGCGTCATCGGCCAGATTTCCGTGGACTTCGCACGCGACTCCGCTGACCTCACGGACCGCCAGAACATCCAGCTGCACTGGATCCGCGTGGAGGACATCCCCGAGATCTGGAACCGGCTCGAGGCCGTTGGCCTGTCCACCACCGAGGCCTGCGGCGACGTTCCCCGCGTCATCCTTGGCTCGCCCGTGGCGGGCATCGCCAAGGACGAGATCATCGACCCCACCCCGCTCATCGAGGAGCTGGGGGAGCGGTTCATCGGCAACCCGCTGCTGTCCAACCTGCCGCGCAAGTACAAGACCGCCATCACCGGCCACCCCAGCCAGGACGTGGTGCACGAGATCAACGACTGCGCGTTCGTGGGCATCGAGCACCCCGAGCTCGGGGCCGGCTACGACCTCTGGGTGGGCGGTGCGCTGTCCACCAACCCGATGCTCGGCAAACGGCTGGGCGCCTTCGTCCAGCCGGACCAGGCCGCCGACGTCTGGCTCGGCGTCACCAGCATCTTCCGTGACTACGGCTACCGCCGTATGCGCACCAAGGCCCGCCTGAAGTTCCTGCTGGCCGACTGGGGCACCGAGAAATTCCGCCAGATCCTGGAGGACGAATACCTGGGCTACAAGCTGGCCGACGGTCCCGCCGCGCCCAAGCCCACTGCCCCCGGCGACCACATGGGCGTGCACGAGCAGAAGGACGGCAAGTTCTTCATCGGCGCCACCCCGCTGGCCGGCCGGCTGTCCGGAGCCCAGCTGGTCAAGCTCGCGGACACCCTCGAGGCCCGCGGTTCCCGGCGCCTGCGCACCACCCCGCACCAGAAGATCGTGGTCCTGGACGTCGAGAAGGACCAGGTGGAGCCGCTCGTGGCCGAACTGGACGCCCTGGGCCTCTCCGCCCGCCCGTCCGTGTTCCGCCGCGGCACCATCGCCTGCACCGGCATCGAGTACTGCAAGCTGGCCATCGTGGAGACCAAGTACACGGCCGCCACCGCCGTGGCCGAGCTGGAACGCCGCCTGGCCGACCTCGCCGGCTCCGGCCAGCTGCCGCAGGCACTGTCGCTGCACATCAACGGCTGCCCCAACTCCTGCGCCCGCATCCAGACTGCGGACATCGGCCTGAAGGGCATGATGCTGCCAACGCCCGACGGCGACCCTTCCCCGGGTTTCCAGGTCCACCTGGGCGGCGGGCTGGCTTCCAGCGACCGCGAGGAAGCAGGGCTGGGACGCACCGTCCGCGGCCTGAAGGTCTACGTGGACGACCTGCCCGACTACGTGGAGCGGGTTGTCCGCCGGTTCGTGGCCGACCGCGCCGAAGGCCAGACCTTCGCCGAATGGGCCCACGCAGCAGACGAGGAGGCACTCCAGTAATGGCAAAACACCTGGCACCCGCACCCGCCAAGCGCCCCGTGGAGGAGCTCAAGGCCCTGGCCGAAGCCGGAGCTGCCGAGCTCGGCTGGGACGCTCCCGCCCGCGACGTGATCGCCTGGGTGGAGCGCAACTTCGACCTGCCCGCCGTTGCCGTCGCCTGCTCCATGGCCGACGCCGTCCTGCCCGCCCTGGTGGCGGACCAGATGCCCGGCGTCGATGTCCTCTTCCTGGAGACCGGCTACCACTTCCCGGAAACCTACGCCACGCGCGACGAGGTGGCCGCGAACCTCCGCGTCAACGTGGTGGACGTGCTCCCCGAGAACACCGTGGAACAGCAGGACCGGCTGCTGGGCAAGGACCTCTTTGCCCGCGACGCCGCACAGTGCTGCGCCCTCCGCAAGGTGGCCCCGCTGCAGCGCACCCTGGCCGGCTACGAACTCTGGTTCACGGGCGTCCGCCGCGACGAAGCCCCCACCCGGACCAACACTCCGCTGGTTACCTGGGACGAGAAGAACGGCCTGGTCAAGGTCAACCCGATGGCTGCCTGGACGTTCGACCAGCTGGTCCAGTATTCCGACGACAACCTCCTGCCGGTCAACCCGCTGCTTTCCCAGGGTTACCCCTCCATCGGCTGCCAGCCCTGCACCCGCAAGGTGGCACCCGGCGAGGATCCCCGCGCCGGCCGCTGGGCAGGATCCGACAAGACAGAATGCGGGCTACACGTATGAGCACTTCACTTACCGAGGAGACCCAGGTGACTGACGCCGCCGTATCCACGCGCCTGTCCAGCCTGGACACCCTGGAATCCGAGGCCATCCACATCATCCGCGAGGTTGTTGCCGAGTTCGAGAAGCCTGCGCTGCTGTTCTCCGGCGGCAAGGACTCCGTGGTGATGCTGCACCTGGCCACCAAGGCCTTCTGGCCCGGCAAGGTGCCATTCCCCGTGCTGCACGTGGACACCGGCCACAACTTCCCCGAGGTCATCGACTTCCGCGACCGCACCGTTGAGCGGCTGGGCCTGAAGCTGGTGGTGGGCTCCGTGCAGGAGTTCATCGACCGCGGCGAGCTGGCAGAACGTGCCGACGGTACCCGCAACCCGCTGCAGACCGTCCCGCTGCTGGACGCCATCCAGCAGAACAAGTTCGACGCCGTCTTCGGCGGCGGCCGCCGCGACGAGGACAAGGCCCGCGCCAAGGAGCGCATCCTGAGCCTGCGCGACGAGTTCGGCCAGTGGGATCCGCGCAACCAGCGCCCCGAACTGTGGAACCTCTACAACGGCCGCCACACCGTGGGCCAGCACGTCCGCGCGTTCCCCATCAGCAACTGGACCGAGCTGGACATCTGGCGCTACATCGAGCGCGAGAACATCGAGCTGCCTGGACTGTACTACGCCCACGAGCGTGAGGTCTTTGCCCGCGACGGCATGTGGCGTGCAGTGGGCGAAGTGTCCCAGCCCCGCGAAGGCGAGCAGGTTATCACCAAGACCGTCCGCTACCGGACCGTGGGGGACATGTCCTGCACCGGCGCCGTCGAATCCAACGCGTACACCGTGTCCGACGTCGTGGTGGAAGTCGCCGCGTCCACCCTCACCGAACGTGGCGCCACCCGTGCAGATGACCGCATCTCCGAGGCCGCCATGGAAGACCGCAAGAAGGACGGGTACTTCTAATGACCACCGAAGCAGTTCTCCCGGCAGACCTGGAAACGGCCCTGCCCACCACGCTCTTCCGGTTTGCCACTGCGGGATCGGTCGACGACGGCAAGTCCACTTTGGTGGGCCGCCTCCTCCACGATTCCAAGGCCATCCTGGCTGACCAGCTCGACGCCGTGGCCCGCACCTCCGCGGACCGTGGCTTCGGCGGGGAAAAGGGCGGGATCGACCTGGCCCTGCTGACCGACGGCCTGCGCGCCGAGCGCGAACAGGGCATCACCATCGACGTGGCCTACCGCTACTTCGCCACCGACCAGCGCAGCTTCATCCTGGCTGACTGCCCCGGGCACGTGCAGTACACCAAGAACACGGTGACCGGCGCGTCCACTGCGGATGCCGTCGTCGTCCTCATTGACGCCCGCAAGGGTGTCCTGGAGCAGACCCGCCGGCACCTGTCCGTGCTGCAGCTGCTGCGCGTGGCGCACGTGATCGTGGCCGTGAACAAGATCGACCTGGTGGACTTCAGCGAGTCCGTGTTCCGGGACATCGAAGCCGACGTGCAGCAGGTGGGCCGCGAACTGGGCCTCGGCTCGGACGGGATCAGCGACCTGCTGGTCATCCCGGTGTCCGCGCTCGACGGCGACAACGTGGTGGAGCGCTCGGAGCGCACCCCCTGGTACACGGGCCCGGCGCTGCTCGAGGTCCTGGAGACCCTGCCCGCCGCTGATGAGCTGGAAAGCCACCTGGAAAGCTTCCGCTTCCCCGTGCAGCTGGTCATCCGGCCGCAGGGTGCGCTGGCTCCCGACGCCGTCGCCGCCGGCCTGGACGTGGAAGCCTACCGCGACTACCGCGCGTACGCCGGCCAGATCACTGAAGGCTCCGTGAAGGTGGGGGATCAGGTGTCCGTGCTGACGCCGGGCCAGTCGCCGCGCACCACCACAGTGGTGGGCATCGACTTCGCCGGTGCCTCCCTGGAGGAAGCCGCCGCGCCGCAGTCCGTGGCCATCCGGCTGGCAGACGAGTTCGACGTCGCCCGCGGTGACACCATCGCCGCCGCCGGCACCGTCCGCGAGGCCTCCGCCGACCTCTACGCCGCCCTGTGCTGGCTGTCCCCGAAGCCGCTCCGCGAAGGCCAGAAGGTGCTGGTCAAGCACGGCACCCGCACGGTGCAGGCCATGGTCCGCAGCGTCTCCGGCAAGCTGGACCTGGCCACCTTCAAGCTCGAGGGTGCCTCAAACCTGGAGCTGAACGACATCGGCCACGCCCAGCTCCGGCTCGCCGCCCCGCTGCCCCTGGAGAACTACCTGCACCACCGCCGCACGGGCGCGTTCCTGGTGATCGACCCACTGGACGGCAACACGCTGGCCGCAGGCCTGGTCAAGGACCACCCGGGCGACCATGAGGACGAGCGCTACAGCATCTAGTTCTTCCGCGAAATCGCCGGAACAGTGCCAGGGTCGCCGTATCGCTACGGCTGCCCACGCACGGTTCCGGCGATTTCGTGCTTCCCGGGCTACTGGCTTTCCAGGATGGCCTTGAGCTTCCGCAGGTCCTTCCGGTTCTCGCGGCGCATCATCGGTGCCATGACCAGCCCGGCCAGCCGTGAGAAACCTGATGGGCGGCCGCTGTTGCCAAGGGTCATCCGGGTCCCGCCGTCGTCGTCCGTCCACGTGTAGGTGGTCTGCATGGGGAACGGGCCCTGGGCGGTGCGCATCACCAGCTTCCCGCCCGGGACGTACTCCACGAACTCGTAGGTGTAGTTCAGCTCCCGGCCCAGGAACCTGGCAGTGAAAGCCGCCTTGGAGCCCACACCAAGGGGACCGTCAGTGAGCCGCTGCGACTTGTGGATGTTGACGTACCACTGGGGCGCGTTGTCCGGGTTGGCCGCGTAGTCCGCCACCTGGGTGCGTGGCCGGTTGATGACAACCTCGGTCTGGACGTTCACCACGGGAGTCTCTCCTCTGTAGAGTGCGGGGATACCTACGTTAGTCCTCGGCAACGCTGCGGGAGGCGAAGCATGGAGACCATCAGCCCCAAGCTCCTGAACTGGGCGTCCATCCTGGATGACAAGACCCGGGAGCAGGCGGTGATGACCGCGCGCCTGCCGTTCATCTACCCGCACCTGGCGCTGATGCCGGACGCGCACCTGGGCAAGGGCGCCACCGTGGGTTCGGTCATCCCCACGCTGCGGGCCATCATTCCGGCTGCGGTGGGCGTGGACATAGGCTGCGGCATGATCGCGGTCCGCACCCAGTACTCGGTGAAGGACCTGCCGAAGGACCGGAAACGCCTCCGCGAGGACATCGAGCGGGTCATCCCGTTGTCAGCAGGCCACAACAACCGGCAGATCCTGCCCACCGCGGAGCCGCGGGTCGCCGAGCTGAAACAGCGCGCCGCGAAGGCCGGCTTCAACCCGGGGCAGTACGTTGCCAAGTGGGAGCTGCAGCTGGGGTCCCTGGGCTCGGGGAACCACTTCATCGAGGTCTCCGCAGATGAGGACGACGGCGTGTGGCTCTTCCTGCATTCAGGCTCGCGGGGCATCGGCAACAGGATCGCCCAGCACCACATCGGCGTCGCCCAACACGTCAGCCGGAAGAACCAGGTTTACCTTCCTGACCCGGACCTCGCGTACCTGGACGAGGGTACCCCGCAGTTCGAGCGGTACATCGCCGAGCTGCGCTGGGCCCAGCACTTCGCCCTGCTGAACCGGGAGGAGATGATGGACCGCGTGGCCGCCCAGTTCAGCCGCTGGGTGGGAGGGCAGGTCCGGGAACGCGAGCGGATCAACTGCCACCACAACTTCACGGAGCAGGAGACGCATTACGGGAAAACGGTGTGGGTGTCCCGCAAGGGGGCCATCAAAGCCGGCCCCGGCGATCCCGGACTGATCCCCGGGTCCATGGGAACGGCGTCGTACGTGGTGGAGGGCCGGGGCAACCCGGCGTCGCTGAACTCCTCACCCCACGGCGCGGGGCGTGAATACTCCCGGAATGCTGCCCGGAAGACGTTCACGCTGGAAGAACTGAAACGGGCCATGCGGGGAATCGAGTTCCGCGCCTCGGAGGCCTTCATCGATGAAATCCCGGCGGCCTACAAGCCGATCGACCAGGTCATGCAGGACGCCGCGGACCTGGTGACGGTGCGGCACAAGCTGCGGCAGCTGGTCAATGTCAAAGGCAACTGATTCCTGAAAACCACGCAGTACCGCAACTGAATATGACGCTGGATGAACGTGCGTGACCCCCCGTTTCCGCTTCATTGAACGGGTTTGGGCCACTCCCTATGGTGAAACAATGACTAGTTCCAAGCCCGGGATGACCCGCATCGTGGCAGGCGAAAGCGCGGTCCCAACGCGCAGGCGCGCCGTCGAGGCTGCCCTGGCCATCGGGCTGGTCCTGCTGATCGCCCTTGGCGCCATCGTGGCCTCGAACATTTCCCGCAACACGGAGGCGCAGGCCGCCGAACCCACTCCCGCCGCGGAACTGAAGCTGGGCTACTTCGGCAACATCACCCACGCCCCGGCACTTGTGGGCGTCAAAAAAGGGTTCCTTGCCGATGCCCTGGGCAGCACCAGGCTCAGCACCGAGACCTTCAATGCCGGCCCCGCCGCCATCGAAGCCCTGAACGCCGGCGCCATCGACGCCGCCTACATCGGCCCCAATCCCGCCATCAACTCCTTTGTCAAGAGCCAGGGCCAGTCCGTACGCGTGATTGCCGGCGCCGCGGCCGGGGGTGCGCAGCTGGTGGTCAAACCCGGCATCAACTCGGCGGCGGACCTGTTGGGCAAGACTCTCGCGTCGCCGCAGCTTGGCGGCACCCAGGACGTGGCCCTCCGCTCCTGGCTTGCCAAACAGGGCTACAAGACCAACGTGGACGGCAGCGGGGACGTGGCCATCAACCCCACGGACAACGCGCAGACCCTGAAGCTGTTCCAGGACGGAAAGCTCGACGGCGCGTGGTTGCCTGAGCCGTGGGCGTCACGCCTGGTGCTCCAAGCCGGCGCCAAGGTGCTGGTGGACGAAAAGGACCTTTGGGATGGAACCGGCACCGGCAAGCCCGGCGAGTTCCCCACCACCATCCTGATCGTGAACCAGAAGTTCGCATCCGACCACCCGGACACCGTCAAGGCCCTGCTCAAAGGCAACGCGGAGTCGGTGGCCTGGCTCAATTCGGCGCCGGCAGACCAGAAGGCGGAGCTCATCAACTCCGCCCTGCAGGAAGCCGCCGGGGCAGCGCTGCCGGGCGATGTCCTCACCCGGTCGCTGGCGAACATCACGTTCACCCTGGACCCGCTCGCCGGCAGCTACCCCAAACTCCTCCAGGATGGCGTCGACGCGGGCACCACCAAGAAGGCCGACATCAACGGCCTCTTCGACCTCCGCGCCCTCAACCAGGTCACCGGCGGTACCCACAAGATTTCTGCGGCCGGCCTCGGCCAGGACTGACCCACCCCACTACCTAAGGACGGCACCATGCCAGTCGTACTGGAACACCTGGGCAAGCGCTTCGGCGACGGCGCCCCGGTACTGGACGACGTCAACGCCAACATCAAGCAGGGCGAGTTCGTTGCCCTCCTCGGTGCCTCCGGCTGCGG
Source organism: Arthrobacter sp. SAFR-179 (assembly GCF_059414945.1). Lineage (NCBI taxonomy): Bacteria > Bacillati > Actinomycetota > Actinomycetes > Micrococcales > Micrococcaceae > Arthrobacter > Arthrobacter sp. SAFR-179. The sequence goes on from NZ_JBPFDM010000001.1 coordinate 248,528, forward strand.
CAAATCCACCCTCCTGAACATCATCGCGGGACTTGAAGCGCCGACGTCGGGCGCCCTGGAAGTCCCCAGCGACGGCGCCGCCTTCATGTTCCAGGACGCCGCCCTCTTCCCGTGGCTGACCGCCCGGGAGAACATCGAACTCGCGCTGAAGCTGCGCGGTGTTGGCAAGGCCGAACGCCGCACCAAGGCGCAGGAACTGCTCGAACTGGTGCACCTGGGGTCCGCCGGGGACAAGCGGCCGCACGAGCTCTCCGGCGGCATGCGGCAGCGCGTCTCGCTGGCCCGTTCGCTGGCCCAGGACCGGCAGCTGCTGCTCATGGATGAACCGTTTGCCGCGCTGGACGCCATCACCCGCGACCTGCTGCACGACGAGCTGGAGCGCATCTGGAAGGAAACCGGGCGCACCATCGTGTTCGTCACCCACAACGTCCGCGAGGCCGTCCGGCTGGGCCAGCGCGTCCTGCTGCTGTCCTCCCGCCCCGGCCGCGTGGTCCAGGAATGGGCCGTCACCGAGGAACACCGAACCGATGCCGGGCTCGCCGGCCAGCTGACCGGGGTCATCACCGCCCGGCTGCGGGAGGAGATTCGCCGCCATGCCAAGTAAGTCCCTGTCCGGCTCCGTGCCCTCCGCGCCGGATGCCGCCCCCGCCCCTTCGCGGGACGGCGATGCTGCGAGCAGCATCGCGTCCCGCTCCGATAGCGGCACCGGCCTTCCCGAGACTCGCAAGCTCGCATCGGGTCCCGCGGCCGGTGCCTTAGATGCCACTCCCTGGGCGGCATCCGGCGCTGCGCCTTCGTCCTCGCCTCACGTGCATGCCGCTTTGACCCGGACGTCCACCGGACACGAGGACCTGCGCGAACTTGAGTCCGGACTCGACTCCCTGCAGTCCGACGCCGACCGCAAACACCGGATCGAGTGGAGCCGCATCCTGCTGCCCGTGGCCGCGCTGGTGGTCCTGGTGCTCGTGTGGCAGTTCTATGTGTCCCTGGGGGTCAAGCGGCGCGACCTGGTGCCCGGTCCGCTGGATGTGGTGACCCAGATGGGGGTGCTGTGGAGTGACGGCAAGCTCCAGGAATCGGTGTGGACATCCCTGCAGCGCGGGCTGGTGGGCTTCCTGATTTCGGTGGCCATCGCCACACCGGTAGGGCTGCTGCTGGCACAGGTTGCACCGCTGCGCCGTGCGTTCGGGCCCCTGATTTCGGGCCTGCAGGTCCTGCCCTCGGTAGCCTGGGTCCCGGCCGCGATCATCTGGTTCGGCCTGACCGATGCCACCGTGTACTTCGTGGTGTTCATGGGCGCCATCCCGTCCATCATCAACGGGCTCATCTCCGGCGTGGACCAGATCCCACCGCAGTACCGCCGCGTGGGCACGGTGCTGGGCGCGTCCCGGCTGCAGATGGCCCTACAGGTAATCCTCCCCGCCGCGCTGCCCGGCTACCTGGGCGGACTCAAGCAGGGCTGGGCCTTCTCCTGGCGCTCACTCATGGCGGCGGAAATCATCGCCGTGGGAGGCACCATCGGCTTCGGCCTGGGCTCGCTGCTGGACCAGGGCCGGGTTTTGTCCGACATGACCGTGGTGATGGCGGCCATCCTCCTGATCCTCGGCGTCGGCATCCTGATTGAACTGCTGGTCTTCGGCCCCATCGAGAAGCGCCTCCTGCGCCGCCGCGGCCTCCTGGCCGGCAGCACCCGCTGACCCAGCCCGCTCCCAAGGCGTCCCCAAGAGCCCGACGGCGAGTCCCGCCGTCGGGCTCTCTGCTTTCCTGCATTCTGCGTTGACGGAACTGGGGCACTTTGACACGGACACGCCGGGGTTTCCGGCCAGTTCGACGCCGGGACGCCCCAAAGTGCCCCACGACCGCGGCAGCTGCGGAGGCAGACCGTGGCAGACTGGCGCCATGACCGCCTGCTTTATGTGCCGCACCGAATCCCAGCTTCCGGTGGAGCGGCTCTTCGACCTGGCGCGCAGCATCGACGTGCACGTGGAATCCCAGCGGACGTCGGGGGAGCGGGCGGTGTCAGGCGTGACAAGCGGGCTCATCGGGGAAGGCCAAGAGGTGACATGGCGGGCCAGGCACTTCGGCATTCCGCTCACCATGACCAGCCGGATCACCCGCCTGGACTTCCCCCGCAGCTTTACTGACGAACAGGTCAGGGGCCCCTTCAAGGCTTTCCGGCACGTCCATGAATTCGAGCCCACAGCCGCCGGGAGCATCATGCTTGACCGGGTGGAGTTCACCGCCCCGCTGGGTGTGCTGGGCCGCGCCGTCGAACGGCTGTTCCTGGCGCGGTACCTGGAGCGGCTCATCGCCAGTCGGGGCCGTTTCCTCGCGGGCGGCGCAGATCGCCGGATCAACTAACTTCCAGGGCTATGCGAAGGGCGGCGGCCCAAGGATCTCGATCCCGCCGTGGGCCTCGCCGGATGCCCTAATCCGGCCGAAGTCCACCAGGCCTGAACCGTTCGGGGCATCAGAATCGGACAGTGGTTCGCTGGCGCCATCGTAGAAGGACTGGGCACTGCCGGGTGTCTGCAGGCAAAGGATCCGGGTGCCCTCCTGCAAAACCTTGAAGGCGTGGGGAAGGCCGCGTGGTGCCATGGCCAGTCCGCCGGCGGCGATCCGGTGCTCCGTGCCGTCCAGGTTCACCAGGATCTCGCCGGCCAAAACGTAGAGGGTTTCGTCGGAGTCGGGGTGGGTGTGGAGCGGGGTGACCTTGTTCAGGGCCAATCTCGTCCTCGAAGAGCAGGAAGGCGCCGGCCGTCTCCTCCTCCCTGGCCTTCCAGGTGTGCACTCCGCCGCCGTAGAACCAGCGTCGTGGTCCTTCGCCGGGCCGGCGGACCAGGGATGATGACGCATTTTTCGTTTCCATGCTGCTCGCCTCGATGCCTTGGGAAACTTATGGGACGTGTGTCCCATAACAAGACTGATGTACCATGAAGAGCGTGTCAAGACCCTATGCGGACGGTGGGCGAACCGGCCAGAAGCGCCGCACCATGGATGCGCTCGTGGCGGCGGCCAGGGCCCTTGTTGCCGCCGGCAGGACGCCTACGGTGGACCAGGCTGCGGAGGCGGCAGGGGTAGCGCGGAGTACCGCCTACCGCTATTTCCCCGGCCAAAGGGAATTGCTCGCCGCGGCGCACCCCGAGACCGCGCGGGCCTCGATGCTGCCGGACGCTCCGCCCCTTGACGCGGCCGAACGGCTCGATGCCGTGGTGGTGGAGTTCACCAGCATGATCCTGGAAACCGAGGCACAGCAGCGGACCATGCTGCGCTTGTCGCTTGAGTCCACGGACGGCCCGGACCGGAGCCTGCCCCTGCGCCAGGGGCGCGCTATCGGCTGGCTGACCGAAGCGCTGATGCCGTTGCGGGGGGAGCTGACCGATCAGCAGATCCACAAACTGGTGCTGGCCATCCGCAGTGCCATCGGCATTGAAGCCCTGGTCTGGCTCACGGACGTGGGCGGGCTGGACCGGGAGGAGGCCATCGAATCAATGCGGTGGACCGCGGCCGCGTTGCTGGCCAAGGCGCAGGCGGATGGCCTCTGGGGTTGACCGCCCGCAGCACTTTGTGACGCAGCGTTACCTTACGTGAACTGGTGTTGCTCGGCCTTTGTAGCCCATTGTGACGCGGCCCTACCGTTGATTCATGGCAATTCAGGATATTTACCCCACGGCGCTGCGGCTGCTCGGTCGCCCCGTGCTGGTGGTGGGCGGCGGCCCCGTTGCCGCGCGCCGCGCCAAGGGGCTGCTCGACGCCGGTGCTGTGGTCACCGTCGTGGCTCCGGTTGCCTCGTCCGCGCTCCGGGAGATGGCCGACGCCGGCCTGCTCACCTGGGAAGCGCGGCCCTATGTTTCCAGCGACGTCGACGGCGTCTGGTTCGTCCAGACCGCCACCGGCGACTCCGCCGTGGACGCCCAGGTATCGGCCGACGCCGAGGCGCAGCGGGTTTGGTGCGTCAACGCCTCCAACCATGAAGCTTCTGCCGCCTGGACCCCTGCCGTTGCCGAGGTGGACGACGTTAAGATCGCCATCAATGCCGGGGGAGACCCCCGCCGCGCCATGGCCGTCCGCGACGCCGTCGCCACCGCCCTCGAAACCGGCGACCTTCCGCTCCGTCGGCGCCGCGCCCACGCCGGGAGTGTCGCGTTGGTCGGCGGCGGTCCCGGCGACACCGGCCTCATCACCGTCAGCGGCCGCCGGCTCCTGGGCCAGGCCGACGTCGTTGTTGCCGACCGCCTCGGCCCGCGCGGACTCCTGAACGAACTCGCCCCCGACGTTCGGATCATCGAAGTCGGAAAGACCCCCGGCCACCACCCGGTCCCGCAGTCGGAGATCAACCGGATCCTCGTCGAGGAAGCCCTGAAAGGCCACCGTGTGGTCCGGCTCAAGGGCGGCGACCCCTACGTGCTGGGCCGCGGCGGCGAGGAAGCAGAATACTGCCGCCAGCACGGCGTCGAGGTTGAAGTGGTTTCCGGCGTCACCTCCGCCATCTCCGTCCCCGCAGCAGCCGGAATCCCCGTCACCCACCGCGGCCTGGCCAAAGGCTTCAGCGTGGTCACCGGCCACGAGGAACTCTCCGAGGTTCCCGCCCGCCCGGACCACACGATCGTCCTGCTCATGGGAGTGGGCCAGTTGCGCGAATCTGCGTCCGCGCTGGGCGAAGCCGGCCTGCCGCAGGACACCCCTGTTGGTATCGTGGAAAACGGCTATTTGCCGGACCAGCGCGTCACGATTGGCACGCTCGGTTCCATCGCCGACCAGGCCCAGGCGGCCGGCGTCGCAAATCCTGCCGTGATTGTCATCGGTGACGTGGTGCGCGTGAGCCCGTTCGCGCCGTCGCACTTCAAAACCGCTGACTACAGCACCACCACCCCGAACAGCCCCCGCAAGACCGTCCTCACCACCTGAAAAACCCATCGATTGCTCCGTAACTGCCGTTATGAGCGTTGAAAACGGCAAGTACTCAGCAATCGATGCAGAAGAAAAGGAACACAGCCGTGTCATCCAGCACTCCCGTAGGAACAGCTGCGCGTCCGCTGCGCGTCGCCGTCGTGGGCTCCGGCCCGGCCGGCGTCTACGCCGCGGACATCCTCACCAAGAGCGAAGCCGTCAAAAGCGGCGAGCTGACCGTCAGCATCGACCTCTTTGACCGCTACCCGGCACCCTACGGCCTGATCCGCTACGGCGTGGCTCCGGACCACCCCCGCATCAAGGGCATCGTGAACGCCCTGCACAAGGTGCTGGACCGCGGCGACATCCGCTTCTTCGGCAACGTGGACTACGGCACGGATCTCACCATCGAGGACCTCCGCACGCACTACGACGCCGTCATCTTCGCCACCGGCGCCATCAAGGATGCGGACCTGAACATCCCCGGGATCGAGCTGGAAGGCTCGTTCGGCGGCGCCGACTTCGTCTCCTGGTACGACGGCCACCCCGACGTCCCGCGCGAATGGCCGCTGGAGGCCAAGGAAATCGCCGTGATCGGCAACGGCAACGTGGCCCTGGACGTGGCGCGCGTGCTGTCCAAGCACGCCGATGACCTCCTCACCACCGAGATCCCGGACAACGTCTACGCCGGTCTGAAGGCCTCGCCCGTCACCGACGTGCACGTCTTCGGCCGCCGCGGCCCCGCCCAGGTGAAGTTCACCCCGCTGGAGCTGCGCGAGCTGTCCCACTCCAAGGACGTGGACATCATCCTGTACCCGGAGGACTTCGAGTTCGACGAGGAATCGGACCGCCAGATCCAGACGAACAACCAGACCAAGACCATGGTGGGCACGCTCACCAACTGGATCGCCGAGCAGCCAGAGGACCTCTCCGAGCTCAAGGCTTCCCGCCGCCTGCACCTGCACTTCCTGCACAGCCCGGTGGAGATTTATGACGACGCCGAGACGCCGGGCAAGGTTGCCGGCATGCGGTTTGAGCGCACTGAGCTCGATGGCACCGGCAACGCCCGCGGCACCGGCGAGTACGTGGACTACCCGGTCCAGGCCGTGTACCGCGCCATCGGCTACTTTGGTTCCGCCCTCCCGGACGTGGAGTTCGACCACAAGAAGGGCGTCGTAACCAACGACGGCGGCCGCGTCCTGGATGCCGACGGACGGCATGTGCCGGGCATCTATGCCACGGGCTGGATCAAGCGCGGACCGGTCGGCCTCATCGGGCACACCAAGGGTGACGCCCTGGAGACCGTTACCTACCTCTTGGAAGACCGCGAAAACCTTCCCGTCGCTTCGGCACCCCAGGAGGACGCCGTCGTCGAACTGCTCGACGCCCGCGGCGTGAAGTTCACCAGCTGGGAAGGCTGGCTGGCCCTGGACGCGCACGAACTCGCGCTCGGCGCAGCAGCCACGGAGGCCGGCGGCTCGCACGGCGTCGAGGTCAAGCGTGAGCGCATCAAGGTGGTGCCGCGCGAGGACATGGTGGACATCTCCCGTGACGGCGTGGCCGCGCAGGTCTAACCGGCGCCTTTAGACAAAAGCAGGAACCGCGGGGCCATTGGTCCCGCGGTTCCTGCGTTAAAGTGGCTTAACCCGGCCGTGCTATCTAGGGCTTCTGTTTGCCAGCGCCGCCAACTGCCATCAGCTCCAGGCGCCGCAGGGTCTCCCTGTTCCGCGCCGAAATCAGCGGATCCCGCAGGGCCTTCGGCATCAGCTTGCCGGGTCCGCGGATGGCGTCCTCGGCGATGGTCACCAGGCACTGGTCGCCGCGGTCCTCCACCGTGATCTCCACCTTCGCCTCACCCATCGGCCAGCCCCGCGCCACGAGTTCGAGCGAGCGGCCCGGCTCGACGGCGGTAACGCGCGTGCTGTCGTCGATCACCAGCGGCCAGGCGCCCACAGAGTGGTGCAGCCGGGCCCCCTGCCGCGGCCATTCTGCGTCCACGTCCCTGATCCGGGACGCGCCCACCACCCAGCCGGAATAGAGCCAGCCGTCGGCGATGACCCGCCAGACGTCGGCCGCGGGGGAGGTGAACAGCTGCGAGACGGTGGACATGGAGTTCCTTCCGGTTCGGGTGGTGGTTTCCTGGCGCGTGGCGCCGAATTCTGCTGCACGTTCGGGCTCCAAAGGGCGTACGACGGCGGGAGGTGCCGGCCGCCGTGCGGCCCGGTAGGACGGCTTCCGGAGGCGCCGGGCCCAGCCGTAGGTGCGGGCCCCGGGCGGCTGGTTCCCCAGGGGGTCGAAACGCAGCGGGATGTCCCCTGGGTCAGTGCCGGCACGCAGCCTAAGTTCTCCGCACTCCCGCCAGGGCCCGCCCGGTTTGGCCCAGTACAGTCCCAGTTCCCATTCGCCGGACGCAAGGGAACCCGGGGGAAGGTTCCGCGTCCGCAGACCCAGCAGCACCGGGCCCCGCCGGCCGCGGTACGGCATCAGCGTGGTCAGGGTGGCTCCGGCGACATCAAGCCGCGGCATCAGCAGGAACCGGCCGGGTAGTCGCCAGCCGGTGGAGGCGAACAGGACATCGGCAGGGTTGGCGCCGGCGGCCGGATCAGGGCCGCTCCCGGGGGTGGCCTGGCCCGAAGGCGAAATCCGGAGGGCCAGGCCCAGGATGTCCGGCAGTGCCTGCGGCAGCCCGACGGACCGCGAAAACCGCGCCACCACCTGGTCAGTGCCGTGGGAATCGAGCCAGTCGATCCCGCTGGGGCCGGCCGGGTTGCCGGTCCTGGTGAGCTCTCCAGCCAGGCCCAGGCCGTGGGAATGGATGGGCCGGTCCGGGCGTGCCAGTTTCAGGAGCCGGAAGAGCGCGGCGAAAGCCTGCCCGGCACTCCGGGTGACGGCGGAACCAACGCGCAGTTGCTGGGTCATGCTTCCTTCCTACCCCGGAAAGTTGGCTCTACATGCGACCGAACCGCGAACGGACAAGAGCGAAAATCCCATAGGCGATGAATCCCGCCCCGATCGCCACCAGCAGGGCGGGCCCGAACGGGTGGTCCTGCAGGGCCTTGAGGCTGCCGTCCAGGCCGGTGGATTCGTCCGGGTTGTGCTTGGCGGCGGCGATGACGAACAGCAGGCCGGTGAGTACCAGGGCCACACCCTTGGCGATATGGCCGGCGATGCCCAGCCCGTCGATCAGCCTTCCGCGCCTCCGGCCGTCAAAGTGAAAAAGCTCCTCCTTGAACCCCAGGCGCAACCCCTTGATCACAAAGTAAATGCCGATTCCCACGATGATCAGGCCCAGCGCCACCAGGGCCCACAGCCCCGGCGGCGTAGCCATCAGCGAGGCGCTGAAGTCGCGGGTGCTTTTACTGGAGTCTCCGCGCAGCCCAACGGCAAAGCCGGCGAAGCTGACGCCCACGCTGCTGTAGGCGACGGCCAGGAAGCCCGAGGAGATCAGCTTGGAGATCCGTTCCTTGCGGGGAGCGCGCCGCATGCGCAGAGTTGCCTCGCTTGCTTGCCACAGCCCCAGGCCAAAGCAGGCCAGGGTGCAGGCCCACATCACGGCCGGCCCCCAGGCATTGGCAGCCAGCTGCTCGATCGCACCGGTAGGTTCCGCTTCTCCAGGCTGGCCGAACGCGACAGCGATGGCGATGGCCCCGATGATCACGTGGAGCAGGGCCATGACGGCGAACCCGCTGCGGGCCAGGACGTCCAGGGCCTTGTGGTTGGACGCCTCCTCGACAACGTCCGCTGCCTGGCTGAGGGTGGAATCGCCGTCAGACATGGTTCAGCCGTTCATGGGCCCTTCGGCCCGCAACTTCTCGGCGCCCGGCCCCTCCACGTGCACGGTGCAGCGGACCACCAGCTGGCCGGGGGCGTTGTCCAGCTCAACCAGGGAATCGTCCGCGCTGAGGACGGTGAACACCTCGGAACCCGTTACAGCCTCCACGCCCTTGGCCTTCGCGGTTTCCCGCGCATTCCTGAGCGCATCGCGCTGCAGGCCGTCCACGTAGCCGCCATCACTTTCACGGGCGGGGTCCCCGAAGGCCCAGCCGAACAATGTTCCTGTGTTTCCCATGGCGACGATATTACGCGGTTACCCGGGCCCGGGGGGCGGGCTTTCGTAATATTAGTAAGTGTGCTTACCATGGGCGCACCATACCTCGATGGGACAAGGCAAGTGAAGTCCGCGGCACAGCGGCAAACCGGAACCAGTTCACAACGTTAGGAATGCACATCATGGCAGGAAATCTCATTGCCCGTTCAGTTCACGACCTGACGGCGGCAGCATGGTTCGGCGGATCCCTGATGGGCGCCATCGGGCTCAACGGCGCAACCGCCCAGGCCAAGGACCCCGCCGAGCGCACCCGTCTTTCCAGCGCAGGCTGGATGAAGTGGGCACCATTCCAGACAGCGGCCTTCGCCTCCCACCTGGTGGCCGACCTCGCCATCGCCTGGGAGAACAAGGGCCGCATCGCCAAGCAGGAGGGCGTGGCCCGCGACACCGTCATCAAGACGGCCGTCACTGTGGTGGGCGCCGCGGTGACCCTGTACTCGGGCATCCTGGGCAAGAAGGTGGACAAGCTCGCCGGTGAAGGCGCCGAAGGTGCCACGGAGCCGCACGGCGCAGCCTCGGACGAGCTGAAAACGGCCCAGCAGCAGCTCAAGCTCCTGCAGTGGGCCATCCCCGGCTTCGCGGCCCTGGTGATCATCCTCGGTGCCAAGCACGGCGAGATGCAGCGTCCTAAGAACGTCTTTGCGGGCCTGCGCGGCGAGTAGCAGCCACAGCAAGTACAGAGCGGACGACGGCGGCCCGGCACATAAGTGCCGGGCCGCTGCTTTGTCTGCTGCTGGGGTCCTTGCTACACCGGCTGGGTATTGGGCGGCGGCAGGTCCGGATTCATGTCCTTCAGGTTCGGGTCTTCCGCCGTCCACACCTGGATAATCGCCCAGGCTACAGCCGCCAGCGGGACGGACAGGACGGCACCGACGATCCCGGCCAGGATGGTGCCGGCGGTCAGGGCCATGAGGATCACCAGGGCGTGGAGCTGGAGCGACTTGCCCATGACGACCGGCTGCAGGAGGTCGCCCTCCAGCTGGTTCACCGCGACGACGACGGCCACCACGATAAGTGCCACCACCGGTCCGTTCGCAACAAGCGCCACCAGGGCGGCAAGGATGCCGGCGATGGTTGCGCCCACGAGCGGGATGAAGGCGGTGATGAAGACGATGATGGCCAGCGGAATGGCCAGCGGCACCTGCATGATCAGCAGGGCCGCGCCGATGGCCACGGTATCCACCAGGGCAACAATGGCGGTGCCCCGGACGTAGCCGCCCAGGACCTCAAGGGTGCGGCGTCCCGAGCGGCGCAGCTTGGCTTCGCGCTGGCCGGAGAAGGGGCGCAGGAAGAAGTCCCAGATCTTGGCGCCGTCCTTGAGGAAGAAGAACAGGATGACCACCATGAGGCTGGCCCCGGCAATGAACTCGGTCACCACGGACAGTCCGGTAACCGCGCCGGAGCGGACCTGGCTGCTCGTGGCGAACTGCACCACCGCCTCCCGTGCCTGGTTGAGCTGCTCCTGTTCGATGGGGATTGGTCCCGTCAGCAGGAACCGCTCCAGCTCGTCGAGGCCGGAGGAGGCCTGCGCTGCCAGTTCGCTCCACTGGTTCCGCACCGAGAAGTAGATGACAGTGGACACGCCGGCCAGAATCACCAGCAGCGCCACGAAGGCCATCCCGGTGGCCAGGCCGCCCGGTATCCCGCGGCGGCGGAGCATGTTCACGAACGGTCCGATTGCTGCCGCCAGGATCAGGGCGATCAGGGCGGGGATCACCAGGAGCTTGATCTGCATCAGTGCGAAGACGGAGACGGCCACCACCAGCACCACCAGCAGGATCTGTGCCGCGCGGGTGCCCACTCTGCCCAGCCCGTCGGACCACAGTGCGTTCGGCGTCCTGGACCCCTGCGGTTTACTGACCGGGCCGAGGCGCTGCCCTTGGCGGGGTGCGCCGCCGGGCTGCCCGGCGTCAGCGGCTGCACCGTCAGAGCGCATCCCACTGGTCTGCACTTCGCCGGCCCGCGCAGCCCCGGGGGACTCGTTGTCCAGTTCCTGGTCATTGAGGCGTGTTGATCGCGCCATGGGGACTCCTCATCGTCCGGAGGGTGCCCTGCGCCGCGGGGTGCAGCGCAGGGCAGAACATCCTTCGTCAGATGGTAAGCCTACTGATGGTTAGGGTCGGGTAGAAACCCTGCGCGAAAAAGTTCACCGCCAGGGGTGCGGGTGGAGGCTACTCCGCCAGCCACTCCGCGCAGGAGTTCAGGTTCCGGTTCACCGTGGCCACGGCGGCGTCTTCGTCCCGCCGTTCGATCGCATCCAGGAGCGTCTCGTGGCCGTCCCGCGGAAGCCCGTTGAAGCCGGGCCGGCGCTGCTGCTTGAGGAGATCCTGGTGGAAAACTGTTCCGAAGCTGGCGTAGAGCTCGTGCAGCAGCGGGTTGCCGGACGCCCTCGCGATGCCCTCGTGGAAGTGCCAGTCGGCGTCCGCCCAGCCCTCGAAGTCACCCCTGTTCCAGGCCCGGTCCCGGCTGGTGAGGAGGGCACGCAGGGCGGTGACGTCCTGGTCCGTTGCATTCCGTGCCGCCAGCCGGGCAGCCTGCGTATCCAGGCCCAGCCGCACCTCCAGGATGTGCTGCTCGGTGTGGTCCCGGTACATCCGCTGCGCGGCACCGGACATCTCGCTGGTAGCGCGCACGTAGGTGCCGTCCCCGCGCCGGACCTCCAGCATGCCGCCGTGGGCAAGGGCCTTGACTGCTTCCCGGAGGGTTCCGCGGGAGACACCAAGCCGCGCCATGAGTTCGGGCTCGGAAGGGATGCGCTGGTTCAGGGCCCACTCGCCGGTGTGGACCATGTCCCGCAGTTTGGCCGTGACTTCGGCGGCGAGCGGCGGGCGGACTGACGGGCTCAGTGACACGGGGCTACTTCCTTCCATCCGCGGTGCGGGCCGGAACAGCGCCCTGGGCAGTGGCTGCGGTCTTGCCGGACATCGCACGGCCGGTAATCAGGTGGGATACCACGATCTGCACCAGCGCCAGTGCCAGCAGCAGGGCCAGCGGCAGGATCCAGCCGCCGGTGGCGCTGTGCAGCAGTCCCATGCCGAAGGGGCCAGCCGTGGCCAGCAGGTACCCCGAGGACTGGGCCAGCGTGGACAGCGCAGTGGTTTCGGACGTGCTGGTGCCGCTGCGGCTGATCATGACCATCACCAGCGGGAAGATGCCCAAACCAAAGCCCAGCAGGACGGCGGGGATGGCCGCCAGGCCCACGGGCAGGAACAGGAGCGCCAGGATGCCTACAGCCATGGTGATGCTCACCAGGTAGAACGCCGGGCGCAGCATCCCGGGGCGGGATCCGATGGCGATCAGCACCATGCCGGCCGGAACGGAGACCAGCTGCATGAGCCCGAACATCAGCCCACTGTCGGCGGCGCTCAGGCCCATGGTGGTGAGCATGTACGGGAACCAGCTCAGCAGGGCATAGGCGAGGAGGGCCTGCAGCGTGAAGATCGCGGTGAGGAGCTGGCCTTTGCGGGTCCGCAGCAGCGGCCAGGGGGAGACGTGGCCGGCGGTGCTCCGGACCGTGGTGCGGTGGGCGTGCAATGCCACGGGCAGGAAACCCAGGAAGGCCGCCACCGCGGCGATGCCCACGGCACCCACGGCGGCCGAAGGAGACCCCAGGGCCTGGGCCAGCGGCACCACCGCGACGGATGTCAGCGTGCCGCCGGTGGTCATGGTCACCGTGTAGACGGCGGTCATCAGCGAGGTGCGCGAGGCGAAGTGTTCGCGGATGAAGGACGGCATGGCCACGTTGCAGATCGCCAGGCCGGACATGCCCACCACGCTGCCGGCCACGAGCATGCCGGTGGCGGGGATGCCGCGCAGCAGGAGGCCGCCGGCCAGCAGGGCCAGGGACAGCAGGATGGCCTTCTCCACCCCCACCCTGCCGGTGAGCCATGAGGTGGCGGCGCCCGCCAGCGCGAAGCAGAGCGTCGGGATGGACGGAATGATGGCCGCCACCAGTGCCCCGTAACCCAGCACCGCCTGGAGGTCGTGCAGCAGGGCGGACGCCCCGGTGATGCCCGCCCGAAGATTGAGCCCGATCAGCACCAGGCCGATCACGCCGAACACGACGGCGGAGCGCGGCTTGGCGGCGGCCGTGCCGGTCGCAGGAGCGCTTGGGGCAGCCGCGGGTGCCTCGGCGGCCAGGGATGGGGAGGAGGGGGGAGTGGCGGGCATACCTTCCAGCCTAAAGGTTAGACGTTTGATGTTTGCTCTTTTGTGGCCAACCTCTCCCGGGTCCCGGCCGCTGCAATAGACTGCCAACGGACTGTCAGAGGGCCTGGCGCGGACCAGGTGGTGCGGAAGGACGGCTGTGGAGGCTTCCCGGGGACTGGAAATTGAGAAGAAGTACGACGTCGACGCCGGCGCCGCAGTGCCCGCACTGGAGCAGGCAGCCGGGGTGGCCCGGGCAGGCAAGCCGCATACCGACCTCCTGGAGGCGGTGTACTTCGACACGCCAAAGCATGCCCTCGCCGCCCGGCGCATCACACTGCGCCGCCGCACCGGCGGGAAGGACGCCGGCTGGCACCTGAAGCTGCCGCCACAAGCTGCCGCGGACGGGGACGGGCCGCAGCACCGCACGGAACTGCACGCACCCCTGGGCCGGCCCGACGTCGTCCCGGACACCCTGCTCACCCACCTGCACGCCTACCTCAGGGGTGCCCTCCCGGTGCCGGTGGTCCGTCTGGAAACCCGCCGCACCACCTATCCCCTGTACGGGGACGACGGCGTCCACCTCGCCGACCTCGCCGACGACCAGGTGACTGCCGAACGGCTCCAGGACAGGGACAAGGCGGCAGCCACCCGGCAGCAGTGGCGCGAGTGGGAACTGGAACTGGTCCACGGGGATCCCGGCCTCTTTGGGCCCGTGGAGGAACTGCTCGCCGCTGCCGGCGCCCGCCCGGCCGGCCACGCCTCCAAACTGGCCCGCGCACTGGGCGATGACAAAAAAGCCGGTAAGGCGGCCGCCGAGCCCGCCGCCGCCGGTGAAGAAGCCAGAGGTGGGGAAGCCGCAGGTGGGGAAGCCGACGGCGACGCCGCGGCCGGAAGCAGCCCGGCCCTGCTGGCCGGAAAGCGTGCGCCGGCAGCCGCCGTCGTCACCGTTTACGTGGGCGCGCAGATTGACCAGATTCTTGCCAGCGACGCCGCCGTCCGGGGCGAGGAACCCGAGGCAGTGCACGCAATGCGCTCGGCAGCGCGGCGGATCCGTTCGGTGCTGGGTGCCTACGGCAGGCTCTACCGGGCATCGCCGGTCCGCAAGCTGCGGAACGAGCTGAAGTGGTTGGGCCAGCTGCTGGGGCAGCCGCGTGACGCCGAAGTCCTGAGGGAACAGCTCCGCGGACAGCTGGCCGGTCTGCCGCCCGGGGATGGTATTGCGGAGGCAACAACCCGGCTGCAGGAGCGCACGGGCGCCGATTACGACGCCGCGTACCGGCTCCTGCAGGAAGCCTTGGGAACTGAGCGCTACTTCCGGCTTCTGGACAAGCTTGAGGACTTCCGCGACAGCCCGCCGGTGCGTGCCGAAGCGGTGACGCCCGGGCGGCGGGCGGCGGCGAAGGCGGTGGACAAGGCGGCCAAACGGCTGCGGCGCTCGCGCAAGGCGGTGAAGCGCGCGCGGCGCGGCAGGGAGCAGGAGCTGGCCCTCCACCGTGTCCGCAAGGACGCCAAGCGGCTGCGCCATGTGGCTGAATCGGCAGTGCTGGTGCGCGGCAAGCGGGCGGGCAAGGTGGCAAAGGCCGCCCGCAGGCAACAAAAGATCCTTGGCCGGTTCCAGGACGCCGCCGTGGCCCGCGACCTGCTGGCCGGCATCGCCGCGGACGGCACGGATGCGGCCACCGCGGGCATCTATGCGCAGCTGCTCAACCAGCAGGAAGAACGGATGCTGGCGGCCCAGGCCGACTTCCGGAAAGCGTGGAAGAAATCGCGCGACCTGTTGGGCCACGGCGTCATCTGACCGGCAGCTTATCCCGGCTACTTGCCCTGGCGCGCCGACAACCGCGCCACCGCCAGGGCGAGCCACAGCTGCACCCGGTCGGCGGTGACGGCGGGGTCGTACCCCGTGAGTTCGGTGATCTGGGCCAGCCGGTACCGAACGGTGTTGCGGTGCAGTGTGAGTTCCTCCGCCACGGCTGCCACCGAGCCGTTGTTGTTCAGATAGCTCTCCAGCGTGGCCATCAGCTCCGAGCCGTGCGCCGCATCGAAGGACCGCAGCGGGTTCAGTGACTCGTGCGCCATGTCCGCCAGCGGCACATCCTCGCTGGCCAGCAGCAGCGACGTCAGGCTGAGCCGCTCGGGTTCGTTGACCGGCAGGCCATGGCTCGCGGCGTCCCGGGCCTCAAAGTAGCTCCAGCGCAGGCCGTTCGGCTTGGTGTACGCCCCGCCGATGCCGATCGTGGCGTGGATGCCGGCTTCGGCGAGGTGGTCGCTGAGCTTCCGTGCCAGCGCCGGTGCCGTCCCGCCGTCGTCGTTGACCACCAGCACCAGGTCCTTGCCCACCACGGCGGCAACCGCCTTCTCCAGTTCCAGCGGCACCGAGGTGCTGCCCAGGGCCTTGCCGTGGGCGGCCGACACGGCCAGCAGCACCACGTTCTTGCGGGTGCTGTTCACGCCCACGCCGGCCAGTCGGCGCTGCGCCTCGCTGGTCTCCAGCGCCCCGTGGATCACGTCCTCCAGCACCTGGCCGCAGAGGGCACGCTGGGCCTGCCGCTGCTTGACCATGTTGTTCAACTCCACGCTGATCAGGTTCTGCGCGTAGCCGATGATGCCCGTGTCCTCGAACGGCTGGCGCACCCACAGCGTGCAGGCATCACGGCGTCCCGTGGGGACGGGATAGCTGGACCAGGTGTCCGCCGACGGGCTGGCGGTGCTGCTGTTGTACAGCTGCGCCGTGAACTGCGTGAGGGCAACGTCCGTGCGGAGCATGCCGCCCAGGTTCTTCAACAGTTCGCCCACCCCGCCGCCGGTCAGCAGTGCCCGCGCCAGGACCTGGTGGCCGGCGATCAGCCGTTCCAGCTTGGCGTAATGGTCCGCGGACTGCGCGTCGGCCACCAGCTTGGTGATGGCGATGAACGGGGTCTCGTACGGCACTTCCACCACGGGCAGGCCCCAGCGGTTGGCCTCCGCTAGCAGTGCCGGCGGCACCGCTTCATGCGAGAGGCCCACGCCGAATCCGATGCCCACCGCGCCGGCCCGCTGCACCTGGCGGACAAAACGGCGCTGCTCGGGGGCGGAGCGCAGGCGCAGGCCGGTGGTGAGGACCAGCTCCCCGCCGTTAAGGAACCGCTGCGGATCCTCCAGTTCCGTGACCGCCACCCAATTGATGTCCTGGTTCCACGTAGTCTCCGCCACGCCCGCTTTTGACAGCTTAAGGGACGACACGCCCACCAGGGCAGCAAGGGAAATGGCCATGAAGCAAGGATAAACGTGAGCTGGGCAACCGCACTAAACCTCTTTGGCAAGGGTGTGCAGGTGGCTATTCACCCGACTTGGGCGCTGGCATAGGCTCAAGGCAGTTCCATCCATCCGTCCTGGTCTCCGCCCGGCCGCCGATGGCCCTTACGAAAGAGGTTGCACGCCGTGGTCCAAACCTTGCAGAACTTCATCAACGGGAAGTTCGTCACCCCCGCGGGCACCACCCTGCTGGACGTGGTCAACCCCACCAACGGCGACGTGGTGGCGCAGGCCCCCGTCTCCATGCAGGCGGACGTCGATGCCGCCATGGCGGCTGCCAAGGACGCCTTCAGGACCTGGAAGCATGTCACCCCGGGCCAGCGGCAGCTGATGCTGCTCAAGCTCGCAGACGCCATCGAGGCCAACAGTGACGAAATCGTCGACGCCCAGCACCGCAACACCGGCCAGGTCCGCTCCCTGATCGCCTCCGAGGAGGTTGCCGCCGGCGCCGACCAGCTGCGCTTCTTCGCCGGCGCCGCCCGCATCCTTGAAGGCAAGTCCGCGGGGGAATACTTCGAGGGCCACACCTCCTACGTCCGCCGCGAACCCATCGGCGTCGTGGCCCAGGTGGCCCCCTGGAACTACCCGTTCCTGATGGCCATCTGGAAGATCGGCCCCGCGCTCGCAGCCGGCAACACTGTGGTCCTCAAGCCGTCCGACACCACCCCCGAATCCACCCTGGTCCTGGCCCGCCTGGCCGGCGACATCTTCCCCGCCGGCGTCCTCAACGTGGTGCTCGGGACCGGCGAAACGGGCGCCATGATGGTGGAGCACAAGGTCCCCGGCCTGGTGTCCATTACCGGTTCGGTCCGCGCCGGCATCGCTGTTGCCTCCGGTGCCGCCAAGAGCCTCAAGCGTGCGCACCTGGAACTGGGCGGCAAGGCTCCGGCCATCGTGTTCAAGGATGCCGACATCAAGAAGAGCGCCGCGGCCATCGCCGAGTTCGCTTTCTTCAACGCCGGCCAGGACTGCACCGCCATCACCCGCGTGCTGGTGGAGGACTCCGTTCACGACGACGTTGTGGCCGCCATGGTGGAGCACACCCGGACCCTGCACACCGGCTCGCAGAACGACGAAGACAACTACTTCGGCCCGCTGAACAACGTGAACCACTTCAACGCCGTCACCTCCGTGGTGGAGAACCTGCCAGCCAACTGCCGGATCGAGACCGGCGGCCACCGGGCGGGGGAGAAGGGCTACTTCTTCGAGCCCACCATCATCACCGGAGCCAAGCAGACCGACGACGTGGTGCAGAAGGAGACCTTCGGCCCGGTCATCACGGTGCAGAAGTTCAGCACCGAAGAAGAAGCGGTGGCCATGGCCAACGACGTGGATTACGCCCTGGCGTCGAGCGTCTGGACCAGCAACCACGGCACGGCCATGCGGCTGAGCCGCGACCTGGACTTCGGCGCCGTCTGGATCAACACCCACATCCTGCTCACCGCCGAAATGCCGCACGGCGGCTTCAAGCAGTCCGGCTACGGCAAGGACCTCTCCATGTACGGCGTGGAGGACTACACGCGCATCAAGCACGTGATGAGTGCACTTGATGCATAACCCAGCCGCCTGATTTTCCCCACCGGCGCCCCTTTAGCAAAGAAAGAAACACCATGACCACCACCGCATCAGACATCACCTACCGCCTGGAGCAGAAGCGCAACGTCCAGGCCGACTTCCCGGGCCCCAAGTCCGTGGCACTGACCGAACGCCGCAAGTCCGTGGTGGCTGCCGGCGTCGCCTCCAGCGTCCCGGTCTACGTTGCAGACGCCGACGGCGGGATCATCCACGACGTCGACGGCAACTCCTTCATCGACCTCGGCTCCGGCATTGCCGTGACCAGCGTGGGAGCATCCGACCCCGCCGTCGTCGGCGCCGTCAAGGAAGCCGTGGAGCACTTCACCCACACCTGCTTCATGGTCACCCCCTACGAAGGCTACGTGGCCGTCGCCGAGCAGCTGAACCGCCTCACCCCGGGTGACCACGAGAAGCGCACCGTCCTCTTCAACTCCGGCGCCGAGGCAGTGGAGAATGCCGTCAAGGTGGCCCGCCTGGCTACCGGCCGGGACGCCGTGGTCGCCTTCGACCACGCCTACCACGGCCGCACCAACCTGACCATGGCGCTGACCGCCAAGGCCATGCCGTACAAGACCAACTTCGGGCCGTTCGCGCCCGAGGTGTACCGGATGCCCATGAGCTACCCGTACCGCGAGGAAAACCCCGCCATCACCGGTGCCGAAGCCGCCAAGCGCGCCATCACCATGATCGAAAAGCAGATCGGCGGCGACCAGGTGGCCGCGGTCATCATCGAGCCCATCCAGGGCGAGGGCGGGTTCATCGTCCCGGCCGAGGGCTTCCTCCCCGCGCTGGCCGCCTGGGCCAAGGAAAAGGGCATCGTCTTCATCGCGGACGAGGTCCAGTCCGGCTTCTGCCGCACCGGCGAATGGTTCGCCGTGAACCACGAGGATGTTGTCCCGGACATCATGACCATGGCCAAGGGCATTGCCGGCGGCATGCCGCTGTCCGCCATCACCGGCCGCGCAGACCTGCTGGACGCCGTGCACCCGGGCGGGCTGGGCGGCACCTACGGCGGAAACCCGGTGGCCTGCGCCGCAGCCCTCGCCTCCATCGGATCCATGGAGGAGTACAACCTGAACGGCCGCGCCCGCCACATCGAGGAACTCGCACTGGGCCGGCTCCGCGACCTGCAGGGCGAACTCGCCGCTGCCGGCACCGCCGTGATCGGTGACGTCCGCGGCCGCGGCGCCATGCTCGCCGTCGAACTTGTCCAGGCCGGCTCCAAGGAACCCAACCCGGAACTGACCAAGGCCGTTGCCGCCGCCTGCCTGAAGGAAGGCGTCATCATCCTCACCTGCGGCACCTACGGCAACGTCATCCGCCTGCTGCCGCCGCTGGTCATCACCGACGAGCTGCTGAACGACGGCCTGGATGTCCTGGCCGCCGCCATCAAGGCCAACGCCTAACCGGAACGACTCCCTCCGGCAACGCAGAGAAGGCGGACTCCCGAAGGGGAGTCCGCCTTCTTTGTCGGATGCGCCGGCGTGCGCCCGGGGTTGCGTGCGTCCGGCGTTGCGCTAGGAACAGGGCGTCAGGCGGCCCCGCGCAGCGCTGCCCTGCGGGCCACCGAGTTCCTGCGGGCTGTCTGGAGCATGTCAAGGGTCAGCAGGAGCAGCGCCAGCCACACCACGCCGAATCCGATCCAGCGCTCCACGGTCATGGCTTCGCGGAACACCAGCAGCGCCACCAGGAACTGCAGCACGGGCGCAAAGTACTGGAGCAGCCCGATGGTGGTCATGGGCAGCCGCCGCGCGGAGGCGCCGAAGAAGAGCAGCGGGACGGCGGTGATCACGCCCGACGCCAGCAGCAGCCAGAAGTGCCCGGGACCCTGCGAGGTCAGCGTGGCGCTGTTGGTCTCGGCCAGGACCACCATGGCCACGGCGGCCAGCGGGGCCAGCACCATGGTCTCCACGCTCAGGCTGGTGATGGCGTCCACCCGCGATCCCACCCGGTTCTTCACGAAGCCGTACAGGCCGAAGCTGAAGGCCAGCGTCAGGGCGATCCACGGCAGCTTCCCGTACGAATAGGTCAGGACACCCACCGCCACGAAGCCGACGCCCACCGCGGCCCACTGGAGCGGGCGCAACTTTTCCTTCAGCACGAGCACGCCCAGCAGGACCGAAACGAGCGGGTTGATGAAATAGCCCAGCGAGGTTTCCACGGCCTGCCCGGTGGTCACACCATACGTATAGGTCAGCCAGTTGATGGCGATCAGGAACGCCGCCAGGGCCAGCGAAGCAAAGACGCGCCGGTCCCTCAATGCCGCCGCGAGCACGCCCCACGCCCTGGTCACCGTGATCAGGAGTGCACAGAAGAGCAGTGACCACACCACCCGGTTGGCGACGATCTCGACGGCGCCGGCCGGCATCAGGATGAAGAAGTACAGGGGGAGCAGCCCCCACAAGACGTACGCGCCGATGCCGAACAGCATTCCCGCCGTCGTGTCCTTGGCCAGCGGCTTGGGGCCTGCGGGCGCCGCCGTTCCAGTCCTGGAGTGTGGGGCGGAGGAGGTGGCTGTGGGCGTTCCGTCTGGCATGGGCACGCTGTCCATAACAGCATCCCTCCGGCAGGTATTCCACCAGGCGGGCAGGGAAATCCGGAAAATAGTCAGTAGGCTTGCTTTCATGAGATGCGCCCGTACCCCGCAGCCGGCCCCATGAGGCTCCGGCGCAGCAACGCCTCGGGCCGCGGCTACCGCAGGGTGCCGGCCGGCAAAGGCTTCAGTTACCGGGACCTGGACGGCTCCACCCTGCCGCCCGGTCCCATCCGCGACCGGCTGGAGAGCATCGGCATCCCGCCGGCATGGACCGACGTCTGGATTGCCCCGTTTGAAAACGGCCACATCCAGGCCACGGGCGTGGATGCGGTGGGTCGGCGCCAGTACATTTACCACCCCGAGTGGCGGGAACGTAAGGACCGGCTGAAGTTCGACCGGTCCCTCCAGCTGGCCGAATCGCTGCCTGCGGCCCGACGCCGGGTCACCATGGACCTGCGCAGCGAGGGCTTCACCAGGGAACGGGTTCTGGCGGGGGCGTTCCGGATGCTGGACAGCGGATCCCTGCGGGTGGGGTCTGAGCGGTACACCAACGAGAACGGCAGCCGGGGACTGGCCACGCTGCTGTGCGCCCACGTCCAGGTGCGCAAGGACCGGATCCTGCTGCGCTTCCCGGCCAAGAGCGGGAAGGACTGGGAATCGGAAATCCGCGACCCCGACCTCGCCGTCCTGCTGAGACTGCTCAAGCGCCGCGGGCCCAATGCCCGGCTCCTGGCCTACAAGGAGGGCAGGACTTGGCGCCCGGTGACCAGCGCGGACATCAATGCCTACGTGAAGGAACGGACGGGGTCTGACTTCACGGCCAAGGACTTCCGCACCCTTCGCGGGACGGTGGCGGCGGCGGCAAGCCTGGCCCGCACCGGCGCGCAGCGCACGGCAGCCAAACGGAAGCGCGCCATCAGCCGGGCCATGTACGATGCCGCGGAGACGCTGGGAAACACACCTTCAATCGCCCGCAAGAGCTACGTGGACCCCCGCGTCCTGGACCACTACCACGCGGGCGAAACCATCGACCCGAAGCGCCTGGACTCGGCCGAGGCCGAACTGCGGGCGCTCCTCTACCGCGAGGGCAAGGTGGTGGCCCTGGCCGCCAACTAGAATGGGGGACTGTGCGCTGCATGATGCGGCGCAGTCTCATGAAACGTGAGCAGGACCAGTTCAGAAGGGCTCCCGGTGTCCAATCAGAGCGAAACCGCCGCCAACCGTCCCCTCCGCGTCGCCATCGTCGGCGCTGGACCGGCAGGAGTCTATGCTGCGGACATCCTCACCAAGTCCAGCGGGGTGAAGGACGGCGACTTCCAGGTCAGCATCGACCTTTTCGAGGCCTACCCGGCGCCCTACGGCCTGATCCGTTACGGCGTGGCCCCGGACCACCCCCGCATCAAGGGCATCGTGAACGCCCTCCACAAGGTCCTGGACCGCGGCGACATCCGGTTCCTTGGCAATGTGACCTACGGCCGTGACCTCACGCTGCACGATTTCCGGGCCTTCTACGACGCCGTGATCTTCTCCACCGGCGCCGTGAAGGACGCGGACCTGGAGATTCCCGGCATCAACCTGCAGGGCTCGTTCGGCGGCGCCGACTTTGTCTCCTGGTACGACGGCCATCCCGATGTTCCCCGTGAGTGGCCGCTGGAGGCCCGGGAAATCGCCGTCATCGGCAACGGCAACGTGGCCTTGGACGTGGCGCGCATGCTGGTCAAGCACCCGGAGGAACTGCTGAGCACCGAGATTCCGGACAACGTCTACCAGGGCCTGAAGGCCTCGCCCGTGACGGACGTCCACGTCTTCGGCCGCCGCGGCCCGGCCCAGGTGAAGTTCACCCCGCTGGAGCTGCGCGAGCTCAGCCACATGAACGATGTGGACATTGTCCTGTACCCGGAGGACTTCGAATTCGACGAGGCGTCGGACGAGGCGATCCGCAGCAACAACCAGGTCAAGACCATGGTGAACACGCTCACCAACTGGCTGGTGGAGGAGCATGCGGAGTCGGAGAACCCCTCCTCCCGCAGGCTGCACCTGCACTTCCTGCACAGCCCCGTTGAGGTGCTCGACGACGGCACGGGCAAGGTGGGCGGCATCAAGTTTGAGCGCATGCAGCTGGACGGGACCGGCAACGCCAAGGGTACGGGGGAGTACGTCGAGTACCCCGTCCAGGCGGTCTACCGGGCCATCGGCTACCACGGCTCCGCCCTGGATGAACTGGAGTACGACGCCAAGCGCGGCGTCATCCCCAACGAAGGCGGACGTGTCCTGGATGCGGAGGGCAATTCCGTCCCTGGCATCTACACCACGGGCTGGATCAAGCGCGGCCCCGTCGGGCTGATCGGCCACACCAAGGGCGATGCGCTGGAGACCATCGGCTTCCTGCTGGAGGACCGGTTGAACCTTCCCGCAGCACAAAATCCGGACCCGCAGGCCATTATCGACCTGCTTGAGGAACGCGGCATCGAATACACCACCTGGGAAGGGTGGAACAGGCTCGACGCCCACGAGGCAGGCCTGGGCGCCGCCTGGACCGGCCCCGAGGGGCTGGACCACCTGGCGCGCGAACGGATCAAGGTGGTGCCCCGCGAGGACATGATCCGCATCTCCCGCGGCTGACCCCTAGCCGCGAAGGCGTATTCGCGTTAGTCTGATTAACATGAATACGGCGGGGACCCGGGCCTACGATTCCCGGAACCGCGCAGCCTCTGCCGCCGCTACCGGGCGGCGGATCCTGCAGGCGACTCTTGACCTCTTCATGGAGGGGCCGCTCGCCGACGTGACCCTGAATGCTGTGGCCGAACGTGCAGGCGTCACCGTCCAAACCGTTATCCGCCGCTTCGGTGACCGCATGGGGCTGATCCACGCCACGGCTGAATTCGCGTCAACGGAGGTGGCCGCCCAGCGCGGTGCCGCTCCTCCCGGCGACGTACCTGCCGCCGTCAACAACCTTCTGGATCACTACGAGACCACCGGCGCCCTGGCCCTGAAGCTGCTCGCCGAGGAGGAAACTTCCCCTGTCCTCGCAGAGATCACCGAGGGCGGCCGGCGGATCCACCGGCAGTGGTGCGAACGCGTCTTCGCCCCCTTCCTCGCGGACGATTACCTTCCGGACAGGGCGGAGCGGAAACGCCGCCTGGCCCAGTTCGTCGCCCTCTGCGACGTCTACACCTGGAAACTGCTGCGCCTCGACGCGGGGCTCAGCCGCGACCAGGTGGCCCACTGCCTGCTCGAAATGCTGGAACCCTTCACCCGGAGGCCCTGATGTCCACCGTCCTTGCCTACACTTCTCCCGCCATTGGCCATCTTTTCCCGATGGTTCCGCTGCTCCAGGAACTGAAGGACCGCGGCCATGATGTCCACGTCCGCACGCTGCGCCGGCAGGTCCCGCTGCTCAAGGGGACAGGGTTCCATGCCGGGTCGGTGGACGAGCGGATCCTGGCAGTCGAGGCCACGGACTACCGGGCACGGAATGCGAAGGCAGCCCTGGCTTCCAGCGTGGAAACCTTCACCGCCCGCGCCCGGTTCGACGCCCCGGACCTGCAGAAGGCCATCGATGAGGTGGGCCCGGAACTGCTCCTGATCGACATCAACTCATGGGGAGCCCGCATCCAGGCCGAACTATCCGGGTTGCCGTGGGCCACTTTCAGCCCCTACACCCCGCCGCTGCAATCCAGGGGAACGCCGCCGTTCGGCCCCGGGCTTGCCCCCATGTCCGGGCCCGTGGGCAGGGCCCGCGACGCGGTGGCCCGCCGCCTGGTGATCGGCGCCGTGGAAAAGCTGATGTTGCCGCGCATCAACGCGCTGCGCTCGGAACTGTCCGCCGGCACGCTGCCACCCGTCAGCGGTGCGGACGAAATGTTCCGCACCGCACCGCTGCTGCTCGTGGCCACATCCGAGCCCTTCGAATACCCCCATCCTGACTGGGGTCCGGACGTGCGGATGATCGGTGCGCTCGGCTGGGAACCCTCCACGGAAACTCCGGCCTGGCTGCGGGATGACCAAACCCCGGTGGTTCTGGTGACCACATCCTCCGAATACCAGGCCGACGAAGCCCTTGTGCGGGCGGCGCTGGCCGGGCTGGCCGCTGAACCCTTCACAGTGGTGGCCACCTTGCCGGCAGCGGACGCAGGATCGGCCGGCTCCGGCCGTGCACCCCGGAGCGACGGCTTCGGACCGGTGCCGGCGAACGTCCGGCTGGAGCACTTCGTGCCACACGGCCAGGTCCTTGACCACGCGGCCGTCGCCGTCACCCACGGCGGCATGGGCGCCACCCAGAAGGCGCTGTCCAAGGGGGTTCCCGTGGTGGTGGTCCCGTTCGGCCGGGACCAGCACGAGGTGGCAGCGAGGGTGGTGGCGGCCGACGCCGGGGTGCGGCTCAGCCGGAAGCACCTCACCGCCGAAAGGCTCCGCGCAGCCGTCCACGAGGCCCGGACCAAAGCACCGGGGGCGCGGCGCGTTGCGGAGGGCTACGCTGCGGCGGGAGGAGCGGCGGCAGGGGTGGATGCGCTGGAGGAACTGCTGCGGCTAGACTAGCGGCGCCAGAAGCCTGCACTTCCAGGGAGTTCGATGACGAACCTGCTCCAGCCTGAACCGCGCCAGCGTGCCGCCCTGGCCGGGCACGAGCGCCTGGATCACGCCCTGGGCGGCGCCACTCCCGAAATCCCCGGCCTGCGCAAACTCATCAGGGAATCCTGGCTGCGGTCCGCCAGCTTCAAGGCAAACCCGGACAACACGGCCGCCCCGCTGGCCCTGGACTACGAGGAGCTGGAGGAGTACCGCCGGCAGCACCCCCTGGCTGCCATCATGCCGGTCATCAACAAGCTCCTGGTCCAGCCCAGCCACGACAGCGGACTCCTGGTGGCCGTGGGGGATGAGGTGGGCAGGCTCCTGTGGGTGGACGGGGACCCCGCGCTCCAGCGCCGGGCCGAAGGAATGATGTTCGTCCCCGGCGCCGACTGGTCCGAAGCCAGTGTTGGCACCAGCGCCCCGGGCACCGCCCTGGCCCTGGGCAGGGGGATCCAGATTGCCGGCGCCGAGCACTACCAGCGCACCGTCCATCCCTGGAGCTGCACCGCTGTCCCCTTCCATGACCCCGACTCAGGCGCCGTGCTCGGCGTCGTGGACATCACGGGGACGGCAACGGCGGTGGCCCCGCACACCCTGTCCCTGGTGGAGGCAACGGTGGCGGCCGCCCAGGCGCAGCTGCGGGTGGAGCGCCTGCAGCATGCTGCGGAGCTGGCCAGGAAGCCGGTACGACGACGGTCCCCGGCCGCTGCAGGAAGGCAGGGCCAGGGTGCCAAGGAAGGCAGCCTCTACCGGAACAGCCTGCAGCTGCTGGGCCGCGACCAGGCACTGCTCAGCCTTGACGGCAGGACCGTTTCCCTGTCCGCCCGGCACAGCGAAATCCTTGCCCTGCTCAGCATGCACCCGGACGGCCTCACAGCGGAGGAACTGAGCTCGCTGCTGTATCCGGGGGACGGCTCCACCATGACACTGCGCGCCGAGATGGTCCGCCTGCGCAAAGTCCTCCAGCAGCTCTCGCAGGATGCCGTTCCCGGGTCGCGCCCCTACCGGCTGCCCATCGACCTGGTGCCGGACACGGGCCAGGTGCTCAGTTGCCTGCAGCGCGGTGCACACCGGATTGCCCTGGAGATTTACCGCGGCGGGGTGCTTCCACGCTCCGAGGCACCGGGCATCGTGGACTTGAGGAACAGGGTTTCGTCCCTGCTGCGGGAAGCGGTCCTCACTGACGGCAGCGCCGAGTCCCTGCTCAAGTACGCCGCTCTGCCCGAGGCAAGTGACGACGTCGAAATCCGCCGCGCCGCGCTCCGCCTCCTGCCGCCGCGCTCACCCAAGCGGGCCGCCGTCGTGGCCGACCTGGAACGACTGGAAGCCGAACTGCGCGCCTGATTATTTGGAGTTGCGAGGACGGGCCCACGCCTGCAGGGTTCCCTGGCCGAGCTTGCGAGGTTAGGGGGCAGGTGGGGCGCAACCTGGCTGCAACCTCCCGGCTCCTACGCTGTCTTCAACGGCGGACGCCCCTGTGGCCCGCCTCCTGCACAGCAAAGGAGCTAAGCACATGACCGTTTACGCACAGCCGGGAACCGACGGTTCGAAGGTCACCTTCAAGGACCGGTACGAAAACTGGATCGGCGGCGAATGGGTTGCCCCCGTGAAGGGGCAGTATTTCGAGAACATCACCCCGGTGACCGGCAAGGCGTTCTGCCAGGTGGCCCGCGGCACGGCGGAGGACATCGAATTGGCCCTGGATGCGGCGCACAAGGCGGCGCCGTCCTGGGGCAAGACCTCCGCGACGGAACGCGCGGCCATCCTGAACAAGATCGCCGACCGCATTGACGAGAACCTGGAAATGCTCGCCGTCGCCGAAACCTGGGACAACGGCAAGCCGGTCCGGGAAACCCTCAACGCGGACCTGCCGCTGGCCGCGGACCACTTCCGCTACTTCGCCTCGGCAGTCCGCGCCCAGGAAGGCAGCCTGTCCCAGCTGGACGAGAACACCACTGCCTACCACTTCCACGAACCCCTGGGCGTGGTGGGCCAGATCATCCCCTGGAACTTCCCCATCCTCATGGCCGTCTGGAAGCTTGCGCCCGCGCTGGCGGCCGGAAACACGGTGGTGCTCAAGCCCGCCGAGCAGACCCCAAGCTCCATCCTGGTGCTGGTGGAACTCATCGGGGATCTGCTGCCCGCCGGCGTGCTGAACGTGGTCAACGGCTTCGGCGTGGAGGCCGGCAAGCCGCTGGCGTCCAGCTCCCGGATCCGGAAGATCGCTTTCACCGGTGAAACCACCACCGGCCGGCTCATCAGCCAGTACGCCAGCCAGAACCTCATCCCCGTCACCCTGGAACTGGGCGGCAAGAGCCCCAACATTTTCTTCAACGACGTGGCCCAGGACAACGACGCGTTCTACGACAAGGCCCAGGAAGGTTTCGCCCTGTTCGCCTTCAACCAGGGCGAAGTCTGCACCTGCCCGTCCCGTGCCCTGATCCAGGAGGACATTTACGACTCCTTCATGGCGGACGCGGTGGCCCGGGTGGAGAAGATGGTCCAGGGCAACCCGCTGGACACCGATACCCAGGTGGGTGCACAGGCCTCCAACGACCAGCTGGAGAAGATCCTGTCCTACATCGACATCGGAAAGCAGGAAGGCGCCAAGGTCCTCACCGGCGGCGCCCGCGCAGAACTCCCGGGCGACCTGGCAGGCGGCTTCTACGTCCAGCCCACCGTGTTCGAGGGCCACAACAGGATGCGGATCTTCCAGGAGGAGATCTTCGGGCCCGTGGTGGCGGTGACGAAGTTCAGCGACTACAACGACGCCATGGGCATCGCCAACGACACGCTCTACGGCCTGGGCGCCGGTGTCTGGTCCCGAAACGGCAACGTGGCCTACCGGGCCGGCAGGGAAATCCAGGCCGGCCGTGTCTGGGTCAACAACTACCACGCCTACCCGGCCGGAGCTGCCTTCGGCGGCTACAAGTCATCCGGCATTGGCCGTGAGAACCACGCCATGATGCTGGACCACTACCAGCAGACCAAGAACCTGCTGGTCAGCTACGACGAAAACAAGCTGGGCTTCTTCTAAGCCCCGCGGCAAAACCTATCCCAACCCAGCTACAACGACGCAAGGATCGCCAATGACGACGACAATGCAAGCAGCCGTAGTAACCGAATTCGGCAAGGACCTGCAGGTCCAGACCCTCAACGTCCCAACACCCGGACCCGGACAGGCGCTGGTCAAGGTGCTGACCACCGGCGTTTGCCACACCGACCTCCATGCAGCGGAGGGGGACTGGCCGGTCAAGCCCACCCCACCGTTCGTTCCCGGCCACGAGGGTGTGGGGGAAGTGGTGGCACTGGGCGAGGGCGTCACCGGCCTCCAGGTTGGAGACCTGGTGGGCAACGCCTGGCTCTGGTCCGCCTGTGGTGACTGCCAGTATTGCCGCACCGGCTGGGAGACCCTCTGCGAAGCCCAACAGAACGGCGGCTACAGCGTGGACGGCTCCTTCGGGGAGTACATGCTGGTGGACTCCCGCTTCGCGGCCCGCATACCGGCGGGATCCGACCCCGTCGAGGTGGCGCCGGTGCTCTGTGCCGGCGTCACCGTCTACAAGGGCCTGAAGATGACCGAGGCCCGCCCGGGCCAGTGGGTCACTATCTCCGGCATCGGCGGCCTGGGGCACATCGCCGTCCAGTACGCCGTCGCGATGGGCCTGCGGGTGGCGGCCGTGGACGTCGCCGACGACAAGTTGGCCCTGGCCAGGGCCCATGGGGCCGAAGTGACCGTCAACGCCCTGCACGAAGATCCGGTGGAGGTCATCCAGCGTGAAACAGGAGGATGCCATGGAGTGCTGGTTACTGCGGTGCATCCGTCGGCATTCGGGCAGGCCATCGGTATGGCCCGCCGTGGCGGCACCATCGTTTTCAACGGCCTGCCGCCGGGGGACTTTCCGGCACCGATCTTCGAGATTGTGCTCAAGGGACTGACCGTCCGCGGCTCCATCGTGGGCACCCGGCAGGATATGGAGGAAGCCCTGGACTTCTACGCGCAGGGCAAGATCCACCCCACCGTCTCCGTCCGGGAGCTCTCCGAGGTCAACGCCGTCTTCGATGAAATGAAGCACGCCAAGATCGACGGCCGTGTGGTGCTGAGGTTCTGATGCCCGCCCATGGGATCGATGCCGCCGTGACGCTGCCCGGGGAAGACTTTTCCCGGGTGGCGCTCACGCCGGCGGCCGTGGACCTGCTGCGGCTGCTCTGGGACCGGCACGGACCGCTCATGTTCCACCAGTCCGGCGGCTGCTGCGACGGGTCCTCGCCCATGTGTTACCCGGCCGGGGACTTCATCACCGGGGATTCGGACGTCCTGCTGGGGCTGTTCGACCTGTCCGACGGGCTGCAGCCCCTGCCGCTGGAGTTCTGGATGTCCCGGGAGCAGTTCAATTACTGGAGCCACACCCACCTGACCATCGATGTTGTACCGGGCCGGGGGAGCGGCTTTTCGGTGGAAGCGCCGGAGGGCAGACGCTTCCTGATCCGGTCCACGCTGATGGACTGGCCCGCCTAGCAAGTTCGACGTATTCCCTCTCGGGGCTCTCCAATCGGAGGGCCCCGAGTGCGTTGACAGAAGAATATTCGGCGCTTTGACCGTCTCACTATTCGGGACGATTGGGCCCGTCCAGTGGATGGACACTATCGTTGATAGGTCTGTTTCCCTCACAAACCAGGATTGTGACCCCTTATGAATCTTCTGCGGACAAAATCCATCGAGCAGTCGATTGCCGACGCCGATGAGCCCGGACGCAAGCTCAAGCGTTCCCTCAGCACCTGGGACCTCATGATCATGGGCGTCGCCGTTGCTGTCGGCGCCGGTATCTTCTCGGTGGGCGCCAAGGCCGCTGCCAACTTCGCAGGCCCCGCCGTTACCGTCTCCTTCGCCATCGCCGCCGTCACCTGCGCGCTGGCCATCATGTGTTACGCCGAATTCGCCACTGCCATCCCCGTAGCAGGTTCGGCCTATGTCTTCACCTACGCCACCATGGGTGAACTCCTTGCCTGGATCATCGGCTGGAACCTGATCCTGGAACTGTTCACCGCTGCCGCCGTCATTGCCAAGTACTGGGGCATCTACCTCAGCAAGGTGTTTGCCCTGACGGGCCTGGACGTTCCGCCGGCCATCTCGCTGGGCGGCGTGGACCTTTACTGGGGCGCCTTCCTGATCGTGGCCATCTTCACCGTGCTGCTGGTGCTAGGCACCAAGCTGTCCGCCCGTGTGGGCAACATCTTCACCCTGATCAAGATCGGCGTGGTGCTGTTCGTGATCGTGGTGGGCTTCACCTACGTGAAGGTGGAGAACTACAGCCCGTTCGTTCCCGCCGCCGAGCCCACGGCAGGCACCGGCGCCGCGGACGTCCTGAAGCAGTCCTTCTTCGGCTTCCTGACCGGTGCCGCCCCCGCCCAGTACGGCACCATGGGCATCTTCGCCGGCGCCGCACTGGTGTTCTTCGCCTTCATCGGCTTCGACGTGGTGGCCACCTCCGCCGAGGAAGTCAAGAACCCGCAAAAGACCCTGCCCCGCGGCATCTTTGGCGGCCTGGCCCTGGTCACGCTGCTCTACATCCTGGTTTCCCTGGCCCTGACCGGCATGGTGTCCTACACCCAGCTTGCCGAAGCCAAGAGCCCCACCCTCACCACCGCCTTCGAGGCCGTGGGTGACACCTCCGCCGCCAAGGTCATCGCCTTCGGTTCCCTTGTGGGCCTGACCACCGTCATCATGGTGCTCCTCATGGGCCTGTCCCGCGTGGTGCTGGCCATGAGCCGCGACGGCCTGCTGCCCCGGTCGCTGTCCAAGACCAGCGACAAGCGCTCCACGCCGGCGCGCCTCCAGATCATCTGCGGCGCCGCAGTTGCCCTGGTGGCAGGCCTCACCAATGTGGACCTGCTCGAGGAAATGATCAACATCGGTACGCTGTCCGCGTTCGTGGTGGTCAGCCTGGGCATCCTGGTGCTCCGCAGGAAGCGCCCGGACCTGAAGCCCGCTTTCCGCGTCCCGTTCGGCAAGGTGCTGCCCATCGTTTCCGCAGTGCTCTGCCTGTACCTCATGACCAACCTGGCTGTGGAGACCTGGATCTTCTTCGCCATCTGGCTGGTCATCGGCCTGGCGATCTACTTCGCCTACGGACAGCGGCACTCCCGGCTCAACGAGCGCTTCGCCGAAGCCAGCGTGTCCGTCAACGGCGCACCCGCTGCAGCCAGGACCGAAGCAGCCGCCGAGCGTGACGACGAGGACGAGCTGAGCCGCACCTGACGGCCCGCCGCTCTACGCTGTTGAGCTGCCCGCCCGGCTTCTGCCGGGCGGGCAGCCGCGTTTAAGAGCAACCTGTGTTTCCTGCGGTTCCTGTTTTCAGCGGCTCTGGTACCCGCGGGTCTTGGTTCCGGTGATTCAGGGCGCCGCATGCCGGCCCACCCATTCAATGAGCGGACGGAGCTGCCGCCACCTGCCTGCGATTTCCTCCGCGGCTGCTTCCGTGGAAATCCACTCCGCACGGCCCAGGTGGGACCCGCTGTACAGGGTCTTGTACTTGAGGAGTTCTGCCCGTGGATGGTCCCTGTCGAAGCCGCGGGGAACGGTCTTGAGTTTCTCCCCGTCAATACTGAAGCCGGCCGCAGTAATGGCGTCCACAATCTCCTGCAGCGCTGCGCCGTTTCCCGAGGCATCGGCCGCAGCCCGGAACCTGGCCAGTTGCGCCGGCGTATGGGAGCGGTAGCCGCCTCCCACCAGCAGCCCGTCCGCACTGACCTGCAGGTAGTAGCCCACGCCTTCCTGCCGGGTGGCGAAGGCGCCCTGTGCCGTTTTGTAGGGTGACTTGTCCTGCGAGAAGCGGACGTCACGGTAGGGGCGGAACAGCCTGGCAGGGCCAAACTCGGGCTCAAGCTGCGCGAGGAGCAGGGCCAGGGGTTCCCTGACTGCCCTGTCATAGGTGTCCTTGTGCGCAAGCCACCACTCGCGGTTGTTGTTGTCCTCCAGTTCCTCATAGAACCGGAAGGCTTCCGGGGGAATGCCTGAAAAAGTGTCCATGAACGGAGCCTAGGACGGGCGCGGAGAGCGGGACAGGGGCCCAGGGCCGTATGTGCAAAAAGACAGTGTGTGCAAAAAGTGCCGGGACCGAAAAAACCACCCCGCTGCGGAAACCGTGGCGGGGTGGTCTTTCAGTTCAAGCGGCAGGGTCAGCCGATCTTGTTGGCGGCCTCTGCGTCGGAGGTCGGTGCGGACGGAGCAGCGACCGCACCAAGGTTGGCGCGCAGCTTGGCGCCGAGTTCGGCGTCAACGTTGGTCCAGTACTGGATGGCGCGTTCCTTGATATCGGAGCGCTTCACGCCGCCCACGGCACCGGTGATGGTTTCCAGGAAGCGGGCCTTTTCACCTTCGTTGTAAACCTCGCGGTACAGCGCGCCGGCCTGGACGAAGTCGCCGTCCTCGGCGTGGAGGGAGTGCGCGGCGAGGGTCAGCTCGCCGTCGTTCTCCCAGCCGCCGGCGGTGTTCTGCGGCTCAACGGCGGCCGGGCCGCCGAAGGTGTTGGGGGCGTAGACCGGGACCGAGGGGGCGTTGAACAGGAAGCGTCCCTGGCCGTCCTGGCTGTAGTTGTTGACCTGGTTCCTGGGCTGGTTCACCGGGATCTGCGCGTGGTTGGTCCCCACGCGGTAGCGGTGTGCGTCCGCGTAGGAGAAGATGCGGGCCTGCAGCATCTTGTCCGGCGAGGCTGCGATGCCGGGCACGAAATTCGACGGCGCGAACGTGGCCTGTTCGATCTGCGCGAAGTAGTTCTCCGGGTTCTTGTTCAGCTCCATGGTGCCCACGTTGATCAGGGGGTAGTCCGCGTGCGGCCACACCTTGGTCAGGTCGAACGGGTTGAAGCGGTAGGTCTTGGCGTCCTCGTACGGCATGACCTGGACATGCAGGTCCCACGACGGGAAGTTGCCGGCTTCGATGTTCTCGGACAGGTC
The DNA here is from genome assembly GCF_059414945.1 of Arthrobacter sp. SAFR-179. Classification (NCBI taxonomy): domain Bacteria; kingdom Bacillati; phylum Actinomycetota; class Actinomycetes; order Micrococcales; family Micrococcaceae; genus Arthrobacter; species Arthrobacter sp. SAFR-179. The sequence continues at coordinate 281,608 of NZ_JBPFDM010000001.1, forward strand.
GCGGATATAGAAGTCCGCGTCGGATCCGGCAAGCTGTTCGGCCTGTTCGGAGCTCATGGAGTTCACGCCCTGATTGGACTTGAAGTGGTACTTGACCCAGAAGCGCTCGCCCTCGGCGTTGATCCACTGGTAGGTGTGCGAGCCGTAGCCCTGCATTTCACGCCAGGAGGCGGGCAGGCCGCGGTCACCCATCAGCCAGGTGACCTGGTGGGCGGACTCGGGGGACAGGGTCCAGAAGTCCCACTGCATGTCCGCGTCGCGCAGGTGCGTGCCCGGCAGGCGCTTCTGGGAGTGGATGAAGTCCGGGAACTTGATGCCGTCGCGGATGAAGAAGACGGGGGTGTTGTTGCCCACGAGGTCGTAGTTGCCCTCGGAGGTGTAGAACTTCACGGCGAACCCGCGGGGATCACGCCAGGTGTCCGGGGAGCCGTTCTCGCCGGCCACGGAGGAGAAGCGGATCAGCATGTCGGTCTCGACGCCAGGCTGCAGGAACGCGGCCTTGGTGTACTTGGAGATGTCCTCGGTGGTCTTGAACGTGCCGAATGCACCGCCGCCCTTGGCGTGCACTACGCGCTCCGGAACCCGCTCGCGGTTGAACTGGGCGAGCTTCTCAACGAGGTAGTGGTCGGTCAGGATGATGGCACCATCGGCACCAACTGACTTCGAGTGAGCGTCGGATGTAACCGGCGCACCTGACTGGGTTGTGGAAACGGCAGTCATTGTTCTCCTATTTCTCTTTTTCTTGCGAGGGACTGTGGGAAGGAAGTTTCTGGGCCTGCTGGCAGTCCTGGCAGATGCCCTGGTACATGACATCCGCGATCTGGATGGTCATGGGCTTGGCGTCCGGGTTCCAGTGGGGCGTGAGGCAGGGGGCGTGTCCGACGGCGCAGTCCACGTCCTCCACGCGTCCGCAGCTGATGCAGATGGCGTGGTGGTGGTTGTCGCCCACGCGCGTTTCATACAGGGCGGGGGAGTGCGGCGGTTCGAAGCGGCGCAGCATGTGCAGGTCCGTCAGGTCGCCGAGGACAACGTAGACGGACTGGGCCGTCAGTTCCGGCAGTTCGGCCCGGGCGGCGGCAAGGATGCTTTCGGCAGGGGAGTGCGGGTGGCGTTCGACGGCGGCCAGCACAGCCAGCCGCTGCTTGGTCACCCTGCGGCCGTGGGCGCGCAGGGCTGCAGCCCACGCTTCCTGGCCGTCAAAGTGCTCCGTCATGGCTCCATTGAAACACTTATTTTTAGCAACTCACAATAAGGCGCGGCTTACCTCATCGTGTCGGCCATTACTGTTACGGAGTGGGGAAATTACTTGCCGATGTCACACCGCTCAGGGAAAGCCCCGCATTCCGCCGGCTGTGGCTCGGATCGGCAGTGTCCGCCGTCGGCAGCCAACTCACCCTGGTGGCCGTAAGCCTCGAGGTCTACCGGCTGACGCAGGACAGCTTCTATGTGGGCCTGCTCGGCATCTTCGCACTGGTTCCCCTGGTCATCGGGGGATTGATGGGCGGCTCCATCGCCGACGCCCACGACCGCAGGCGCATTGCCCTGCTGGCCACCACCGTGCTGTGGCTGACCACCGGCCTGATCGCCCTGCAGGCCTGGGCGCAGCTGGGCAACGTGTGGCTGCTGTACCTGCTGGTGGCGCTGCAAAGCGGGGCCCAGGCCATCAACCAGCCGGCCCGCAGCGCCATCATCCCCATGCTCATCCGCAAGGAACTCCTGCCGGCCGCCAACGCGCTGAGCATGCTGTCCCTGGGCCTTGCCATGACGGCAGGGCCGCTGCTGGCAGGCCTGCTGGTGGCGTGGCTCGGATTCGGCTGGACCTACACCATCGACTTCGTAAGCTTCGCCTTCGTCCTGTGGGCGGTCTACCGGCTGCCGCCCATGGCTCCCACCGGGGGCCACAGGAAGGCGGGGATCCGCTCCGTCATAGAGGGTTTCCGGTTCCTCGGCACCCGCCCCAACCTGCGCATGACCTTCATCATCGACCTCGTGGCCATGATCCTTGCCCAGCCTCGGGCGCTGCTGCCCGCCGTCGCGGCCCTCATGATCGGCGGCGGCGAGGCAACTGTGGGCATCCTGCTGGCCTGCACCGCCGTCGGCGCGTTCCTGGCCGGCCTGTTCTCCGGGCCGCTGGGCAGCGTGCGCCGCCAAGGGACCGCCGTCGTGGTTTCCGTGATGGGCTGGGGCGCCTCCATCGGGGCCTTCGGCCTGGTGGTGCTGCTGGCCGGCCCCGCGCCGGGAGGAGCGGTGACGCTGTGGCTCCTGCCCGCGGCCATCTGCTGCGCCCTGGCCGGCATCGCCGACTCCATCAGCAGCGTCTTCCGCAACACCATCCTGCAGGCCGCAGCCCCGGACCACCTCCGCGGACGGCTGCAGGGCGTGTTCATCGTGGTGGTGGCCGGCGGCCCCCGGATCGGGGACCTGCTGGCCGGCGGCGCCACCAGGATTCTAAATGAGGGCTGGGTCCTGCTGATGGGTGGAGTACTGTGCATCGCAGGGGCGTGGCTGGCGGCGAAACTGCAGCCGGGATTCCGGGCGTACGATGCGAGGAACCCGGTACCTTAGCGGGCCGTTCCCTTATTGAGGAGGAAACGTGCACAAACACCACAACGGACTGAAGACCGCAGCACTGTTCGGGGTGCTGTGGGCGGTGCTGCTGGGCCTCGGCGGGCTCATCGGGGTGGGCACCCGCAGTTCCGCACCCATCTGGATCATGGCCCTGATCGGCGTCGGCACCACCTTCTACGGCTACTGGAACAGCGACAAGATTGCCATCAGGTCCATGCAGGCCTTCCCGGTGTCCGAAGCCCAGGCGCCACAGCTCTACCAGATTGTCCGCGAGCTTTCGATGCGCGCCAACCAGCCCATGCCGCGCATCTATGTGTCGCCCACCATGAACCCCAACGCGTTCGCCACCGGCCGCAACCCGCAAAACGCAGCCGTTTGCTGCACCGAGGGCATCCTGCAGCTCCTGGACACCCGCGAGCTCCGCGGCGTCCTGGGGCACGAACTCATGCACGTCTATAACAGGGACATCCTCACCTCGTCCGTGGCTGCCGCCGTCGCCGGCGTGATCACCTCGGTGGGGCAGATGCTGCTGTTCTTCGGCGGCGGTGACCGGCGCAACGCCAACCCCCTGGCCATGATCGCCATGGCCCTGCTGGCCCCGTTCGCGGCGTCGCTGATCCAGATGGCCATCTCCCGCACCAGGGAGTACGACGCCGACGAGGACGGTTCGCAGCTCACCGGCGATCCGCTGGCGCTCGCCTCAGCCCTGGCCAAGATTGAGCGCGGCGTCAGCATTGCGCCGCTGCCGCATGACCAGCGGCTGGTCAACGCCTCGCACCTAATGATCGCCAACCCGTTCCGCGGCGGTGCCATGAACAAGCTGTTCGCCACTCACCCGCCCATGCGGGACCGGATCGCCCGGCTGGAACGGCTGGCCGGCCGGCAGCCGTAGCAATCCAGGGCGCACGCCCTAGGTGAAGAGGCCTTCGCCGATGTAGCCGCCCGGCTTCACCCCGCCGGGGACGGCGAAGAGACCCGAGCCGGTGTGCTTCAGGTACTCGACGGCCAGCGTGTCGCCTTTCGCCATGGCCAGCTGCATGGGGACGTAATGCGTCCGAGGATCGGTGACGAAAGCGATGAAGAACAGCCCGGCGTCGAGATGGCCAACGCCGTCCGAACCATCCGTGTAGTTGTAGCCCCGGCGCAGCATCTGCACGCCGTTGTTGTGGCTGGGGTGGGCCATCCGGACATGCGAGTCCAGCGGAATGAGGGGTTTGCCGCCCCTGCCCTGCCGGTTAAAGTCGGGGCTTGTGAACTCCTCGCCGCCGGACAGCGGGGCTCCCGTGCCCTTGGTCCGGCCCACCAGTGCCTCCTGCTCGCCCAGTGAGGTGCGGTCCCAGATTTCGATGTGCATCCGGATCCGGCGGGCCACCAGGTAGCTGCCGCCGGCCATCCAGGCGTCCTGGGGCCGCGCGGCCTGGGCCCACACGTGCTGGTCCAGCAGTTGCTCATCCTCGACCTTGAGGTTGTTGGTGCCGTCCTTGAAGCCGAACAGGTTCCGCGGGGTCTGCTGCGCTCGGGAGGTGGATGATGTCCGGCCGAAGCCCAGCTGTGACCAGCGGACCCGCACCTTCCCGAACCCGATCCTGGCCAGGTTCCGGATGGCGTGCACCGCCACCTGCGGGTCATCCGCGCAGGCCTGGACCACAAGGTCACCGCCGCTGCGCCCGGGGTCCAGGTCATCGCCGGGAAAATGCGGCAGGTCGATCAGCGCCTCGGGCCGGCGGCCGGCCAGGCCGAAACGGGCCGCACCGTCCTTTTCGAAGAGGGCCGCCCCGAAACCGAAGGTCAGGGTCAGCTTTCCGGCATCCAGGTCCAGCGCCTCCCCGGTGTCTTCCGGCGGCGCGCCGTACGGCCCGTCCAAGGCACCCGTTGCCCCGGCCGGACGGCCCTGCGTCAGGGCTTCCGCAGCCTCGGTCCAGTCCTTGAGCAGCTGGATCAGTTCGTCCCGCTTGGTGGTGGTGACGTCGAACGCTGCCATGTGCAGGCGGTCCTGGGCAGCCGTGGTGATGCCTGCCTGGTGGTCGCCGTGGAAGGGGACCACCAGGGTGTCTGCAGCCGCGGGCGCGGCGGAGGCGGCCACGGCGTCGTGGCCCAGGAAGCCGGCAGCCAGGCCGGCGGCGGCGCCGCCCAATCCGGCGATGCCAAACAGGCCGCGCCTGCTCAGGCGCGCTCCCGCCGTCGGCTGTTCCCTGTCCCTGCCATCAAGCGGCGGGTCAGTGGAAACGGCGGATCCGGCCGCCCGGGAGGCTTCGGGCGGCCGGCCACCAAACGGGCACCCGGTCACAGGACCACGGCCGCCGTCAGCCGGGACAGCGGTTCCCCGAGCGCGTCCACCAGTGACGCGAGCCGCTGGACCTGTTCGGTGGCCAGCTTGTCGTAGGAGGTGAAACCGGAGCCCTGGGCATGGGTGGCAAGCTCGTCCTGCAGGGCGGCGAACTTCTCCTCCAGGGAGGCGGCCAAGGCAGCGTCCTTCTGCTGGAGGGCGGGCTTGAGGTTCTCAAAGGCGATGCGGGCGCCGTCCACGTTCGCCTGGAAGTCCCAGAGGTCGGTGTGGGACCAGATTTCCTCTTCCCCGGTCACCTTTCCCGTGGCCACCTCGTCCAGCAGTTCCTTTGCGCCGTTGCCCAGCGCGTCCGCGGTGAACTCCAGGGTCTTGGTGCGCTCCACCAGGTCCTTGGTGTCGGCCACCATGCGGTCGGCGATGCCGGACCGTTCGGCCGCAGTCATGGCGGTGTACTCCGCCGGCGGGAAGAGGTCCTTTTCGGCGCGGTGCCAGCCGGTCCATTCCTGGCCCGGTTCAAGGTCTGCCTCGCGGGCGTCGAGCTGCGGGTCCAGGTCCCCGAAGGACTCTGCCACGGGCTCAATCCGTTCCCAGTGCTGGCGCGTTGCGGCGTACAGGTCACGGGCCTGCGCGGTGTCGCCTGCCGCGAAAGCCGCGGCAAACTTCTCCGTGCCGCTGAGCAGCTGCTCGCTTTGGTCCTTCACATAGGACGCGTACTGGGCGGTGGCAGTGTCCAGGAGATGCTGGAAGTCCGCGTCTGCCGTGGGCTGGTTTCCGGACTGGGTGACCTCCAGGGCGCCCCTGATGCCGTCGCCCTCCATGCCGGGCTTGCACGCCGTGGTGTAGGTGCCGGCCGGGGCGGTGACCACCAAATTGCGGGTCAGGCCCGGGCCGATGTTCTCCACCTCGCCCAGGATGCGCAGGCCGTCCGACGCCAGGAGGTAGAACTCCGTGACTTCCGTGCCCTCATTCTTTACCGAGAAGTTGAGGTTGCCGCTGGGCACGCGGCCGGTGGACACCTTGCACGCAGTGTTGGAGCTGACAACCTCGATGGCTCCTCCCGAGGTATCTGCCGCCTTGGTGTTGTCCGTGCAGCCGGCAAGGAGCAGCGGGACGGCCACGACGGCGGCAGCGAGGCCGGCGGGCCTGTTTCGGAAAGCGTGGCGGGGTTTTTGGGGCAGGGAAAAGCCGGGCATGGGGAAGTCCTTTGAGTGCGGGGCGGGGATGAGGGGGTCAGACGGCCGCTGCGGCCTTGACGGCAGCTTTGGTGCCGGAAGCGGCGGGGCCGGCTGGGGCTTTGCGGTTGGTGCGCAGGTAGAGGAACAGCACGGGCACCACGTACAGGAGCCACGCGGCAGCTTCCAGCCAGGTGGTGGCCGGGGAGAAATTGAGTGTGCCCTTGAGCAGGGTGCCGTACCAGGACGACGGCGGGACCGCGCCGCTGATATCGAACGCCAGGGAGTGCAGCCCCGGAAGGAGACGGGCCTCCTGGAGATCGTGGATGCCGTAGGACAGGACGCCACCGGCGATGACGATCAGGGCCGCGCCCGTCCAGGTGAAGAAGCGGGAGAGGTTGACCTTGAGGACGCCGCGGTGCAGCAGGTAGCCCAGGCCGGCGGCAACTGCCAGGCCCAGCAGGGCGCCGACCAGCGGCTGGGTGGATTCGCCGGTGGCCTTGGCCGCAGCCCAGAGGAAGAGCGCTGTTTCCAGTCCTTCACGTCCCACGGCAATGGCGGCCACCACTGCCAGGCCCCAGCCCGCTCCGTCCGCGGATCTGTCAACGCGTGATTTTAGGTCGCTTCCCAGGGTCCGGGCGGTGCGTGCCATCCAGAAGACCATCCAGGTCACCAGGCCGACGGCGACGATGGACAGGCCTCCGCCAATCGCCTCCTGCGCCTCAAAGGTCAGCCCCTTGGGGCCGAAGGTCAGGAGGGCACCAAAACCAACGGAGACCACCACTGCCGCCGCAACGCCCGCCCACAGCCGGGGGAGGAGGTGGTGGCGGTCCGTCTTGGCCAGGTATGCCATGAGAAGGACTACCACCAGGGTGGCTTCGAGTCCTTCGCGCAGGCCGATCAGGAAGTTGGCAGTCATGGATGTTCTTTCGCTCAGGTAAGCCTTACTTAGGCAGGCCTAAGGAAGAGGTTACCCGCCGCGCGCTATTACGCAAACTAAACGTGCGGTAATTGCGTGCAGGTTACAGGGCCGCCTTTGCGCGTCCATGATTGGCCGCGATACGCAAAAGGCTGGCGCACCCCATGTGTGGGGCGCGCCAGCCTGTAACTGCAGCGAAAAGCACTTTGGGTGCCGAAGATGGCGGCGGTGGAAGGCTAACTGCGGAAGTTCACAAACTGCAGATCGGCTTCCTCGAAGTCCTTCAGCAGCGCCATCACAGCCTGCAGGTCATCACGGGACTTGGAGGAAACCCGCAGTTCATCACCCTGGATTTGGGACTTCACGGACTTGGGGCCCTCGTCGCGGATGAGCTTGTTGATCTTCTTTGCCAGGTCCTGGGCGATGCCTTCCTTAATGGATGCCTCCAGGCGGAACTCCTTGCCCGAAGCGTACGGCTCGCCGGCGTCCAGGGACTTCAGCGAAATTCCGCGGCGGATCAGTTTGGACTGCAGCACGTCCAGGACCGCCAGGACGCGCTCCTCGGAGTTGGCCTTCATGAGGATCTTCTCGCCGCTGAAGTCCACCTCGGCGCCGACGCCCTTGAAGTCGTAGCGCTGGGCGAGTTCCTTCTGGGCCTGGTTGAGGGCGTTGGCCACTTCCTGCTTGTCCACTTTGCTTACGACGTCGAACGTTGACTCGCCTGCCATGACTCTCCTTTGTTGATGGGAGCCCTGTGCGGGGACAGGGCCTGGATCACTGCCATCCAGCCTAGTACGGATGCCCCGGGGGATGGGGGCCGCGCATTCACAGTTCCCTCTCAGCGGACGCATCGGCGGAATGAAGGAGCGCCGGCGAGAGTTGGAGTAGATGTACCGCAGCCTGAAGGGAACACCATGCACCGCAAAGCCGCCCGCTACGTCACCCGGACCACCACGGCAGCGGCCGGGGCGGTGGCCACCGCGGCAACCTCGGTGGCGGCGGCAGCAGTGGCCGCCTCCATCATCTTCAGCCCCGCGGCGGATGCGTCCTCCCGCATGGACGGGGTGCGGGCGGACCTGCAGCGGGCGGTGCAACTTAATCAGATCACCGAGGAGCAGGCGCTGAGCTTCGAGGCCAAGCTCGCTGGACGCATCCTGGGCGAGGCGTAAACCCGCCGTTTTTCCGTGCCGTTCCACGGCTTTTGCGGCAGCCCAGGGCCCGATTCGATTCTTCGGCGGAAGTTCTGTAAAGTTGTCTTGCCCGCGGTTACTGAAGCGGAACGGACCGGAAACGGACCCTTTCGAACACTGCATCGGCGGGTACTTCTTTTGAAGTTCGGCAGATTACCCGAGCGGCCAAAGGGGGCTGACTGTAAATCAGCTGGCAACGCCTACGGGGGTTCGAATCCCTCATCTGCCACCCAAGGAAAGCCTCCGGAACCACCAGGTTCCGGAGGCTTTTTCGTGCCCTTTCCACTGTCTCCGCGCCGGCTGCGGAGGCCGCCTGCAAACGGTGCCAAACCGCCGTCGACACCGTGTTGGTGCGGGCGTAGTCTGGCAGAATCGGCGCACCTGCCTCGATGCCCTGCGTCGATAATTCCATCGATGAAGGAGGATTCAATGAGTGCTGTACGCGAATTCATGACCACGGATGCGCGATGTATCCGTGAAAGCGAGTCCCTTGTGGACGCCGCCCGGATGATGATGGACCTCGACTGCGGCGCCCTTCCCATCTGCGGGGATGACGGCAAGTTGAAGGGCATGATCACCGACCGCGACATTGTGCTCAAGTGCGTCGCTGCCGGCCGTGACCCGGGCCAGATGATGGCCCGCGACCTCGCCACCGGCAAGCCGTACTGCGTCGACGCCGACGCCAATGTGGATGCAGCCATCGACATGATGGAAAAGCACCAGATCCGCCGGCTCCCGGTGATCTCCGACCACAAGCTCGTTGGCATCATCAGCCAGGGCGACATCGCACGCAACTACTCCGAACAGCGCGTTGGCGAACTGGTGGAACACATCTCGGAGCGCCACGGGGTGTAGCCCCCGCAGCGCAGCATGGCCTTGTCCGCAGGTCCACCCCTTCAGGGTCCGGACCCGCGGACAAGCTTTGTAAACATCAGCTCACTGCGTTCAGTTCAGTGCGATCAGGAGCATCTGGCTTGTGCCGGGGATGCAGGTCTGCAGGATGGCCCGGGGGAAACCGCCGAAGACCGAAATCACGTCGTTGGTGGTTCCGGGATTGGGGACCGTCCCGCGCCCCGTCGCCGTGAAGGTTCCATAGCCCGGGATGCTGACCGTCTCTCCCACGCCGATTCCGGAGAACCTGGCCCACCCGCCGCAGAAATCGTGCTCCGTGATGAAGAGCGAGTAGCCGTCGTTGGGCGTGTAGTGGATGGGCCCGATGCACGCGTCAACCATGGACTGGCCGCCGGAGCCTGCAACGTAAATGGTCCGGACTGCAGGTGCTGCGGGCACGAAAACCGGTGCCGGTGCCGGTGCTGCAGCGGGAGCCGGAGCGGGTGCAGCGGCGTCAGGGGCAGGCGCCGGAGCCGGAGCCGGCGCAGGTGCGGCCACTGCTACGGGCGGGCCGGTCAGCAGGAGCGTCTGGCCAGGGTAGATGGTGCTGTAGGCGCTGAGCCCATTGGCGGCGAGCATGGCGTTCATGTCCACGCCACGGCTGGCCGCAATCGCCCCCACCGTGTCGCCGGGGGCCACCGTGTACAGGTTGGGGTCACCGCCGGGTTCGGGAATGGGCGCTGGTTCCGGTGCCGGTGCCGGTGCCGGTGCTGGTTCAGCTGGGGCCGGCGCTGCCTCGGCGGCCTGCGCAGCAGCCTGTGCTGCCACCGCCGATACCGCACCTGGATCAGCGGACGCCCCGGGGTCTGTTGCTGGTTCGGCTGCGGCGCTTGGCGACGCCGGTGCGGCGACTTCTGCCACCTGTGCAGCCGCCGTCGTGCCTCCTGTGAAAGCAGCCGGTGCGGCCAGTGCGCCCACGCCCACTGCGGCCACAACGGCCGCCGTGGCCATTCCGGCCCATAACCTGTTGCTGATAAGAGGCCGGCCGGTGTTGAGGTCGGTCCGGGGTTCGTCGGTGGCGAAGCTCCTGCTGATGCCGTCGGGGGAGGGGTGGAAAGGCTGGCTCATGGAATTGGCCCATCTGGGTTCGGTCCAGCCAGGCTGTGCTGCTGCACGCCGGTGCGCCGGACGGATGGAGAAGTCATTGCACCGCCGGCCCCGGCAGTTGCCGGAGCCGCAGGCGGCACAGGTTGGAGGCATCCGCATACCCAGAACATGCGGAGCTCCGCGTGAAGGCAGGAACTTCCGGAAGCCACCCGGGGGACCTGCCAGTGCGTGTTGGTCCTAGGAATCCCGAGTCTAGGAACCGCCCCAAGGGCGGGGCATCAGTAGGAGTTACCCGAGTTTCCGGGGCCGGTACCCGTCTGTGGCGGCGAAGCTACTCATCCGCCGGAGCTCCAATACTTGCTGCTACAGCGTCCGGTGCTCCCGTAGCTCCGCGATCTCCCGGCGCAATGCGGCAATCTCGGCCACCAGTTCGGTCACTTCAACCCGCAGGGGCTCCTCCACGGCCTCTGCCACAGTTTCCGCCGTGTCCTCAACGCGCTGGACCAGCCAGGAGGCAATGGAAGCCGTCACCACGCCCAGCACGGCGATGCCGCTCATCATCAGCGCCGTCGCCACCAGCCGGCCAATAGGCGTTACCGGATACATGTCCCCGTAGCCAACTGTGGTGATGGTGGCGGTGGCCCACCACAGGGCGTCGCCGAAAGTGGTGATTTTGGCCTCCGGCGCCCACTGTTCAACGTCCAGCACCGCCAGCGCGCCGACGAAGACCAGCAGCGCAGCGGAGCCCGCCACATACGTGACCACCCGTCCGCGCAGCGTTTCGCCAACGGTCCGGTGCAGCACTGACAACAACGTCACCAGGCGCAGCAGGCGCAGCGGCCGGAAGAAGGGCAGGGCCACGATCACCAACTCGTGCAAATTCCGGACGAACCACTGCCTTCGGTCTGCTGCCAGCCACAGGTTTGCCGCATAGTCCAGGACGAACACGCACCAGGTCACCCACATGATGGCCTCGAGCCAGTCAGCTCCACTGCCCTCAATCCGGCCGATGACCTGCCAGGCATACGCGCCGAGGAACACCAGTGCCGTCGCCATCAGGGGCCACTCCGCCAGGGCCCGGTAGCGTTGCTGCGTCATGCGGAAAATCCTACGGGGATAGCCGGCAGCACAGCATGCAGAAGAATGTTACCGGCGGGTAACATGAGGGCATGCACCTGCTCCTGAGAACACTGCTCATGCTCGTCCGTTCCGCGCGGCGTCCGCCGCTGACCGTCTGGGACCCGTCATCCCTGCCGCTGCGGGTCCTGCCCACGGACATCGACATTGCCATGCACGTCAACAACGGCATGTACCTGTCCCTGATGGACCTGGGCCGGTTCGACCTCATGGTGCGCAGCGGCGTCTGGACGCGGATGCGCCGCCGCGGCTGGACCCCGGTGGTGTCGGCGGAAACCATCTCCTTCCGCAAATCGCTGCAGCTCTGGCAGCACTACACCATCGAGACCCGCATCATCGGGCTGGACACCAAGGCGATCTTCTTTGAACAGCGCATGGTGGCCGACGGCGAGATTTACGCACGTGCCTACATCGCCACCCGCCTGGTGACCAAGGCCGGCCCGGTCAGCCAGGAGGACATCATGGCCGAGTTCGGGACCCCGCCGGCGGACCTGGTGCTCCCCGAATGGATCCACGAATGGCGCGCCTCCAGCGCCCTCCCCGGCAGCCGCACCCCGGCCCCGCACCTGTGGAATGCCAGCCGCTGAACCCGCGTGCCGGCGTCGTACGTCCCTCTATTCCCGATGACGCGGGGAGCGAACACGGGCGACAGCCGCGGCCGTGGCGCGTAGCGTAGACACATGGCTACCCTCGACATCACAGGTGAACAGTTCGCATCCACGATCGAAGGCAACGATATTGTCCTGGTCGATTTCTGGGCAGAATGGTGCGGCCCCTGCAAGCAGTTCGGCCCCACATACTCAGCAGTTTCCGAGAAGCACCCCGACGTCCTCTTCACCAAGGTGGACACCGAAGCCGAGCAGCAGCTCGCGGCGGAGGCAGGCATCACCTCCATCCCCACCCTGATGGCGTTCCGCGAAAAGGTGCTGGTGTTCTCGCAGCCCGGCGCGCTGAACGCCCAGCAGCTGGAACAGGTGGTGGACGCGGTGAAGGCACTGGACATGGAAGAGGTGCACGCCCATGTGGCCCGCCAGCGTGAGGAAGCGGCCGCCGCGGCCGGCAAGCCTGCCGGCCAGAGCGGCCCGCAGGACGGCACGCAGATCCCCGATTTCTAAGACCCGGTATTAAACAGGAATGCGGGACCTCCCTCTGGAGGTCCCGCATTCTTTGCGTTCAGGGCTGCGTCAGACGCGTTCCACCTTGACCGGTTCGGCCAGCAGCGCGCTCAGCGACTCGTTCAGGTCCTGCACGGCGGTGCCCTTGGAGTGCTTGTCCAGGTCTGCCTCGGACGCCCACTGCTCGGTCAGGACCAGCTTTTCCTCCGTGGCCTCGGTCAGCTCGTAACGGATGCAGCCTTGCTCGTTCACCACCTCATCGATCGCGATTTCCAGGGCCAGCTTGACGCGAAAGAACTCGCCGTCGTTGGGGATGAACGTTGCTATCAGATCAATCGGTGCACTCATGGATTTCACAATACCGGGGCTGCGGGGCCGCCCTGTTGTGTTGCGGCCGTTTCCCCCGCCTGTCCTCCTTCTCCTGCCGGGATCCTGTTGGTAGCGTGCCATCATGCGTGCTTACACAGCCGGGGACACTGACGTCCCGCTCCTGGAGGAAACCATTGGCGCGAACTTTGAGCGCGTGGCCGCGCAGTTCCCCCTCCATGACGCCCTCATTGAGGCCGCTCCGGTGCCGGGCGCCGATGCCCGCCGCTGGAGCTACACCAAGATGAACGACGACGTCGACCGGCTGGCGCGTGCGCTCCTCGCCTTGGGCATCGGCAAGGGGGAGCGGGTGGGCATCTGGAGTCCCAACTGCGCCGAATGGACGCTGCTGCAGTACGCCACCGCCAAGGCCGGCGCCATCCTGGTCAACGTCAACCCGGCCTACCGAAGCCACGAACTCGAATTCGTGGTCAAGCAGAACGGCATGCGCATGCTGTTCACGGCGCCGACGGACGCCAACAGCGACTACGTGGCCATGGCACGCCAGGCCCTGCTGACGTGCCCGGACCTGCGGGAGCTGGTGTTCCTCCCGGACCACGGGCTGGACGGGCTGACGGCCGGAAGCCCCCAAAGCGGCGCCGAACTCACGTACGCCGAACTGCTCAGGCGCGCGGACGACGTCGGCCATGCTGCCCTGAAGGCCCGCATGGCCGAACTCCATCCGCATGATCCCATCAACCTGCAGTACACGTCCGGCACTACGGGATTTCCCAAAGGTGCCACGCTTACGCACCACAACATCCTGAACAACGGCTACGCCATCGGCGAGCTGCTGGGGTACACCGAGCGGGACCGGGTGGTCATCCCCGTGCCGTTCTACCACTGCTTCGGGATGGTGATCGGCAACCTCAATGCCCTCAGCCACGGAGCGGCCACCATCATTCCGGGACGCGGCTTCGCGCCTGCGGCCGCGCTGGAGGCAGTGCAGGACTTCGCCGGGACCTCCCTCTATGGGGTTCCCACCATGTTCATTGCCGAGCTGGCGCTCCCGGACTTTGGCTCCTATGATCTGTCCACGCTGCGCACCGGGGTGATGGCCGGTTCGCTGTGCCCCATCGAGGTGATGAACCGGGTGATTTCGGAGATGCACATGGTGGATGTGGCCATCTGCTACGGCATGACCGAGACCTCGCCCGTCTCCACCATGACCCGCAAGGGCGACACCCTCCAGCAGCGCACCGAGACCGTGGGCAGGACCATGCCACAGCTGGAGAGCCGGATCGTGGACCCTGCCACAGGGGAGGAACTGCAGCGCGGGCAGATCGGCGAGCTCTGCACCCGCGGCTATGCCGTGATGGCAGGGTACTGGAACCAGCCGGACAAGACGGCCGAGGCGATCGACGCCGACGGGTGGATGCATACCGGCGACCTCGCCCGGATGGACGACGACGGGTACGTGGTGGTGGAGGGCCGGATCAAGGACATGGTGATCCGCGGCGGCGAGAACATCTACCCGCGCGAAATCGAGGAGTTCCTCTACACGCACCCCGACATCCAGGACGTGCAGGTGATCGGGGTCCCGGATGCCAGGTACGGCGAGGAACTGATGGCCTGCATCATCCTCAAGCCGGGTGCCGGGCCGCTGGATGCGGGGACGCTCGCGGAGTATTGCCGGGGGCGGCTGGCCCATTACAAGATCCCGCGCTACGTGGAGGTCCGCGAGAGTTTCCCGATGACGGTCTCGGGGAAGATCCGCAAGGTCCAGATGCGCGAGGAAGCAGTGGCCCGGCTGGGGCTCTAGGTGTCCAACCGGCGGCGGCCTGTGCCTGCCCGGCCTGCTCCTGTGCGGACGGCGACGACGGCCAGGACGGCGGCTACAGCCAGCGCCGCCAGGGCCAGGACCGCGCCACCTTCCCACCTGGTCAGGGATGTCAGCGGTGCGGTGCGGGTGCTGCCGCCGGCACTTTCACCGGCGGGAATGTTCCATTCGTCCGGAGCGGGGAAAATTCCGGCGGGCAGCTGCTCCTGCTGGAGTTCCCGCGCGGAGGCGAGCCGCTCCCGGACTTCATCATTTGGGGCAGGCACCACCGCATCCGCTGCCACCGCTGCGGACAAATCCACAAGGTAGGGCTCGCCGTAATACGCCGACGAAGCCACAGACTCCACCCAGGTGCCGGGCGGCGGCTCCACGCCGTGGCGGGAAAAGGCGGCAAGCAGCATCTCCCGGATCTCGTCCAGGCTCTTGCCCTCGGCCTCCCGGGTGACCTCGAAGATGGCCAGCTGGAGCTGCACCTTCTCATCCGCCATGGGGTCCTTGGCGCTGGGGTCCTCTCCGGTGGGATCGACGTCCAACGGCTCCCTGCCGGCCTGGTTCCTGGTGCCTGGGTTGGAGCTCATGGGGATCCTTTCGGTCGTAGTTCAGCAGTCCGCCTGGCTGGACGCGCTTACTGGGGCCGTACCCATTGCCAACCCGGGTCATGCGTTTGTTGCAGGGGGATCCCGGGAGTTCAGTGCCCCCGGTGGTCCTGGATGGTCATCCGCGGGCCGAAGGTGGGTTTCCGGAAGCCCGTTGCCTGGATCATCCGGACCACCCGCTGCCGGTGCCCCCGCCAGGGTTCCAGCAACCGGAGCATCCCGGCGTCGTCCGTCCTGCGTCCGGTCAGCGCGGCCCCCACGTAGGCGGCGAGGTGGTAGTCGCCCACCGAAATCGAGTCCGGGCAGCCGTGGGTTCGCTGCACCACCTCTGCGGCAGTCCAAACCCCGATGCCTGGAATGGCCTGCATCATCCGGGCAGCTTCCGCCGCCGGCAGCGCCGCAAGCCGTTCCAGCGCGACGGCGGAGCGCAGCGCCCGCATAACGGTGGCCGAGCGCTGTGGTCCCACGCCCGCCTTGTGCCACTCCCAGCTGGGAACCTGCAGCCACCGGGCCGCCGTTGGGGCCACCACCAGACCTGCCGGGGTGGACGTTCCGGCCGGGGGAGCCGGGGTGCCGTAGCGGTGCACCAGGTAGCGGTAGGCACGCCGTGCCTCGATGACCGTCACCTTCTGCTCCAGGATGATCGGGACCAGCTGGTCCACCATGCGGCCGCTCGAAGGCAGCCGGACCGCCAGGCTGTGCCGCCGGGCCTCCCGGACCATCCGGGGCAACGTGTCATGGAAGGACGGTTCGTCGAAACCCCGCCAGTCGTCGTCGGCCCCCAGGAGCCGGGGCGCTGCCTCCACCGCGGCCGCGGCGCCGGGGCCCCACGCCTGGATGTCCACCAGGGGCCCGCCTGCTGCGCCGCCTGCAGGGGCGAGCCGCATTGTTGCCGGGCCGGCCGGCGTCGTAAACGCATTCCAGATGACGTCGCCCTGGACGCAGAAGGAAGGATCACTGTTGCCGCGCAGGAGCGGCCCAAGGGTGCGGGAAAGGCTGTAGGGGGCCTCCGGATACCACCGCAGAGACACGTCCGCCGCGGCTGCCAGCCGGGGTGGTGCCTCTGCGATCGTCATGTCTTCCATCGTCCCACGGACCACCGACAGCGGCGCGACAACCATCCGGCAGATAAGCCAGACTTGAGCGGGAATACACCCCGGAAGCAACGGTAGAACGGCCCTAATTTCCCGCCCCGGCAAAACCTACAATCCACACGGCGGTGCGGAACCGACCGCGCCGCAACCAGGAGATGGCAGGAGCGCAGCAATGGGCGGAGTAGTGCATTTCGAGATCCCGGCGGATGACCGGGAACGGGCCAGGAAGTTTTACCAGGAAGCGCTGGACTGGCGGATAGAACCGGTGCCGGGGATGAACTACAGCATGGTCATCACCGCGGACATGGATGACAACGGCCAGCCTGTGGCTGCCGGCGCCATCAACGGCGGGATGATGGCCAGGGAGGGGCAGATCACCCACCCGGTGATCACCGTGGATGTTCCGGACATCAACGCAACGCTTGAGAGGGTAGAGCAGCTGGGCGGGTCGGTGGTCATGCCCAAGAACGAGATTCCCGGCATGGGCTTTACGGCCTATTTCAAGGATTCCGAGGGCAACGTGATGGGGCTCTGGGAGAATCTGCCGGCGGAAGGGGAATCGCGCCTGGATACCTGACTCGTGGTACAGGGGCGCTACGCCATCCCGGACACCAGCCACAGCGCCAGGACGGCCAGCGGCACCGTCAGCACCACGGCCACCAGGCCAGCCAGGGCGAACCCGCCCCACCTGATGGGGACGTTCAGCACGCGCAGCCGCTCATGCCACAGCAGCGTGGCCAGCGAAGCCCATGCGGTCACCAGCGGACCAAGGTTCACCCCGATGAGCAGTGCCGCAAACCTGGCCGGCGATCCTGCCACCGGTTCCAGGGCAAGGTAGGCGGGGAGGTTGTTGGCGGCGTTGGCAGCGCCGGTCCCCAGCGCGGCCAGCTGCAGGAGCGCAGGCAGGCCCTCGCCGGAACCGGCCACACCAGCCAGCAGGGACGTGAGGCCATGGGCGTGCAGTGCCTCCATGAGCATGAACAGGCCCACCGTCAGCATCAGCGGCCGCCAGGGAACCATGGACCACCGCAGGACGGACGGCCGGCGGCGGAGGAAAGCCGCAAGGAGGACGGCCGCGGCTGCCAATGCGGGGTACTGCACCGGAACGCCGGAGACCAGGGCAGGCAGCAGGACCAGGAGCGTGAGCGCGGCAACCTTCAGCAGTTTGGGGTCACGGACCGGATTCGCAGGCTGCGGTGCGTACGTTCCGCGCAGGTCCCGCCGGAACGCCAGCCACAACAGGGCGAGGGGGACCAGCAGGCCAACCAGGGCAGGGGCCCACACCAGCCCCGCAAAACCCCATGGGCTTAACCCCAGCCGGTCCTGGGCCAGGAGGTTGGTCAGGTTGGAAACGGGAAGCAGCAGGGACGCAGTATTGGCCAGCCAGATGCTGGTCAATGCAAACGGCAGCGGCGGGATCCGGGCATGGACGGCCAGGAGGACCACCACGGGCGTCACCAGCACCGCCGTGGTGTCCAGGGACAGGAACACGGTGGCCACCGTGGCCACCGCCACCACCAGGAGCCACAGCAGGAAGACCCGGCCCCGGCCCAGGGCGGCCAGCCGGTCCGTCACCACCCGGAACAGCCCCGCCTCGTCCACCAGCTCGGTCACCAGTGACATGGCCAGCACGAAGGCAAGGATCGGAATGGTCCGCGAAGCGAGTTCGCCGAAGGCGGGGAGGGGGAGAACTCCTAATGCCAGTGTGGCTGTCCCTGCCGTTAGGACGGCGCCGGGCAGCAGGTAGCTCCGGGCGGCTTTCAGCCATGCGAACTGCTTCACCGGCCTATCCTCGCATCCCGGGCAGGGAGCGCCGCGCAGGAAGCGGTAGCTTTGTACCTATGAAGTACGCCCAGTCCATCCTGGACCTCATCGGCAATACCCCGCTCATCAAACTCAACCACGTGACCGAAGGCATCAAAGCCACTGTCCTGGTCAAACTTGAGTACCTGAACCCGGGCGGATCCATCAAGGACCGCATCGCGGCGCAGATGATTGAGGACGCCGAACGCGAAGGCAAACTGAAGCCCGGCGGCACCATCGTTGAGCCCACCTCCGGCAACACCGGCGTGGGCCTTGCCCTGGTGGCGCAGCAGAAGGGCTACAAGTGCATCTTCGTGGTCCCGGACAAGGTGGGCGAGGACAAGCGGGCCGTGCTGCAGGCGTATGGCGCGGAAGTGGTGGTCACCCCCACGTCCGTCCCGCCGGACAGCCCGCAGAGCTACTACGGTGTCTCGGACCGGATCACCCGGGAGACGCCCGGCGCGTACAAGCCGGACCAGTTCTCCAACCCGGCCGCCCCGGGCAGCCACTACAAGACCACCGGCCCGGAGATCTGGCGCGATACGGACGGCTTGGTCACGCACTGCGTCATTGGCGCCGGCACGGGCGGCACCATCACCGGCACCGGCCGGTACCTCAAGGAGGTCTCGGCGGACCGGCCGGAGTCCGACGGCGGCGTGGTCCGGATCATCGGCGCAGACCCCGCGGGCTCGGTCTACTCAGGCGGCACCGGACGGCCCTACTTCGTGGAGGGCGTCGGCGAGGACATGTGGCCGGCCAACTACGACAAGACCATCCCGGACGACGTGATCGCCGTCAGCGACGCCGATTCCTTTGCCATGACCCGCCGCCTGGCCCGGGAAGAAGGACTGCTGGTGGGCGGTTCCTCCGGGATGGCCGTAGTAGCCGCACTCCAGGCGGCGCGGGACCTGCCGGAAAGTGCCGTCGTCGTGGTCATCCTGCCCGACTCCGGCCGCGGCTACCTGGCCAAAATCTTCAATGACCAGTGGATGCGCTCCTACGGTTTCCTCTCCGGCGGCGAGGAAACCTCGGTGGGGGAGGTCATCAAGTCCAAGAACGGCGAACTGCCGGACCTGGTCCACATCCATCCCAACGAGTCGGTCCGGGACGTCATCAACATCATGAACGAGTTCGGCGTCAGCCACATCCCGGTGCTGTCGCAGGAACCGCCCGTGGTCATGGGCGAGGTCCTCGGCGCGGTGGACGAACGCACGCTGACCGGCAAGCTGTTCCGCGGCGAAGCCAAGCTGACGGACAAGATCTCCGAGCACATGGGGCCCAAGCTGCCCGTCATCGGATCGCTGGAAACCATCTCCGCCGCCAGGGAACTGCTGTCCGACACGGACACCCTGATGGTCACGTTCGTGGGTGCGCCGGTTGGAATCCTCACCCGGCACGACCTGCTGGCCTACCTCAGCAACTGATTCTGCGTTACCCGTAAAGGAGCACCCATGCCTGCCTCTGAAAACCAAGGTTTCAACACCCGCGCCGTCCACGCCGGCCAGGAGTTCGAGCCCCGCACCGGAGCCGTGGTTCCGCCGCTGCACTTCAGTTCCACCTACGCCCAGGACGGAATCGGCGGCCTGCGCAGCGGCTACGAATACGGCCGCGGCGGCAACCCCACCCGGGACGCGCTGCAGGTACAGCTCGCGGCGCTGGAACTGGGCACCCACGCCTACAGCTTCAGCTCCGGCCTGGCCGCCGAGGACGCCCTCATCCGCGCGCTCACCCGCCCGGGTGACCACATCGTGCTGGGCAACGACGCCTACGGCGGCACGTACCGGCTGATCAGCCGGGTGCTTGGCGACTGGGGGATCGGCAACACCCCAGTGGACATGGCCAACCTGGACATGGTCCGCGACGCCGTGGCCGCCAACAAAACCCGCTTCCTTTGGGTGGAGACGCCCTCCAACCCGCTGATGAAGATCACCGACATCGCAGCGCTCGCGGACATAGCGCACGACGCCGGGGCCCTCCTGGTGGTCGACAACACCTTCGCGTCCCCCTACCTGCAGACCCCACTCGCCCTGGGCGCCGACGTCGTGGTGCACTCCACCACCAAATACATCGGCGGCCACTCTGACGTGGTGGGCGGCGCCGTGGTGGTGAAGGACGCGGAGCTGGCCGACAAGATCGGCTTCGTCCAGTTCGCCGTGGGTGCCGTGTCCGGCCCGATGGATGCCTTCCTGACCACCCGCGGGCTGAAGACCCTGGGCGTCCGCATGGACCGGCACAGCGAGAACGGCCAGGCCGTGGCCGAGTGGCTGCTGGAACGCCCGGAGGTGGAGGCCGTCCTGTATCCGGGCCTGCCCACCCATCCGGGCCACGAGCTCGCCAAAAAGCAGATGCGGAAGTTCGGCGGCATGGTCTCGGTGCAGTTCAAGGGCGGTGAAGCGGCGGCGCGGAAGGTGGCTGAGTCCACGTCCGTGTTCACCCTCGCGGAGTCCCTGGGCGGCATCGAGTCCCTCATGAACTACCCCTCCGAAATGACCCACGCGTCGGTCAAGGGCACCGAGCTGGCCGTCCCGGTCAACCTGCTCCGCCTGTCCTGCGGCATCGAGGACGTGGAGGACCTGATCGCCGACCTGGACCGGGCCTTCTCCGCCATCCCGTAAACCACCCCCGCGAGATGTCATTTCGCGGCAATGTTCGCAGCCCGGACTGCCGTTAAGTGTTATCTCGCGTAGGGCATGGCTTTCTTGAAGAAAGCCAGCTAGGGTTCCCCTATGCCTCTCCGCTCAAACTGGTCCCAACGCAGCTGCAGCATGGCCCGCGGCCTGGACATCCTTGGCGACCCCTGGTCCATCCTGGTGCTGCGCGAGGTCTTCTTCGGGAACGGGCGCTTCGACGCCATGAAGAGCCGGCTGGAGGTTGCCGACTCGGTGCTCACCAAACGCCTGGCAGGCCTGGTTGAGTCCGGGCTGCTGGCCAGGAAGGCATACGACGACGGCGGCCGCACACGCCAGGAGTATGTGCTCACTCCCAAGGGTGAGGACGCGCTCCCGGTCCTGAACGCGGTCACCATCTGGGCGGAAAAGCACCTGCCCGCGCCCTCGGACCAGGCACACCTGTACGTGATCCATACCGGCTGCGGGGAGCCCACCACCTCGGCAGACACCTGCACCCGGTGTGGCGAAAAGCTGACGGCGGCCAACACCAGCTGGCACAGCCGGTCCAGGTCGGACCAGCCCATCCGGCTGTCCACCGCCTCCGGAACGGGAGCTGCCTCGTGAGCATCCTGCCCGGCGAAGCGGCCGACATTTCATCCCCGGCCCCAAGCAGTTCAGCCCCGGCCCCGGGCACGCAGCCCCAGGGCCCGCGGCGCCGCCTGCATCCCGCCTGGACAGTTGCCGCCGTTGCCTTCCTTGCCCTGGTTGGGGCCGCCGGATTCCGGGCGGCCCCGGGCGTCCTGATGGTTCCGCTCCAGCAGGAGTTCGGCTGGTCCACCACGGTCCTCTCGGCAGCAGTGAGCATCAACCTGGTGCTCTTCGGCCTCACGGCTCCGTTCGCCGCCGCCCTGATGGAACGGTTCGGCATCCGGGCTGTCACGGCAACGGCCCTGGTGCTGATCGGTGCCGGGAGCGCCCTGACGGTGCTGGTGAACCAGTCGTGGCAGATCCTGCTGACCTGGGGGCTGCTGATCGGACTCGGCACCGGCTCCATGGCACTGGTCTTCGCCGCCACCATCGCCAACAACTGGTTTGCGAAAAGCCGGGGACTGGTCATCGGCATCCTGACCGCCGGAAGCGCCGCCGGCCAGTTGGTCTTCCTGCCCTTCATCGCCCTCCTCGCGCAGGATCCAGGGTGGCGGCAGGCTTCCCTGCTGATCGCCGCCGGGGCGCTCGCCGTGGTCCCGCTGGTGCTGAAGTTCCTCAAGAACTCACCCGCCGACGCCGGAGTGCTGCCCTATGGCGCGGAAGAGGTTGAACACCCGGCAGGCTCCGCAAAAGCTCCGGAAGACGGCCCGCGCAGCAACGCCGCCGTCCGGGCCCTCCAGGTCCTTAAACGCGCCAGCAGGGTGCGCACGTTCTGGGCGCTCGCTGCCGGATTCGCCATCTGCGGCGCCACCACCAACGGCCTGATCGGCACCCACTTCATCCCCTCCGCCCATGACCATGGCATGCCGGAAACCACCGCCGCCGGACTGCTCGCCGTCGTCGGAATCTTCGACATCATCGGGACCATCGCCTCAGGCTGGCTGACCGACCGCTTCAACCCCCGCGTCCTGCTCGCCGTCTACTACCAGTTCCGCGGCATCGGCCTGCTGGTGCTCCCGCTGCTGCTGAACGCCGAGGTGCAGCCCAGCATGATCGTGTTCGTGGTGATCTACGGCCTGGACTGGGTGGCCACCGTTCCACCCACGGCCGCCATCTGCCGCGAAACGTTCGGAGCTGACGGCAGCGTGGTTTTCGGTTGGGTCTTCGCGGCCCACCAGCTGGGTGCCGCCGCCGCAGCCATCGCCGCCGGGGTCCTGCGGGATGCCACCGGCCACTACACCTACGCCTGGCTGGGTGCAGCTGCCATGTGCACCATTGCCGCGGTCATCAGTGCCACCATCCGCCGGAACCGCAGTTCACGGGAAGCGGAGCCGGCAGCGGCCTGATCCGGGCCACCGCTAGGCTGGTCCGATGGAACCTGTCACACCCCTCCCTGCCCGCCCCGTTGCCCTGGTCACCGGTGTGGGGCGGCTGGCCGGCATCGGTGCCGGCATTGCCCGGCAACTCGCGGCGGACGGCTGGGACCTGGCGTTGTCCTACTGGGCCGAGTACGACGCCCGCATGCCGTGGGGGAGCGAACCCGAGGACGTGGTCCGCCTCACCGCCGAGCTGGAGGCGATCGGTGCCAAGGTCCATGTCCTGTCAGCTGACCTCCAGGACCCCGGCGTCCCGGACCGGCTCGTGGCGGAGGCCGCACAGCTTGCCGGCCCGCTGCAGGGCCTGGTGCTCAGCCACGCGGAGTCGGTGGATTCAGGCGTGCTGGACACCAGCGTGGAGTCCTTTGACCGGCACTTCGCAGTGAACACCCGCGCCAGCTGGCAGCTGATCGCCGCCTTTGCGCGGCAGGCAACGGACGACGGCGGCGCGATCGTTGCGCTGACCAGTGACCACACAGCGTTCAACCTTCCCTACGGCGCCTCCAAAGGGGCCTTGGACAGGATCGTGGTTGCCGCCGCCCGCGAGCTGGGGCCGCAGGGGATCTCGGCCAACGTCCTCAACCCGGGGCCGGTGGATACCGGCTGGATGACCCCGGAGATCCGCGCGGAACTCAGCGCGCGTCAGCCCACCGGCAGGCTGGGCACCCCGGCCGACGTTGCCGGGACCGTGGCGTTCCTGCTCTCACCCGCGGGTCGTTGGGTCTCCGGCCAGCTGATCAAGGCTGACGGCGGCTTCTCGGCCTGACGTCTGGGCGTAGGCAACAGGCTTCCGCAGTCCTACAATCGCGGATATGGATGCCGTCGAGGTAGCCGGACTCAGGATTGCCTACCAGCGGGCGGGCAACGGGCCACCGCTGATCCTGTTCCACGGTGCCGGCGAGGACAGCAGGATCTGGCGGCACCAGCTGGAGGACCTGTCCAAAGACTTCACGGTGATTGCCTGGGATGCTCCCGGATGCGGTCAGTCCGATGACCCTGCACCCAACCTCTCCGCCCGGGACCTGGGGCTCCTCGCCGTCGGCTTTCTGACGGAAGCTGCGGGCGGGAACGGAAAGCCGCACGTCCTGGGAATGTCCTGGGGCTCCATGGTGGCGCTGGAGTTGTACAAGGGGTACCCGGAGGTCCCAGCATCGTTGCTGCTGGTATCGGCCTATGCCGGCTGGGCAGGATCATTGCCGCCGGAGGAAGTGGATCGCCGGATTGCCATGGTGGAAGCGGAGATCGGCGAGCCGCCGGGCAAGTTCGTTCACGAGTGGCTGCCCACCCTCTTCGCGAAAGACGCCGACCCTGCAGTGGTCGCCGAAATTGCCGCCGTGATGCTTGATGTCCGGCCGGCAAGCCTACGGGCACTGCTCAGCGCCAGCGGACGCGCGGACTACCGCAGCGTCCTGTCGACGATTGCTGTTCCCACGCTTTTGATTCATGGGGAGGAAGACCAGCGCTCACCGCTGTCTGTGGCGCAGGAACTGCACCGGCAGATTCCGGGTGCAGCGTTGACGGTGATTCCCGGTGCCGGACATCTGGTGTTCGCCGAAGCGCCGGAGCAGTTCAACGCCGAGGTTCGGCGCTTCCTGCAGGGTCTCGCCTGAGGCGCACCCGGAAGTCAGTGGAAGGCGTCCAGTCCGGTGATGTGCCGGCCGAGGATCAGGGTGTGCACCTCGTCCGTGCCCTCATACGTGCGGACCGATTCCAGGTTTGCGGCATGCCGCAGCGGTGAGTAATCCGTGGTGATGCCGTTGCCGCCCAGGATGGACCGGGCCTCGCGCGCCACGGCAATCGCCTCCCGGACATTGTTTAGCTTGCCCATGGAAATCTGCTCCGGGCGGATGCTCCCCGCATCCTTCAGCCGGCCCAGGTGCAGGGCCAGCAGGGTGCCTTTCTGGATCTCCACCAGCATGTTCACCAGCTTTTCCTGCGTGAGCTGGTAGCCGGCCAGCGGCTTGCCGAACTGCAGCCGCTCCTGCGAGTACGCCAGCGCGGCCTCATAGGAATCGCGGGCCGCGCCCATGGCACCCCACGCGATGCCATACCGGGCCTCGTTCAGGCAGGTGAACGGGCCGCGCAGCCCCCGCGCTGCCGGCAGCAGGGCCTCGGGACCCAGCCGGACGCCGTCGAACACCACATCACACTGGATCGAGGCGCGCATGGACAGCTTTTGCCGGATGGGCGTGGCGGTCACCCCGGGGGTGCCTGCCGGCACCAGGAAGCCGTGCACGCCGTCGTCCGTCATGGCCCACACCACCATCACGCCGGCCACGGAGGCCAACCCGATCCATCGCTTGGCGCCGTTGAGCACCCAGCCGGCGTCCTCCCCGTTGCCGTCCCGCTCAGCAAAGGTGGCCATGGAGGCGGGATCCGAACCGGCGGTGGGCTCGGTCAGGGCAAAGCACCCGATCACCTCCCCGGCGGCCATCCGGGGCAGCCACTCCTGCTTCTGCTCCTCGGACCCCCAGGTGTGGATGGCCGTCATGGCCAGCGAGCCCTGGACGGACACGAAGGTGCGGATGCCGGAATCGCCGGCCTCCAGTTCCATCGCCGCGAGGCCGTATTCGACGGCGGACCGGCCGGGGCAGCCGTAGCCCTCCAGATGCATGCCCAGGACCCCCAGTTCACCCAGCTCCGGGGCCAGGTCCAGGGGAAAGACGGCGTCGTCATACCACCGGGCGATCTCCGGTTTGATCCGTTGATTGGTGAAGTCACGGACCTTCTGGCGGAGCTCCAGTTCCTCCGCCGAGAGCAGGGAATCGAGGTCCAGCACGTCGGAGGTGCCGGCCGTCATGGCTTCACCTGTCATTTCTTCACCTCGAAGTAGCCGCGGGTGGAGGGCAGGAAACGGCAGACGACGGCGAGGACCACGCCGAGCGCCAGCAGCAGCACGCCGCTCACGAAGGCGCCGCCGACGCCGAAGATCTGGGTGTCGCCGTAGGCCGGGTCCCACATCTGCACCGCCGAGATGAAGAACGCCGCGGTCAGCAGCAGCGCCCCGGCCAGGGGCAGGATGCCGCGGAACCAGAGGTTGCGCACCGATTCCCGCAGCGTTCCACGGAAGTACCAGAAGCAGGCAAAGCCGGTCAGGGCGTAGTAGAACGCGATGAACAGGCTGATGGCACTGATGGAGTCCGCCAGCAGGTTTTCGCTCAGGAAGCTCATGGCCACGTAGTAGGCCGCGGCTGCCCCGCCCATCACCTGGGTTGAAAAACCTGGCGTCTGGTTGCGTGGGTGCACCTCCGCGAACTTTGCCGGCAGTGCACCATGGACACCCATGGAGAGGGTTCCGCGGGCGGTGGGCAGGATGGTGGTCTGGGTGGAGGACAGGACGGACGCCAGAACCGCGACGACGATCAGCCAGCCCCATGGGCCCAGCACCACGTCCTTCATGGCCAGGAAGACATCGTCCTGGTTGGCCTCGTTGCCCAGGCCGATGCCCTCCGAGCCCACGGTGGCGTACATCATCACCAGCAGCCCCACGGAGACATAGATTGCCACCAGGACGAACGCCGAGATCACGGCGCCGCGGCCGGGGGTGGTGGACGGGTTTTCGGTTTCCTCGTTCACGGCAAGGCAGGTGTCCCAGCCCCAGTAGATGAACAGTGCCAGGAGTGCCCCGTGTACTACAGCACCGGGATCGGCGAAGGCGCCGGCGGGGTTGAACCACTCGAGATCGAAGGCCTGCCCTTCCGGCGCACCGCCCACGATCCGCACCACGATGGCCAGCGCAAAGAGGCCCAGCGCAATGTACTGGACATAGGTCAGCACCCGCTGGACGTGCTCGCCGAGGCGGATCCCGCGGTAGTTCACCAGCGTCATGAGGACGATGAACGCCAGCCCTGTGCCGGTGACCAGTACTTTGTTCCCCGCCAGGGACCCGTCGCCCACCAACAGCCACAGATACTGCCCGGCCACCTGTGCCAGGTTGGCCAGGACCACGATGCCGGCAAGTGCCACGCCCCAGCCGCCCAGCCAGCCCGCCCAGGGGCCGAAGGCCCGGCGGGACCAGGTGAAGGTGGTGCCGCAGTCCGGGATGGCGCTGTTGAGCTCACGGAAGGCGTAGGCGATGAACAGGACCGGAATGAAGCCCAGCAGCAGGATCAGGGGAGTGTAGTTGCCGTTAACCGCAACGATGAGACCCAGGGTGGCGGCCAGCGAATACACCGGAGCGGTGGAGGCCAGGCCCAGCATTACCGAGTCGCCAAGGTCAAGGATGCCGGCCCGCAACCCCTTGGCGGGCACAGGGATGCCGGTCCCGCGGCCGGGGCCGCCCGTCGTCGTCATGTCCGTGCTCATGCTGTCACCGGTTTCATAGAACGATTCCTGCCTTGGTGGTATTGGCCACCGCGGAAAGCGGCGCCGGCGCGTCAATGGTGTTGGGGACAAAGCGGCAGAAGTAGTCGGTGACCGGGCCGTCCGATTCGCGGATGCCGCAGCCCACGGACTCGCCGTCCACCACCCACAGGCCCAGGACGGGGTGGTTGCCGTCGAAGTCCGGCAGCGGGTGGTACTGCTGGTAGCACCAGCCCTCGCGGCCGTAGCCTCCGGGCTGTTCCAGGCTGATTCCGTCCGCGTGGATCCGGATGTTGTCGCCTTCGCGGCCGTGGAGGGGCTTGGCCACCCATTCCTTCAGCGGCCCCGGATCGGTGAGGTAGGCGGGCAGCAGGTTGGGATGGTTGGGGTAGAGGTGCCACAGGGCGGCGAGCAGGGCCTTGTTGGAGAGCAGCATTTTCCATGCGGGCTCCACCCATCGCGGGTTGTGCGCCCGCTCCAGGAGGCGGGGCCCGAATTCCTCCTTCATCATCAGCTCCCAGGGGTAGAGCTTGAAGATGGTGCTGATCATGAAGTTGTCCAGGTCCACGAAGCGGTTCAGGTTGGGGTCCCAGCCGATATCGGACATGTTGATCCCAATGGTGGTCCACCCGGCCTGGCCGGCGACGTCGCGCATGTAGGCCGCGGTCATCCAGTCCTCACCTGATTCCTCAACCTCCGAATGGGCAACGTGGAGGGTGCTCATGCCGGTGCGGTACTGGAACTTCTTCCACTGCCGGATCAGGGCTTCATGGATGCCGTTCCATTGATCCTTCTCCGGGTGGACGTCCTGCAGCCAGAACCATTGGGCGACGGCGGCCTCGATGAGTCCGGTGGGGGTGTCGGCGTTGTATTCGAGCATCTTGGCCGGACCGCCCCGGCCGTCGTAGATGAAGTCGAACCGGCCGTACACATCCACGTCGCCGGCCTGCAGCGATTCGGCCGCCAGTTCCAAAGCCTGCGGGCCAATGCCGATGCTGCCCATGGCGCCGGTGGCCAGGAATTTCGCGGCCTCCAGGCACATGCGGTGCATGTCCTCGGCCGCCGCCTCGAGGGTCTCCACCTCGTCCATGGTGAATTCGTAGTACGCGGACTCGTTCCAGTACTCGATCCGGCGCCCGTCATCCATGGTGGTGGTGGAGAACACCAAGCCCTGCTCTTCGATCTTCTGCTTCCAGCCCGGACGCGGCTGGGACAACATCCTCTTCATCCGTCAGCCCCCCGAAACTTTGCCGCCGCCACCGCTTGAGCCGCTTTTGGCGCTCGAGCCGAAACCGCCGCGGCTGACCGTACCGCCCTTGCTGCTGTAGCCGGTGGAGGCCTTGGCCCCGCTGGGGATGGTCCTGGTGTAGTTGGGTGACGTCGACCGGTTCTGGCCGATCGGCGGAACGCTTGCCCCACGGGAGTAGAAGTACCAGGCGTAAATGCCGCCGCTGCGGCCCGCCGAGCTGTCGCAGCTGGTGTCCGCCACGCGCTCGCCGGTTTCGTCGTTGAAGCACACCTGTGCGTATTCGGGGTCGTCCTCGTTGCTGGCCACCACTGCCGTAATGGTTCCGGCCAGGAGTGCCGTGACGCCCAGGCCCACCACCACCGTGCGCCGCTGGGAGCGCTTCTTCCGTGCCGCTGCATCGTTGAGCTGTTTTTCCCGCTCCCGGGCGAACGGGTCAACAGGAGTGACCGGTTCATTGAGGAGGTCGGGGCGCAGGTCCGGCTTGGGGACCTGCCAGGGCGGAGGCTTGGCGGTGCTGCCCCCGGGGGTTTCCGAAGGCACCTGCCCGGAGGCTCCGCCCCGTCCTTTGTCCTGCGTTTTGTTGGGGTCCTCGTTCGGGTCCATGGTGTTTGAATCCACAGCGTCCCCTTCAGTTGTCCACGTGAATTGGGCACAGCGCTGCACCCCCATTGCAATCCTCGGATCAGCGTAATCCCTCTGCCGGGCCGCTGCGAGTAAAACCGCGCTCCAAGGCGGGGGAGAAGTGCCCATGGCAGCAAGGCCGGGAGGCGGCGGGGGAGGACCCTAGACTGATGCCATGGAATCAGGTTCTGTCCTCGCCGTCTGCCGCGTCCACCAATTGATCGGGGACCAGGGAAACGTTGGTGTCACGGCCATCGACAAGCGCCCGGCGAACGGGCCCGTGAAGGTCCACAAGCTGGGCCTGCGCGGCGACATCCAGGCCAACAGGGCGCATCACGGCGGGGAGGACCAGGCCGTCTACGCCTACTCCCAGGCCGACGCCGACTTCTGGGCCGGGAGCCTGGGACGGGAACTGCCGCCGGGCGCCTTCGGCGAGAACCTGCGGGTGTCCGGCATCGAAGCCACCCACGCGGTGATCGGGGAGCGCTGGAAGGTGGGGCCCGACGTCGAACTCGAAGTCACCTCCCCGCGCACCCCCTGCGCCACGTTCCAGCGCCGGATGAAGGAGCCGCAGTGGGTGAAGCGGTTCACCGACGAGGGGCGGGTGGGGACGTACCTGCGCGTCATCCGCACCGGCAGCATCCGGGCCGGCGATCCCATCGAGCGGACCTTCGTGCCGCGGCACGGCATCACCATCGGCAGATGGTTCAGCGCGCCGGACGCGGAAGTCATCAAGGCCCTCCGCAGTGCAGAGGCCGACGGCGAGATCAGGCTCCAGGACGAATACCACACCAAGTTCGGGGTGCTTTTGCGGCGGCTGGGGCAGTAGCACCCCCGCCCTTGGCGGGCTGTGTGCGGAAGGTCACCGCCGCCGTCGGACCCTGAATTGGCGGTCAGTGGCGTCCATCCTTTACACTTGAAACATCCCCCACTCCGGAAATCCCTTATTCCTGCCCAATTTTTGAGGCAGGACTGGCAAGTGTTGGGGCCCGCGCAAGCGATGCGGGCATTTTCATAGGGAGAGCCGGCTAAAGAAAACGCTGTACAGACTGCTGGGATAGCAGCCAAGAGATGCAGCGCGAAGTCCTGCCACGGGATTGCGAAAGCGCCGGACTTCTGTGACCGGCCGGTCAACGTTTGCCCGGCATCATCGGCACGCGTACTGCGGCTCCGCTCACCTCGGGTAGTGCCGCCTGGCCCCCTATGGATGAGGAATATCTCCCTATGCCCGAAAATCAGAACGAAACCACCACCGAAGCAACCGCCGGCATTGAATTCACCGAGCCCGCTGCCCCCGCAGCAGAGGCCCCCGGCGTAACCGCTGAGGCTCCCGAAGCCGCCCCGGCCGTTGCCGCAGCCAAAGCCGAAGAAACCCCGGCACCCAAGGCTGGCGACGACGAAGAAGACGGCGTGCGCTTCGCCGATCTCGGCATCGACGGCCGTGTCCTGGCCGCCCTGCAGGACGTCGGCTACGAAAAGCCGTCCCCCATCCAGGCAGCCACCATCCCGCTGCTGCTCGAAGGCCGCGACGTAGTGGGCCTGGCCCAGACCGGAACCGGTAAGACTGCAGCATTCGCAGTACCGGCACTGTCCCGCCTGGCCGAGCTCCACGACCTCAACGGCCCGTCCCGCAAGACCCAGGCCCTGGTCCTGGCCCCCACCCGTGAGCTTGCCCTCCAGGTGGCTGAGGCGTTCACCTCCTACGCCAAGCACATCGACGACTTCACCGTGCTCCCCGTCTACGGTGGCTCCGCCTACGGCCCGCAGCTCGCCGGGCTGCGCCGCGGCGCCCAGGTGGTTGTCGGTACCCCCGGCCGCGTGATCGACCACATCTCCAAGGGTTCCCTGGACCTGTCCGAGCTCCAGTACCTGGTGCTGGACGAGGCCGACGAAATGCTGCGCATGGGCTTCGCCGAAGACGTGGAGCAGATCTTCCAGCAGACCCCGTCGGACCGCCAGGTTGCACTGTTCTCGGCCACGATGCCGAGCCAGATCCGCCGCATGTCCAAGCAGTACCTGAACAACCCGGCCGAGATCTCCGTCAAGTCCAAGACCACCACCGGCGCCAACACCCGCCAGCGGTACCTGCAGGTCATGGGCCCGCACAAGCTCGATGCCATGACCCGCATCCTCGAGGTGGAAGAGTTCGACGGCGTCATCGCCTTCGTGCGCACCAAGATGGCCACCGAGGACCTGGCTGACAAGCTGAAGTCACGCGGTTTCCAGGCTGCCGCCATCAACGGCGACATCCCGCAGCAGCAGCGTGAGCGCACCGTCGACGCGCTGAAGGAAGGCCGGATCGACATCCTGGTGGCCACCGACGTCGCCGCCCGTGGCCTGGACGTGGAGCGCATCAGCCACGTGGTCAACTACGACATCCCGCACGACACCGAGTCCTACGTGCACCGCATCGGCCGCACGGGCCGCGCGGGCCGCAGCGGTGAGGCCATCCTGTTCATGACGCCGCGTGAGAAGTACCTGCTGCGCGCCATCGAAAAGGCCACCCGCCAGCCGGTGGAGCAGATGCACCTGCCCACCGCAGAGACCGTGAACTCGCTGCGCCTGGGCAAGTTCGCCGAGCGCATCACCGAGACCCTTGAGTCCGAGGACGTCTCGATGTTCCGCGACCTGATCGCTTCCTACGAGGAAGAGCACAAGGTGCCGGCAGCAGAAATCGCTGCGGCACTGGCCGTCATGGCCCAGGGCGGGCAGCCGCTGCTGGTCAAGGAACTGCCGGCTGCTCCCGAGTTCCAGAAGCGCGAACGCTCCAAGGACGGCTTCGGCTCCCGTGGGCCCACCCGTGCGCTGACCGAGGGCAACGCCACCTACCGCATCGCGGTGGGCCGCCGCCAGCGCGTCATGCCCGGCTCCATCGTTGGCGCCATTGCCAACGAGGGCGGCATCTCCTCCGCACAGATCGGCGGCATCGACATCCGCTCGGACCACTCCCTGGTGGAGCTGCCCGCGGACCTGACCGCCGAGCAGCTGCGTGCCCTGTCCCGCACCCGGATCGGCGGCGAGCTGATCCACCTCGAGCTGGACAACGGCCGCAAGCCCTCCGGTGACCGTGGCGCCTACCAGGGCAACCGCGGCGGCGACCGTGGCGGCAACTTCAAGGGCAACGGCGGGTTCAAGAAGGAGTTCCGCAAGAACGACGGCGAGCGGTCCTCCGCCGACCGCGGCGGCCGTTCGTACAGCGAGCGCTCCTTCAGCGACCGTGGCCAGGCCAGCGACTCCCGCTTCGGCGGGCACGGCGATGGCTCCCGCAAGCCCCGCAGCGGCGGCGACAGCGGACACCGCGACTTCAACCGCAAGGGCAAGTGGTAAACCACCCCTTGCGTTGAGGAATTGACGACGGCGATGGGCCGGCTTACGAGCCGGCCCATCGGCGTTTAACTTCAAGAGTGTGGGGCTGGCCACATTCCTGCCCCGAGGCGGTGGTCAGGGGACCTTGGAAGGTGCTTGCCGCCGTCGTCCACTCTGCTGGCGCCAGCCCCTCTAGCCCCGGAATTCCGCGGAAAAAGCCGCTCCCGCGGTCCCCAAAAGCGCGTTGACAGTGGTCCCGAGAGGGCTCTTGGCGCCGATTTGTTGGTGCGTAAATCTTCCGGTAGAGTATTTACTCGTTGCCCCCCTAGCTCAGTGGTAGAGCGCGTTCTTGGTAAGAACGAGGTCACCGGATCGATTCCGGTGGGGGGCTCTGAATGAGGGCCTGCGTCAAGGCGGTTTGACCGGCTTGACGCAGGTTTTTCTCATTCGTGGCGGTGTAGCTCAGTTGGTTAGAGCGCACGACTCATAATCGTGAGGTCGGGAGATCGAGCCTCCCCACCGCTACAGGCTAAGCCCCCGGGTTCCGCAAGGACCCGGGGGCTTTTCTGTTTCCTGGATCCGCAGTAGCTGGGCAGGTGCCCGCGCTAAAGGTCCAGGATGCGGCGCTTGGCAGCGGAGAACTCCTCGGCGGAGAGTGCCCCGCTGGAATAGAGGTCGGCCAGGACAGCAAGTTCAGACGCCACGGAAACGTTCCGGCTGACGTTTGCAGGACCATGCGGCAGCTTGAACCTTCGGAGCAGCCTCGAATGGTCCAGCGTGAGGGTGACCAGAAGTGTTGCGCCGAGAAGGGCAATAAAGATGCCCAGAATGAACGACAGTTGCCCGAACGTGGTTCCCACAACTGTGATGACGACGCCGCTGGCCACCAGGCAAAGGCCCGCCAGCTGCACCGCCGTCCGACCGAGGCGATGATCGCCGTCTCGATATTCCAACAGATAACCGCCGGCCGCCCCTGGAACCGCACGCTCATTCATACGTTTGAGGATAGTCCTGGGAATTCTTCTTGAACATGGGCGCTTCCCGCCGGGGCTTTTCTGTTTCCTGGATCCGCAGTAGCTTGGCAGCAACGTGCGGATGGGGGATCGGTGGACTTTTTCACGGCGGTAATGGAGCCGTTCCGGTGGCTGGTGTCCGCCATCATGGTGTCTTTCCACGACCGGCTCAGTGCCTTGGGTATGCCGGCTGCGGGCGGATGGACCTGGACGCTGTCCATCATCGGGCTGGTGCTGGTCATCCGCGCGGCGCTGATCCCGGTGTTCCTGGCACAGGTGCGGGCCCAGCGCAGGATGCGGCTCCTGCAGCCGGACCTGAAGGAGCTCCAGGACAGGTACAAGGGCAGGACGGACCAGGCGTCGCGGCAGGCCATGGCCCAGGAGCAGATGGCCCTCTACAAAAAACACGGCACCAACCCGTTCTCGGCCTGCCTGCCACTGCTGATCCAGGCGCCGTTCTTCCTGGCGCTCTTCCAGGTGCTGTCAGGAATTTCCAATGCATCGCGCCAGGGTGAAGGCATCGGGGTGATGGGCCACGACCAGGTGGTCCAGTTCGACTCGTCCAGCATCTTCGGGGCGCCGCTGTCAGCTTCGCTGCTCCATGGCGGCGGCGAGCCCACCGCTGTGGCCGTGCTCGCCGTCGTCATGATCCTGGTGATGATTGCCAGCCAGTTCCTGACGCAGAAACTCGTTGCCTCGCGGACCATGGCCGGCCAGGACAGCGGGAGCCCGCTGTTCCGCCAGCAGCAAATCCTTCTGTACGTC
Source organism: Arthrobacter sp. SAFR-179 (assembly GCF_059414945.1). Lineage (NCBI taxonomy): Bacteria > Bacillati > Actinomycetota > Actinomycetes > Micrococcales > Micrococcaceae > Arthrobacter > Arthrobacter sp. SAFR-179. Next base: position 315,462 of record NZ_JBPFDM010000001.1, read on the forward strand.
CTGCCCGTGGTCTTCGGTGTGGGCGGGGTCTTCTTTCCCCTCGGAGTCCTGGTCTACTGGACAGTCTCCAACCTCTGGACCCTGGGACAGCAGTTTTTGGTCTCACGGGAGCCTATGAGGTCTTGACGTCAGACGGCAGAATGGGCCCATGGCGCAGCTGATCTACTCCGCAATCATGTCCCTCGACGGCTACACGGCGGACAGGGACGGTAACTTCACCTGGTCAGCGCCGGATGAGGAAGTCCATGCCTTCATCAACGACCTGGAGCGGGATGTGGGCACCTACCTGCTGGGGCGGCGGATGTACCAGGTGATGGAGGTGTGGGAAACCATGGGCACGGCCGGGGACCCGCCGGTCATCCAGGACTACGCCCGGATCTGGCAGGGGGCGGACAAAGTGGTGTACTCGACGTCGCTGGACAGCCCCGCTGCACCCCGGACCCGGCTGGAGCGGCAGTTCGTCCCGGCGGCGGTGCAGGACCTGAAGGCCGCTGCGGACAGGAACATCAGCATCGGCGGCCCCACCCTCGCGGCCCACGCCCTCAAGGCAGGCCTCGTGGACGAGTGCCAGTTCTTCATCAACCCGGTTGCCGTGGGCGGCGGCCTGCGTTTCCTCCCGGAGGGGCTGGAGGCAAAGTTCCAACTGCTGGACGAGCGGCGGTTCGGAAACGGGGTGGTGTACCTGCGCTACGGAGCCCGCTGAACCACAGGTGCGCCCGTCCTGGGCTGCACCGCGAAGAGGGTGAACAGCAGTGCCGCCAGGGCCGTGCCTACCAGCAGGAGGAGCCCGATTGAATAGCTGCGTGTTGCAGCGTCATACGTCGCGCCCATGACCAGCGGTGGAAAGTAGCCGCCCAGGCCGCCGGCGGCGCTCACGATGCCGCTGATGCTGCCCACCTTCCCTGCCGGCGACAGGACGCCGACCCAGGCGAAGACGCCGCCGGTCCCAAGGCCCAGTGCGGCCGCCATGGCAACGAACGTGGCACCGGCGGGCACTTCGCCGTCGGGCCGCATGTTCACCACCCAGCCCAGGACCGCGACGGCGGCAAGGGCTGCGATCACCACCGGCTTGGGGCCGAGCTTGTCGGCAAGGACCCCGCCCACCGGACGGGCAAGGACAGCGGCCAGGGCAAAACCGGCGGTCCGGGCGCCCGCGCCGGCGGGATCGAAACTGTAGACGTCCCGCAGATAGGTGGGAAGGTAGGTGGCAAAGGACACGAAACCGCCGAAGACCACGGCGTAGAGGAAGCACATCTTCCAGGTGACGGCCAGCCTGGCGGCGTCAAGGAGTTTGGGCAGCACCGGGGCGTGGTTGGGTGCCCAGTCGGGGGATTCCTTCATGAGGAACCAGACCAGCACCGCCATCACGGCCAGGACAGCGGCGATCAGCAGGTGCGTGGGAAAGTATCCGATCCCGGCGACGAGCCGGGGATTCAGGAACGCCGCCAGTGCCGTTCCGCCCATTCCCGCACCGAAGACGCCGGTGGCGAAGCCGCGGCGGGCCGGTTCATACCAGGCGCTGACGAAGGGGATCCCGACGGCGAACACGGTGCCCGCCACGCCAAGCAGCAGCCCGGCCCCCAGCACCAGCGCGAAGGAGCTGAGGAGCCCGCCGACCGACACCAGGAGCAGGGGAGGGATGGCGGCCAGCAGCACCACGGTGAACATCGCCCGGCCGCCGTATTTGTCGGTCAGGGTGCCCACCACGATCCTGCCCAGTGAACCGACAAACACCGGCATGGCCACGAGGATCCCGGTGGTGGCCGGCGTGAGTTCCAGGTTTTTGGTGTAGAACGCGCCCAGCGTGGCTACGGAGTTCCATGCCCAGAAACCTGCCACGGATGCCGCCGTCGCCAGCGCCAGGTTCAGTGCCCGGCCGGTGCCTGGCGTAGATGTTGTTCCGGCCACTGCCTGCTCCTCACTACGTCATCCAAAACGCACCGCCGGTCAGCGGTTGCGGGTGTCCCTGTCCGGCGTGCCCACGGCGGACCAGCCCCGGCCCTTCGTTTCCCTGTCCCGCGAGCGGTAGACGATGTACGGGCGGAAGAGGTAGTGCAGGGGCGCGGTGAAGGCGTGCACCAGCCGGGTGAACGGCCAGATGACGAACAGCGCCATTCCCACCAGGGTGTGCAGGTGGAAGGAGAACGGCGCAGTGGCCATCGCCGCGATGTCCGGCTGGAAGATGAACAGCGACCGGAACCACGGCGCCACGGTTTCGCGGTAGTTGTGCCCGTGTTCGCCCTCGAAGATGCTGGCCAGCGTGGTCCACAAACCGAAGACGATGGCAGCGGTCAACACCACGTACATGGTCTTGTCGTTCTTGGTGGTGGCCATGAAAACCGGCCCGGTGGTGCGGCGCCGGTAGATCAGCAGCGCAATGCCGCCCAGCGTTGCCACCCCGGCAATGCCGCCCACCAGCAGGGCGTTGAAGTGGTAGAACTCCTGGCTCATCCCCACCGCCTGGGTCCACGCCATCGGAATCACCAGGCCGAAGAAGTGCCCGGCGATGACGGCCAGCAGCCCGAAGTGGAACAGCGGGGAGGCGATCCGCAGGAGCCTGGACTCGTAGAGCTGGGAGGACCTGGTGGTCCAGCCGAACTGGTCGTATTTGTACCGCCAGATGAGCCCTCCCACCAGCACCACCGCCATGACATAGGGCAGGACGCCCCACAGGACGGTGTCCCAGGAGTTAAGGACGACGGCGGCTCCCGGCTCGGTTGCGAGCGCTGCGTTGAGTGCCGGCATGGTTACGACCCCCTGACCGGCAGCAGCCGCGGGTCGTAGGGATCCAGTCCCACGCGTTCGGAGGGTGGACCGTATCCGGCCATGCGCATCACTTCCTGCTCGTCCTGGGGTGACTTTCCGGGCAGGGTGGCGCAGATGGCCGCCAGGATGGCAGCGTGCGGCAGGTTGTCCCGCAGCAGCCCGAGCCGGAGCATTTCCAGGCTGGCCCGGTAGCGCTGCAGCAATGTCCGTCCGGCCGCGGAATCCACCCGAGCGGCGAATTCCAGCACCATGGGCAGGTAGTCGGGCAGCTCCCCGTCCAGGTCCACCAGGACGCCGCTGTTCCGGTAGGCCTCCTTGAACAGGCCCAGCACTTCGCCGCGGCGCCGGGTGTCCCCGTCCGTCCAGTAGCTCAGGTGCAGGGCGTGCCGCCGGCCCAGGTCGAACTCGCGCACGTACTGGGCCTGCAGCTCCATTGGCGGGCTGGTTTCCAGGAGGTCCAGCACCGGTGCGAATGCGGGCAGCGCACCGGGGAATTCGGCCAGCGCGGCACGGACCAGGGGGACCCGCTGCACCAGGTCCTCATCGGGGTAGGACAGGCACCATGCCGCGGCAAGGTAGACCACGTCATCGCGGCGGCTCATGGCTGGTCCTCCGCAGCCGCGAGGGTATCCGGTTCGGGCCCCTTCTCGGGGAAGAGCCCAGGCGGCGCCCCGCGACCGTCCCAGTTCAGCAGGTTCACCCGTCCCCTCAGGCTGGTGCCCGCCGCGATTTCGTCCGTGGTCTGCCGGTCCTTGAGGGCGTTGAACGTGTCCACGGCAACCGGGACGGGCCTGCCGCTCGCCTCACCAAAAGGCGAGGAATCCTGCATGCCCGGGCCGCCGTCGAAATCCAGCGAGCAGCCCATCTCCTCCAGGTCGTGGGCCTGCTCCACGTGTGCCTTGGGGATGACATACCGTTCGTCGTATTTCGCGATGGCCATCAGCCGGTACATCTCGTACATCGTTTGCCCGTCCATGCCCACGGCCTCGGGGATGGATTCGTCCGGATCGTTGCCCAGGCTGATCCCGCGCATGAAGGAGCGCATGGCCGCGAGCTTCCGAAGCACCATGGTGACCCGGTCCGTGTCCCCGGCCGTGAACAGCTCGGCGAGGTATTCCACCGGGATGCGCAGCGCGTCGATGGCGCCGAACAGGTTGCCGTGGTCCTCGCCGTCGTGCCCCTGGTCCCGCAGCAGGTCCACCACCGGGGACAGCGGCGGCACGTACCAGACGTGCTGGCCCGGCTCGATGGCAAGTACGCCGCGTTCGTGGTGAACCTGTCCCAACTGGCCGCCCGGACCATCGCCCTTGGTGAATACGCTTCGGAGGTCCCGGCAGTGCAGGAGTCCTTGTTCTAGCCGGTGCCGCAGGCCTGGACGGTAGACTTGCACGGTGCTGAACGAATTCTGGGCCACCGCGCCAACCCGTTACAAAGTCCTGGTCTTCAGCGCGATGGGACTGATCGCCGTCGGCATCATCCTGAACATCATCGGCAACACCGGCGGCAACCAAACCCTGGCCATGGCCTCCCTGCCGCTGATCGGGCTGGGCCTTGTCCTGCACGTCGTGGGCATCGTGGTCCGCGGCCAGTCGATCCGCAAGAACCTCAGGCGCTAGCTGCTGCGTTCCGCAGGACATGGCTGCGGGCGTGTTCCACGGCATCGGGCAGGTGCTGGAACAGGTGTTTGTGGTGCCGCAGCGAACGGATCACGCCCACGTTGGTCACCAGGTCCAGGTGGTCCGGCCGCACACCCTTGAGCAGGACCGTGATGCCGCGCAGTTCCAGCGCAGCGATGACCTCCACCAGCGCGTGGGCGCCGGTGGCGTCAAGCATCCGCAGCTGCGAGAGCCTGATGATTGCCACCTGGACGTCCTTGACCTGGCTGATCTCCTGGAGGATGCGCTCGGCGGCGCCAAAGAACATCGCCCCGTCCAGCCGAAGGACCGCAATGTGCTCATCGCCGTCGGCGGAAGGCCCGGGGATCGGCTCGCGCTGGACGCCGCTCAGCGAGGCGAATTTCCGCAGCGCGAAGAGCGCCGCCGCGGCCAGCCCGATCTGGATGGCCACGATCAGGTCGAAGGCCACGGTGATGATGGCCGTGAGAACGAAGACTGCGGCGTCTGCCCGGGTGGAACGCAGGATGGCGGCAACGGTGCGCCGGGAAACCATCCGTGTTGCGGTGACCATCAGGATCCCTCCCAGTGCTGCCAGCGGAATGCGGCTGACCATTCCGGACGCCAGGTAGGTGATGGCCAGCAACACGACGGCGTGAACGGCTGCGGCAAGGCGCGTCCGGGCCCCGGAACGTACATTGACCGCGGTCCTGGCGATGGCTCCGGTGGCGGGCATGCCGCCAAACAGTCCGGCGGCGATGGAAGCCAGGCCCTGGCCGGTCAGCTCACGGTCCGGGCTGTAGGGTCCGGTGGGCCTGCCGTCGGGGCCGGCCATCCCCGCGGCCACCCGGGCTGAGAGCAGTGATTCGATGGCGGCAAGGACGGCGATTGCCACCGCGGGCATGGCAAGGCTGCCCAAGGTGGCCACGTCCACGGCGGGCATTGCCGGCGCGGGAAGGGAATGGGGCAGCGCACCGATCCGCGGAACATCCAGCTGCAGGAGTTCGGCCGACGCCGTGGCCAGGAGGACCGCCACCAGGCTGGCCGGAAGGGCCCGGAACAGCTTTTGCAGCAGGACCATCACGACGGCGACCATCACCACGAGCGCCAGCGTCAGCAGGACAGTGGGCGCCTGCGCGGCTAAGGCAGCTTCAACGGCGGCGACCACAGTGTTGTGTCCCGGGACGCCGGACGTGCCCGTGGCGAGTGGAACCTGCTGGAGGAAGATAATGGCCGCGATCCCCAGCGTGAAGCCCTCCACTACCGGCCAGGGGATGAAGGCGACGGCCCGGCCCAGGCCGCTGAATCCCATGACGCAGACCAGCAGCCCCGCCATCAGGGAGAGCGGGGCCACGCTGCCCGGGCCGTGGACGGCCACGACGGGTGCCAGGACCACCACCATGGCGCCGGTGGGGCCCGAAACCTGCACGGAGGACCCACCCATGAGGGCTGCCACCATGCCGGCCACGATGGCGGTGATAAGCCCGGCCTCGGCGCCCACTCCGGAGCTCACCCCGAACGCGAGGGCCAAAGGCAGGGCGACAATGCCCACGGTGATGCCGGCCAGCAGGTCACTGCGCCACGAGGAGCGAAGGCCGGCGTAATCCTGCCGGGACGGGAGGAGCCTTGTAAGCCTCTGGGCGGCCCTGACAGTGGCGCGTCCGGTGTCAGCGGCGGAGGTGGCCGTCACGAGGCTGATTCGCGGGAGAGGTGCTCCGCCGGCAGCTGCTGTGCAAGCCGGAGCTGTTCGTTCGATTCGGACAGGCTGTCCAGGAGGAAGGTCCGGGCGATGGCGAGCAGCTCCGAAACCCCCGGGTGCGCCAGTTGGTATGTCACTGCGTTGGCGGTGCGCACCGAGGTCACCACCTTGTGCCTGCGCAGGGTGGCCAGGTGCTGGGAGAGGTGCGAGGCTTCAAGCCCGGTCTCCGCCAGAAGGTAGCTGACGGCCGCAGTTTCCTGCGGGGCGGCGGCCAGCAGTTCAAGGATCCGGATACGTGCCGGGTGCGCCAGGCCCTTGAACAGATTGGCCTTGATCTCGTACAGCGGCGCTTGGGCGGAAGACAGCAAGGGAGTGGCTCCTGGGCTGATTGATGAAATGATGAAACCATCATATCAGTGGGTTGCACAACGTGTCCCGGCTGCGCCGGGGATAGGCTGGAATCCATGACTATCAATCCGGATCTGCAGGGCCGAAGCTACCCTGCCGCAGAGGTGTACGACGTTGGCCGCGAGAAAATCCGCGAGTTCGCCCGCGCGGTCAAAGCCACCAACCCTGCACACTTCGACGTCGATGCAGCCACGGCCCTGGGCCACACGGACCTGGTGGCACCCCCCACCTTCGCCATCATCATTGCCCAGCGGGCCGACGCCCAGCTCATCGAGGATCCGGACGCCGGCATCGACTTCTCCCGGGTGGTGCACGCGGACCAGCGCTTCACCCACCACCGGCCCATCGTTGCCGGCGACCGCCTCGTCGCGGAACTCCACGTGGACGGCGTCCGGGCCATGGGCGGCGGCGCCATGATCACCACACGCTCGGAGATCTTCGCCCTCGGTTCCGGCGACGCCCGCGAACCGGTCACCACCACCACGTCATCCATCCTGGTCCGCGGAGAGGGACAGTAACCATGAGCCCCACCTTCAATGAACTGAGCGCCGGCCAGGAAATCGGCAGCCGCACCATCGAGGTCACCCGCACCGACCTGGTCAAGTACGCCGGAGCATCCGGCGACTTCAACCCCATCCACTGGAACGAGGCCTTCGCCACCGGCGTGGAGTTGCCCGGCGTCATCGCGCACGGCATGTTCACCATGGGCTCAGCCGTGCAGCTCGTCACTGACTGGGCAGGGGACCCGGGCGCCGTCGTGGACTTCCAGACCCGCTTCACCAAGCCCGTCCTGGTCACCGACACCACCGGAACCCCGGAGCCCGGCGCCACCATCGAGGTCAGCGGCACCATCGGAAAGCTCGACGCCGATGCAGGCACCGCCCGCGTCGACCTCACCGTTGTCTCGGCCGGGCAAAAAGTCCTGATGAAGGCCCAGGCCGTCGTCAAGCTGTCCTGAGCCCGCACCCTTGAGCGCAGGCACCGGAATCGAGGCCACGTCCCTCCAGGTCAGGCACTGGCGGAACGCCGTGGTGGTGGCCTACACAGCAAGCGGCCTGGCCTTCGCCTCCTGGGTGTCCCGGCTGCCCGCCATCCGGGACGCGCTGGACCTCAGCCCGGGCACCGTCGGGGTCATCCTGCTCTGCATGACGCTGGGTTCCTTCGCCTCCGTTTCCGCCTCCGGCCTTATCGTCCTGCGGCTGGGGTCCAAGAGGACCATCCGCACCGGCAGCATCATGGCCGGTGTCGGCCTGCTGACGGCGGGTTTTGGCACAACCGTGCTGTCAAGCCCTGTCGCAACCGCTGTCGGCCTGGCCATCATCGGCCTGGGAACGGGGAGTTGGAACACTGCCTCCAATGTGGAGGGTGCGGCAGTCGAGCGTGCGGTGGGCCGGCACATCATGCCGCGGCTTCATGGCGCCTTCAGTCTGGGGACCGTGGCTGGCGCGGGACTGGGTGCCGCTGCGGCTGCTGCGTCCGTGCCCGTGTTCTGGCACCTTGCTGCGGCAGGAACGGTGGTGGCCGTATCCGTGGCGACGGCGGCGTCCTGGTTCCGTGCCGACATCACCACGGCAGCGGAGCGGACCTACACCCCGGACAACTTTGAAGACCCCACCACGGGCCCTATTCCCGTGATCCACGCTGGAAGCCCGTCTGACGCGCCCCTGGACAACAAGCGCAGGATCGCCCAGGCGTGGCGGGACCGCCGGACGCTGCTGCTGGGCGTCCTGGTGCTCGGCCTCGCCCTGGCCGAAGGCGCTGCCGGAGACTGGGTGGCCCTTGCGCTGGCGGACAGCCACGGGCAGAGCGATGCCGCCGGTGCTGCCGGCTATGGGCTGTTTGTCACGTTCATGACCATCGGCCGGTTCGCCGGGACGGTGGTGCTGGACCGATTTGGCCGTGTGCCCGTCATGCGCTGGTGTGCCGCCCTGGCGGTCGTGGGTCTGGCAGTGTTCGTCTTCGCCCCCGCGCCGTGGCTCGCCTATGTGGGGCTGGCGGCCTGGGGCCTGGGCGCATCCCTGGGCTTCCCGGTGGGCATGTCCGCCGCGGCCGACGACCCTGCCAAGGCCGCGGCCCGGGTGTCGGTGGTGTCCACCATCGGCTACGGCGCGTTCCTGTGCGGGCCCCCGCTGCTCGGCCTGCTGGCCGAACACGTGGGGATCCTGCACTCACTCCTTGCGGTGATGGTGATGCTCGCCGTGAGCTTCGCGCTGTCCCCGGTGGCCCGGAAGGCCGGCTAGCTTTCCCTAGTATTGTTGACGGGTGACTCCCACACTGCTTTCCTCCCTGACCACCTCCGCCGTCGGCGGTCCTGCCGGCAAATTCATCGAGGCCCGGACCGAGGCAGAGATCATCGATGCCGTGCGGACCGCGGATGCTGCCGGCGAGCAGGTGCTGATCATCAGCGGCGGGTCCAACCTCCTGGTGTCCGACGACGGATTCCCCGGGACCGTCGTGAAGATCGCCTCGGAGGGGTTCACGGTCAACGCGGAGGACTCGTGTGGGGGAGTGGCAGTGGTGGTGCAGGCCGGCCACAACTGGGACAAGCTCGTGGAGCACGCCGTCCGGCACGCCTGGTCCGGAATCGAGGCCTTGTCCGGCATCCCCGGTTCCACCGGTGCCACCCCGGTCCAGAACGTGGGTGCGTACGGCGCCGAAGTGTCCCAGACCATCGCGGCCGTCCGCACCTGGGACCGCGAACGCAACGCCGTCCAAACGTTCACCAACTCGGAGCTGAAGTTCGGCTACCGCGACTCCATCCTCAAGCGCACCACGGTCAACGGCTCACCCCGGTATGTGGTCCTCACCGTGGAGTTCCAGTTGCCGTTGGGGCGGATGAGTGCGCCCGTCCGATACGCCGAACTGGCCCGCTCCCTGGGCGTGGAGGTGGGCAAGCGTGCCTACGCCAATGACGTCCGCCGGGAAGTGCTCCGGCTGCGCGCCTCCAAGGGCATGGTGTGGGATGGCGCCGACCGCGATACCTATTCCACCGGTTCCTTCTTCACCAACCCCATCGTCTCGGCGGACGTGGCAGACACGCTGCCGGAATCGGCGCCGCGCTATCCGGCGGGCCAGGACGGACGGGTGAAACTTTCCGCGGCGTGGCTGATCGACCAGGCAGGGTTCGGCAAGGGCTTTGGCCTGGAACCGGAAGGAGTGGCCGGCGGCCGCGCATCCCTGTCCACCAAGCACACGCTGGCCATCACCAACCGTGGCTCCGCCAGCGCCGCCGACATGGTGGCCGTGGCACGCGAGGTACGCGCCGGCGTCGAACGCCGCTTCGGCATCCAGCTGCACCCGGAGCCGCTGCTCATCGGACTGGACCTCTAGCCGTCCCGCCAGGGCCGTACCAGGCCTAGGATGGGCGCATGGCTGCATCTGGTTCCCCGCGTGACCGCAGGATGATCGGCAGGCTCCGGTTGGCCTCACAAAGGCTGGCCGGGGAGGGTGCCACCTCAGTAGCGGGGCTGGTCCGGTGGATGACAGCAATGCAGGCGCAGGATCTGCCGGCAGCCCTCTGGGCAGTGGGGGTGCGGGTGCCCGGTGCGGGGATTTCCGACGTCCGTGCCGCCATCGATTCCGGGACTGTGGTCCGGTCCTGGCCCATGCGGGGAACACTGCACCTCGTTGCCCCCGAGGACCTGCGCTGGATGCTTGACCTCACCGCCGAACGGCTCACCAGGAGCATCGCGGCCAGGCACCGGCAACTGGAAATCACCTGGACTGATGTTGAGAAGGCGCGCGACCTGGCCCTGGACCGGATCCTGGCTGACGGTCCGGTCAGCCGTCCCGGGCTGTTCAAGGTCTTCGAGGCCGGCGGCCAGCCCACGCAGGGCCAGCGCGGCATCCATCTCCTGGGTACGCTATGCAGGCACGGCTGGCTGGTTCCGGGGCCGCTCTCCGGCAACCAGCAGCTGATCGCGGCTTTCGACGAGTGGATCCCGGAGTCCCGCCGGATGGAGCGCCAGGAAGCCATTGCCGAGTTTGCGCTGCGCTACTTCCGGAGCCATGGTCCGGCCACCCTGCGCGACTTCGCCTGGTGGACGCAGCTGCCGCTGACCGAGGTCCGCGCCGCGTTCCAGCACGTCCGGCACCAGCTGGTGGAGCTCGAGATCGAGGGCACCAGCTACTGGCTCTCACCGGACGTGGCCGCGCTCCTGGATTCCGGAGTCCCCGGCGGCCGCTCCCTTCACCTCCTGCCCGGATTCGATGAGTTCGTCCTCGGCTACACGGACCGGACGCCCGTCCTGGCACCGGAGCATTTCGACCTGATTGTGCCGGGCGGCAACGGCGTCTTCAAGAAGACGGTCGTTGCGGCGGGGAAGGTGGTGGGCGCCTGGGCGCTCCAGGGCACGGGCCGTGGTGCCGCCGTCGTCCCCGAACTCTTCGATGGGACCAAGCCCATGGGCCCGGCAGCCCAGGCAGCCCTCACCAAGGCCGCTCACCGGTACATAACGTTCCTGGCAACCTGAGCCCTTCCCCTACCTCCCCGCATAACCGGCCCTGCACCGCATAACCGGTGTGGGCCCGCAACGCTTATGCTTGCCAGGGCCGCTCGTCTTCCTGGCAGTCCACATAGGGACGAGAGCGGCTGTCGCCAGTCCAAGAGACCAGCCACCCTTGAACGATGAAAGCCGATGCAGTGCGTGCCCTCGTTGACGATCGCTGGCCTGAGCGAGCTGTGGCCTCAACATCACAGTTGGCCGCCGCGGGGCTGGACGACCGCTTGCTGACGGCGGCCGTCAAGAGTGGTGCCCTGCTCCGCTTGCGGCGGGGAGCGTACGTCCGGGCTGCGTACTGGAACAGGATCAAACCGTGGGATCGGGACCAGCTGAGAATCATGGCGCATTTCGAGTCCACCTCGGGGCTGGCCCGGTATAGCCACGTGAGTGCAGCAAGGCTGCATGGCTTCCATGTATGGAACGCCGGATCCCTGGTGCACGTGACAACGCAGTATTCCAATTCGAGTGCCAGCGCGGGCAAGGACGTCCAGACCCACCGCCTCCCGCTCCCAGAAATTGAGTGCACTTCGTTATGGACGCCCGATGGACAGGAGATCATGACCACTGCCGTCGAAAGAACCGTCCTGGACTGCGCCCGGATCCTGCCCCTCGACAAGGCTGCTGTCATCGGCGATCATGCACTCCACAAAGGCGCTTCAATGGCCTCGATGCGGCGTTTGCTGGAAGAGAGCCCGGTCACCCGCGGGGGCAGGCGTGCCTTAGACCTGCTGGATGTTCTGGATGGGCGGTCGGAATCAGCGGGGGAGACACGGACCAGGCTGCTGCTCCGCTCATTCGGTTTGGGCACATTTAAGCCTCAGGTCGAGATCATGACTACTGCGGGCCTGTTCCGGGCAGACTTCGCCGACGCGGAAGCCCGGGTGGCGATCGAATTCGACGGCGCCGTCAAATACATGGACCATAAACCCACACAGGAAGTGCTGCTCGCGGAGCGCTGGCGGGAAAATGCCTTGGTGGAGGCAGGATGGCGTGTCTTCAGGCTGCAATGGAACCACCTGGACCGGCCGGGGGAGCTCCGCGCGCGGCTGGCAGCGTTCCTTGGATATCCCGAAACGCAAAAGCGGCCCCGGCCCGCATAACCGGCGCTGGGCGGCAGCGGTTATGCGGGCAAGGGCCGCTCGTGGGGCAGCTGTACGGGTTACAGGTTGCCGGTGGCGATGTTGAGCATGCGGCGCAGCGGCTCGGCGGCGCCCCAGAGGAGCTGGTCGCCCACGGTGAAAGCGCTGATGTACTGCGGGCCCATTTCCATCTTGCGGATGCGGCCCACCGGGATGTCCAGGGTGCCTGAAGCCGCAACCGGGGTCAGCTCGGCCATGGAGGCTTCCTTGGTGTTCGGAACCACCTTGGCCCACTGGTTGTCCTCGTCCAGCAGCTTCTCGATCTCGGCGACGGACAGGTCCTCGCGGAGCTTGAGCGTCAGTGCCTGCGAGTGCGAGCGCATGGCGCCGATGCGGACGCAGAGGCCGTCCATGATCACGCGGTTTTCCTCTGAGGTGCCCAGGATCTTGTTGGTCTCCACCCCGGCCTTCCACTCTTCCTTGGACTGTCCGTTGCCCAGGTCGGCGTCGATCCAGGGGATCAGGGAGCCGGCCAGGGGGACGCCGAACTGGGTGGCGTCGATGTCCGTGCGCTGGTGGGCCAGGACCTTGCGGTCGATGTCCAGGATGGCCGACGCGGGATCGTCCAGTTCGGTGCTGACCTCGGCGTTGAGCGTCCCGAACTGGCTGAGCAGCTCGCGCATGTGCCGGGCGCCGCCGCCGGAAGCTGCCTGGTAGGTCATGGAAGTGCCCCACTCCACCAGGCCGTTCTTGAACAGGCCGCCAAGGCCCATGAGCATGCACGAGACGGTGCAGTTGCCGCCGATGAAGTCCTTGGTGCCGTTCACCAGGCCCTTGTCGATGACGTCGCGGTTGATGGGGTCCAGCACGATGATCGAGTCGTCGTTCATGCGCAGGGTGGAGGCGGCGTCGATCCAGAGGCCGTCCCAGCCGCGGCTGCGCAGTTCGCCGTGGACCTGCTTGGTGTAGTCGCCGCCCTGGGCGGTGACGATAATGGGCAGCTTGGCCAGCGTGTCGACGTCGAACGCGTTCTCGAGCTTGCCGGCGCCTTCAGCGAAGGAAGGCGCGGCACCTCCCGCGTTGGAGGTGGAGAAGAACACCGGGTTGATGTTGGCGAAGTCGCCCTCGTCCTGCATGCGCTGCATGAGGACGGAACCGACCATGCCGCGCCATCCGACCAGGCCGACGGAAGGGGTAGCTGCTGTAGTCATTGGACTATTTTAGACGGCGCGACCGGAAGGGCGCAGTCGGTTACGTCACGCCCGGGCAGGGCACCGAGAAGGTCCGACGGCGGCACACACCTGAGCGGTGAGCGGCGGCGCGCTCGGAGCTATAGATCAAGTCCTCGGCTCCTCTGTTGGCGGTGGAGTGGGTGGAGCGTCGCCCGGGAACGGACGCGTACTGTCTGGGAAGTTTTCGCGGGTGATGGCGATGTGTGGCGGATTTGATTCGAACCAGGCCCGTGCCTGGTCATCGGTAAGGGCAAAACGCGGTTTCGGCAATCCTTTCAGCTTGCGCTTCTTGGTCGCCCGCAACTCGCGGCGTAGGTTGCCGATTCCCAAGAGCCAGCCTCCTGTGAAGAGGACCGTCCCCAGCAGTCCGAAAATGACAAGGATTAGATTGAGGCTGGCAAGTGCAATGATCAGCATCAGGGGTGCGCCGAGGGCCGGAATGGTCATGAGGGCTGTCACGACAACGAGCCCTGTTGTCGTGTGCACCGAGTAGTTTCCGGATGGCTGGGAGCCGCCGATGCCCCATTCGTCTTTCGTATACGCGTGGACCGTGCGCTCCATGCCGGTTGCGTAGAAGTACGGCCGATCCACAAGTAGCTTCTGTACGGCAGGATCGATCACCCTAGGTGACTCGCGCTTCATCGGGAAGCCGCAGGCGGCCGGAGCCTGTCCGGAGAATCACTGATTGACATGTCCTGCTCCAGGTTCCGGTGTATCGCGTTCCTTGCGCAGCTTCTTGGCCCGGTACTCGTCCCTTGCCAAGCCAAAGGTGTACCAAGCCCCGAAACCACCCAGGCCAATTGCAAACAATGCGCCCCATTCGGGGCCGTGCCCTGCCTGAAGGAGGCGAGGAACAGCACCGTAGAGCCAAGGAACATGAGACCCAGAAAGGCGGACACAATTCCCATGCCCCACCATGTCCGGATCTGCGCCTGGCCTCGCCCCGGCGAAAAACCGATCTCGTCCCCCGGGATAGCTGTGCAGTTCCCCTGTATTGGTCCTGCGCAGAACGCGCTTCTCACCCCGGGCAAGCGCGGCCTTATGCTCGGCGTACACCACGTCGTTCCGCCGCTCCCGGTAGTCGTTTTGCATCACGATCAACTCCGATCCCGCTGCTCTTGGGCCAAAGTATTCACCAGTCCTTCAGGCTCGAACGGCGCGTAGGAGGTTCCAGTGTCTTCCCTGCTGCCTTCCGTAAATGTGTGGCTTTGCGTTCCTTGAAGTAGTAACCCCATGATGTCGGCACAAGGAAAAGTACAACGGCGCAGCTGATAATAAATTGCACCCAGTCGGTGACGCCCTCACCCGTGAGGAGAATGATGGCGGCCCCAACCACAACTGCCGAGAACACCGAGATCAAAATAGCAAGGAAGAGCAGACCGCCCGCGGAATTGATGGGTTTGACGGCACTGCCGACGTCGCCCTTGTAGACCCCGTATTCCTCGGCCGTGAGTCCCTGCTTCGCGGCTTCCAGTTCCACCTGCTGCTCGTAGTAACCCTTTCGCCGGGCGCGCCGAGGTTCGGGTGCGTTGTGGTTCATCGGAATCTCCCTTCTGGCCTGTCGGCACCTAGCGCGGGGGCGTAACCGACAAGAGATCGGTTGTACGAATAAGGGAATCAGGGGCGTTGCTAATTGACCAGTTGAATGATTACTGAGGAAGGAAATGCATGGCAGCTCATGGCAGTTCACTTGGAAAGGGACGACGGCTGTTAGGGAAATTTTCCCGGGTGATCTCCAGCGTCCCTGGCCGTTCTTCAAACCACGCCCGCGCCTGATCATCCGTGACTTGGTACAAAGGCTTGGGAAGTCCACGCGTCCGCCGTAGCTTTCGTGCCCGAAGTTCGTCGCGGATTGAGCCCAGCGTGTAGAACCAGCCGCCCGTGAAGAGGACCGTGCAGACAAGGCACAGCAGAAAGACTCCGATATTCAGGTAGATAACCCCAATGATCATCCAGATTGGGGCAAGTATGGCAGGGACTGTTAAGAGCACCTCAATCAGGGTCAGTACCACCAGGCTGTGGGCCGGATTGTTGGAACTGTAGGCCGACGAACCGCCCAAACCCCACTCCTCGGGAGTGTAGGCGTTGATGATGTCGTCTTTGCCGTACCCGTAGTAGTAGGTGCGCAGGCGCTTGACGCTCTTCTGAACATTCTCAGTCATCGGTCAGGGGCGATCCGGTTCGAAATGAAAGTAAGGAATGGCGGAGGCCAGCTTCGCTGAGAGGCGCGGTGGCGGGACCGACGTTGTCACCGTGAACAGCCGCGCAAACCCACCCTTCCGTTTCCTGACGCACGAGGAGCCCATACTGCCCTTCAGGGCCGCTGGTCCTCAGACGCACACCACCTTCTGGATGCGTTGCCAGATGATCCCGAACCAGGTACGACTGTGCGGCCTCAGCGGAGGTGGCAGGATCTTGGGGCAGAACAAACCAGGCCTGCATTGTTCGTGGCTGGAACAACAGCTTTGTGCGGTCCGATTCGATCTGTAACACAGTGTCGCCCAAGACTGCGGATTGCAGGAGATCGATCTGCGTCCACCGTGCGGCCTTGGCCAAGGTATAAGCAACAACATCCACCTGGGGCGTGAATGACAGCTCAGACCCAGCTGTGGCGGAGGCCATGCCGCGTGCCACGAGAGATGACAGTCCGGCTCTGATCATTTCCAGATCGGTGCTCTCATCCTTGAGGCGCAGCCAATTAGCGCTCTCGGTAGCAGCTGCAGTGTTCTGGAGCTGGAGGATGTATGCCATCTCAGCAATGCCGAAACCTATGGAATTGTCTTCCGGTACGGTCACAGTAAGTCTTCCTTCATCTCTTGGTTTCTGCTAGAAACCGAAAAAGTCTTTGACGCCGTCGCCGATGTCAGAGGTAACGTCTTCGGCAAAGTCTCCAAAGGCGTCGAAGCCTTGATCAATTGCGTCTTTCGCGCCCGGAACCAATTCAACGGCAGCCCAGGCGCCACCGATCACCATACAGCTCACGCCGATTGGCCCCGGAACGAAGGAGCCAGCACCGATGAGAGTCTTCAGTCCGGATCTGACGGCGTCCCCGGTCTCGCCTTCACGGATTGCGTTGACGCTGTCGAGCCCGTCCAGGGCCACGCCTATCCCACCAAGAAGGTTTCCGGGGGCGTTCAACGCCCGCAACTGAGACCTCCCCAGGGATTCTGCGCCAACTCCCCGGGCTACTTCTACGAGGTCGCCAAATCTTCCGCTGACGAGGTTCAGGGTGCCTGAAAAGGCGCCGCGGAGTTCATCTGCGGCAGCCGAGTTTTTCCAGAGTTCTTTGCTCCAGATTGCACGCCAGTCACTTGAGAGAATCTCGTCGTGCGTGCTGGCGAACTGTTGGATATCCCGGAGCCCGAGGGGAGCACCCTTTATGCCCAGTACACCGTTGTAGGCATCCCAACCCTTCCGGAATGGGGAATCTCCTTCAGCGATCCACTCGGGGCCCCAAGGAACGAATGACGTGGCCGGGCCGCCCGCGGGGCCGCCGTGGGCTACACGCTCTCCGTCGAATCCAAGCGCGTCGGTGCTGGCCTTCTCCTGCTCGTCGGCGTTCTTCAGCAGGACCTTCGACTCCTGCTGGAGCCGGGTGACCGTCTGCTGAAGAAGGGTGCGGTGGTTGCTGTTCCAGTCAGAGCGGAAGCGCTGGGCGTCCGCGCCCTTCCACGCCGGATTGTTGTTGATCTGGCTGCTCAGCTGCGTCGACTGCTGTTGCAGCAGGTCCGCGATCTTGCTGAACTGCTGCGCCAGGGTGCGCAGTTGTTCGACGTCGGCACCCCACAAAGTTCCTGCCACCAGGATTCCCCCCAATATTTATCCCGCAGCAGTTCAGAGTGCTGCGGGCCCCAGCCTAAGGCAGGATCACCACTGCCGCGATGGGTTGTCCTGCCCATGCACGGCAATACGCGCTAGCTCCGGTCCGACTCCTCCAGCACGGCTGCCTTCCGCGCCCGCAGGGCAAAGAACGCGCCAAAGGCGAAGACCTGGGTGACCACCACCAGCACGATGGCACCCGCGATCTTGTTGCCGCCCAGGATCATGGTCAGCCCCACGATCGCGGACAGCAGCGCCAGCAGCGGCAGCAGCATGTAGCCCAGCACGAACAGGGTTTCGGGTTTCTTCAGCATGTTCCTAGCCCTCGGTCCGTGACCATTTGGTGAATCGGTAGCGCGTGCCGTTGGCGGCGGTCAGCCAACCGTCCGGCGGGACGGAGGCGGAGGCCTCCCAACTGGGGCCAAGATCCGGGGCGAACGTGTCACCGTCGGCCTTCACGTCGATGGTGGTGACCACCGCTACGTTGGCGAGGTCCGTGGACTGGCGGAACACGTCACCGCCGCCCAGGATCCACACCGTCTCGCCGCCGTCGACAAACTGCGACTCAAGGAGCGCGTCATCCAGGGAAGGAACCACGACGGCGCCCTCCGCCTCAGGCGTGCTGGCCCAGCTTTCCTGCCGGGTGATGACGATGTTCGTCCGGCCGGGCAGGGGACGGTACTTGTCCGGGAAGGACAGCCAGGTCTTGCGGCCCATGATGACCGGGTGCCCGGTGGTCAGCCGGGTGAAGTGCTTGAGGTCCTCGGGCAGGTGCCAGGGCATGTCCCCGTCCTTGCCGATGACGCCGTCGGAGGTCTGCGCCCAGACCAGTCCGACACCGGTGATGGAGGCAGCCAGTTCCTCCGTGAAGGACTGCGGATCGGTGAAGTTCTCGGTGCTCATACGGCGATCGGCGCCTTGATGGTGGGGTGGTGCTGGTAGCCCACCACTTCAAAGTCCTCCAGCGTGTAGTCGAAGATCGATGCCGGCTTTCGGGTGATCTTCAGCTGGGGGTAGTCATACGGCTCGCGTTCCAGCTGCTTGAGGACCTGGTCCATGTGGTTCTCGTAGATGTGGACGTCGCCGCCGGTCCACACGAACTCGCCGGGCTCAAGCCCCACCTGCTGGGCCACCATGCAGGTGAGCAGCGCGTAGGAGGCGATGTTGAACGGCACGCCCAGGAACATGTCGGCGGACCGCTGGTACAGCTGGCAGGAGAGCTTGCCGTTGGCCACGTAGAACTGGAAGAACGCGTGGCACGGCGGCAGCGCCATGTCGTTGAGCTCGGCCACGTTCCAGGCGGAGACCATGTGCCGCCGGGAGTCCGGGTTGGACTTCAGGTTCTCGATGAGTTCGGCGATCTGGTCGATGTGGCCTCCGTCAGGGGTGGGCCAGCTGCGCCACTGGACGCCATAGACGGGGCCAAGATCGCCGTCCTCGTCAGCCCATTCATTCCAGATGGTGACGCCCTGGTCCTGCATCCACTTGATGTTGGTTTCGCCGCGCAGGAACCACAGGAGTTCAACTGCCACGGACTTGAAGTGGACCCGCTTGGTGGTGATCAGCGGGAAGCTCTTGGCCAGGTCAAACCGCATCTGGCGGCCGAAAACGCTGGTGGTTCCGGTTCCCGTGCGGTCCGATTTATGGGTGCCGGAGGCCAGGACATCGCGCAGGAGGTCTTCATAAGGCGTTGGGATGCTCACGCCCCAAGTCTACTGGCTGGCCGTTGGGAAACGCCGGGTGCCCCGCGGCCGGACGTCCCTACGGGGGTCACGACGTGGCGGGCTGGGCCGCGGTGGGTGCGTCAAAACGTTTCCCACTTGGGCCTTCCAGCCTGGGAGGGGGCCAGCACAGCATCAACAGCAGGACCGCCAGGTTCAGCAGGCCTGCCGGATTCATCCAACTTGTGTGTCCGAGGGCGGGATCCGGTCGAGCCGCGTGGTTGCCGGCAATTGCCGCCAGGCCGGAGGCAACGGTGGCAACAGTCCGGAGCAGCCGGTTCATGGTGATGGCCCGGAGGAGGCCATCCTGCAGTGGAGTGAGTCCGGTCAACGCCCGGCGGCGGGTAATCAGGACCAGGACAACCAGGGTTCCAGCCGCCAGCACCACCAGGGCACCGCCGAGATAACCTGCCAGCTCCGCGCCGGGAATTCGGCCTTCCCCGCCCGCGGTCGAATAGCCGCCGTTGCCGTCCGGCTTTGACTCATAGGGAAGAGGGGCGAAGCCCGGCACGGTGGATGTCCACAGAATCTGCGCGGCGGACCCTCCGAAGATGGCCAGGACGGTCCAACCGAGCCTGTGTGGAAGAAAATCCCGGACCCGCCGCGGGTTTTCGGATTGTTGAGGGGTTACGACGCCCCTGGGGTAGCTGAATTGCCCCAAAGTATGAACGGCCAGCCAGCCAAGAACCGGCCACACAAGGGTGGCCGGGATGTCCACAGGCGCAGTGCCACCGGGGGACACCGGGAGGATCCCGGCATTGGCTGCCGGCAACAGCGAACTTGCCAGCCAGCCAACCAGGCCGATCCAGAAGGCATGCCGGGACGCCTGTGCCACGCGGTCACTCCCACTGCCTCCCCGCATAAGGGACCGGAGCAGGAAATAAACACCGCCCGCAAACAGGAACGGCCACAGGAGAACCATCGGTGGTACATCGTTGACAACAGCGATTGCGGCAGCCTGCACGTTATCCCCCCAGAACGGTGCGTCGTGCCCCTAAGTCAATGCCCGGAAGAGCCCTAGGTCAAGCTGGGAGGACCGCGCCTAGTCGTCGAAGGGCTTGAACTGCTCCACCGCCACAACCCGTTTCCTCCCGCCGCTGGCCACGTGGCACACCACCACTTCGCCGGGGGACAGGTAGGGTTCCTTGGCTGGCAGCAGCCGCGTCAGGTGAGAGGGCATGTGCTCCGCCAGCTGCTTGAGGACGGTGGGCAGCGCGGGCCGGTGCGTGCAGACAACCACGGGCCGCTGCTTGTCGAAAAGCGATTCGATGACGGCGGCCGTCTTCTTCGGACTGCGCTGGTGCTTGTGCTCCGTCAGGCCTTCCGCCAGCTTCACCTTTGCTCCCGTGGCCCGTGCGTAGGGGGCCACGGTGGCGACGCACCGCAGCCACGGGCTGGTGACCACCCGCATGGGCTTCCATGCCTGCAGGAGCCGGCCCACGGCCTGAGCCTGCCGGGTGCCGGTGGCAGCGAGCGGACGCTCGCCCTCCGCCTTGCTCCAGGACGAGCGTGGCTTGGCTTTGGCGTGGCGGAGCACCAGCAGCGGCCAGGTGTCCAGCGTGCCCCGTTCGTGCGCGTCACGCAGGTATTCAAGAGGGACGACGTCGGAGGGGTTGGACAGCAGGCGGGCCGCCTTTTCGGGGGCGCACCACATGACGCTGTCCACTTCCTTGCCGTCCGGAACCAGGGTGTTGCCGTTGACCTTGACCGCCCAGTAGTAGACCACCTTGAGGCCGGACGAAACGTGGTAGTGGATGGGCGGCAGGGGGATCCCAAGCGGCGCCCGGAGGCCGATCTCCTCCCACACCTCACGCACGGCGCATTCCGGGACGGTCTCGCCGTCGTCAATTTTCCCTTTAGGCCAGGACCAGTCGTCGTAGCGCGGCCGGTGGATCAACGCCACCTCAAGGCCGTCCTTGTTGACCCGCCAGGGGATGGCGCCCGCAGCGGTTACGGCGACGGGTTCCCCCGGGTGGTCAGTCTGGTCAGCTACGAGTGCATCGCTCGACAACGCGGCTGCCTATCGCCGGCTCAGGCTGCGTTGACGCGGCCGGGACGCCAACAGCCAGGATTGGACGTCTTCCAGCGGCTTCCCGTCCTCGGACAGGTGGTGCCGGGTCCAGCGGCCCTCGTTGTCAAGGTGCCAGCTGGACGTTTCCGGTGCCATGTACCGCTTCAGGAGGTCAAGGACGTAGGTGATGTCGTCCGCGCTGGTCAGCTGGACCAGTGCCTCTACCCTGCGGTCCAGGTTGCGGTGCATCATGTCGGCCGAGCCGATGTACACCACGGGGTCCCCGCCGTTGGCGAAGGCGAACACCCGCGAGTGCTCCAGGAACCGGCCCAGGATGGAGCGGACCGTGATGTTTTCGCTCAAACCGGGAACGCCGGGGCGCAGCGAACAGATTCCACGCACCACCACATCCACCTTGACCCCTGCCTGCGAGGCGCGGTAGAGCGAGTCAATGATGGCCTCATCCACCATGGAGTTCACCTTGATCTGCACCTGCCCGGGCACACCCGCCCGGGCGTTGCGGATCTCGGTCTCGATCCGGTCGATCAGCCCGGACCGGACGGAACGGGGCGCCACCAGGAGCCGCTTGAAGGTGGACTTGGGGGCGTAGCCGGAAAGCTGGTTGAACAGCTTGGACAGGTCCTCGCCCACCTGTTCGTTCGCAGTCAGCAGGCCCAGGTCCTCGTAGTACCGGGCGGTCCGGGGGTGGTAGTTGCCGGTGCCGATGTGGCAGTAGCGGCGGAGCCCGTCCACTTCCTGCCGGACCACCAGGGAAAGCTTGCAGTGCGTCTTCAGCCCGACGATGCCGTAGACCACATGCACGCCGGCCTGCTCCAGTTTGCGGGCCCAGGAGATATTGGCCTGCTCGTCGAACCGTGCCTTGATCTCCACGAGGGCCAGGACCTGCTTGCCGGCCTCGGCGGCGTCGATCAGGGCATCGACGATGGGGGAGTCGCCCGAGGTGCGGTACAGGGTCTGCTTGATGGCCTGCACCTTGGGGTCCGCCGCAGCCTGTTCCAGGAACGCCTGAACGGATGTGGAGAACGAATCGTACGGGTGGTGCAGCAGGATGTCGCGGCGGCGCATGGCGGCAAACACGTTCGCCGCCTTGGAGGTTTCCGACTCATTCAGGTACCGCGAGGTGTGCGGGACATGCTTGGGGTAGTGCAGGTCCGCCCGGTCGATGGCGGCGATGACTGACAGGCCCCTGAGGTCCAGCGGCGCAGGCACCGAGTACACCTCTGACTCCTCCACCCCCAGCTCGCGGATCAGCAGCGCGCGGATGTTGGGGTTGATGTCGTTGGTGACCTCAAGCCTCACAGGCGGGCCGAAGCGCCGGCGCAGCAGTTCCTTCTCCAGTGCCTGCAGGAGGTTCTCAGCGTCGTCCTCCTCCACTTCCACGTCCTCGTTGCGTGTGACGCGGAAGGTGTGGTGCTCCAGGACCTCCATGCCCGGGAACAGCTTGTCCAGGTGGACGGCGATGACTTCCTCGAGCGCGATGAACCGGGCCACCCGGCCGGGGATTGCGCCGGCGCGCGGACCGTCAATGGAGATGAGGCGCGGCAGCTGGTCCGGGACCTTGACGCGGGCGAAGAGTTCCTTGTCGCTGATCGGGTTCCGGACCACCACGGCAAGGTTCAGCGACAGGCCGGAGATGTAGGGGAAGGGGTGGGCGGGGTCAACGGCCAAGGGGGTGAGGATGGGGAAGACTTTTTCCGCGAACATCACGCTCAGCTGCTGCTTGGCGGCGTCGTCCAGTTCGTCCCAGTGCATCAGGTGGATGTGCTCGTAGGCCAGGGCGGGGCGGATCTGGTCGGCGTAGACCTGGGCGTGCCGTTCCTGGAGCCGGTGGGCTTCCTCGCTGATCCGTTCCAGTACCTCGACAGGGCTGAGGCCGGCGGGTGAGGGGACGGCGAGGCCCGTGGCGATCCGGCGCTTGAGGCCGGCCACGCGGACCATGAAGAACTCGTCCAGGTTGGAGGCGAAGATGGAGAGGAAGCTGACGCGTTCCAGCAGGTGCAGGGTGGGGTCCTCGGCCAGCTCCAGCACGCGGGAATTGAAGGCGAGCCAGCTCAGCTCACGGTCCAGGAACCGGTCCGGCCGGATGTCGCCTTCCGGCTGCAGGTTCGGGGCGAATTCCGGAATGTCGATGCGGTCCTGGGTGGCCCTGGACGCCGGGACTTCGGAGGAGCCGAAGCGCGCCCGGACGGGCACCGCAACTTCCTGGGACGTAGCTGTTCCGGAGGGTTCCGGGTTCATGGCTTCTCCTTTAGCTTGCGCTTTGGTGCCGGCGCTTCCGCCCCGCGCGGTTCCCTTTCAACCTTACAAGCATTCACCTGCCCCACGGCCCTTGTTTTACACCCGCAGGGGATCGGTGTGGCTGCCCTGCCTACCCTGCCGCCGGCCCATACATGACGTCCATGTCCCAGCGCGTGAAACCGAGCCGCCGGTACAGGGCGACAGCGGCGGTATTGTCTGCATCCACATAGAGCATGACGCCCTTCAGCCCGCAGTCCCGGAGGTGCTTGATGCCGGCGATGGTCAGGGCCTTGCCCAGGCCCATGCCCTGGGCTTCCGGCGTCACGCCCACCACATACACCTCGCCGATCGCAGGGTGCGTGCCGTGCCGCGGGTGGACCTTGGTCCAGTGGTAACCCAGCAGGCGGCCGTCCCGGTCCTCCGCCAGGAAGAATCCCGCGGGATCAAACCAGTCCTCCGCCATGCGCGCCTCGAGGTCGGCCCGGGTCAGGTTCCCCTGCTCGGGATGGTGGGCGAAGGCTGCCCTGTTGGCGGCCAGCCAGGCGTCCTCGTCCTTGCCCGGCACGAAGGGGCGGATGGCCACCCCGTCCGGGAGGCCGGCGTCGGGAAGCTCCGCGCCCGCCGTCGTCATCCGCATCTTCCACAACTCGCGCACCGGCGCGTAGCCGTAGCGCGCCGCCAGGTCGGCGGCGGCCTCGTGGTTGCCGTGGGACCAGGCGTTCAGCCCGTCAAAGCCCCGGACTTCCTTGAGGGCGCCGACCAGCCGGTCCGCGACTCCCTGGTTCCGGTAGGAGGGGTGGACGGCGATTTCCAGGATGCCGTGGCCGTCCGGTTCCTCAACCACGACGGCGAACCCCGCCAGGTCCTGTCCGGTGGCCGGATCTGAGTCCTCGTCGGGTGCATAGAGGGCCAGCGTCAGCAGCGCGTGCCCGGCGGAGTCCCCGGCCCGCATGGTCACCATGCTCTGCTCGGAAATGGAAGGGTTTCCATCCGATTCCTCAGCTGCCGCCAGGAGGTCGCGGCAGTCCTTGAGGAGTTGCTGGTCAACTCCGCCCCGGACGACATGGACGGGCCACTTCTGCGGATGCGCTGGAGTCATGAGCCAAGGCTATACGTCAATGGCGGGCCGGGGCTCAGGCCTCGGTGAGTTCGTCTTCCTGCTGCCGGACCAGGGTGAGGCGGTAGCCAACGTTCCTGACCGTGCTGATCAGGTTCTCGTGGTCCGCGCCGAGTTTGGCGCGGAGGCGCCGGACGTGGACGTCCACGGTGCGGGTACCGCCGTAGTAGTCGTAGCCCCAGACCTCGGTGAGCAGTTGCTGGCGGGTGAAAACGCGGCCGGGATGCTGGGCCAGGTATTTCAGGAGTTCGAACTCCTTGAAGGTGAGGTTCAGCGGGGCACCGTTGACCCGCGCCGTGTAGCTTGCCTCGTCGATGATGACGCCGGCCGCACGGATCTCGCTCGGGGCATCTTCCTGCTCGGGCACGGCCCGGGCAACGGAGAGGCGGATACGCGCCTCCACTTCGGCGGGTCCGGCGGAGTCGAGGACGATGTCGTCCACAGCCCACGCCGAGGAGACGGCGGCCATGCCGCCTTCGGTCAGGATCAGGACCAGGGGAGCGCTGAGTCCGGTGGCCTTCAGGAGCTGGGTGAGCGAACGGGCACCCACCAGGTCCTTGCGGGCATCCAGCAGGACGATGTCGCAGGGGTCCGTCTCAAGGAGGGCCGTGGGCTCGGCAGGGAGGATATGGACCCGGTGGTTCAGCAATTCGAGGGCAGGCAGGATGTCCACCGAAGAACCGGTGCTGTTGGTCAGTAACAGGATGTGCGACATTGTTCCTCCAAGGGCCGTCCGCGCATCATTGGGCGACTGAACCGGATTCTCACCGGCCGGTACGGGCTTCCTGCACGAGGTTCCCAGCCGTCAGCACGCCGCCGGCCAGCCACCTCAGCAGGGAGCGTAGCTGAACCTTGAGTATACCCGGCGGCCTCCTCCAGGCCACAGATTCAAGCCGCGGACAGGCACGTTTTGCGACATAAGCGGTTCACATAAGGCAGGATTGAAGCAGGGCGGACCAGCCCTGCCACGAGGGGGCGGACCAGCCTTCCGGCCGACGCCAGGATGGGAAAACAGCGCAGTGAGTGCACCGACGAACCACAGGCCGGGCCCCGCATGACGGCGGAACTGCAGGCACCCGTGCGTTCGCTTGGTTCCTGGACCATCGGTGTCATTGGGATCGCGGGCCTCATCGCCATCATCGCCGGGGTCTACGCGTCTCCTGAAGCGCTCGTCGCCGTCGGCATCCTCATTGCCGCCGCGGTGGGCGTCGGGTGGCCGCACTTCCTGCGCATCCCCGCCAAGAAGACCCTCGCCGCCGTCATCGCCCTTCCGGGCGCGGGCGCTGCCGTGGCCGCCGGCGTGACACCGGCGCCGGGCTACCTGGACTGGACACCGGCATTCGTGGCGCTGGGAATGATGGCGGTCTTCGTGGTGCAGCTGGTCCGCGGCACGGGCCAGGCCCAACGGCTGGAGTCCACACTCGGATGCTGCGCCGGCGTCCTGCTCTCATGCCTGGGAGCAGGCTGGGTTGCCGGTGCCCGGTTCAACGGGGTCCGCGAGATGCTGCTGGTGGCGGCCGTCAGCGCGGCCGTGGCCCTGCTCGCCGGCCTGATCCGCTGGCCTGACAGCATCATTGCGCCACTGGGCATTGTGCTCGCAGGCCTGGCGGGGCCGCTGGCCGGACTGGTCCTGTCGGACATCGCGGTCCTGCCCGCCGCCGTCTTCGGAGTGGTGGTAGGCGCGGTCCTGGCAAGCTTCCGCAGGCTGGCCACGCTGCGCGGCGCCCCGCTGAATTTTCCAGCCGCCCTGAGCATGGGCCTCGCCCCGGTTTCTGCGGTGGGATCCCTTGCGTACTTCATAGACAAACTACTCATCTACTAACGGGTTAGGATGGCACCATGTCCGTACTTGCTTTTGAAATCTTCTTCCTTGTCCTGCTCGGCATCGCGAGCCTGTCCATGGCCTGGTTCGCCGGTTTCGTGGTCTACCGCCTCTTCAAGGGCCAGAAGTAGCCACCCCTTTTCCGGAGCCAGCCGTATCTCGAGGTAATACCAATGCCCATTGAGATTCCTACAGATCTGACCCCTGAACTCGTCCCCCTTTCATGGCTCATTGGTGAGTGGGAGGGCCGCGGCCGGCTGGGCAGCGGCGACGAGGACTCGGAGCACTTCCTGCAGCACGTCTCCTTCACCCACAACGGCCTGCCGTACCTCCAGTACCGAGCCGAAAGCTGGTTGACCGACGACGAGGGCACGCGCCTGCGGCCGCTCACCGTCGAGACCGGCTTCTGGGCGCTGGAGCGCAAGCAGCTGGATGCCGACGGCGGCCCCGGCCTGGTGCCGGCCGACATCGTCCCGGTGCTGAAGAGCGCCGACGAAGTGGAAGCGCTGCGCAACAAGGACGGCGGCTTCGACATCTCGGTGTCCATCGCCCACCCCGGCGGAATCACGGAGCTGTACTACGGCCAGATCAAGGGCCCCCAGATCCAGTTGACCACCGACATGGTGATGCGTGGCAGCCACTCCAAGGAGTACAGCGCGGCCACCCGGATCTTCGGCCTGGTGGACGGCAACCTGCTGTGGCGGTGGGACGTGGCAACAGGGGGAGAGGGCGGCAGCGGCCTCGAAGCCCACGCCTCCGCGTTCCTGCACAGAGTCTCCTGACACAACAAGAGTCTCCTGACCTGGAAAGGGCTCCTCGTGGAAGACGGCACGGAACAAACGGGGAAGCCCGGCGGCTACGGCGGCCTCAAAGCCGTCTTCTTCAACGGCACCCTGAAGAAGTCGCCGCAGACGTCCAACACGGACGGCCTGATCGCCATCAGCCGCGGCATCATGGAAAAACAGGGTGTCAGCACCACGGTGATCCGCACCGTGGACCACGACATCGCCAGCGGTGTCTACCCTGACATGACCCAGCACGGATGGGCCACCGACGAATGGCCGGCGCTCTATCCCGCCGTCAAGGAAGCCGACATCCTGGTGGTGGCGGGCCCCATCTGGCTGGGCGACAACTCGTCACAGACCAAGAAACTCATCGAGCGCCTCTACGCCCATTCCGGTGAGCTGAACAGCAATGGGCAGTGGGCGTTCTATCCCAAGGTGGGCGGCTGCCTGATCACCGGCAACGAGGACGGCATCAAGCACTGTTCCATGAACATCCTCTACAGCCTGCAGCACATCGGCTTCAGCATCCCGCCCCAGGCCGACGCCGGCTGGATCGGCCCGGTTGGTCCCGGCCCGAGCTACCTGGATGAAGGCTCCGGCGGGCCGGAGACCGACTTCACCAACCGCAACACAACCTTCATGACCTGGAACCTCCTGCACCTGGCAAAGATCCTGAAGAATGCGGGCGGCTACCCCGCCTACGGCAACCTGCCCAACGAATGGAACGCCGGAACCCATTTCGATTTCGAAAACCCGGAATACCGTTAGCCTTCAAGGACTTCTACTTCATATGACTACTCCCAGCCCTTTGTTGTCGCGCCCCGGCGCTGTCGAGGCGGGCGGCCCTGACGCAGGAGTCGCCGCCCACTACGGCGAGCCCCTGCGCGAGCAGCGCGCACTCGCTGCCGGAACCGCCGTCGTCGATCTTTCCCACCGCGGCGTGGTCACCGTCACCGGGCCGGACCGGCTGAACTGGCTAAACACCCTGTCCTCGCAACAGGTGGCAGCGCTGAAGCCGGGGGAGTCCAGCGAACTGCTGCTCCTCAGCGTCCAGGGCCGCATCGACTTTGACGCCCGGGTGGTTGACGACGGCGAAACCACCTGGCTGATAGTCGAGGCCGCCGAAGCAGCGCCGCTGGCTGAGTACCTTAACCGGATGAAGTTCATGCTGCGGGTTGAGATCGCCGACGTTTCGGCAGACTGGGCCGTCGTGGGCAGCACCAGTGCCGTCCCCGAGTGGTCCGGCCGCCTTGCCTGGCAGGACCCGTGGCCGCACGTGTCTGCCGGCGGATACTCCTACGCCACCGTCTCCGAGGAGAACCACCCGGGCCTGGAGCGCCCCTGGTTCGAGTACCTCATCCCCGCAGCGGAGCTGGAGGAAGCCGTTTCCGGGCGCGCGCTGGCCGGTGTGCTCGCCGCCGAAGCCCTGCGCGTCGCCGCGTGGCGGCCACGGATCGGTGCCGAGACGGATGACAAGACCATCCCGCACGAACTGGACCTGCTGCGCACCGCCGTCCACCTGGCCAAGGGCTGCTACAAAGGCCAGGAAACCATCGCCCGGGTCCACAACCTGGGCCATCCGCCCCGCCGGCTGGTGTTCCTGCAGCTGGACGGCTCACAGCACACCCTCCCCGCCGCCGGAAGCCCGGTCATGGCGGGGGAACGGAAAGTCGGGGCGGTTACCTCGGTGGCCCAGCACTATGAGATGGGCCCGGTGGCACTGGCAGTCATAAAGCGTTCCGTGGCACCGGATGAAATACTGACGGTCCTGGACGGCGATGAGCCGTATCCGGCCGTCCAGGAGCTCATTGTCGCCCCGGACGCCGGCCAGGTGGTGGGGCGCCAGACAGGATTCCTGAAAGGGCCACGCTGATGACCGAACACACCGGGACCACGCCTGCGGGCGCCGGAACCCAGCCCGCGGAAGGGCACGACGACGACGCGCTGGCTTTGGCGCAGACTCTCTTTCAGGCGGCGCGGGAAGGAAGCGATGAGCTGCTGGGTGCCTACCTGGACGCCGGGGTTCCCGCTACCCTGACCAACTCCGCCGGTGATTCCCTGCTCATGCTGGCCGCCTACCACGGCCACACCGGCACCGTTGGGCTGCTTCTGCAGCACGGCGCCGACGCCAACACCGCCAACGACCGCGGCCAGACCCCGCTGGCAGGTGCGGCCTTCAAGGGCTACACGGACGTGGCCCGCGTCCTGCTGGGCGCCGGCGCGGATCCGGATGCCGGTGCGCCGTCGGCCCGGGCGGCAGCGCAAATGTTCGCCCGCACGGAGATCCTGGACCTGCTGGGCTAGCTTCACCCGGGTTCCGCCCGGCACAAAAAACTCCTGAAGGAAGACCGAGTGGAAAACGTAGAAAAGCCCTGGCCGGCACTGTGGTCCCTGGTGATCGGGTTCTTCATGATCCTGATCGACACCACCATCGTGTCCGTGGCCAACCCCCGCATCATGGAGGGCCTGGACGCCGACATCAACTCGGTGATCTGGGTGACCAGCGCGTACCTGCTGGCCTACGCCGTCCCGCTGCTCATCACCGGCAGGCTGGGGGACAGGTTCGGGCCCAAGAAGCTCTATCTCTCCGGCCTGGTGGTCTTCACCCTCGCCTCGCTGTGGTGCGGTCTGTCCGGCGACGTCCGGATCCTGATTGCCGCCCGCGTCCTCCAGGGCCTCGGCGCCGCGATGATGACTCCCCAGACCATGGCCGTGATCACCCGGATCTTCCCGCCGGACCGCCGCGGATCAGCCATGGCCGTCTGGGGTGCCACCGCCGGGATGGCAACTCTTGTGGGGCCCATCCTGGGCGGCGTCCTGGTGGACGGCCTGGGCTGGGAGTGGATCTTCTTCATCAACGTGCCCATCGGCGTTGTTGGCTTCATCCTTGCGCTGCGCAACGTTCCGGCACTGAGCACCCACCCGCACAAGTTTGACATTCCCGGCGTGCTGCTGAGCGCCGTGGGGCTCTTCCTGCTGGTGTTCGGGATCCAGGAGGGCGAGACCTACAACTGGGGCACCATCACGGGACCCGTCAGCGTGTGGGGCCTGATCATCGCCGGCATCGTGGTGCTGATCGGCTTCGTCCTGTGGCAGCGGTTCAACAGGGGTGAACCGCTCCTGCCGCTGGGACTGTTCCGGGACCGCAACTTCTCCCTGGCCAATATCGGGATCACCACCGTGGGCTTCACCGTGACCGCCTTCAGCCTGCCGCTGATCTTCTACTACCAGCTGGTCCGGGGCCTCACCCCCACGCAGTCCGCCCTGATGATGGTGCCCATGGCCCTGATCTCCGGTGGGCTGGCCCCCGTGGTGGGCAAGCTGGTGGACCGGGTCAACCCGAAATACATCACCGCCACCGGGCTGGTGCTCATGGCGGTGGCGCTGCTGTGGAACTCGGCCCTGATGCAGCCGGATACGCCCATCCTGCTGTTCCTGCTGCCCAGCGCCGTCCTTGGCTTCGCCAACGCCGGCATCTGGGCCCCGCTCAGCACCACTGCCACCAGGAACCTGCCGCCGCGCCAGGCGGGGGCCGGGTCGGGTGTCTACAACACCACCCGACAGATCGGGGCGGTCTTGGGAAGTGCCGCCATCGCCGTGCTGATCCAGTCCCGGCTCGCCGCCGAGCTTCCCTCAGGCGGACCTGGCGGAGCTGCGGGGGAAGGCCTGGCTATGGGCGGCTCGCTGCCGGAGTTCCTCCATGCAGGATTCTCGACGGCGATGGGCCAGTCCATCCTGCTGCCCGCCGGAGTGATCCTGGTGGGAGCTGCGGTGGCTCTGTTCTTTGCCAAGCCGCAGCCGGTGCAGGGTTGGGGAACGCAGGGGCAGGACCGGGCGTCAGCGAAGGTGGACGCTGGTTTGGATTCCGCCGGCTGAGAGGCCAAGCTGCCTGGCCAGGGCCAGGCAGCCGGTGTTGCTGACGTCCGCACGCCACTGCAGCGTCAGCCCGGCAGCCAAGGCCTCATGGGCCGCGATGGAGCCCGCCAGCGAGCCCAGCCCGCGGCGGCGCCATTCAGGATCCACCAGCACCCCCATGTTCGCCAGCAAGCCTTCCCATTCCCCGTAAGCCCCACAGGCCAAGGGTACCCGCCTGCCGTCCACTTCGTGCACGATGGTGTACCGGTTTTCGAGGTCGGAGAGCCCCACTTCGTTGACGTCGTCCGGCGGGCAGCGGCCTTCCAGCTCGATGGCCTCAGGGTTGCCATGCGAAACCGTCAGTTCCTCGGAGGGCTGCTGAAGCGGCAGGTCGTCGGCGAAGAACAGGGCCGCAGCGCCGAGTCCGTGGCCGCCCTGGTCCCTGGTGAGTTTCAGCAGCGTGACGTGCTGGGCCATCTCCTCGTCAGGGATGTCCGTTGCGGCGTCAATGACGTTCTGAGGCGCCACCAGCGCGGAGCTTCCGAACAACCGCACGAATTCAACGGTCCGGGCCGATTCGTCAGCGCGGACAATCCGTTGGCCCGAAGCCAGGGCGTCACCGAAGGCATCGTCGTCAAGGCCCAGCCGGCGCGCCCATGCCAGCTGGATGATGGCCGCTGAGCCGGGGTCGAGTGTCATGGTCCCAGCCTAGGGCGGCGCGGTGGCTTAGCCGAACAGGACCGCGGCTTCGTCGTAGCGGTTCTGCGGGACGGTCTTCAGCTGGCCCAGGGCCTCCTCGAAGGCGACGTGCCGGATGTCCGTGCCCTTCAATGCCACCATGGTGCCCCAGTAGCCTTCCACCACGGAATCGATGGCGGCCATGCCGAGCCGGGTGGCAAGGACCCGGTCGAAGGCAGAGGGAACGCCGCCGCGCTGGATGTGGCCCAGGATGGTGGCGCGGGTTTCGATGCCGGTCCGGGCCTCCAGTTCGGGGGCGAGTTGGTCTGCGATGCCGCCAAGGCGGGGGCGGCCGAAGGTGTCCAGGCCACGCTCGGAGTGGGGGCTTTCCATGTGCTCGGGGACGAAGCCTTCGGCCACCACCACCAGGGGCGCGCGGCCACGGGCGTGGGCCTCGTTCACCCATTCGGTGATCTGCTCGATGCTGACCTTCTGCTCCGGGATGAGGATTGCGTGCGCGCCTGCCGCCATGCCGGCGTGCAGGGCGATCCAGCCCACGTGCCGGCCCATCACTTCGGCGATCATGCAGCGGTGGTGGGACTCGCCCGTGGTGCGGAGCCGGTCGATGGCCTCGGTGGCGATCTGCACGGCGGTGTCGAACCCGAAGGTGTAGTCGGTGGCGTCAAGGTCGTTGTCAACCGTCTTGGGGACGCCCACGATCTTGAGTCCGGCGTCCGTCAGGCGCTTGGCGGCTGCGAGGGTTCCCTCACCGCCGATCGCGATGATGGCGTCGATGCCCAGCCGGTCCATATGGGCCTTGATGGCCTCCGGGCCGCCGCCGTTCTCGAAGGGGTTGGTGCGGGAGGTGCCCAGGATGGTGCCGCCCTGCTTGGCGATGCCGCGGACCATGGTGCGGGGGATGTCGATGATGTCCCCCTCCACCACGCCCCGCCAGCCGTCGCGGAATCCGACGAATTCCTGGCCGTGGACGGCAATGCCTTTCAGCACGGCGCCGCGGATCACGGCGTTCAATCCGGGGCAGTCGCCACCGCTGGTGAGGATTCCAATTTTCATGTTCGCTCAAATCCTGGAGAGAAGGTTTACGGGCAGAGCGCCACGCTGAGCTCACCTAGAAGTGTAGTGGGGTGTGTGGGGTACGACACAAACCGGTTACATGGGGTGGCGTTGGTGCAGGGACAGCCCGGGAATGGGAAAGGCTCCCGATTTCGTGGATTGTCCGCGAAATCAGGAGCCTTGGGCCTGGTCAGTGGGCCGGGCCAGTGGTGGTCAGTTAAGCGACCGCCGGTCCAGGAACGTCTGGAGCACGATCTCGTTCCGCTGGTCCGGGAGGATCACCCAGGCAAGGAGGTAGAAGACGAATGCCGGGCCTGGCAGCAGGGCGAAGAGCAGGAAGGCGATGCGGACAAAGGCAACGTCCACGTTGAGCTTGGCAGCTATGCCGCCGCAGACTCCGCCGAGCCACCGCTCCGGGCCGCGCTGCAGGCCTAGGCCCCTGACGATGCTGAAGAACTTATCCATGGCTCAAGACTTCCTTGTCGTTGGTTCGTTGTCACGTTTCCGGGCTGAAAGCAGGCCGCCAACCACCAGGGCTACTCCGGCGCCGATCATAAGCCCGATCAGGACGTACGTGCCGTTGAGGGTCACGATGCCCAGCTGCGCCACGATGATCAGTGCGGCCAGCGCCAGGACGATCAGTCCCCACACCACCGTCCCCACCCTGGGAGGTGCCGTTTCGGTGGTGTCCCGGTCCGCCGTCGTCGGAATGTTGCTGTTGTCCATGTCAGTTGCCTTCCTGGATTGTGACGTTGCTGAACGTGCCGTCGATCCGTACCACCAGGTGGTTGCCGGGCCTGTCCGCGTTGTAGCTGCTTTCGCGGGTGGTGGTGCCGCCGCGCTGGCCGGTTGCCTCGTTCAGGTTTCCCATGGTCATGTCCGCCTTGATGTCAACGGGCACGTTTTGCGGGATCACGACGGTTACGTTGCTGGCAGTGATGTCCAGGGGAACCACGACGTCGGATGTCAGCGGGGCGGTGGGGGAGAGGTCCGTGAGGTCCACGGTTCCCCGCCCTGCGGTGATGTCGATGCCGCCGCGCGCCTCCTCGATGCTGGCCGGGTTCCAGTCCACCTGCTGGAAACGCATCCGGCCATCGTCCAGCGTGTTGTAGATGCCGCCGGTCACCAGTGCGATCACGGCAAAGAGGCTCAGGACGCCGGAGGTCCGGCCGCGGAAGCCCGCAAGCAGGATGCCCAGGCCCAGGACTGCTGCCGCACTGGCCCACACAATGGCGTTGGCGGAGCCGCCCAGATCGATGATGTTTGCCGCGTCGAGCGCCTTGAGACCGCCGCCCACCAGCAGGGCAGACCCGGTTGCGATGGCAACGGCGGGGGCGCCGGGGCCGGCGGGCCGGGGCTTTTGCGGCCGCGGTGGAACCCACGGTGCGGGGTAGCTGCTGCCGCCGGGGACTCCGCTGCCGGGGCCGCCTGCACCAGGTCCGCCCGGGACTGTGCTGCCGGGGCCCATGCCAACAGGGCTACCTCCGCCGGAAGTGCCGTGGCCGTAGGTGCCGGTGCCGGTACCACTGATGGGGCCGCTGTAGTTGGGTGTCGCAGGAAATCCCGGTCCGGACCCTGCTGCGGTGCCTGTGCCCGTGCCTGCCGAGGTGCCTGCAGAGAATGATGAGGTGTATTCCCCGGAGGTGTAATCCACGCCTGGGCGTCCCGCCGGGTGGGCCGCACCCGGAGCCGTGGCTGTGTGGCCGGCCATGGTCGGGTGGGCCTTATTGCGCTGGGAGAGGTAGTAGACCAGGTAGATTGCGCCGCCAACCCAGAAAATCGTCCAAAGCAGTCCGCTCAGGCCGTTATGGCTCCAGCCCCAAAAGCCTCCGCCCAGACCGGTGAGCCCCAGCACGGTGGCAATCAGGGAGCCCGTCATGCCGCTGGACCAGCGCCCCGCGCCGGCTTCCTGGACGTGGATCCGGCCGTCCGGTTCCGGGAGGAAGGCCCAGGCCAGGCCGTACAGGAACACACCGATGCCGGCCAGGAGGGTCAGGACAATGAAGACGCCACGGATGATGATCGGGTCCACGTTGAGCCGGTGGGCAATGCCGCTGCAGACTCCGCCGATCCACCGGTCGTTGCCCCGGTAGATGCCGTTGCTGCGGATCCAGCCGAAAAAGTCGGTGGAAGGAGTCGGAGCGGCGGAGCTGCCGGCGAAGGCATAGCCCTGCGGCGGATCAGCGGGATCAATGCCCGGACCGCCGCCCGGACCAGCGCCCGGACCGGCTGAAGGGCCGGCACCCGGTCCGGAGGCGGGGCCGGCCGCAGGGCCCGTGCTGGAGCCTGCATCCGGGTTGGTGCTTGGCCCGGTGCTGCTGCCGGTACCTGGACCGGCTGCGGGGTCCGAAGGCGCTGCGGAGGTGGACGGGAGCGGCTGGGTGGGCCGCTCGCTGTCGGAGCCGGGGAAGGTCCCGGAAGGGTGTTCGTCGTCAGGGGAGGGGATCTGCGAGTTCATACCTCGATCCTCCCGTCCGGCCCCTTTGCCGCTCTACTGGGGGAAACCCTGAACGGCCCCTGACCCGTCCCCGGGATGCGGCCGGATGCGGTCCGGGCAACCCTGATCCATGTTTGGATTGATCCATGACAACCCTCCCGGTGCGCCCGCCCCTGGCGCGGAGCAGCGACCGCGTCATCGCGGGAGTGTGCTCTGGCCTCGCCGCGCACCTGGGCTGGCCGGTCCGTAACGTCCGGGTAGGTATGGTTCTTGCCGCGTTCGCCGGAGGGGCCGGCCTGGTCTTCTACGCCTGGCTCTGGATCATGGTGCCCACCGCGGATGAGGCCGCGCGGCGCAACGCCCGCCGGCCGGCGTCGCCCATTGCTCCCGCCGTAAGCCAGCCCGCGCAGGGTCAGACGTTGCAAGGCCAGCCCATGCGGGAAGCACCGTCCGACGGCGGAACATCCGCAGGTGCCGCCGGACCCGCTGCCTCAGACGGCGCCACGGAATCCCCCTGGTTCCGGGTACGCGGGATGCGGTACGGCAAGGAGATCCTGCTCGGCTGCGGGCTCCTGCTGGTGGCCGGCATCATGATCGCGCAGATGCTGGGCGTGGATGTGTCCCTGGGGACACTCATCCCCGCGGCAGCGGTGCTGGGAGGCGCGTCAATCGCGTGGATGCAGCTGGATGAAACCCGCCGCGCAGGGCTGGTGGATAAGACCAAAGCGGACCAGGCCGGCGGGTGGGGCAGGCTCGCTGCAGGATTGGCGCTGGTGGTGGCCGGGGTCCTGGTAATGGTGTCCGGCTCGGGCTCTTGGGAACAAACCTGGCTGGCCCTGCTGGCTTCCGTGGCCGTCCTGGGCGGCGTGGTGCTGGTCCTGCTGCCGTGGGCGCTGAAGTTTTGGCGGGACCTGGAAACCGAACGGGCCGGCAGGATCCGGGAGACGGAACGGGCGGAAATTGCTGCCCACCTGCACGATTCCGTGCTGCAGACCCTCGCGTTGATCCAGCGGCGCGCGGGCAATGAGCATGACGTCGTCCGGCTTGCCCGCGCCCAGGAACGCGAGCTGCGCGGCTGGCTGTTCCAGGATCCCGGCCGCGAAAGCGGACAGCTTTCAGACCGGATCAAGGCTGTTGCCGCCGAGGTGGAGGACCTGCTTGGCAATCCCGTGGAAGTAGTCACCGTTGGTGATGCCGCCATGACCGAGGCGCACGAGGCCCTGGTCCAGGCAAGCCGGGAGGCGATGCTTAACGCCTCGAGGCACGGCGGTGGAACCGTGTCCGTCTACCTTGAAGCATCGGAAGGCCAGGCCGAGATCTTCATAAAGGACCGGGGACCCGGTTTCCAGCTGGGGGATGTCCCGGCGGACCGGCTTGGCATCAGGGAATCAATCATCGGCAGGATGAAACGGCACGGCGGCTCGGCGGCCATCCTCAGCACGGGCGACGGCACCGAGGTCCGCCTGGGGCTGCCCGCCGCAGCAGAACATGTGGAAGGAAAATCATGAACACCATCCAGGGGACAGCTGCCGGAAGCGCCCGCCCGGCCAACTCCGTGCGGGTTGTCATTGTGGACGACCACGCCATCTTCCGGTCGGGACTCAAAGCGGACCTGGATTCCAGCATCCAGGTGGTGGGTGAGGCTGCCACTGTTGAACAGGCCATCGCCGTGATCGCCCAGCAGCGGCCCGACGTCGTGCTCCTGGATGTCCACCTGCCCGGCGGCCTGGGCGGCGGCGGCCGCGAAGTCATTGCCGGCTCCGCGCCGCTTCTGTCCACCACCCGCTTCCTTGCCTTGAGCGTCTCCGACGCGGCAGAGGACGTGGTGGCCGTGATCCGCGCCGGCGCCCGCGGCTACGTCACCAAGACCATCTCCGGGGCCGAGATCACCGACGCCGTGTTCCGGGTGGCCGGCGGCGACGCCGTCTTCTCCCCGCGCCTTGCCGGGTTCGTCCTGGATGCCTTTGGCACCGCTCCGGCGGATATTGCCGACGACGAGCTGGACAGGCTCTCCGCCCGTGAACTCGAGGTCATGCGCCTCATCGCCCGGGGCTACAGCTACAAGGAGGTGGCCAAGGAGCTCTTCATCAGCATCAAGACCGTGGAGACCCACGTATCAGCGGTACTGCGAAAGCTGCAGCTCTCAAGCCGCCACGAACTGACCAAGTGGGCCGCGGAGCGCCGCCTCCTCTAGCCCAACGCCCGCTCACCTTTGGCAGCTGTTTTCCCAACGCCCGCTCACCTATGACGTTTTAAACAACAACGCCCGCTCACTTTCCTCAAGGAAGTGAGCGGGCGTTGTTGTTTGGGCTGCCGGGAGTGAGCGGGCGTCTACTGGGCCTTGCCCAGGAAGTCCTGCAGGCGCTGGACGCCGGTGGCCAGATCTTCATCACCCAGCGCGTAGGAGAGGCGCAGGTAGCCGGAGGGGCCAAAGGCTTCGCCCGGAACCACTGCCACCTCAACCTCGTCAAGGATAAGCGAGGCCAGCTCGGCGGAGGTCTGCGGCGTTGCGGTGCCGGACGCCGTCGGGAACTCCTTGCCCAGCAGCGCACGCACGTCCGCGTACACGTAGAAGGCGCCCTTCGGCGTCGGGCATTCCACCCCGTCGATCGCGTTCAGGCCGGCGACGATGGCCTTACGGCGGCGGTCGAAGGCAACCTTCATCTCGTCCACCGCGGTCAGCGGGCCCGACACCGCGGCGAGGGCGGCGATCTGCATGATGTTGGAGACATTGGAGGTGGCGTGCGACTGCAGGTTGGTGGCTGCCTTGATGACGTCTGCCGGGCCGATCATCCAGCCCACGCGCCACCCGGTCATGGCGTACGTCTTGGCCACGCCGTTGAGGATTACCACCTTGTCGCCC
Source organism: Arthrobacter sp. SAFR-179 (assembly GCF_059414945.1). Classification (NCBI taxonomy): domain Bacteria; kingdom Bacillati; phylum Actinomycetota; class Actinomycetes; order Micrococcales; family Micrococcaceae; genus Arthrobacter; species Arthrobacter sp. SAFR-179. The sequence continues at coordinate 353,202 of NZ_JBPFDM010000001.1, forward strand.
AGTTCGGGGGCGGCGGTGGCGATCGACGTGAACGGCACGCCGTCGTAGGTCAGGTGCTCGTAGATTTCGTCCGTGACCACCCACAGGCCTTTGGCGGCGGCCCACTTGCCGATCTCCGCCACCTGCTCGGGGGAATAGACGGCGCCGGTGGGGTTCGACGGCGAGACGAACAGCAGGATCTTGGTGCGGTCCGTCACGGCTGCTTCGAGCTGTTCAACCGTCACCAGGTAGTCCTGTTCGGGCCCGGCGAAGACCTCTACGGGGACGCCGCCGGCGAGCCGGATGGCCTCAGGGTACGTCGTCCAGAACGGCGTGGGAACGATCACTTCGTCGCCCGGGTCCACCAGGGTGGCGAAGGTGTTGTACACGGCCTGCTTGCCGCCGTTGGTCACCAGCACCTGGGAGGGGTCCACCTGGTAGCCGGAATCACGCAGCGTCTTCTCCGCAATGGCCTTCTTCAGCTCAGGCAGGCCGCCGGCGGGGGAGTAGCGGTGGTACTTGGGCTGGCCCGCAGCTTCGATGGCCGCCTGCACAATGTAATCCGGGGTGGGGAAGTCGGGTTCGCCCGCGCCGAAACCAATAACGGGCCGGCCAGCTGCCTTCAGCGCCTTGGCCTTGGCATCGACGGCCAGGGTTGCGGATTCGGCAATTGCGGAAATGCGTTGGGAAACGCGGGCGGCAGACATGGCAGGTCCGTTCTTCGCAGGCAGCCGGGAGGCTGGAATGTGGGATTCGACGAGTTCTACTCTATGCTGTTCACCGGACCCTCCGGGGAGCCGGTTTTGATTTATGACTGCCCCGGGCAGCACCTTTCAGGCCGGACTTCGGACGGACCGGGCCAGGCTGGTTTTACCTACGCGAAGTTCTTGCGTAGACTGGTTCACCGGTGTTGAAACACGGATGATGACGTGCGCCCCAGTTCAAGCTGGTGCCTGGTCGTCAGAGAGTGGAATTCACTCCATAGGGTAGTGGCGCAATTGGTAGCGCAGCGGTCTCCAAAACCGCAGGTTGCAGGTTCGAGTCCTGTCTGCCCTGCGCAAGCTGCTCCGGGCGAAAGCCCGGAGCAGGCGCAGCAACCATGGTTCTGATCAGGGCCGGGTAATCCACCATTGCAAAGATGAGCGAGGACCAGGTGACCGAAACAGCTGCCAGCAGCTCCAAGGGCCGCCCAGCTAAGAAGGAAGCCAAGGCAAACTTCTTCGCCCGCATTGCACTTTTTGTCCGCCAGATTATTGGCGAGCTGAAGAAGGTTGTTGCCCCCACCCGCAAGGAACTGATCAACTACACGCTCGTGGTGCTGGTGTTCGTGGCCATCATGATGGTCATCGTCAGCCTGCTGGACATCGGTTTCGGAACCGCTGTCGGCTGGATCTTCGGCGGCACCGGCCCCAAGGACAGCTAAGGCTGCACGGTCCGCAGGCCGCGTGTTTCGCCCGGGAAACCGGAAGGGATGCGCCGGCGTGCGGGATTGAGCCATTTAAATAGGCATGTTAGGCAATGAGGAAGCAGGAGACCAAGTGTCTGAGCAGGAGCTCGAGGTAACCGAGACGGGGCTGGAAGAATCCCCGGACGTCACGGCAGAAGCCGGTGAAGAGTCCGAGGTTGAGTCCTCCACGCCCGAATTCGACGACGCCGCCTCCGACGATGCAGAAGCCGCCGAAGGCGACGCTTCAGACGCTGACGGGGAAGACGAGCCCGCCGACGCCCTTGCCGCCGCGGCAGCAACCGCAGCAGTGGACCCCGCGGAGGAGTTCAAGGCCAAGCTGCGCCGCCAGGAAGGTGACTGGTACGTCATCCACTCCTACGCCGGTTACGAAAACCGCGTGAAGGCCAACCTTGAAACCCGCATCCAGACCCTGGACATGGAAGATTACATCTTCGAAATCCAGGTGCCCATGGAGGAAGTCGTGGAGATCAAGAACGCCCAGCGCAAGGTGATCAACCGCGTCCGCATCCCCGGCTACGTCCTGGTCCGCATGGACCTGACCGACGCTTCCTGGGGCGCCGTCCGCCACACCCCCGGCGTCACCGGCTTCGTGGGCAACGCCCACAACCCGGTCCCGCTGCGCCTGGACGAGGTCTTCTCCATGCTCGCCCCTGTCTTCGAAGAGGAGCAGGCCGAAAAGGGCAAGCCGGTCAACAAGCAGAACCAGGCTCCCGTGGCCGTCGATTTCGAGGTCGGCGAGTCCGTCATCGTCAAGGAAGGCCCCTTCGAGACCCTTCCCGCCACGATCTCCGAGATCAAGCCTGAGTCCCAGACCCTCGTGGTGCTGGTCTCCATCTTCGAGCGCGAAACGCCCGTCACCCTGGCGTTCAACCAGGTCACCAAGATCTGAGAATCCTAGAATTCGTCCCGGCGCCGCCTGCTTAGCGGCACCGGAACGGCCGGCCGCCTCGCCATGGCGGCCACAAACCTGAGGCACGCTCCTGTGCCCCAGGACGTTATTGAGAGAAGGACCCTACATTGGCTCCCAAGAAGAAGGTCACCGGCCTCATCAAGCTGCAGATCCAGGCAGGTGCCGCCAACCCGGCCCCGCCGATCGGTCCTGCGCTTGGCCAGCACGGTGTCAACATCATGGAATTCTGCAAGGCGTACAACGCTGCGACGGAAGCCCAGCGCGGAAACGTCATCCCCGTGGAAATCACGGTCTACGAGGACCGTTCCTTCACGTTCATCACCAAGACCCCGCCGGCTGCAGAACTCATCAAGAAGGCTGCAGGCGTCGCCAAGGGTTCAGCAACCCCGCACACCGTCAAGGTTGCCAAGCTGACCCAGGCCCAGGTCAACGAGATCGCCTCCACCAAAATGGAAGACCTCAACGCCACCAGCCTCGAAGGCGCAGCGAAGATCATCGCCGGCACCGCCCGCTCCATGGGCATCACCGTCGAGGGCTAATATCCCTTTCCGCTGTCCAGCGTCAGGCTAATTGACGACGACGGGCGGCACCGCCGGGACACCGGCACCAAACAATTGAAATGTTGGTCATCCGGGCCGGATAACGAACCGGATCACCGACTGTGGCAGGGCCCAGCGCGGTCCGCAGACCACAACTGCACAAGGAGAAATAAGCAGCATGGCAAAGCGCAGCAAAGCATATGAGGCAGCAGCCGCCAAGATCGACGCGGAGAAGCACTACGCACCGTTCGAGGCAGTAACGCTGGCCAAGGACACCAACCCGTCCAAGTTCGACGCCACGGTTGAGGTTGCCTTCCGCCTGGGCGTTGACCCCCGCAAGGCTGACCAGATGGTCCGCGGAACGGTCAACCTGCCCCACGGCACCGGTAAGACCGCCCGCGTCCTGGTCTTCGCCACGGGCGACAAGGCTGAAGCCGCAATCGCAGCCGGCGCCGACTTCGTTGGTTCCGACGACCTGATCGAAAAGATCGCAGCCGGCTGGACCGACTTCGACGCCGCCGTTGCCACCCCTGACCTCATGGGCAAGGTTGGCCGCCTCGGTAAGGTCCTGGGTCCGCGTAACCTGATGCCGAACCCGAAGACGGGCACCGTGACCCCCGACGTCACCAAGGCCGTCAACGACATCAAGGGTGGAAAGATCGACTTCCGCGTCGACAAGCACTCCAACCTGCACTTCATCATCGGCAAGGTTTCCTTCGACGCCGTCAAGCTGGCTGAGAACTACGCAGCAGCACTGGAAGAGGTGCTTCGCCTGAAGCCGTCCGCTTCCAAGGGCCGCTACATCCAGAAGGCCACCGTGGCCACCACGTTCGGCCCGGGCATCTCCGTTGATCCCAACGTCACCAAGGTGCTCACCGACGCATAGTCGTTGAAAGAAGTTCCCGCACCGGATTGATTCCGGCGCAACCGAAGACCGTCCTGGCGCATCAGCGCCGGGACGGTCTTCTTTTTTGTCCGCCCTCTTTGCCTAAGCTGGCTGCATGGACTGGACCGAGCCGACTGAACCAGCGCCAATTCCTGGCCCCGATGGTTTGGCGATTGCCGCCGTCGGCCTTCCGCCGGGAGGGGACCCGGGCAGCCGTGGGGACAGTGGCGCCGCCGGACTGTCCCCGGATTTCCTGGCCTGCCAGGCCATGAAGGAGGCCCACGCCGTGGCTGTCTGGGGAAACCTGGAGCGTTGCGCCACCGTGGCCGAGGCGCTGGAGTTCTGGCGTGGGAGCCGGTATGAGGAGCGGCATCTGTTCCTGGCACGGATCGGCCCGGAACCCGTGGGGCTGTGTTCCGTCACGTTGCCCCTGCGGGAGAACCTGGCCACCGCAGGAATTGATGTCCTGGTGGTTCCCCAATGGCGGCGCAGGGGAGTGGGGCGCGCCCTGCTGGACCACGCCGAAGCGATGGCGCGGACTCACGGCAGGTCCTCCCTCGACGCCTTCCATGAACTGCCGCTCGACGCGGTGCAGGCCGGTTCGCAACTGGTCCCCGCCGGTTCCGGGGCGGGTGGACTGCCGCTGGATGACCCGGCCACCGCATTCGCACTGGCCGCCGGCTACCGGCTGGAACAGGTGGAGCGTTCCAGCCGGCTGGAGCTTCCACTTCCGGAAGGACTGCTCGACCGGCTCGAGTCTGATGCGCTTGCCCGTGCAGGGGACTATGTGCTCACGGGCTGGGACGGACGCTGCCCGGAATCGCTCGTCGCCGCTTATGCCGGGCTGCGGGCGCGAATGAGCACTGATGCCCCTACCGCAGGTATGGATTGGGAGCGCGAGGACTGGGACGAAGACCGCGTGCGTGACGATGAGTTGGCGCTGGCCAGGGGCGGTGTTGAGTCGTCGGTGGCGGCGGCCCTGCGCCGCCGGACCGGTGAGCTGGTGGCCTACACCGTCCTGACCTGGCGGCCGCTGGTGCCCGAGTCGTTGATGCAGCAGGACACTTTGGTGGCGGAGGAGCACCGCGGTCACCGGCTGGGCATGCTGGTCAAGGCGGCCAACCTCCGCCGCGCGCAGGAAAAGTGGCCCCGGGCGCGCTCGGTCCTCACATGGAATGCCAGCGAAAACCAGCATATGCTGGCGATAAATACCGCACTTGGATTCAGGCCCGCTGGCTATGAAGGTGAGTGGCAGAAACGGCTGGGATGATGCCCGAATGGCAATAGACGTAAAGATCGAACAGCTATGGATCCCCGACTCACTGGACACCCCCGACGCAGCGGACTTCCTCGCCGCCGTCGAAGTGGGCCGCAAGGTACGGATGCAGACGTGGGGCAGCGACGACCTGGCCTACGGTCCGCTGGAGAAGCTGCTTGAGTTCGCGGACCCCTATGAGCGCCAGCTGATCCTCGTGGCCAAGGTGGACGGCGTCATCGTTGGAACGGTCGACATTGCGCTGCCGCTGACGGACCACCTGGACCTCGCCGAGCTCACCCTGGACATCCTGCCTGAATTCCAGCGGCAGGGCGTGGGCCGTCGGCTCCTGGAGGCCGCCGAACAGCTGGCCAGGGGGGAAGGCCGCACCATGATCCTGGTGGACACCAACCATCCCGGCGCATCCCTGCACGAGTTTGAAAAAGCCCAGCTGGTCCCCGGCTCCGGCCAGGGGTTCGTGCCGCTGGAGAGCCGCGAGGTGGAGTTCGCCCAGAAGACCGGCTACACGCTGCAGCACATTGAACAGTTCAGTTCCTGCCTGCTGCCCCTGGATACCAAGCTGGTGGCCGACCTCCAGGCAGAGGCCGATGAAGCGAACAATGGACGGTACCGGCTGCACCACTGGACCGACCGCTGTCCGGAACGCTGGCTGGAGGCCGTTGCCGTCCTGGAAAACCAGGCGGGGGCCGAACTTGACCCGTCGCTGGACGCGCCCGTGGAGCAGGAGATGGTGTTCGACGGCGGTCTGCTGCGGGAAGCGGAGGACGTCGCCATCGCGCAGGGCCGCAGAACGGTGGTCACCGCCGTCGAGCACATTGCCACCGGAGCCCTGGTGGGCCTGACCACTATCACAGTGCTGGCGCACCGCGCCGACGTCGTCTTCCAGGACGATACCCTGGTGCTGCAGGAACACCGCGGCAACAAACTGGGCCTGCTGATCAAGGTGGCCAACATGGAGCGGCTCAGCGAACAGTTCCCGGACGCCCGCATCATATACACCTGGAACGCGCCGGAGAACCGGTACCTCCTGACCGTTAACCGGCAGCTCGGATTCCAGACGGCCGGCGTGACCGGGATCTGGCAAAAGGAGCTTCCCACGCTGCATACCAGCACCAGTTGAGTGCCCGATTTGGTGGAGCGGCAACGCCTCGCGTAAGCTGGGGGTACCAAAGACCGTCGGTTGTTGGAAATCCACTCTCCTGAACATGGCTCAACTCTGCAGTTGTGCGCTGGAGGCCACAGTGGCTTTCCGGACGAAGGACCCTCAACGCAGGGCGGCCGGCGCAGGTGAACGAAGCAAAGTTCCACGGCACAGCCGTGTTGAGCCAAGCCCCGTGCATCTGCGCGGGGCGTTTTTAGTTTTAGCTCTCTTGAGCGGGGACCGTCGAATACCGGCACTATCCCCGGAAGGAGGGTTATGGCAACGCCTACCAAGGTTTCAGCAGTAGCTGAGATCACTAACGATTTCAAGGAATCGAACGCCGCTGTCCTGACCGAATACCGCGGGCTCACCGTTGCACAGCTCAAGCAGCTGCGTGTTTCTCTCGGCCAGGACACCAAGTTCGCGGTCGTCAAGAACACCCTGACCGCCATTGCAGCCAAGGAAGCCGGCGTCGAAGCATTCGACGGCCAGCTTGCCGGCCCCACTGCAATCGCGTTCATCAAGGGTGACGCAGTTGCCGCTGCCAAGAGCCTGACGGATTTTGCCAAGGCCAACAAGCAGCTGGTCATCAAGACCGGTTACTTCGAGGGCAAGGCGCTGGACGCCACCGAGGTTGCCGCACTTGCTGCCCTCGAGTCCCGTGAGCTGCAGCTCGCCAAGGTTGCAGGTGTCCTCAAGGCACCCGCCGCCGCAGCCGCACGCATCATCGACGCACTGCGCCTCAAGCTTGAAGAAGAGAACGGTGCACCGGCAGCTGCCGAAGCGCCCGCCGCTGAAGAAGCCCCTGCCGCTGAAGCTGAAGCTGCCGCTGAAGCTCCCGCTGCCGAAGAGAACTAATTCTCTTACCCCCACCAGACTCCGGTGCCCGTCCGGCCACGCGCTGTTCGGACACCACAACAGGAAGGACGCCTACCATGGCGAAGCTCAGCAACGAAGAGCTCATTGAAGCTTTCAAGGAACTGACCATCATCGAGCTCTCCGAGTTCGTCAAGCTCTTCGAAGAGACCTTCGAAGTTACCGCCGCTGCTGTTGCAGTTGCCGGCCCCGCCGGTGGCGGAGCTGCTGAAGAGGTTGAAGAGAAGACCGACTTCGACGTCATCCTCGAAGCTGCCGGTGACAAGAAGATCGCAGTCATCAAGGAAGTTCGCGCCATCACCTCCCTCGGCCTCAAGGAAGCCAAGGACCTGGTTGACGGTGCCCCCAAGGCTGTCCTCGAAGGCGCCAACAAGGAAGCTGCCGAGAAGGCCAAGGAGCAGCTCGAGGCTGCAGGCGCTACCGTTACCCTCAAGTAACAACGCCTTTTCCTTCGGAAACCCCGTCCACTCCGGTGGGCGGGGTTTCCTGCTTTAAGCAGCAGTCCAGCTGTACGCGGCGCTCCTCTGCTTAGGCGGGATCGCTGATGTCCGCCACCACTGCTTCCAGGGCTGCGGTGAGGGCGTCGGCGTCGACGAAGGCGCTGTAGCCGTGGGCGCCTGCTCCCATGGAGATCCGGCGCCCGGTGATCGTCGCGTCGGCATAGACCGGCCAGGCGGTGGTGCTCCCCAACGGGGTGATGGTGCCCCGTTCGTAACCGGTGGCCTCCAGTGCGGTATCGGCGGGCGGGAGGGACAGCTTGTTGACTCCCACCAGGGCCCGGAGCTTGGGCCAGGAGATCTGCCGGTCGCCCGGGATCAGGGCGAACAGGAAGGTCCCGTCCTTGTGCTTGACCACCAGGGACTTGACGATGTCGCCTGGGCTGATGCCCAGGATGCCGGCGGCCTCTTCAAGGCTTCTTGCGGCGGGGCGCTCCACCACGTCAACCTGCAGGCCCCGGGCCGCGGCGTCGGCCAGGAAGCGTTCCCGTCCGACGCCGTCCGTCCCGTTTCGGGTTGGGCCCGCCATCAGTCGCGGTACAGCAGGAGGGCTTCGCCCTGCCCGCCCCCGCCGCAGAGGGACACCGCGGCCTTGCCGGTTCCGCGCCGTTTCAGCTCATGGGCGGCATGGGCCGCAAGCCGTGCCCCCGATGCCCCGATCGGGTGTCCCAGGGCGATGGCCCCGCCGTGGATGTTGCACTTCTCCAGGGGGTAGTTCAGGTCCTTGAGGGACTGCACGGCCACGGAGCCGAAGGCCTCGTTGATCTCGATGAAGTCAAGGTCCGCGGTGCTCCACCCGGCCTTGCCCAGGGCGTTCATGATGGCGTTTGACGGCTGGGAATGCAGGGAGTTGTCAGGGCCAGCCACCTGCCCCGGCTTTCCCACCACGGCCAGGTACTCCAGTCCGTGCTCCTCCGCATAGCCGCGGGATGCGAGCACCAGGGCGGCTGCGCCGTCGGACAGGGGTGAGGAGTTGCCGGCGGTGATGGTTCCGTCGGTCACGAACGCTGCCCGGAGGCCGGCCAGCGACTCAACCGAGGTGTTCGGGCGCACGCCTTCGTCGGTGTCCACCACAAAGGGATCACCCTTACGCTGCTTGACGCTGATGGGTGCGATCTCGCCGTCGAACGTTCCGTTCTTTGCCGCCAGCGCCGCGCGCTGGTGGGACTGCGCCGCAACGTTGTCCTGGGAGGTGCGGTCGATGCCGAGCGTGAGGTTGCGGGTCTCGGTGGACAGGCCCATGGACTGCCCGTCAAAAGCGTCGGTCAGCCCGTCATGGGCGGCAGCGTCCAGCGCCTGGATGGAGCCGTACGTCCACCCCTGGCGGGAACCCGGGAGCAGGTGCGGCGCGCGGCTCATGGATTCCTGGCCGCCTGCCACCACCACGGCGGCCTCGCCGGCGCGGATCATCCGCGCAGCATCGATCACGGCAGTCAGGCCGGACAGGCACACCTTGTTGACCGTCACCGAGGGAACGTTCCATCCGATGCCGGCGCCGACGGCGCTCTGCCGCGCGGGATTCTGCCCGGCTCCTGCCTGCAGGACCTGGCCCATGATCACGGCCTCCACGTCACCGGCGTCGACGCCGCTCGATTCCAGGGCGGCCCTGATGGCGTGCGCGCCGAGGTCCACTGCAGTAAGGCTGGACAGTTGGCCGTTGATCCGGCCCTGCGGAGTCCGCGCTGCCCCAAGGATGACAACGTCATTGCTGTCAGGAGAGTTGCCCATGGTTACCACTTTCAATCCGGTTCCGGTGTAAGCCACCAAGGCTATCGTGAGCCTGGTCACCCATCTATTCAAACGCTGGACGCGTTATGTGCATTCCTCAGGGGCAGGGGAGAGGTCCCCATCGCCGGGGTTATGCGCGACGGCGGCCGCTTGCGTAGGGTGGACGGCGAGGCTTTGCAGGGGGACGCAAGGTCAGCGGCCCGGACGGACGGAGAGAGAACGTGAAGAAGGCCTTTACCGCAGGGGTCATCGCCGCCACGGCCGCACTGACCGGCGGCGTGCTGGCAGGTTGCTCGGTGTCCACGCCGGCGCCGGCAGAATCGGTGAAGACGACGGCGTCCCCGGCGTCGACGCCGGACGCAGCCGCAAGCCCTGCAGCCGGCGGCGGCACCGCAAGCCAGGGCGCCAAGGCAGCCGGAACCCGGGAAGCCTGCGAACTCTTCAACAAACTGGTAGTGGATTACGCTGCAGTTTCACCCACCGACTCCAAGGGCTATGAGGACGTCTACCTGAAGGCCCAGGACGCCAAGGACAGGGTGACCGGGGACCTGCAGGGCCTGTTCGCCTCCCTGGGCCTGCTGGCCATCGACCACTCAGCCGCTGCAGAGTCCGGCGGCAAGCCGGCCCGGGAATCCCAGGACGCGGTCCGGGACGCTGTCTTCGCAAACTCCGCGGCCTGCACGGCGGAGGGCGTAACGCTGCGGCTCTAGCAGGCGCAAGTGCAGGAGCCGGAAGGCTGCTGCGGAAGTCCCCAAAATCAAGTGCTTGCAATCCGGCCGGAAGTGGGGTAGACACGTAGGTTGTTTTGCCGTATCGTAGATATTTGCGTCTTCCCTGTTTACCTTCAGCCTTCATATAGCGGTGGGCTTTGCCTGGCAGCTGGCAATCAACGTGCCGTAACAACGGTCACAGCATAGTCAGTTCAGGCCCCGGGTCATATAGCGGAACCGGATGGTAGCGCTGCGGAGTCACTCCGTAGGGTGCACAGCGGGGGAGATCTGAAAACGCCTGAAGGTCTGTGGAAGGATCCCTCTTGGTCGCCTCGAGCACCTCTAATAACGAAACCGCTAACACTGCCGACAGCACTGATGGTGCCACTCGCCGGCTCTCATTCGCAAAGATTCACGAACCTCTTGACGTTCCGAATCTGCTTGCCCTGCAGACGGACAGCTTTGACTGGCTGGTCGGCAATGAGCGCTGGCAGGCACGCGTGGCAAAGGCTGTCGAAGAAAACGATCTCAGCGTCGCCACCACGTCCGGCCTGTCGGACATCTTTGAAGAGATCTCCCCGATCGAGGATTTCCAGGGCACCATGTCCCTGAGCTTCTCCGATCCGGAGTTCGCTGACCCCAAGTACACCATGGCCGAGTGCAAGGACCGGGACGCAACGTACTCGGCTCCGCTGTACGTCAAGGCCGAGTTCATGAACAACAACACGGGCGAAATCAAGCAGCAGACCGTGTTCATGGGTGACTTCCCGCTGATGACCGAGAAGGGCACCTTCGTCGTCAACGGCACCGAGCGTGTCGTCGTCTCCCAGCTGGTCCGTTCGCCGGGCGCCTACTTCGAGCGCGCCGCCGACAAGACCAGTGACAAGGACATCTTCACCGCGAAGATCATCCCGTCCCGCGGTGCGTGGTTCGAGCTCGAGATCGACAAGCGTGACCAGGTCGGTGTCCGCCTCGACCGCAAGCGCAAGCAGTCCGTCACCGTGCTGCTGAAGGCCCTTGGCTGGACCGAAGGCCAGATCCTCGAAGAGTTCGGCCAGTACGACTCCATGAGGGCAACCCTGGAGAAGGACGCCACCGAAACCCGCGAAGACGCCCTGCTGGACATCTACCGCAAGCTGCGTCCGGGCGAGCCGCCCACCGTCGAGGCTGCCCAGTCCCTGCTGGACAACCTGTACTTCAACTCCAAGCGCTACGATCTGGCCAAGGTTGGCCGCTACAAGATCAACCGCAAGCTTGGCATCGACCGCTCCCTTGGCGACAAGGAAGCCTCTGTCCTGCACGTTGAAGACATCGTGGCCATGATCAAGTTCCTCGTCGCGCTGCACGCCGGCGAGAAGACCATCAAGGGCACCCGCGATGGCCAGGAAGTGGATCTGCGCGTCGAGATCGACGACATCGACCACTTCGGCAACCGCCGCATCCGCGCCGTCGGCGAGCTCATCGAGAACCAGGTCCGCACCGGCCTGTCCCGAATGGAGCGCGTTGTCCGCGAGCGTATGACCACCCAGGACGTCGAGGCCATCACGCCGCAGACCCTGATCAACATCCGCCCCGTCGTTGCTGCCATCAAGGAGTTCTTCGGAACTTCCCAGCTGTCGCAGTTCATGGACCAGAACAACCCGCTCTCGGGCCTGACCCACAAGCGCCGCCTGTCGGCCCTTGGCCCCGGTGGTCTGTCCCGTGACCGCGCCGGCATGGAAGTCCGTGACGTGCACCCGTCCCACTACGGACGTATGTGCCCCATCGAAACCCCTGAAGGCCCCAACATTGGCCTAATCGGTTCGCTGGCATCCTACGGACGCATCAACCCGTTCGGCTTCATCGAGACCCCGTACCGCCTGGTCAAGGACGGCGTCGTGTCCGACGACGTCCAGTACCTGACAGCCGACGACGAGGCCGAGGTCCTGATCGCCCAGGCCAACGCGCCGCTGGACGAGAACAACAAGTTCGCTGAAGACACCGTCCTGGTCCGTGCCCGTGGTGGTGGAGGCGAGCCCGTCCTCGTTCCCGCTGCGGATGTCGAGTTCATGGACGTCTCCCCGCGCCAGATGGTGTCCGTGGCTACCGCCCTGATCCCGTTCCTGGAGCACGACGACGCCAACCGCGCACTCATGGGTGCCAACATGCAGCGCCAGGCTGTGCCGCTGGTCCGTTCCGAGGCTCCGTTCGTGGGCACCGGCATGGAGCGCGCCGCCGCCGTCGACGCCGGTGACGTTGTCATCGCCAAGAAGGCCGGTGTGGTCACCGAGGTTTCCGCCGAGCTCGTCATCATGCTCAACGACGACGGCACCGAGACCAACTACCGCATCAACAAGTTCGCCCGGTCCAACCAGGGCAACTGCTACAACCACCGTGTCCTGGTGAACGAAGGCCAGCGCCTGGAAGTTGGCGGCATCATCGCCGACGGCCCGGCAACGGACCAGGGTGAACTCGCACTGGGCAAGAACCTGCTCGTGGCATTCATGTCATGGGAAGGCCACAACTTCGAGGACGCCATCATCCTCTCGCAGCGCATCGTTGCCGAGGACGTCCTTTCCTCCATCCACATCGAGGAGCACGAAATCGATGCCCGCGACACCAAGCTTGGTGCCGAGGAAATCACCCGTGACATCCCCAACGTGTCCGAGGAAGTCCTGGCCGGCCTGGACGAGCGCGGCATCATCCACATCGGTGCCGAGGTTGAAGCAGGGGACATCCTGGTTGGAAAGGTCACCCCGAAGGGTGAAACCGAACTGACCCCGGAAGAGCGCCTGCTGCGCGCCATCTTCGGCGAGAAGTCCCGCGAAGTCCGCGACACCTCCCTGAAGGTGCCCCACGGCGAGTCCGGCACCGTCATCGGCGTGCGCGTCTTCGACCGCGACAACGATGACGAGCTGCCTCCGGGCGTGAACCAGCTGGTCCGCGTCTACGTGGCCGCCAAGCGCAAGATCACCGACGGCGACAAGCTCGCCGGCCGCCACGGCAACAAGGGTGTTATCTCCAAGATCCTCCCCGTTGAGGACATGCCCTTCCTTGCCGACGGCACCCCCGTTGACATCGTCCTGAACCCGCTGGGTGTTCCGGGCCGTATGAACGTGGGCCAGGTGCTCGAAACCCACCTTGGCTGGGTTGCCAAGACCGGTTGGAAGATCGAGGGCGAGCCCGAGTGGGTCAAGCAGCTGCCGAACCTGCCGCGCGAAAGTGGTCCCACCACTGTTGCAACGCCGGTGTTCGACGGTGCCCGCGAAGAGGAAATCACGGGCTTGCTGGATTCCACCAACGTGACCCGCGACGGTGACCGCCTGATCAACTCCTCCGGCAAGACCCGCCTGTTTGACGGCCGCTCCGGCGAGCCGTTCCCGGATCCGATCTCGGTCGGCTACATGTACATCCTGAAGCTCCACCACCTGGTGGACGACAAGATCCACGCACGCTCCACCGGCCCGTACTCCATGATCACGCAGCAGCCGCTGGGTGGTAAGGCACAGTTCGGTGGCCAGCGCTTCGGTGAAATGGAAGTGTGGGCGCTCGAAGCTTACGGCGCCGCCTACACGCTCCAGGAACTCCTCACGATCAAGTCGGATGACATCCACGGCCGCGTGAAGGTCTACGAAGCGATCGTCAAGGGCGAGAACATCCCCGAGCCGGGCGTTCCCGAATCCTTCAAGGTCTTGATCAAGGAAATGCAGTCGCTGTGCCTGAACGTGGAAGTTCTTTCCACGGACGGAACCACAATTGAAATGCGTGACTCTGATGACGCAGTCTTCACGGCTGCGGAGGAACTGGGCATCGATCTGTCTCGCGCAGAGCCCAGCTCCGTAGAAGAGGTCTAGCAGGCGGTTGACGACGGCGGGTGACCACCCGCCGTCGTACGCCCCCTCCCTCATCCCGCACCTAAGACTTCAGAATTTAGAGAACAAGAGAGAACAGGGACCATATGTCCAGCGAATCCTCCTTCGGCCTCATGCAGATCGGCCTCGCCACCGCGGAAGACATCCGCGGCTGGTCGTACGGCGAGGTTAAGAAGCCGGAAACCATCAACTACCGCACGCTCAAGCCCGAGAAGGACGGCCTCTTCTGCGAGAAGATCTTCGGCCCGTCCCGGGACTGGGAATGCTACTGCGGCAAGTACAAGCGCGTGCGCTTCAAGGGCATCATCTGTGAGCGCTGTGGCGTTGAAGTCACCCGCGCCAAGGTCCGCCGTGAGCGCATGGGCCACATCGAACTGGCCGCACCTGTAACCCACATCTGGTACTTCAAGGGTGTTCCGTCCCGCCTGGGCTACCTCCTTGACCTGGCTCCGAAGGACCTCGAAAAGGTCATCTACTTCGCTGCCTACATGATCACCAGCGTCGACGAGGCTGCCCGCCACGAGGAACTGCCCAACCTGCAGGTTGAGCACGACATCGAGAAGAAGCAGCTGATCGACAACCGCGACGCCGACATCGCCGCAATCGCCCGCGACCTCGAAGGCGAAATCGCACGCCTCGAGGGCGAAGGCGCCAAGGCTGCCGACAAGAAGAAGGCCCGCGACTCCGCCGACCGCCAGATGGCCAACGTGCGCAAGCGTGCCGACGCCGACATCGAGCGGCTCGAGCAGGTCTGGGACCGCTTCAAGAACCTCAAGGTCGCCGACCTCGAAGGTGACGAAGGCCTGTACCGCGAGCTGCGCGACCGCTACGGCATGTACTTCGAAGGCTCCATGGGTGCCGAAGCCATCAAGAAGCGCCTTGAGAACTTCGACATGCAGGCCGAGTCCGACCTGCTGCGCGACGTCATCGCCAACGGCAAGGGCCAGCGCAAGACCCGTGCCCTCAAGCGCCTGAAGGTGGTCAACGCGTTCCTGACCACCAACAACAGCCCGCTTGGCATGGTCCTGGACGCCGTCCCGGTGATCCCGCCGGAACTGCGCCCCATGGTCCAGCTGGACGGTGGCCGCTTCGCGACCTCCGACCTCAACGACCTGTACCGCCGCGTGATCAACCGCAACAACCGCCTCAAGCGCCTGCTTGACCTGGGTGCTCCGGAGATCATCGTCAACAACGAGAAGCGCATGCTTCAGGAAGCTGTTGACAGCCTCTTCGACAACGGCCGCCGTGGCCGTCCGGTCACCGGACCGGGCAACCGTCCGCTGAAGTCCCTGAGCGACATGCTCAAGGGCAAGCAGGGCCGTTTCCGCCAGAACCTCCTCGGCAAGCGCGTCGACTACTCCGGCCGTTCGGTCATCGTCGTCGGCCCGCAGCTGAAGCTGCACCAGTGCGGCCTGCCCAAGCAGATGGCCCTGGAGCTCTTCAAGCCGTTCGTGATGAAGCGCCTGGTTGACCTCAACCACGCCCAGAACATCAAGTCGGCCAAGCGCATGGTTGAGCGCTACCGTCCGCAGGTCTGGGACGTGCTGGAAGAGATCATCACCGAACACCCGGTGCTGCTCAACCGTGCACCTACCCTGCACCGCCTGGGTATCCAGGCGTTCGAGCCGCAGCTTGTTGAAGGCAAGGCAATCCAGCTTCACCCGCTGGTTTGTGGCGCCTTCAACGCCGACTTCGATGGCGACCAGATGGCAGTGCACCTGCCGCTGAGCCCCGAGGCCCAGGCTGAGGCCCGCATCCTGATGCTGTCCTCGAACAACATCCTGAAGCCCTCTGACGGACGTCCGGTCACCCTGCCCTCGCAGGATATGATCATCGGCCTGTACCACCTGACCACCAAGCGGAAGGGGTCAGCCGGCGAAGGCCGCATCTTCGGTTCGGTTTCGGAAGCCATCATGGCGTTCGACGCCCGCGAGCTGCACCTGAACTCGCAGGTCAAGATCCGCCTCGAGGGTTTCGTGCCCTACGCCGGCTGGGAAGCTCCCGAAGGCTGGGAGCCGGGTCAGCCCGCGCTCGTCCAGACCTCCCTGGGCCAGGTTCTCTTCAACGAGACCCTGCCCGAGGACTACCCCTGGGTTGAGGCTGTTGCCGACAAGGGCGAACTGTCCCGCATCGTCAACGACCTCGCCGAGCGTTACCCGAAGGTTGTCACCGCCGCAACGCTGGACAACCTGAAGGATGCCGGTTTCTACTGGGCCACGCGTTCGGGCGTCACCGTCGCCATCTCCGACATCGAGGTCCCGGCTGCCAAGCCGGAAATCCTTGCCGGGTACGAGGAGCGGGCCGCCAAGATCCAGGGCCAGTACGACAAGGGCCTGATCGACGACGACGAGCGCCGCCAGGAACTGATCGAGATCTGGAACAAGGCCACCAACGACATCGCCTCGGTGATGCGTGAGAGCCTGTCCCCGATGAACACCATCAACCGCATGGTGTCCTCGGGTGCACGTGGTAACTGGATGCAGGTCCGACAGATCGCGGGTATCCGTGGCCTGGTGGCCAACCCGAAGGGTGAGATCATCCCGCGCCCCATCAAGTCCTCCTACCGTGAGGGCCTGTCGGTGCTGGAATACTTCATCGCCACGCACGGTGCCCGTAAGGGTCTGGCCGATACCGCCCTGCGTACCGCCAACTCGGGTTACCTGACCCGTCGTCTGGTGGACGTCTCGCAGGATGTTATCGTTCGTGAAGAGGACTGCGGCACCGAACGTGGCCTGGTCACGCCGATCGCCGTCGCCGACTCCAACGGTGAGCTCGTCCTGGACGAGAACGTCGAGAACAGCGCGTACGCACGTACGCTGGCCGTCGACGTCGTTGACTCCGAGGGCAACGTCCTCGCAGCAGCCGGGACCGACTGCGGCGACGTCGTTATCGACGAGCTCTTCAAGGCAGGCATCACCGAGGTCAAGGTCCGCTCCGTACTCACCTGTGAGTCCAGCGTCGGCACCTGCGCCCTGTGCTACGGCCGTTCGCTGGCCACCGGAAAGACCGTGGACATCGGTGAGGCCGTGGGCATCATCGCCGCACAGTCCATCGGTGAACCCGGTACCCAGCTGACCATGCGTACGTTCCACACCGGTGGTGCTGTGTCCGCCGGCGGTGGCGACGACATCACCCAGGGTCTGCCCCGTATCCAGGAGCTCTTCGAAGCCCGTACTCCCAAGGGTGTTGCCCCGATTGCTGAAGCAGCCGGCCGCATCACCATTGAAGAGTCCGAGCGCCAGATGCGCCTGGTCATCACCCCGGATGACGGAACGGAAGAGATCGCTTACCCGGTCCTGCGCCGTTCACGCCTGCTGATCGAAGACGGCGACCACGTCTCCGTTGGACAGAAGCTGATCAACGGCCCGGTGGACCCCAAGCAGGTCCTGCGCATCATGGGTCCGCGTGCGGCACAGAAGTTCCTGGTGGACGAAGTCCAGGGCGTGTACCGCAGCCAGGGCATCGGTATCCACGACAAGCACGTCGAGGTTATCGTCCGCCAAATGCTGCGCCGCGTCACGGTCATCGAGTCCGGCGAATCGGACCTGCTGCCCGGCGAGCTCGCCGAGCGCAGCCGGTTCGAGGACGCCAACCGCCGCGTTGTGTCCGAGGGCAAGACTCCGGCTTCCGGACGTCCTGAGCTCATGGGCATCACCAAGGCGTCGCTGGCCACCGAGTCCTGGCTGTCCGCAGCTTCCTTCCAGGAGACCACCCGCGTCCTGACGCAGGCGGCCATGGAAGGCAAGAGCGATCCGCTGCTGGGCCTGAAGGAAAACGTCATCATCGGTAAGCTGATCCCGGCCGGCACGGGCCTCCCGCGCTACACCGAGGTCACCGTGGAGCCCACTGAGGAAGCAAAGGCCAACCTGTTCACCGGCCCCAGCGCATTCAGTGACTTCTCGTACGACACCCTGGGCGGTGACGGAGCTCCCGAGTTCCACGCCATCCCGCTGGATGACTACGACCTGGGCAACGACTTCCGGTAACCAACTCCGGTAGAGCCTTACAAAGGGATGGTCCCGCACCGCAAGGTGGGGGACCATCCCGCTTTAACCCAAGGGGGAGGGGCCCCGATTAAGGCATGGAGCCCGTCCATGCTAGACTTGTTACCAATTGTTATTGTGGCAGTGGATGAGAGCGCCGGTTTTAGCTGAAAGGCTGGGCCAGAGCGACGTTTCCGGTTTGCAGGGTTCTTGTGCAACGTATGCCACATTTTTGCATGCCTAGGGACTTGTTCGACACCAGTCGCCCCCGGGGATGCGATCCGACTATTAAGGCTTCGCCTTCGCCGCCCTGGAGATCTTCTTCAAGGCCCGGGCGGCGGGGCAACGCAACAGGAGAGTGGCCGGAAACAGCCACTCCGGAAAAACGGAGAACACGAGAGTGCCTACGATTAACCAGCTGGTCCGCAAGGGCCGCACGCCTAAGGTCTCAAAGACCAAGGCTCCCGCGCTTAAGGGCAGCCCCATGCGCCGCGGTGTCTGCACCCGCGTCTACACCACCACCCCGAAGAAGCCGAACTCGGCTCTGCGCAAGGTGGCCCGTGTGCGCCTCAACGGCGGCGTGGAAGTTACCGCCTACATCCCCGGTGTTGGCCACAACCTGCAGGAGCACTCCATTGTGCTCGTTCGCGGTGGTCGTGTTAAGGACCTCCCGGGTGTCCGCTACAAGATCGTCCGTGGCGCCCTCGATACCCAGGGTGTGAAGAACCGTAAGCAGGCCCGCAGCCGCTACGGCGCAAAGATGGAGAAGAAGTAATATGCCTCGCAAGGGTCCGGCCCCCAAGCGGCCGCTCGTTTCGGATCCGGTATACGGTTCCCCGCTGGTAACCCAGCTCATCAACAAGGTGCTCGTTGACGGCAAGAAGTCCACGGCAGAGCGCATTGTCTACGGTGCACTCGAAGGCGCACGCGCCAAGTCCGGCGGCGATCCCGTTGCAGCCCTGAAGAAGGCCATGGACAACGTCAAGCCTTCGCTCGAGGTTCGCTCCCGCCGCGTCGGTGGCGCCACCTACCAGGTTCCGGTTGAGGTCAAGCCGGGCCGCTCCACCGCACTCGCCCTGCGCTGGCTGGTTGGCTACTCCAAGGCCCGCCGTGAAAAGACGATGACCGAGCGCCTCCAGAACGAAATCCTGGATGCCTCCAACGGTCTCGGTGCCGCTGTGAAGCGTCGCGAAGACACCCACAAGATGGCCGAGTCCAACAAGGCCTTCGCACACTACCGCTGGTAATACTCCCCGGACGCCGCCGGCTCGATCGAGCCGGCGGCGAACGCGTAGTCCATCCCAAAAGGAGACCCCGTGGCACAGGACGTGCTTACCGACCTTAGTAAGGTCCGCAATATCGGCATCATGGCCCACATTGATGCCGGCAAGACCACCACAACCGAGCGCATCCTGTTCTACACGGGTGTGAACCACAAGATCGGCGAAACGCACGACGGCGCTTCGACCACCGACTGGATGGAACAGGAAAAGGAACGCGGCATCACCATCACGTCTGCCGCCGTGACCTGCTTCTGGGAAAACAACCAGATCAACATCATCGACACCCCGGGCCACGTGGACTTCACGGTTGAGGTAGAGCGCTCCCTGCGCGTCCTCGACGGTGCAGTTGCCGTGTTCGACGGCAAGGAAGGTGTTGAGCCGCAGTCTGAGACCGTTTGGCGCCAGGCTGACAAGTACAACGTTCCGCGTATCTGCTTCGTCAACAAGATGGACAAGCTGGGCGCTGACTTCTACTTCACCGTAGACACCATCATCAGCCGCCTCGGTGCCAAGCCGCTGGTCATGCAGCTGCCCATCGGTGCCGAGAACGACTTCATCGGCGTCGTGGACCTGCTCTACATGCGCGCTCTGGTGTGGCCCGGCGATGCCAAGGGTGACGTCACCATGGGTGCCAAGTACGAGATCCGTGAGATCCCGGCTGACCTCCAGGAAAAGGCCGAGGAGTACCGCGCGAACCTCGTCGAGACCGTCGCAGAGTCCTCCGAGGAACTCATGGAGAAGTACCTCGAGGGTGAAGAGATCTCGATCGACGAGCTCAAGGCCGGCATCCGCAAGATGACCATCAACTCCGAGCTGTACCCGATCTTCTGTGGTTCCGCCTTCAAGAACCGCGGCGTTCAGCCCATGCTCGATGCAGTTGTGGACTACCTGCCCAACCCGCTCGACGTCCCCCCGATGGTCGGCCACGATCCCCGCGACGAAGAGAAGGAACTGACCCGCAAGCCTTCTTCCGAAGAGCCGTTCTCCGCACTGGCCTTCAAGATTGCTGCGCACCCCTTCTTCGGCCAGCTCACCTTCATCCGCGTGTACTCCGGTCACGTTGAGGCAGGCGCCCAGGTGGTCAACTCCACCAAGGGCAAGAAGGAGCGCATCGGCAAGCTCTTCCAGATGCACGCCAACAAGGAAATGCCTGTTGAGGGCGCTACCGCCGGCCACATCTACGCAGCGATCGGTCTGAAGGACACCACCACAGGCGATACCCTGTGCGACTCCGCCAACCAGATCGTCCTCGAGTCCATGAGCTTCCCGGAGCCCGTGATCTCGGTTGCCATCGAGCCGAACACCAAGGGTGACCAGGAGAAGCTCTCCACGGCCATCCAGAAGCTCTCCGCTGAGGACCCCACCTTCCAGGTGTCCCTCAACGAAGACACCGGCCAGACCATCATCGCCGGCATGGGCGAGCTCCACCTGGACATCCTGGTGGACCGCATGCGCCGCGAATTCAAGGTCGAGGCCAACGTGGGCAAGCCCCAGGTCGCCTACCGCGAAACCATCAAGCGTGCTGTCGAACGCCACGACTACACGCACAAGAAGCAGACCGGTGGTTCGGGTCAGTTCGCAAAGATCCAGATTGCCATCGAGCCGCTGGACACCGCCGAGGGCGAGCTGTACGAGTTCGAGAACAAGGTCACCGGTGGCCGCGTTCCGCGCGAGTACATCCCGTCTGTTGACGCGGGCATCCAGGACGCACTGAACGACGGCGTCCTGGCGGGTTACCCGGTTGTCGGCATCAAGGCCACGCTGATCGACGGCGCGTACCACGATGTTGACTCCTCGGAAATGGCCTTCAAGATCGCCGGCCGTATGGCTTTCAAGGAAGCTGCACGCAAGGCGAACCCGGTCCTGCTCGAACCGCTGATGGATGTCGAGGTCCGCACCCCTGAGGAATACATGGGTGAAGTTATCGGTGACCTCAACTCCCGCCGTGGCCAGATGCAGTCCATGGAAGATGCACAGGGCGTCAAGGTCATCCGTGCGCACGTTCCGCTGTCCGGCATGTTCGGCTACATCGGTGACCTGCGCTCCAAGACCCAGGGCCGCGCTGTGTACTCCATGACGTTCAACAGCTACGCCGAGGTCCCGAAGGCTGTTGCCGACGAGATCATCCAGAAGTCCCGCGGCGAGTAGTCCCCGGACTGCTCAAAGCAACAAACTCGGGTGCGCTTGCCGGCAACGGAAAGCACAGCCTGTGCAGGAGGCCGGGCCCATCGGATTCATCCGGCAGCCGGTCCGGCCCCTGCACGAACAGGATCCTGGGACTAGTATTAGTTCCTGAATCTGCAATTTCACCAAACCAAAGCCCCCCAAGTAGACTTACCTGAGTTTCTGCCGCGACAAGAGCGGCAGGAGGGTACGTCATTTGAAAACGTTCTAGGAGGAACCTGTGGCAAAGGCAAAGTTCGAGCGGACTAAGCCGCACGTCAACATCGGCACCATTGGTCACGTTGACCACGGTAAGACGACGCTGACGGCCGCCATTTCCAAGGTGCTGTACGACAAGTACCCGGATCTCAACGAGAAGCGCGACTTCGCGTCGATCGACTCTGCTCCCGAAGAGCGTCAGCGTGGCATTACCATCAACATCTCCCACGTGGAGTACCAGACCGAAAAGCGCCACTACGCACACGTAGACGCCCCGGGTCACGCTGACTACATCAAGAACATGATCACCGGTGCTGCCCAGATGGACGGCGCAATCCTCGTGGTTGCTGCTACCGACGGCCCCATGGCACAGACCCGCGAGCACGTTCTGCTCGCCCGCCAGGTTGGTGTTCCCTACCTGCTGGTCGCCCTGAACAAGGCCGACATGGTTGACGATGAGGAACTGCTGGACCTCGTTGAAATGGAAGTTCGTGAGCTCCTGAGCTCGCAGGGCTTCGATGGTGACGAAGCTCCCGTGGTCCGCGTTTCCGGCCTGAAGGCCCTGGAAGGCGACCCCGAGTGGGTCAAGTCCGTTGAGGACCTGATGGCTGCAGTCGACGAGTCCGTTCCGGACCCCGTACGTGACCGCGACAAGCCGTTCCTGATGCCGATCGAAGACGTCTTCACCATCACCGGCCGTGGCACCGTAGTTACGGGCCGCGCCGAGCGTGGAACCCTCGCCATCAACTCCGAGGTCGAGATCGTCGGCATCCGCCCGGTCCAGAAGACCACGGTTACCGGTATCGAGATGTTCCACAAGCAGCTCGACGAAGCATGGGCCGGCGAGAACTGTGGCCTCCTGCTCCGCGGTCTGAAGCGCGACGATGTCGAGCGTGGCCAGGTTGTCGTCAAGCCGGGTTCCATCACCCCGCACACCGACTTCGAGGCCAACGTCTACATCCTCTCCAAGGACGAAGGCGGACGTCACAACCCGTTCTACTCCAACTACCGCCCGCAGTTCTACTTCCGTACCACGGACGTAACCGGCGTTATCACCCTGCCCGAGGGCACGGAAATGGTTATGCCTGGCGACAACACTGAGATGACCGTTGCGCTCATCCAGCCGATCGCTATGGAAGAGGGCCTCGGCTTCGCTATCCGCGAAGGCGGCCGCACCGTTGGTTCGGGACGTGTCACCAAGATCATCAAGTAATACTTGCTGAACTGAAAGAACAGCCCCGCTGCAGTAGCAGCGGGGCTGTTCTTTTTCGTTAACAGGCCACTGATACTGTTGCAGCACTGAAAGGAGATCATCATGGGATGGCTTATCTTCCTGATCATCGCGGTTGCCGTTGTAGCCGGCGTGCTCTGGACCCGCAAATATTTCCGGCATGAGATTGACCGCGCCAAGCGGATCAACAGGTCAAACAAGAACCAGTAGCAGGGACAGCCGCCACATGCCGGTAGGCCTTATTCCTACTTTTCGGTATACCTAAATTCGCGGTATCCTCGTTGTATCGACGCCCGCAACGACGAGGACTACGTGATGGCTGTTTCAACAATGACGGCGGAACCCGCCACCACCAGGCTCTGGTCGCGCCTGCTGCTGCTCGGACCCGCGTTCGTGGCCGCCATTGCGTATGTGGACCCGGGCAACGTGGCCGCGAACCTGACCGCGGGCGCCAGCTTCGGGTACCTCCTGGTGTGGGTCCTTGTGGCTGCCAACGGGATGGCCGTGCTGATCCAGTACCAGTCCGCCAAGCTCGGGCTCGCCACTGGCATGAGCCTGCCGGAGATACTCGGCCAGCGCCTTGGCACGCGCCGCCGCCGCGCCTACTGGGTTCAGGCTGAGATCGTTGCCGGAGCCACGGACATGGCCGAAGTCATCGGCGGGGCAGTGGCCCTCAACCTGCTGTTCGGCCTGCCCCTGCTGACCGGCGGAGTCATCATCGGGCTGGCGTCCATGCTCCTGCTGACACTGCAGTCGCACCGCAGCCAAAAGTCCTTCGAATTTGCCATCCTCACCCTGCTGGGCGTGATTGCGGTCGGGTTCGTTTCGGGCCTCTTCGTCGCACCGCCGGACGCCGGGGGAGCCCTGGCCGGGCTGGTGCCCCGCTTCGAGGGAACCGATACGGTACTGCTCGCGGCGAGCATGCTCGGTGCCACCGTCATGCCGCACGCCATCTACCTGCATTCGGCCCTGGCCCGAGACCGCCATGGCTTCTCGGAGGACCCGGCCGTCAGGACCCGCCTGATCCGGACCACCCGCGTGGACGTCGCCGGCGCTTTGCTGCTGGCCGGCGTCGTCAATATCGCCATGCTGCTGCTGGCTGCCTCCAGCCTTCGGGGCGTGGAGGGAACCGACACCATCGCCGGTGCCCACGCTGCGGTGACGTCCGCGCTCGGGCCAGTGATCGGCGTCGTCTTCGCGGTGGGCCTCCTGGCATCCGGCCTGGCATCCACATCGGTGGGATGCTACGCGGGTGCCACCATCATGGGCGGCCTGCTGAAGGTGCGGATTCCGTTGCTGGCCCGCCGGACGGTCACCTTGATTCCCGCGCTGGCGGTCCTCGGCGCCGGCATCGAACCCACGCTGGCTTTGGTCCTCAGCCAGGTTCTCCTGAGTTTCGGCATTCCGTTCGCCCTGATTCCATTGATCCGGCTCACCGGCAGCCGCAAGGTGATGGGGGTCCACGCCGACTCGAAGCCGCTTCGGATCGCCGGATGGACCAGTGCCACCCTGATCGTCGGCCTGAACTGCGTCCTGATTTTCCTCACGGTGGTGGGACAGGGGTAGCAGCGGGGACCCGGGGCCGGCGCGCCCCGCCGTGCACTACGCCCGGCGGTGGCTCCGTGCCCTGGACAACGCCTGGTACCAGTAGAAGGACCGCTTGGGACTCCGCTCCTGCGTCTCGAAGTCCACGTGCACCAGTCCAAAGCGCTGCGAGTAGCCTGCTGCCCACTCGAAGTTGTCCATCAGCGTCCAGACGTAGTAGCCCCGGAGGTCAACGCCCTCGGCCTTGCCGCCAGGAGCGGTGGCATCCAGTGCCGCTCCCAGATGCGCGGCCAGGTACTCCACCCGGTCGGTGTCCTCAAGTGTTCCGGCAACACGGTCGGGTTCAGGGAAGCTGGCACCGCCCTCGGTAATGTAAACCGGCGGGAGGGCCTCCCCGTACCGGTCCCGCATTTCCTGCAGCAGGATTCCCAAATGGTCCGGCGCCACCGGCCAGCCGAATCCGGTGCTGCCAAACTCCGCGTAGCCCACCTCATGGAAGGGCAGCTTGGCCACTTCCTTGTGCATATCCGCAGGCATCGGCGTGATGCCCGGGCCCAGGGCCACCTTGACCGGGAAATAGTAGTTGAGCCCGTAGAAGTCCAACGGCTGGTGGATGGTGCGGAGGTCGGCATCGGAGATTTTTCCGAGGGAACGCAGCCAGGGCTTCGCGTACAAGGGCAAGGTGGGGTACCGGCCCAGCAGGACGGGGTCGGCGTAGATCCTGTTGGCCAGCAGGTCGTACAGATGGGCCACCAGTCGGTCGCCGATCTTCCGGCTGGCGGGCCGGACGGGCGAGTGCAGGTTGGTCAGGCCGATGCCCCCCAAAACTCCGGCCGCCCGCAGCGCCTGTACACCGAGCCCGTGAGCCAGGAGTTGGTGGTGGATGGACGGAAGGGCGTTAAACATCAAGCGGCGCCCGGGGGCATGCACGCCCAGGGCATATCCGTTCAAGGTGACCGAAACAGGTTCGTTAAGGGTGACCCACTGCGCCACCCGGTCACCGAACCGTTCGCCGGCGGCCCTGGCGTACTCGCCAAACCGCTCTGCCGTCTCCCGGTTCAGCCAGCCGCCACGGTGTTCCAGGGGCAACGGAGTGTCCCAGTGGTAGAGCGTTGCCATGGGGGAGATGCCGGCTTCGAGGAGCTGGTCGATCAGCCGGTCGTAGAAGTCCAGGCCCTCCGCATTGAAGCCGCCCCGACCGTCGGGTTGGATACGCGGCCAGGAGAGCGAGAACCGGTAGGAGTCGACGCCCAGCTCCTTGAGCAGTGCCACATCCTCCGGGAACCTGTTGTAGTGGTCGCAGGCCACGGCGGGGGAGTGGCCGTCCTGGATGGCGCCAGGCTTTTCCGCAAAGGCGTCCCAGCCAGATGGTCCACGGCCACCGGACTTGAGCGCGCCTTCGATCTGGAACGCCGCCGCCGCGACGCCAAGAGTGAACGACGGCGGCACGCGTCCGGCCAGTTCCGTCACCGATTCAGTGCCTTCGAGGGTCATGCCCCTATCATCCAGCGCGTTCCTGTCCCCGGCAATGGGCTGCAATGGCCCTTGACCAGGCCGGACCGGGAGCCGATTCGCATCTGCCACGGATTTCCGGCATACTAGATGAGTTGTTCAAGCGCTTCTTCGCGTCCCGATCCGGATAATGCCGGGTGCAGGGTCCAAGCTGAAGACCAAACATAACCCACCCCAATGGAATTGCGGATTTGTATGCGTGTTCAGCGCGACACGCCCGACCGCGGGGGTCGGTTGCGCCGGCAGGTTGAGGAACCCGGAGTCATCCGGATTCAGCTTGTGCGGCGGATGGTGGTTACGACCTCAAATGCTTCGGCAGCCATACAACGAGTAAGTGAACAGGGCAGCCCTAAACCGGGGAAGCACAGACTGAAAGAGAGTCAGGCGACATGGCGGGACAAAAAATCCGCATCCGGCTGAAGTCATACGACCACGAGGTCATTGACGTTTCAGCACGGAAGATCGTTGAGACGGTCACGCGCGCAGGCGCAACGGTAGTAGGCCCCGTGCCGCTGCCGACGGAGAAGAACGTGTACTGCGTGATCCGCTCTCCGCACAAGTACAAGGACAGCCGCGAGCACTTTGAAATGCGCACGCACAAGCGTCTTATCGACATCATCGATCCCACGCCGAAGGCTGTCGACTCGCTCATGCGTCTCGACCTGCCGGCTGACGTGAACATCGAAATCAAGCTGTAGGGAGGTGCTGAGAAACTATGACCGCAACCCGTAACGTAAAGGGCCTGCTGGGCACGAAGCTCGGCATGACCCAGGTCTGGGACGAGAACAACAAGCTCATCCCCGTCACTGTGGTCCAGGCAGACTCGAACGTCATCACCCAGCTGCGCAATGCAGAAGCTGATGGCTACGTCGCCGTTCAGATCGGCTACGGCCAGATCGATCCCCGCAAGGTCACCAAGCCGCTGGCTGGTCACTTTGAAAAGGCAGGCGTCACGCCTCGCCGCCACGTCGTCGAACTCCGTACCGCAGATGCTGCCGAGTACGAGCTGGGCCAGGAGCTCTCCGTAGAGGTCTTCGAAGCCGGCCAGAAGATCGACGTCATCGGCACCACCAAGGGTAAGGGCTTCGCCGGTGTTATGAAGCGTCACGGCTTCCACGGTGTTGGAGCTTCCCACGGTGCCCACAAGAACCACCGTAAGCCCGGTTCAATCGGTGGCGCATCCACCCCGAGCCGCGTCTTCAAGGGCATGAAAATGGCCGGCCGCATGGGCGCCGTTCGTCACACCACGCTGAACCTCACGGTCCACGCGGTTGACGTCGAGAAGTCGCTGCTCCTTATCAAGGGTGCCGTTCCCGGCGCCCGCGGCCAGGTCGTCCTCGTACGCACCGCCGTGAAGGGAGCCTAATCCAATGGCTAACACTGTCCAGGTTGACCTGCCTGCAGAGATCTTCGACGTTCAGACCAACGTGCCGCTGCTGCACCAGGTTGTCGTTGCCCAGCTCGCTGCTGCCCGCCAGGGAACCCACAAGACCAAGACCCGCGCTGAAGTTTCCGGTGCAGGACGCAAGCCGTTCAAGCAGAAGGGCACCGGCCGCGCCCGTCAGGGTTCAATCCGTGCTCCGCACATGACCGGCGGTGGCATTGTCCACGGTCCCACCCCGCGTGACTACAGCCAGCGCACCCCCAAGAAGATGATTGCTGCTGCACTGCGCGGCGCACTGTCTGACCGGGCACGCAACGGTCGTATCCACGTTGTCGCAGAACTGGTTGAAGGCACCAAGCCCTCCGCCAAGACCGCACTGGCAACGCTCCGCGGTTTTTCCGACCGCAAGAACCTGCTGGTCGTCATCGAGCGCGATAACGATGTTGCCGCACTGTCCGTGCGCAACCTCGCCGGCGTTCACGTTCTGTACGTAGACCAGCTGAACACCTACGACGTTCTCGTCTCTGATGACGTTGTCTTCACCAAGGCTGCCTACGACGCATTCGTTGCCGCTAAGGCAGCTAAGAACGAGGAGGATGCCAAGTGAGTGCAGCCACCATCAAGGATCCCCGCGACGTCGTGCTTGCACCCGTCGTGTCGGAAAAGAGCTACGGCCTGATCGACGAGGGCAAGTACACCTTCCTGGTGGACCCCCGTTCGAACAAGACCGAGATCAAGCTGGCCGTGGAGAAGATCTTCTCCGTCAAGGTCGAATCGATCAACACCATCAACCGTGCCGGTAAGCGCAAGCGCACCAAATTCGGATGGGGTACCCGCAAGAACACCAAGCGTGCGATTGTCACCCTCAAAGAAGGCACCATCGACATCTTCGGCGGTCCGCTCGCGTAGCGGAGACCACTTTAACGAGGAAATAAATTATGGGAATCCGTAAGTACAAGCCGACTACCCCGGGCCGTCGTGGCTCGAGCGTAGCGGACTTCATCGAAATTACGCGGTCGACGCCGGAAAAGTCGTTGGTACGTCCGCTGCCCAAAAAGGGCGGCCGTAACAACACCGGTAAGATCACCACCCGTCACAAGGGTGGTGGACACAAGCGCCAGTACCGTCTGATCGACTTCCGTCGCCACGACAAGGACGGCGTCAACGCCCGCGTTGCCGAAATCGAGTACGATCCGAACCGCACGGCTCGCATCGCCCTCCTGCACTACGTTGATGGCACCAAGCGTTACATCATCGCTCCCAACAAGCTCTCCCAGGGTGACGTTGTAGAGGCAGGTGCCGGTGCTGACATCAAGCCCGGTAACAACCTCCCGCTGCTCAACATCCCGGTGGGTACCGTCATCCACGCAGTGGAGCTGCGTCCCGGCGGTGGCGCCAAGATGGGCCGCTCCGCCGGCGCATCGATCCAGCTTGTTGCCAAGGAAGGCCGCTTCGCCCAGCTGCGCCTGCCTTCCGGCGAAATCCGCAACGTTGACGTGCGCTGCCGCGCAACCGTCGGCGAGGTGGGCAACGCCGAGCAGTCGAACATCAACTGGGGCAAGGCCGGCCGTATGCGGTGGAAGGGCGTTCGCCCGACCGTCCGTGGTGTTGCCATGAACCCGGTTGACCACCCGCACGGTGGTGGCGAGGGTAAGACGTCCGGTGGACGTAACCCCGTCAACCCGAACGGTAAGCGGGAAGGCCGCACCCGCCGCCCCAACAAAGAGAGCGACAAGCTTATTGTGCGTCGCCGTCGTACTGGCAAGAACAAGCGATAGGAGCCTGGACACATGCCACGCAGCCTGAAAAAAGGTCCTTTCGTTGACCAGCACCTCTTTGTGAAGGTAGCCAGGGAAAACGAAAAGGGCACCAAGAACGTCATCAAGACCTGGTCCCGCCGTTCGATGATCATCCCCGACATGCTCGGGCACACGATCGCCGTGCACGACGGACGCAAGCACATCCCGGTGTTTGTCACTGAGTCGATGGTCGGGCACAAGCTCGGCGAATTCGCTCCCACGCGGACATTCCGCGGCCATGTCAAGGACGACCGTAAGGGCAAGCGCCGCTAGGCGCCTGCGTTTACGTCAAAGACGAGAGAAGGAAAGCAATGGAAGCCAAGGCAATTGCGCGCCACATCCGCGTAACGCCTATGAAGGCCCGGCGCGTCGTCAACCTTGTTCGTGGATTGCAAGCGAATGAGGCTCTGGCAATTCTGAAGTTTGCCCCCCAGGCAGCTTCGGAGCCGGTATTCAAGGTAGTTCAGTCGGCAATCTCCAACGCCCGGGTCCTCGCGGACCGCGACGGCGTGGCGTTTGACGAAGGCGACCTCATCATCAGCGAAGCGTTTGTTGATGAAGGCCCGACCATGAAGCGGTTCCAGCCGCGTGCCCAGGGTCGTGCATTTCAGATCAAGAAGCGCACCAGCCACATCACCGTGGTAGTCGCTACCCCGGAGAAAGAGGAGGCTCGCTAAGTGGGACAGAAAGTAAACCCGCACGGGTTCCGACTCGGCATCACCACCGATCACGTATCGCACTGGTTCGCTGACAGCACCAAGGCCGGCCAGCGGTACAAGGACTTCGTTCGCGAAGACATCCGCATCCGCCAGCTCATGTCCACGGGCATGGAGCGCGCCGGTATCGCCAAGGTCGAAATCGAGCGCACCCGTGACCGTGTCCGCGTGGACATCCACACGGCCCGTCCCGGCATCGTCATCGGCCGCCGTGGAGCAGAAGCAGACCGCATCCGCGGCGAGCTCGAAAAGCTCACCGGCAAGCAGGTCCAGCTGAACATCCTCGAGGTCAAGAACCCCGAGATGGAAGCCCAGCTTGTGGCCCAGGGCGTTGCAGAGCAGCTGACTTCCCGCGTGGCGTTCCGCCGTGCGATGAAGAAGGCCATGCAGTCCGCACAGCGTGCAGGTGCCAAGGGCATCCGTATCGCCTGCTCGGGCCGCCTGGGTGGCGCTGAAATGTCCCGCTCGGAGTTCTACCGCGAAGGCCGTGTGCCCCTGCACACCCTCCGCGCGAACATCGACTACGGCTTCTACGAAGCCAAGACCACCTTCGGCCGCATCGGTGTGAAGGTTTGGATCTACAAGGGTGACGTCACCGCCAAGGAACTGGCCGCACAGGCTGCTGCCGCACCGTCCCGCGGTAACCGTGGCGACCGTCCCGGCCGCCCGGGTGGCGCTGACCGCGGTGACCGCCGTCGTCGCAACGACCGCCCGGCCGCTGACGCAGCTCCTGCTGCCGAGGCACCGGCAGCTGAAGCAGCACCTGCTGCTGTAGAAGGAGGACAGGCTTAAATGCTTATCCCACGTCGAGTCAAGCACCGTAAGCAGCACCACCCGGGTCGTTCCGGCGCTGCCACGGGCGGCACCGAGGTCTCGTTCGGTGAGTGGGGTATCCAGGCACTGAGCCCGGCATACGTCACCAACCGTCAGATCGAGTCCGCTCGTATCGCGATGACCCGCCACATCAAGCGTGGCGGTAAGGTCTGGATCAACATCTACCCGGACCGTCCCCTGACCAAGAAGCCGGCCGAAACCCGCATGGGTTCCGGTAAGGGTTCACCGGAATGGTGGGTCGCCAACGTAAAGCCGGGCCGGGTTCTCTTCGAACTCTCCGGTGTCAATGAAGAGGTAGCTCGCGAGGCCCTGCGCCTGGCAATCCACAAGCTGCCGTTGAAGGCACGCATTGTGCGTCGCGAAGGTGGTGAGTAGAAATGGCAGTAGGATCCAAGGATCTGGCTCCCGCACAGCTGGACGGTTTCGACAACGAGCGTCTCGTTGAAGAACTCCGCAAGGCCAAGGAAGAGCTGTTCAACCTGCGTTTCCAGTCCGCCACCGGACAGCTGGAGAACCACGGTCGCCTGCGCGCGGTAAAGAAGGACATCGCCCGCATCTACACCGTTCTCCGCGAACGCGAGCTGGGCATTCGTGCCGAGGTTGCCGCACCGGTTGTGGAAGCCAAGGAAGAAAAGAAGTCCAAGAAGGCTTCAACCAAGAAGGCCGACAAGGCTGAAAAGGCTGAGACCGAGGAGGACGCCAAGTGAGTGAAAAGGACCAGAACGTGACCGAAACTGCTACCGCAGCCAAGGCTGGGCAGCGCGGTTACCGCAAGACCCGTCGCGGCTACGTGGTCTCCGACAAGATGGAAAAGACCATCGTTGTCGAGGTTGAAGACCGCGTGAAGCACGCACTGTACGGCAAGGTCATCCGCCGCACCTCCAAGGTCAAGGCGCACGACGAAGAGAACACCGCCGGCATCGGCGACCTCGTAGTCATCGCCGAGACCCGTCCGCTGTCCGCCACCAAGAACTGGCGGCTCGTGGAAATCCTCGAGAAGGCCAAGTAGCACCTGCTGCTTAGCTGTTGCCCCTGCTCCCTTCCGGGAGCGGGGGCTTCCTCGTTTAACGCACGCGTCACGCCCGGCAGGTTTTCGCCTGGGCGGACGACGGCGGGACTTGGCTTTGCGGGGGAGCGGCACCTCGGGTGGGCCGAAAGGCTGCCCTGCGTGACGCCGTCGTGCACCCCACACAAACGCCCGCTCACTTCTGACGCCTTTTCCTGGGACGCCCGCTCATGTCTGGCGAGGGTTCCCCCGACGCCCGCTCACTTTCCTGCCATAACTCTTAAAAAGCGGAATTGATGTGAGCGGGCGCTGGGTTGGGGGCTGCCAAATGTGAGCGGGCGTTGGGTTGGGGGCTGCCAAATGTGAGCGGGCGTTGGGTTGGGGGCTGCCAAATGTGAGCGGGCGGACGACGGCGGGGCGCGGGTTGGCGGGGGAGTGGCACCCCGGGGTGCGCCGAAAGACTGCCGTGCGTGACGCCGTCGTCCAACTTGCAGGCACGCCCTTCCGTCTTGCAGGGCAGGGGACGGTGGTGATATGGGGGCTGGCGGAAAACGTGCTAGGATATTGAGTTTGTATGGCGCCTTTCGCGCGCCATCATCAACCTCGTAAACAAGCGTGCCACAGCATAGTGCCCCTGTGCGTCCGGGATCCGTCCCGGACCGGGTGGGAGCAACTGCTTCTGGCACGGGCGTTTAGGCCTGGTCTGGCAAAATCCAGGCAGGTCAAGAGACACCCCGATCAACCGTTCCGCAAGGCTCATTCCGTAGCAAGACCACGGCCTGAGAACCGGCGCGACGCAAGGAGTAAATAGTGATTCAGCAGGAGTCGCGACTGAAGGTCGCCGACAACACGGGTGCTAAGGAAATCCTTACCATTCGCGTTCTCGGTGGATCCGGCCGTCGCTACGCAGGCATTGGTGACGTCATTGTCGCCACCGTCAAGGATGCAATCCCGGGCGGCAACGTAAAGAAGGGCGATGTGGTTAAGGCCGTCATCGTCCGTACCAAGAAGGAACGCCGCCGTGCGGATGGTTCCTACATCAAGTTTGACGAGAACGCAGCTGTGATCCTGAAGAACGACGGTGACCCCCGCGGTACCCGTATCTTCGGACCGGTTGGTCGTGAACTGCGTGACAAGAAGTTCATGAAGATCGTTTCTCTGGCTCCGGAGGTGCTCTAGTCCATGGCTGCAAAGATCAAGAAGGGTGACCTGGTTCAGGTCATCACTGGCGCCAAGGCTGAGCGCGGCGGCGACCGCGGCAAGCAGGGCAAGGTTCTGCGCGTATTCACCGACACCAACCGAGTGCTGGTTGAGGGTATCAACCGCGTCACCAAGCACACCCGTGTTGGACAGTCGCAGCGCGGCACCAAGACCGGCGGCATCGAGGTCGTAGAGGCCCCGATCCACATTTCCAACGTGGCCCTGGTTGACCCGTCGACCAAGAAGCCGACCCGCGTGGGCTTCCGCCTCGACACCGTGGAGAAGAACGGCGTCAAGAAGACCGTTCGCATCCGCGTGTCCAAGAGCTCCGGGAAGGACATCTAATGACTGAGACTCTCGAGACTCCGGCAACGAAGATCGTTCCTCGTCTGAAGACCAAGTACGCCGAAACCATCAAGGGCCAGCTCCAGGATGAGTTCAAGTACGCCAACGTGAACCAGGTTCCCCGTCTGGTCAAGGTTGTTGTGAACATGGGTGTTGGAGATGCCGCCAAGGACTCCAAGCTGATCGACGGCGCCGTCCGCGACCTCACCCAGATCACCGGTCAGAAGCCGCAGGTTACCAAGGCCCGCAAGTCGATCGCACAGTTCAAGCTGCGCGAAGGCATGCCCATCGGTGCACACGCAACCCTGCGTGGCGACCGTATGTGGGAATTTGTGGACCGCCTGGTCACCCTGGCACTGCCCCGTATCCGCGACTTCCGCGGCCTCAGCGGCAAGCAGTTCGATGGCAACGGCAACTACACCTTCGGTCTGACCGAGCAGGTTATGTTCCACGAAATCGACCAGGACAAGATCGACCGCGTCCGCGGTATGGACATCACGGTCGTCACCACCGCCAAGACCGACGACGAAGGCCGCGCGCTGCTCAAGGCGCTTGGTTTCCCGTTCAAAACCGAAGCTTAATTAACTACGTAAAAGGTCCGGCCGCTCCGCTCCGTCAAGGACGGAACGGCGGAAACCGTTACGAGGAAGGGCATGAGCCCACATGACAATGACAGATCCTGTCGCAGATATGCTTACGCGCCTGCGTAACGCAAACTCGGCATACCACGACTCCGTGTCTATGCCTTACAGCAAGCTCAAGGCACGCGTTGCCGACATCCTCAAGGCCGAAGGTTTCATCGCCGGCTGGAAGGAAGAGGACGCTGAGGTTGGCAAGAAGCTGACCCTCGAACTCAAGTTCGGTCCGAACCGCGAGCGTTCCATCGCCGGTGTACGCCGCATCTCCAAGCCGGGTCTCCGCGTTTACGCGAAGTCCACCAACCTGCCTCACGTGCTCGGTGGCCTGGGTATCGCAATCCTGTCCACCTCTTCCGGCCTCCTGACTGACAAGCAGGCCGGCAAGAAGGGCGTGGGCGGCGAAGTCCTCGCGTACGTCTGGTAACGGGAAAGGAAGAGAATAATGTCACGTATTGGACGTCTCCCCATCACCGTTCCTGCCGGCGTTGAGGTCAAGGTTGACGGCTCTGTCGTCAGCGTCAAGGGTTCCAAGGGCGAGCTGAGCCACACTGTGGCCAGCCCGATCGAGGTTGCCCTGGACGAGAACACCCTGACCGTCAGCCGCCCGAACGACGAGCGCGCCTCCCGTTCACTCCACGGCCTGACCCGCACCCTGATCGCCAACATGATCCAGGGCGTCACCGCAGGCTACGAGAAGAAGCTTGAAATCGTTGGTACCGGTTACCGCGTTCAGGCCAAGGGATCTGACCTTGAGTTCGCTCTCGGCTTCAGCCACCCGGTCAGCGTTGCAGCTCCGGCCGGCATCACCTTTGCAGTAGAGGGACCGACCAAGCTCTCTGTCTCAGGTATCAATAAGCAGCAGGTCGGCGAAGTTGCTGCCAACATTCGTAAGCTGCGGAAGCCTGACCCGTACAAGGGCAAGGGCATCCGTTACGCCGGCGAAGTCATCCGCCGCAAGGTCGGAAAGGCTGGTAAGTAACCATGGCCATCTCCATTAACAAGAAGCGTACGAACAAGAGCAAGGCTGCTGCCCGCAGCCGCCGCCAGCTTCGTATCCGCAAGCGCATTTCCGGTACGGCTGTCCGCCCCCGCCTGGTGGTCAACCGCTCCGCACGCCACGTATTTGTCCAGGTTGTCGATGACAGCATTGGCCAGACCGTAGCAAGCGCATCCACCCTGGAAGCCGACCTTCGTGCATTCGACGGTGACAAGACCGCCAAGGCCAAGCGCGTTGGCGAGCTCGTTGCCGAACGTGCCAAGGCTGCCGGCGTCGAGGCTGTCGTGTTCGACCGTGGTGGCAACAAGTACCACGGCCGCATTGCCGCCGTCGCCGACGGTGCACGCGAAGGTGGGCTGTCACTGTGACCGAAGCAAACAACGAAAAGGACACTGTGTCTGCAGATCAGAAGGCCCCCGAGGCCGCCGCTGCTGAGACCACTGCCCCCGCTGCCGAGGACCGCCGTGGTGGCGCCCGTCGCGGCGAGCGTGGCGACCGCGGCCAGGGCCGCGGCGACCGCGGTGGCCGTGGCGGCCGCGACGGTGGCCGTGAAGCCGAAAAGAACCAGTTCGTAGAGCGCGTTGTCACCATCAACCGCGTTTCCAAGGTCGTCAAGGGTGGTCGTCGCTTCAGCTTCACCGCACTGGTCGTCGTTGGTGACGGTAACGGCATGGTCGGCGTGGGCTACGGCAAGGCCAAGGAAGTTCCCGCTGCTATCGCCAAGGGCGTTGAAGAGGCCAAGAAGTCCTTCTTCCGCGTTCCCCGCGTTGGCAACACCATCCCGCACCGCGTTCAGGGTGAAGCCGCTGCCGGCGTCGTAATGCTGCGTCCGGCTTCCGCCGGTACCGGTGTTATCGCCGGCGGTCCGGTCCGTGCAGTACTGGAGTGCGTGGGCATCCACGACATCCTCTCCAAGTCGCTCGGTTCCTCCAACGCCATCAACATCGTTCACGCGACCGTTGATGCACTGAAGCGCCTCGAAGAGCCGGCAGCAGTGGCAGCACGCCGCGGCCTGCCGCTGGACGAGATCGCTCCGGCTGCACTGGTGAAGGCTCTCCTGGCTCCGAAGGCAGGTGTTTAGTCATGGCTAAGAACCTGGTCCCCTCCGACGCCCAGTTGGAGATCACTCAGATCAAGTCCGCCATTGGCGGCAAGCAGAACCAGCGCGACACCCTGCGGTCCCTCGGCCTGAAGCGGATCGGACACACCGTTGTCCGCACCGCCGATGCCGTGACCGTTGGCATGCTCAACACGGTTCCGCACCTGGTAAAGGTAGAGGAGGCGAAGTAAATGGCAGAGAACACTGCTGATAAGGCACAGGCTGCTGACAAGCAGAACGCCCTGAAGGTTCACCACCTGCGTCCCGCTCCGGGTGCCAAGACCGCCAAGACCCGTGTTGGTCGTGGTGAGGCATCCAAGGGTAAGACCGCCGGTCGCGGTACCAAGGGTACTGCTGCCCGCTACCAGGTGAAGGCTGGCTTTGCCGGCGGCCAGCTGCCGCTGCACATGCGCCTGCCGAAGCTGCGTGGCTTCAAGAACCCGTTCCGGGTTGAGTTCCAGGTTGTAAACCTGGACAAGCTCAGCGAGCTGTTCCCGGAAGGTGGCGCAGTCACCGTGGAGAACCTGGTCGAAAAGGGTGCCGTTCGCAAGAACCAGCCCGTCAAGGTGCTGGGCACCGGCGACATCACCGTCAAGGTTGACGTCACCGCCCACGCATTCTCGGCCAGTGCCGCTGAAAAGATTGCTGCAGCAGGCGGAAGCACCACCGCCCTCTAAGGGACGGCGCCAGCTGTTGAACTCCCGGTATCCATGGGCTAAGGCCCCGGATACCGGGAGTTCTCCATATCCGCCGGACGTATTTTTCCCGCCTTCCGGCGCATGGGCGCCGGCACGGATTGTTCGCACGGCACATTGAACCGTTAGACTCGGTTGTCGGGATTTATCAAGTTCCGCCACCCCACTCTTATTGACACCACAGGAGGACGCTTGCTTAGCGCATTTGGCCGGGCCTTTCGCACGCCTGATCTGCGACGCAAGTTGTTGTTCACGCTGGGAATCATCACCATATTCCGCTTGGGTGCTTTCATTCCCTCGCCAGGTGTGAACTACCAGAATGTCCAGCAATGCTTGCAGAACGGTCAGACCGCCGGCGGGCTGTACCAGCTCGTTAACCTCTTCAGCGGCGGTGCGCTGCTCCAGGTGTCCATCTTCGCCCTGGGCATCATGCCCTACATCACGGCGAGCATCATCGTGCAGCTGCTCCGGGTGGTCATTCCCCGGTTCCAGCAGCTCTACGAAGAGGGAGCGTCGGGCCAGTCCAAGCTGACCCAGTACACCCGCTACCTCACCATTGCGCTGGGCCTGCTCAACGCCACCACCCTGGTATCGCTGGCCCGCTCCGGGCAGTTGCTTCCCGGCTGCCAGCTTCCGATCATCCCGGATACCAGCATCATCACCACCATCCTGATCATCATCACGCTGACGGCCGGCACGGGCCTGATCATGTGGATGGGCGAGCTCGTCACGGAGAAGGGCGTGGGCAACGGCATGTCGCTGCTCATCTTCACCTCCATCGCCGCGCAGTTCCCCACCTCGCTGGGTGCCATCTGGACCTCGCAGGGTCCCGGGACGTTCTTCATCGTCCTGGCCGTGGGCCTGCTCACCGTGGCACTGGTGGTCTTCGTGGAGCAGTCGCAGCGGCGCGTTCCCGTCCAGTACGCCAAGCGGATGATCGGCCGGCGCACCGTGGGCGGCACCAGCACCTACATTCCCATCAAAGTGAACATGGCCGGCGTCATTCCGGTGATCTTCGCTTCCTCCATGCTCTACCTTCCCGGGCTGATCGCTCAGTTCAACCAGCCCCGGAACGGCGAGCCAATGCAACCGTGGGTTGAATGGATCAACAACAACCTCACCCGCGGTGACCACCCGATCTATATGGCGGTTTACTTCGTCCTGATCGTGTTCTTCACCTACTTCTACGTCGCGATTACCTTCAACCCTGAAGAAGTCTCAGACAACATGAAGAAGTACGGCGGCTTCATTCCAGGTATCCGCGCCGGCAGGCCGACCGCTGACTACCTGCAGTACGTGCTCTCACGGATCACCCTGCCCGGCGCCCTCTACCTGGGCTTCGTGGCACTGATCCCGCTGGTCGCACTGGTACTGATCAACGCGAACCAGAACTTCCCGTTCGGTGGCACCTCGATCCTGATCATGGTGGGCGTTGGTTTGGAGACCGTAAAGCAGATTGATGCGCAGCTACAACAACGTCACTACGAAGGGCTTTTGCGATGACGAGAATGCTGATTATTGGACCTCCCGGTTCCGGAAAAGGAACGCAGGCAGAGCGGATCTCAGAACGCCTCGGCGTTGTGGCCATCTCTACCGGCGACATCTTCCGTGCCAACGTGAAGGGTGAAACCCCGCTGGGCCTCGAGGCCAAGAAGTACATGGACAACGGGGACTTCGTTCCGGACAGCGTGACCAACAAGATGGTCCGCGACCGCCTGGGCGAGTCCGACGTCGAAAACGGCTTCCTGCTGGACGGCTACCCGCGCACCACCGCGCAGGTGGACTACCTTGACGAGATCCTCGCCGATGGCGACGAGAAGCTCGACGTGGTCCTGCAGCTGACCGCCGATGACGAGGAACTGGTCCACCGGCTGCTCGGCCGTGCCAAGGAAACGGGCCGGAGCGACGACAACGAAGCCGTCATCCGCCACCGCCTGGACCTCTACCACGAGCAGACCGAAGCCGTGGTGGCGAAGTACGCCGAGCGCGGCATCCTCACCCAGGTTGACGGGATCGGTCCCATCGACGAAGTTACCAACCGCGTGATGCAGGCCATCAAGGCCGCACAGGCAGCCTGACCCAGGCGACCGGTTTATCGAGGCTCCTCCCGGCATCCGGGAGGAGCCTCAGCCATTTGAAAGGAAACACCATGGCCTTCGGCCAGCCCCGGATCGAATTCAAGAACAACGCCCAGATGCGCACCATGCACGAGGCCGGCCTGGTCCTAAGCCGTGCACTTGATGCCGCCGTTGCCGCCGCGGTGCCGGGCGTAACCACCAAGCACCTGGACGACGTCTTCGCCGCCGTCCTCAACGAGGCTGGCGCCAAGTCCAACTTCCTGGGCTACCACGGCTTCCCGGCCACCATCTGCACGTCCGTCAACGAGGAAGTGGTGCACGGCATCCCCGGCAGCCGCGCCCTGCAGGACGGCGACATCATCTCCATCGACGGCGGCGCGATCGTCAACGGCTGGCACTCGGACTCCGCGCGCACGGTGATCGTGGGAACCGCGGACCCCGAGGACCAGCGGCTCTCCGACGTCACCCGGGCAGCCATGTGGCGGGGGATCGCGGCGCTGGCCACCGGCACTCATGTGGGGGACATTGGCGCCGCCATCGACGACTACGTCTCATCCGTTCCGGGCAAGCCGTTGGGCATCCTGGAGGACTACGTGGGCCACGGCATCGGTTCCGAGATGCACATGGCCCCGGATGTCCTGAACTACCGCACCAACCACCGCGGTCCAAAGATCAAGCCGGGCCTGTGCCTGGCCATTGAGCCCATGCTGGTGCGGGGCAGCATTGACACCGCAGTCCTGGACGACGACTGGACCGTGGTCACCACTGACGGCAGGCGGTCCTGCCAGTGGGAGCACTCCGTTGCGGTCCACGAAAAGGGCATCTGGGTGCTGTCAGCGCCCGACGGCGGCGCGGAGCACCTGGTGCCCCTCGGCGTCACCCCGGTGCCGATTCCGTAGTTTGGGGCCCGGCAGCCCAACCAGGTAGCGCCAGGTGTCGTTTTGATCCGCCAAACGACACCTGGCGCTACTCAGTTGGGGCAGGAGTCAGGACTTCAGCTTCGGCTTCACGTCCTTGTCGTAGATGCTCTGCAGCGTGTTCTTCAGGTCCGTCATGGTGGACTTAACGTCGCCCTGCTGGGTGAGGATCTTCGCGGCAGCCTTTGCCATTTCCTGATCGGCGCCGGGCAGGAACACCCGGGCGTTGTCCTGGACCTTTGTTACTGAGAGCTGGTCCATGGCGGTCTTGATCTGCGGCGTCTTGGCCAGGACGGCCGCCATGTCCGCCGACTTGCGGGTGGGCATGTAGCCGGTGGCTGCGGAGAACTCTGCAGTGCTGGCCGGCTGGGTGACGAAGTCCAGGAACTTTCCGGCCGCGAGCTGCTCCTCTTTGGTGATGCCGCTGGGAATCCCCAGGCCCGCGCCGCCGGTGGGGCACACGTTTGACTGCGCCTTGGGCCCACCCGGCAGGAAACCAACGCCCACATTGAACTTGGCGGACTTCAGGATGCCCAGCAGCGAACCGGTGGAGGAAATGGTGGTGGAGGTCAGGCCGGCAGAGAAGTCATCAGCGGCTTCCTTGGACGAGACGCCTGCCCACTTGTCCTTGTAGATCGAATCCTGCGCCCACTGCAGCGCGGCCACGGATTCGGTGGAGTCGCACGTGATGTCCCATTCCTTGGACCAGCCGCCACCCCAGCCCCACAGCATGTTCTGCAGCGTCCAGCCCGC
Source organism: Arthrobacter sp. SAFR-179 (assembly GCF_059414945.1). Lineage (NCBI taxonomy): Bacteria > Bacillati > Actinomycetota > Actinomycetes > Micrococcales > Micrococcaceae > Arthrobacter > Arthrobacter sp. SAFR-179. The sequence continues at coordinate 393,460 of NZ_JBPFDM010000001.1, forward strand.
GTACCCGGCGAGGGCGGGATAGATGTAGGCGTACTGCGCGCCCGAGCTGGCCTTCAGCTTGGGAGCCCACTGGCTGAATTCGTCCCAGGTCTTCGGTGCCCGGTCCGGAAGGCCCGCCGCCGCGAAATGGTCCTTGTTGTAGTAGAACAGCGGCGTTGACCGGCCGTACGGCAGCGCCCACTGCTTGTTGTCGTACTTGTAGTCATTCACCAGCGACTGCTGGAAGTCGTCCATCCTCATGTCCAGCTGCTTGATCAGGCCGTCAACGGGAATGATGCTGCCGTTGGTGTAGTAGCGGAACCACCAGACGTCGGACAGGACCACCACACCCGGCAGGCCCGACTTTGCCGCCTGGGCGGTCTGGAACTTCTGCGCGATTTCCTCGTAGTTGGCCCCGGCGGTCACCAGGTTGACCGTGATGTCCGGGTTCTTGGCGTGGAATTTCTCGATCAGGCTCTTTTCCACGTCCTGCGACTGGCCAGGGTGGCTGGACCAGAAGTCGATCTTGGCCGCCGGCTTCACGTCCTTGAAGTCGATCTCGGCCGCCTGGGAGGTAGCCTGGCCGCCGCCGGTTGTGGAAGGTCCGCCGCATGCGGCAAGGGCAGCGGCAGAGGCGGATACCCCTGCCAGGCCCAGGAAATGCCTCCGGTCCAGGTGCAGTGTCATGACAGTTCCTTTCGGTTGGTGCCTTTGTAAGGGTTGGAAAGTACGACGGCGGCCGGCAGCTTAGCCGGTCACGCTGCCCTGGGTGAGGCCCGCAACGATGTAGCGCTGCAGGGCCGCGAAGATGATCAGGATGGGGACGATGACCAGGACTGCCCCCGCCATGAGGACACCCCAGCCGGCAGCGTTGCTTTCGTTGTTCTGCAGCAGGGTGAGCCCGACGGGCAGGGTCATGGTTTCCGGCCGGTCCGTGATGATGAGCGGCCAGATGTAGTCATTCCATTCGGTCACGATGGTCACCAGCGCCACCGTGGCGATGGACGGGACCGAAACGGGAACCACGATCTGCCACAAACGGCGCCAGTGGCCGGCACCGTCCATCTCCGCCGATTCCAGGATGGAGGCGGGGAGGGTGCGGAAGTGCTGGCGCAGCAGGAACGTTCCGAACGCGGTGCCAAGGCCGGGAAGGATGATGCCCCACAGGGTGTTCTTTCCACCGATGCCCGCGATCAGGATGAAGTTGGGCAGGATGGACACCTGCGGCGGCACCATGAGGGCCACGAGGATCAGCAGGAAGATGAAGTTCCGGAACGGGAAACGGACAAACACCAAAGCGTAGGCCGTCAGGATGGCCAGCAGCACCTTGATGGTGGCCCCGGCCAGCGTGACGATGGTGCTGTTCAGGAAGAACTGCCCAAACGGCACCGTGGTCATGGCGGTCCGGTAGTTCTCCAGGTTCAGGCTCTCGGGAAGGATCTTCAGGTCCGTGGTGACGATCTCGCCGGACTGCTTGAAGGAGCTCAGGACCATCCAGAGCAGGGGCAGGAACACCACCAGGGTGGCCACGAGCAACGGCAGGTAGCCGCCCACCACGGTCCGGATCAGGTTGCGGCGCGAGAAGGGGCGGTCGCGGTGAAGACCTGGCTCAGGTGCGACGGCGGGAGCTGTGGGGTCGGGACTGACCGGGGACAGGGAGGTCACGAGTAATGCACCTTTCGTTCCACGAACCGCAACTGAAGCACGGTGATCACCAGGAGGATGGCGAACAGGACCACGGAAATGGCTGCCGAGTAGCCTGCCCTGTTGTAGGCGCCGAAGGCCTGCAGGTAGGCCTCGTAGATCAGGGTGCTGGTGCCGGTGCCCAGGGGTGTCATGATCCGGATGAGGTCGAAGGCCTGCAGTGAACTGAGCATGGTGGTGATCAGGAGGAAGAACGTGGTGGGGGACAGCAGCGGCAGCGAGATGCTGGTGAACCGGCGGAATCCGTTGGCGCCGTCAAGGGACGCGGCCTCCATGACATCCTGCGGAAGGGACTGGAGTCCGGCGAGATACACCACCGCGCAGTAGCCCAGGTTCTTCCAGACGTACACCAGGATCACCATGACCAGCGAGAGCTGGGGATCATTGATCCACTGCGGGCTCTGCTGCCCGATGCCGCGCAACAGCCAGGCCAGGACGCCGTAGCCGGGGTCGAAGATGAACAGCCACACCAGGCCCACACCGACGCCGGAGAGGACATACGGGGCAAAGACGGCCGACCGGGCGAACGTGGTGCCACGGATCTTCGCGTTCAGGGCAAGCGCCACCAGCAGGCCCAAAACCATGGAACCACCCACCGTAACCAGCGTGAACACGGCGGTGGTCCCCAGGACTTTCGGTGCGTCATTGCTGCTGAAGAACGTGACGTAGTTAGCGAGGCCAACCACCGTTGCGGTGGGGGAGCCCAGGGTCCAGTCCAGCGTGGAGTAGTACATATTGCTGAACAGCGGACGGTAGGTGAAGACGGCGATCAGCACCAGGTTGGGCAGCGCCATGGCGAGGAAAACGAAGAAGTCCCGGCGGGTCCGCGCGGTCCACCGCCGCTTTGGGACTTTCGCCGAGCGGCCCGGAGGCCTCTTGGGTTTGGCGGCTGGATGCGGGGCGAGTTGACGGGTCATGCGTGTCTCTCCCGGGTTGGGAGCCTGCTTGTGGCCGGCCCTGGCTTGATCTAGGCACTACTACACCAGACCGTCAGAGGGCTGAAACCCGCATATGCCCTTGTCAGGGGACTGTTATCCAAGGCTTCGTCGCCCGTTAACGCTGTGTTGAATGCAGTCTCGCACAAAGTTTCCCAATGCGGCAGGGGCACGCCCGCGGAGGGGAGAATAGGGGGATGGGAAGCATCACCGACGTTCCGGGCATCCGGGTAGGCCACGTCCAAAGGGACAGCGGAGGCTGGCTGACCGGCGTCACCGTGGTCCTGCCGCCCCCGGGCACGGTGGGTTCGGTGGAAGTCCAGGGCGGCGGACCGGCCACCCACGAAACGGATGCGCTTGACCCCACCACCTTGGTCAGCACCGTGGACGCCGTGGTGCTCACCGGCGGCAGCGCCTACGGGCTGGCGTCTGCTTCCGGCGCCCAGCGCTGGTGCGAGGACAACGGCAGGGGTTTCGCCGTTCCCGGCGGCGTCGTGCCCATCGTTCCCGCCGCGGCCATCTTCGACCTGGGCAGGGGAGGGGACTTCACAGCACGTCCGACGCCGGAGATGGGCTACGCGGCAACGGCCGCCGCGGCGGCACAAGAGGAAGGGCACGACGTCGGGCGCGGCAACGTCGGCGCCGGAACCGGTGCACTCCTTGGCAGGACCTATAAGGGCGGCGTCGGCACGGCTTCGATCACGCTCGAGAACGGGGTGGTCGTCGGTGCCCTTGCCATCGTCAACGCCCTGGGGCTGCCGACAGTAGAGCACTCTCTGCTCAGGGAGTCAGCAGCTGGACCGCCGCTCAACACCACCCTTGTCGTCGTCGCCACCAATGCTGTTCTTGATGTTGCCGAGTGCAAGCGGACTGCCTCGGCTTCCCATGCCGGGATCGCCCGCGCGCTGAACCCCTCCCACACCCTTGCCGATGGCGACACTGTTTTTTGCCTGGCAACCGGCGCCCTCGCACTCGACCGCAGCGATGAAGCTGCCCGGCAGCTCAGCCTGATTACGCTGCAGAGTGCGGCAGCCGACGTCGTCCGTTCAGCCATCCTGGACGGGGTGGCCAGTGCTGAGGGCATCAGCACGGCAGCGGGTGAATATGGTGCGTACCGCACCGCGTAGGCTACTATGGCCGATTTAACTTTTACCGGCCAAGAGGGTAGTGTTGTTTGTTGGTTGTCTGGACTGCCACGCCCTTTTGGGCCTGGAGCCGGCAATCGATCCAACAAAAACGTTCGTGGTCATGCCCGGTGCAATCCGGCGGGGCTGCGGCAACAACAGTTAGCGGAGGGTATGGCCAAGAAGGACGGGGTCATTGAGATCGAAGGCGTTGTGACCGAGGCGCTGCCTAACGCGATGTTTCGCGTTGAGCTCACCAACAAGCACATCGTTCTGGCACACATCTCTGGAAAGATGCGTCAGCACTACATCCGGATCCTCCCCGAGGACCGCGTAGTGGTGGAGCTGAGCCCGTACGACCTCACCCGTGGTCGTATCGTCTACCGCTACAAGTAAATTGCTGGGCGGCTTCAGCGCACGCTGACCGCCGCTCCAGTTGACCACACTGCTACACGCAAAGGAACGCCATGAAGGTCAAGCCGAGCGTCAAGCAGATCTGCGAAAAGTGCAAAGTGATCCGCCGTAATGGCCGGGTCATGGTGATCTGCGAGAACCCGCGCCACAAGCAGCGCCAGGGCTAATTTCCTTCCCTGAAGGAAATCCTGGGTTGCTAACCCACGCAAGTAAATAAAGGCAGCACAAGCTGACTTGGGACGTATGGAGCCCGGGCAGCTAACCCCCGGTCGGAGGCTGGGGCCGCACGGAACGTGCGGGTGTACTGCCTACGACCTCCGGTTTATCAAGGAGTACTGCCACTATGGCTCGTCTCGCTGGCGTAGACATTCCCCGCGAAAAGCGGCTGGAAATTGCGCTTACTTACATCTACGGCGTGGGCAAGACCCGTGCACACGAAACCCTGGCTGCCACGGGCATCAGCGCTGACGTTCGCGTCAAGGACCTGACTGACGCCCAGCTGGTTGAGCTGCGTGACTACATTGAAGGCAACTACAAGGTTGAGGGTGACCTTCGCCGCGAAGTAGCAGCAGATATCCGCCGCAAGGTTGAAATCGGCAGCTACGAAGGCCTGCGCCACCGCAAGGGCCTGCCCGTACGCGGTCAGCGTACGAAGACCAACGCACGTACCCGCAAGGGCCCGAAGCGTACCGTCGCCGGCAAGAAGAAGGCCCGTTAAAATCCCCGCCCGGGATTTACGGACTTTCCCCAATAACTTTCTGTAGGAGAAAAAATGCCCCCGAAGACTCGTGGCGCGGTTCGCAAGCCGCGTAAGAAGGACAAGAAGAATATCGCGCTTGGCCAGGCGCACATCAAGAGCACCTTTAACAACACCATCGTTTCCATCACGGATCCGTCCGGCGCTGTTATTTCCTGGGCTTCCTCCGGTGAGGTTGGCTTCAAGGGCTCGCGCAAGTCCACCCCGTTCGCTGCGCAGATGGCTGCCGAAGCCGCTGCCAAGCGTGCGCAGGAGCACGGCATGCGCAAGGTAGACGTTTTCGTCAAGGGACCGGGTTCCGGACGCGAAACCGCCATCCGTTCGCTGCAGGCTGCAGGCCTCGAGGTTGGCTCCATCCAGGACGTCACCCCCGCAGCGCACAACGGCTGCCGCCCGCCGAAGCGCCGCCGCGTCTAATTCTTTTCCGCAGCAGGAGCTTGCCCGGACCAGTGATGGTCCGGGCAAGCCCAGCGCGTTAAGTCTTCAGACCGAATTTCCACCACCTGTGTTGCGTCATATAGCGGATGCTCGCCGAAAGGAAACCTAAGTGCTCATTGCACAGCGCCCCACCCTCTCCGAAGAGGTAGTCTCCGAAAACCGTTCGCGTTTCATCATCGAACCGCTGGAACCGGGCTTCGGCTACACCCTCGGAAACTCCCTCCGCCGTACCCTGCTCTCCTCCATCCCCGGTGCTGCCGTAACCAGCATCCGGATCGATGGTGTGCTGCACGAGTTCACCACGGTTCCGGGTGTCAAGGAAGATGTCACCGAGATCATCCTTAACATCAAGAGCCTGTCGGTTTCCTCCGAGCACGACGAGCCTGTCGTGGCTTACCTGCGCAAGCAGGGCCCCGGAGTCGTCACCGCCGCGGACATCGCTCCGCCGGCCGGCGTCGAATTCCACAACCCGGATCTGCACATCGCCACGCTGAACTCGAAGGGCAAGTTCGAACTCGAACTGACCATCGAGCGCGGCCGCGGCTACGTTTCGGCAGCTCAGAACAAGTCCGGCGATGCAGAGATCGGCCGTATCCCGGTCGACTCCATCTACTCGCCGGTGCTGAAGGTTACTTTCCGCGTGGAAGCAACCCGTGTTGAGCAGCGCACCGACTTCGACAAGCTGATTGTCGACGTCGAGACCAAGCAGGCCATCGCCCCGCGCGATGCTGTTGCTTCCGCAGGCACCACCCTGGTGGAACTGTTCGGTCTGGCCCGTGAGCTGAACACCGCAGCTGAAGGTATCGAGATCGGCCCGTCGCCCACCGACGCTGCCCTGGCAGCCGATATGGCACTGCCGATCGAGGATCTGGACCTCACCGTCCGTTCCTACAACTGCCTCAAGCGTGAGGGCATCCACACCGTGGGTGAACTCGTTGCCCGCTCCGAGGCTGACCTGATGGACATCCGCAACTTCGGTGCAAAGTCCATTGACGAGGTCAAGGCAAAGCTGGTTGAACTGGGCCTGTCCCTCAAGGACTCGCCTCCCGGTTTTGACCTCGCAGCACGCGCCGCAGCAATCGAAGAGGACGACGCCGCCTTCGGCGACGACGAACTCTAAACCAGACCTTGGCCGGCGGGCAGCACCATGGTGTGCCGCCCACGGCTTCCACATGAGGAGAAACAATTATGCCTACCCCCACTAAGGGTCCGCGCCTCGGCGGCGGCCCGGCTCACGAGCGCCTCATGCTCGCGAACCTGGCAGCATCCCTGTTCGAGCACAAGCGGATCACCACCACGGTCACCAAGGCCAAGCGCCTGAAGCCGTACGCAGAGCGCCTGGTCACCTTCGCCAAGCGTGGCGACCTCGCCTCCCGCCGCCGCGTTCTCGGCCTGATCAGCAACAAGGGCATCGTCCACGAGCTGTTCACCGACATCGCCCAGGCTGTGGAGAACCGCGACGGCGGCTACACCCGCATCACCAAGATCGGCAACCGCAAGGGCGACAACGCTCCCATGGCTGTCATCGAGCTGGTCCTCGAGCCCGTTTCCGCCAAGCAGGCCGTCGTAGCCGAAGCTACCTCTGCTGCCAAGCGCGATGCGGACAAGAAGGAAGCCGCTGCTGCTCCCGTTGCTGAAGAAGCTCCCGAGACTGAAGCTGCCGAGGCTCCGGCCGAAGAGGCTCCCGCCGCTGAAGAAGCTGCAACCGAAGAGGCTCCCGCCGCTGAGGAAGCTGCAGAAGCTCCGGCTGCCGAAGAGAAGGACGCGAAGTAATTCGCTGATTCTCTTCGCATAGACTTAGGTCTGTGAACCACCAGAAACCCGCGGCCCCCGTTCCAGGGGGCGGCGGGTTTTTGCGTATCCGGATTGATCTTTCCTACGACGGCGGCCCGTTCAGCGGGTGGGCGCTGCAGCCGGGGCTGCGCACCGTCCAGGGCGTCCTGGAGGAAGCCCTGCACCTCCTGGTCCGGCGGCCCATCCGCGTGACTGTCGCCGGGCGAACCGATGCCGGGGTGCACGCCCGCGGCCAAGTGGTCCACCTGGACCTCACCGAAGACGAGTGGCAGGGACTGCCGCGCGGCCACGAACTGGATCCCGCCGTCGCCATGATGCGCAGGCTCCGCGGTGCGCTCAGCCGTGTCCTGGGCGACCTGACCGGTGCGGTGGAGGTGCACCGGATCTCGCCGGCGCCCGTGGGCTTTGACGCCCGCTTCTCCGCCCTCTGGCGCCGCTACAGCTACCGCATTGCGGACGGGCCGGCCCTGTGGGACCCGCTGGAGCGGTACTTCACGTTGTGGCACAAGAACCCGCTCGACGTGGCGCTCCTGAACGAGGGGGCGTCCAAGCTGCTGGGCCTGCAGAATTTCCTGTCCTTCTGCAAGCCGCGGGAAGGCGCCACCACCATCAGGGAACTCCAGCGGTTCGAGTTCCGGCGCGGCGAGGACGGCGTCATAGTGGCCACGGTCCAGGCTGATGCGTTCTGCCACAACATGGTGCGGGCGCTCATCGGCTCCGCGCTGTACGTGGGTGAAGGCGTTGAGGAGCCGGGCTGGCTGTATGAGCGGCTGCTGCTGCAAAAACGCGACGCCAAGTCGGTCCTGGCCGCCCCCCACCCGTTGGTGCTGGAGGAAGTGGCTTACCCCTCGGACAGCGAGCTCCTGGCCCGCGCCGAACAGACCCGCGCCCTCCGCGAACACTGACCCCCACCGAGTGCTCCCCACCGGCCCCAGCCCTCGCAAGCTCGGGCCGGGGCCCTCGCCGACGTGGCCCAACTGCCGTTTTCAAGGCTCAAAACGGCAGGTACGGAGCAATCGGTCTACTAGAACGCGGGCGGCGGGCCCTCGGCCGGCAGCGTGACCGTGAAGGTGCTGCCCTGGCCCTCGCCGCTCTGGCAGGCGATGGTGCCCCCGTGACGCTCCACGATCATCCGGGTGATTGAAAGGCCCAGGCCGGCGCCGGGGATGGCGGCCTTTTGGGCGGACTCGGCGCGGAAGAAGCGGTTGAAGGCCCTCGCCGCGTCCTCGCCGGTCATGCCCATCCCGGTGTCCGTGACGCTCAGCCGGACCCACTGGCGGTCCGCGTCCGCACTGATGCTGACCCTGCCGCCGTCGGGGGAGTACTTGATGGCATTGGAGACCAGGTTGTCCAGCACCTGCCCGATCCGGAGCGGATCAGCGTAGGCCCACAGCGGTGAGGGGACCTCGGCGGCGATCTCCACGTGGGACCGTTGCGCCAAGGCCTGGGCCGAACCCACGCTGGTCTCCACCAGGCTGGCAAGGTCGGTTCGCTTGGGGTGGACGTTCAGGGTGGTGGAGGCCGAGGCGGTCAGGTCGGCCACCAGGTCCAGCAGCCTTTCCGCGTTGCGCTGCACCACGAGCAGGCGCTGGGCCACGGGCTTGGGAAGGTTGCCGGCGTCGTCCAGCACCAGGTCTACGTTGCCCAGGATTGAGTTCAGCGGGTTCTTGAATTCGTGCGAGACATTGGAGACCAGTTCCTGGTTCGCTGCCAATGATTCCACCCAGCCGGTGACGTCGCTGTAGACCACCACAGCCCCGGTCAGCTGGCCTTGTTCATTGACCAGCGGGCGGGCGGCGGTGGAGACGGCGCGCTGGTCCGGGCCCTCGCCGGCCCACACTAGATAGTCCGCGAAGGACTCGCCCGCCATGGCCCTGTTAATGGGGCGCCGGTCATGGGGGAGCAGGGTGCGGCGGTCCTGTCCGAAGATGAGCTGGTGCCCCTGGCCGGGAACCGCGTCATCCGCCCCGGTGGCACGGCGGAAGTTGCGCTGGCGGCTGTTGGAGACCAGGAAGTGGCCGGAGCGGTCGACGGCGGCAATTCCGACGTCGGTGGCGTCCAGTACCGTCTCCAGCAGCTTCTCCCGTTCCCGGCTTGCGGCCAGCAGGTCCCGGAGTTCACGGTCCTTGTCCGCGAGCTCGGCCTGCTGCTGCCGGAGACTCACGCTCGCGAACCGGATGGCCAGGGACACCGCGAGCATCATGACGGGGAAAAGAACAGCGCTGGTGATGTCGGACGCCGTGACGTCGGGGAAGTGGGCCACCACGGAGGGGACCATGATCAGGAAAGGTCCCACGAAACTGAGTACCAGGCTGCTGCGCGCCAGCATGCCGGAGGCGGAGAGCCAGATGACCGGGAAGACCACCAGCACCGCCAGTCCCGGCAGGAGCGGTGCGGCGCCGTTGCGCAGGAACCCGATGGCCGCGAAGTCCAGCACGGGGATCAGGAGGTAGGGGGGGTGTGCCAGCCGTTCCCAGGGCACCAGGAAGCAGCCCAGGAACAGGACTGCGTGAAGGACGATGCCGGCCATGTACAAGGGGCTGTGCACCAGCGTGGGCCAGGCGAAGGGGGTTGCCACGGCAATAGCCGCAACAATGAGCGTAAGGGGGAGTTGGCACAACGCCACCTGGGCGCGGGTGCCAAGCCGCCGGAAGATGCGGCCGGGGCCCCGGTGGAACAACGGCTCAGCCATGTTTTTGACTCGTACCCCTTTACGTCCGGAAAGCGGGTGCGCCAAGGTGCAGCAATTCCCCCCGGTTACCTTGGTATCCACCCTTTCCTTTGGATATTGCACATGTCTTGTCATAATAATTGACTTTTCAATTTTCAGCGCCGACTCGGGTGTCATCAGCCCGGCTTACTAGTAGCGTATAAATGGTTGGAGCGGGATTGGCATTGGCGCTGGGCCAATGGGGGGCCATTTCCGCCTGGCGCAGGGATAGCAATGGACGATCTTGGTGTAGCTGTGGTCATCGAGGATGACGACGACGTACGCAACCTCCTTGAAGGTGTTTTGACCCAGGCGGGCTTCGAAGTGCATACAGCTGTTGATGGGCGGGCCGGGGTTGAGGTGGTCCGCAGTAGGCAGGCCAACGTTGTGACGCTGGATATCGGCCTGCCGGACATTGACGGGTTCGAGGTCCTGCGGCGGATCCGCAACTTCAGCAACGCCTACGTGGTGATGCTGACGGGCCGGACCGACGAACCGGACCTGCTGTCCGCCCTGAACGCAGGGGCGGATGACTACATCGCCAAACCCTTCAGGCCCAGGGAACTCAGGGCCAGGGTGGCAGCAATGATGCGCAGGCCCCGCCACGAGGCCACTGGGCGGAATACGTCACAGTGGGGGCAGGCCGCGGCTCCTGCTCCCATACAGCCCGAGCCCGGGGTCCTGCAGCACAACGGGCTGCTGCTGAACCACCGGACGCGCACGGTGGAGATCAAGGGCGAGCCGCTGGGCCTGACCCGCAGCGAATTCGATCTGCTCCATGTCCTTCTGAAGGGCGGCGGTGCCGTGTGCACCAGGGCTGACCTGGTGCGGGCAGTACGGGGCGATTTCTACGACCGGGACACGTACATCAGCGAGGCGGATGAGCGCGCCGTGGAGGTCCACGTAGGGAACCTGCGGCGCAAGCTCAAAGAGGACCAACTGTCCCCGCGCTGGCTGCAGACGGTCCGTGGGGTGGGGTACCGGCTGGCGCCGCGCCGGCCGGACGATGCGTAACGGCTAGCCGTTTTCCAGGATGTAGGTTGCCTGCAGTTCGGACACAGTCCGTGCCCCGTCCAGGGCCACACCGGCCATCAACGCCTGGCCCTGGGCAAAGTCACCTTGCCGGATCAGGCCTTCAAGAAGTTCCGCGAGCCTGGCCAGCCGCAGCCCGCCGACCATGGCGGAGCTGATCTTGAGGCTGATGACGGCATCCAGGGCAAGGTCCTCGTCCCGGCTCTCCACTGCTGTTCCCAGCCGGGCCAGCCGCAGGTCCCACATGGCGGCGTAGTCACGGGCGAACCGCTGCGCCAGCCCGGATCCGGCCAGCTCATCTTCGAGTTCCTCCAGCACGGCGGCATCAACCAACGGCAAGCGAGCGGCCTCTTCCAGCAATGGGGCCGCGTCGGCGGCGGGAAGGGGAGCGGCGGGCAAACCGACCCCGGACAGCGGGTAGTCCGCAGCGGGGCTCTTTCCGCTGGAACCGGGATCGGGACTGTTCATTGTTCAAGGCTACTTCCTGGAATTCCTTCGGCGTCCGTTTTCTTATCATTCTGTGTAAACCTTGAGGCAACCTTGCCGCCGCACTGAGTATCCTTACTGGCCGCTGAAGGTCACCACTGCATTGATCACGGCCGGCCCCAGGATGGCGATAAAGAGGACCGGGAAGATAAAGAACAACAGCGGGAAAAGGATCATGACGGGCAGCTTCATGGCCTTTTCCTCGGCCCGCTGCCGCCGTTTGACGCGCATGACCTTTGCCTGGACCCGGAGGACCCGGCTGATGGCGATTCCGTAGGTATCGGCCTGCACCACGGCCTGCACGAAGCTGCGCAGTTCCGGGATGTTGGTCCTTTCGGCGAGGGCGATGTAGGACTCGCGGCGGCTGCGTCCTACCTGCATGTCCTGCAGGGTGCGGACCAGTTCCTCGGCCAGGGGGCCTTTGCCGTTCTCGCCGGCCCGGGCCATGGCGCCTTCAAAGCCGAGTCCGGCTTCCACTGAGATGAGCATCTGGTCCAGGGTGTTGGCCAGTTCCAGCTGCATGGCCTTCTGCCGCTCCTGGCCCTTGCTGTACAGGAGGAGGTCCGGGATGAAGTAGCCCAGGACAATGAGGAACAGGCCGGCGAGCTTCATGAGGGGGCTCGCGCCGATGCTGACGAGCCAGAGTCCCGCTGCCAGGCCAGCCGTCCCAAGGCCCAGTTTGGAGCCCAGCACCTTGCCCATCGGCATGGACGCAGGGCGGCCGGCGAGGGCCAGGAGCCGGTCCAGGAAGGCGACGTAGCCAGGCGGTGTCAGCCGGCGCCCCACGGTTTCGAGGATGCCCGGTTTCCCGGCAGGGGCAACGAGGGCCGCCGGAGCTCCCCGGCCCAGCAGTTCAGCGGCGGCGATGCGCCCCTGCTTGTCCACTGTCAGCATGGACCATGCCAGGGCGGCCACGGGAATGCAGACCAGGAGGACGGAGAGGAAGACGATCAGGTTCATGGGGTCCTCAGAACTTCAGGTCGATGATCTTGCGCATCCAGAGCGCGCCGATGGTCATCAGGACAAAGGAGGCACCGATCATCACCCAGCCCAGGGGATGGGTGAACATGGAGTTCATGTAGCTGGGGCTCACGGCAAGGAGCATGGCCACGATGCCGAACGGCATGGCGATCAGGATGTAGGCGGAGAACTTGCCTTCCGCGGCCAGGGCCTTGATGTGGCCTTTGATCTCCGCGCGCTCGCGGATGGTCTCGTTCACCTGGTCCAGCACTTCCGCCAGGTTGCCGCCCACCTCGCGGTTGATCTGGATGGCCTGCGAGATCCACACGAAGTCCTCGTTCTTCATCCGGTCCGCGGTATCGTTGAGCGCGGCCAGCAGGTCGCGGCCCAGGCTGGTCTCGGTAATCACCCGCCGCATCTCCTCCGACGTCGGCTTCTGGGACTCCATGGCGGCGGCGTCGATGGCGCGCAGTATGCTGTGGCCGGCACGCAGGCCGCCCGAGAGCAGTTGCAGCGTGTCGCCGAGCTGGCTGTCGAAGGCGGCACGCCGCTTGCCGGCCAGGAACCCGAGGACGAGTTTGCCCACAAAGGGTGCCAGCAGTGCCAGCAGCACCCCCACCAGCGGGCCCACCGTCACGATCCCCACCAGCATCCCGACGCACGCTCCGATGCCCACCAGCAGGAAGAATTCGGCCTGGCTGAGGCGCAGGCCGGCGTTTTCCAGCTCCGGGCGGGAGAACAGCTTGACGTTCCGGCCCCCGAGGAGCCGTTCGAAGGACCTGACGCCGGACAGGGCCAGGCGGGACAGAGAGGACGGCGGCTCGGGTTCAAACGGACGACGGCGGTCCAGCGGCACCGCGGGGGCGCCCGGCACGAGCACGGCCACGCCGAGCAGGCAGATGGCCGCCAGCAGGATGAGGCTTCCGATGGCGATAATCACGACTTTGCGCCCGGTGAGAGCGGCCCGGCGAACACCGCCGGGGAGACGTGGATGCCCAGGTCCTCGAACCGGTCGATGAAGCGCGGCCGGATTCCGGTGGCGACGGGCCTGCCCAGGAACCGGCCCTGCGCGTCCACACCGGCGGAGTAGTCGAAGACGAAGGCGTCCTGGAGGGTGACGATGTCGCCCTCCATGCCCTGCACTTCGGTGACGTGAGTGATGCGGCGGGACCCGTCGCGGAGCCTGGAGATCTGGACGATGAGGTTCACCGCGGAGGCGATTTGCTCGCGGATGGCGCGCAGCGGAAGGTCCATGCCGGCCATGAGCACCAGGGTTTCCAGGCGCGCCACGGCGTCGCGGGGCGAGTTGGAGTGCACCGTGGAAAGGGAGCCGTCGTGGCCGGTGTTCATGGCCTGCAGCATGTCCAGCGATTCGCCGCCGCGGACCTCACCCACCACGATCCGGTCAGGGCGCATGCGGAGGGAGTTGCGGAGCAGTTCGCGGATGGTCACTTCCCCTTTGCCTTCGGTGTTGGGCGGGCGGCTTTCCAGCCGGACTACGTGGTCCTGCTGGATCTGCAGTTCCACGGCGTCCTCGATGGTGACAATGCGTTCGTCGTGCGGAAGGAATGATGACAGGACGTTGAGGAGCGTGGTCTTGCCCGTGCCCGTGCCGCCGGAGACGATGATGTTGAGCTTGGCCTTCACGCAGGCGTTCAGCAGTTCGGCCATCTCCGGGGTCAGCGTCCCGAAGTCGATGAGGTTGCGGACCGTCAAAGGGGTCTTGCTGAACTTTCGGATCGTCAGGGAGGAGCCGCCCACAGCCAAAGGAGGGATGACGGCGTTCACGCGGGAGCCGTCCTCAAGGCGGGCGTCCACCAGCGGGGAGGACTCGTCGATGCGGCGGCCCACCTTGGAGACGATCCGTTCGATGACCTTGCGCAGGTGCTCCTCCGAACTGAAGCGGGACTCGGAGAGCGTCAGCTTGCCTTTGCGTTCCACGTAGATCTGGTCCATGCGGTTGACCATGATTTCTGTGACGGCGGGGTCGTCCAGCAGGCGCTGGAGGGGGCCGTAGCCCAGCACGTCGTCGGCCACGTCCTGGACCAGGCGGGTGCGTTCCTCCGGCGTCAGCGGCACCTGTTCGGCGTCGATGATGCGGGAGAGTTCCTTCTTGGCGGTGCTCCGGAGTTCCTGCTCGGTGACGGCGGCATCGTTGAAGCGAGTGCCCATGCGTTCGAACAGGGCGGTGGCCGCCCTGTCCTTCATGGCTGCGAAGACGTCCACTTTGGGTGCCGTGGGCACCTGCTGAGCGCCGTCGTCGTACGTTGAATGCACGACGGCGGCCGGTGCCGGAAGGTGCCGCTCCGCACCTTCCGCGGGGGACGGCGAAGGCGCCGGGCGTGGGGCTTCAAGCACCGCGGTGCCCGTACCCGAACCGGACGCGGACGCCTGGCCGCGGCTCTGGACCGCGTTGATGCGTTCAGAGAGTTTCATCAGATGACCACCCTTCGGTGAAGTTTCCGCTGTGCCTGGGCGCGCCAGGCCGGGTTGAAGCGCTCCACGAGCTGGCGGAGGCTTTTGACGGCGGGATCTTTCCTGGATTCCTGGAGGACGGGGATGCCGCGGTTGGTGGACAGCGCCACGGCGCGGGAGCGGGGGACGCTGACGTCCACGGGTGCGCCGATGGTGGATTCGACGTCCTGGACGTTGAGGCCGGCCTTGGCGTCGGCCATGTTCAGGACCACGTGCCGGGATTCGGGCATAATGTCCAGCTGGCGGAGGACTTCCAGGCCGGAGCGGAGGCCGCGGAGGCTGGGGATGTCCATGGCGCTGACCCAGACCACGTCGGTGCACTGTTCCATGGCGGCGAGGCCGATTTCGGGCATGCCGGGGGCGGTGTCCAGCACCACGTACTGGAATTCCTGGGTGAGCTGTTCGAGCAGGCGGGTGATCTGGTCCGGGGTGATATGGTCCGCGTCCACCGGGTTGGGCGGGGCGCAGAGGGCGTAGATGCCGGCTGAGTGCACGGTAAGGAAGGCCTTGAGGACCAGCGAGTCCTGGGCGGCGGCGGGGGTGACGGCGTCCGTGACGGTGTGTTCGGGGTTGAGGTAGAGACCGGAGGCGACGTCGCCGAACTGCAGGTCCAGGTCCACGATGACCACGCTCATGGGCGCGATCTGGCCAAGGCCGATGGCGATGTTGGTGGCCAGGGTGGTTTTGCCCACGCCGCCCTTGGGGGAGAAGACGCCGATGACCAAGCCCTTGCCGTTCTCTGTTTGTTGAGCTTCAGGGCTGCGGTGGCGGGTGGCGAAGGACTGGCAGGCGCGTTCGAGCAGCACCCTTATTTCCGCGGCGTCCGCCTGCGGGCTGAGGATGTCCCGGATGCCGGCGCGCATGGCCTGCAGCAGGAATTCCGGCTGCACGTCGCTGACCAGGACCAGGCTGAGGCCGGGGAGCTGGACGTCGAAGACCTTGGCGAACCTCAGCGCCTCCTCATAAGGAACGTCCGGGCCGATGATCAGGACTTCCGGCTGTTCCTGGTTGAGGAGGGCGAACAGTTCGGCCGGGCCGGCGGGGAGGATGTCGCTTGAGATGGTCTGGACGGTGCCGCGCAGGCCGTGAACGACGGCGGCGCGCAGCTTCTGGTCGAAGTCGCCGTTGGGGGAGAGGAGGACGAAGCGGCTCACTTGTACACGTTGTCCTTGCGTTCGATGCGGGGGCCGTTGTCTTGGGCGTCCAGGGGTTCCTTGGTGAGCCAGAGTTCACCGTTGATCGAGGTGAAGATGATCTTGTTGGCGTCCAGGTCGTTGACGGCAACCGTGACCATGAGTGAGCCCTGGGGGAGGGTCGTGTCCTGCGGGTTGGTGCCGTCTGTGGGCTTGGCGCTTGGCGTTGCCTGGGGTGCCCGCTGCACGGCAGTGACCAGAGCCTTTCGGATGGTCAGCTGGGTGGTCGGGTCGCCCGCTTTGGTCTTGTCTGCCCCGGCCGAGAAGATCAAGGCGACGCCCACGTGGTCGCCGGCCTCAAGACGGCCGCCCACCACTCGCTTGGGCTCCAGTTCGAAGGTAACCTCCTGAAGTCCCGCGGGGATCTTGGCTGCGCTGTTGCTCTTGACGTCGGCTGGGGCGACGAGGCGCTCGGCCAGGAGTTGCTCACCGGGGACGAGGTCGACGGCGGCGACGGTCCCGGCCTTACTGTCGAGACTGCTGAGGGCGGTGGTGGAGATGCCTGCAGCGGGAACGTCCTCGATCACCAGGGACGCGGCCATGTCATCCACCGGGGTTCCCGCTGTGATGGCCTTTTGGACAACCAGTACCTTTCTAGGGTTCGTGCTGGCCATCGCACGCTGGTCGGCTCCCTGTGCGTAGAAGATGATGAGGAGGGCTCCCACTAACGCCAGGGCGACGGCGGCCGTTCCGGCGAGCATGCGAGACTTCACTTCTAACTCCTGGGTGGGGGTACTTTTGGATCTGGCGACTAAAGGACTGGACGGGCTATGGTGGCGCCGTAGGGGTCCACGGGGCCGAGGGTGTAGCCGTCGGCGAGGGAGACGTACTTGATGAATTTGCCGATGACACCACGGCACTCACCTTTGCATTCGGTCGCGGTGGTGACGCCAGTCGTCGTCGACTTTTCGCTGCGGAATTCGTAGGGAAGGCCGGTGCCGCCACTGAACTTCCAGCCGGTGACCTCGAAAGCCGCGAAGGACACCAAGCCGTAGATGGCGCCTGAGCCGGTTCCGGTGACCTTGTTGAAGACCGGCAGGAGGACAACAATCTTCCGGCCGGCGGTGATTTCGCTGGCCCAACGGTTGAGCTCGGCAGAGCAGTTGCCGGGGGCGTTGTTGCCGGGGTCGCTGCCTCCCTCGCTTACCGTGAGATCGATGGTGCCGCCGCATTGTCCGGCATCTTGGACCAGCCAGCCGAAACCACCCTGGACGGCAGCCCCTGAAGGACCGTAGTTGCAGTCGGCGTTTTGGTTCTTGCCGTGTTCCTGGAGGAGCTGAAGGGGGCCGTCGATGTTGTCCTTGACCTGACAGATGGAGAAGGCCAGTGGGAAGGCGGTGCGGCCGGCCTTGGGGCTTCCCCAGATGGCCGAGGAACGGGCTCCTACTTCTTTAGTAGGGATGCCCAGGACGTCTGCGAAGAAGAGGGAGACGGAGTTTTCCTTGCCTCCGGTTTCTTTGGCGGATGTGGTGACGCTGACCTTCCGGGTGGTCTTGTCCAGTTCGATGCTGTAGACCTTGCTCATTCCGTCCAAGGCGTTCTGGTTGGCAAGGCTGCCAGCCAGAGTTGAGGTGTTGGAGCAGTTGGCGTCTGCTGCGTTTTTGGCGCATTTTTGGGCCAGGGCGATTGCTGACGCGTCAGCGCCGTTCTGCAGCTGGGCACGTTCCGAGTAGATGACCCCAACGTCGACGGCGATTGCGACGAAGCCGAGAAGGGTCACCAGGAGGATGGCCACAATGACGCTGATGGCGCCGCGCTCGTCGGCCGCCTGCTTTTTGCTTAGCCGCCGCACAGCATTACCCCCTTGCCCGTCATTGGAAACGGTCCCGCGATGCCGGTGATGGTGGACAGGTTGTACTTGATGGTCAACGTAACCTGGGCGCCGGTGCTGCATGCGTTGGTGCTAAGGATGATGTCTGATGTGGGGATCGTGGTGCTCACGGAAGCGGCCGCGTTCTTTGCCGCTGTTTTTGCGCCTGTTGGGTCGTTGCCGATGGCCATGACCCGGACGCCGTCCCGGGCTGCGTTGGTAAGTGTGATCTGGGCGTTGTAGGCGCGGCCGAATTCGATCGTGCCCAAGACGAGCATTAAGAGGAGGGGCAGCAGGATCGCGAATTCGACGGCGGCCGCGCCGCGCTCCGAATCCTGTGACAACTGCTGCCCTTCCTCTTCAATGTCTCGTTTGTGCCCCTGTTGCTGGAAGCGGTGCGGTTCCGATACGGGGCCCGGAACCACAATCGCAATGCATTAGTTAGTCGGAGCAGGCGCGGGTGCCGTCGGGGCGATCTGCGTCTTGACATCCCTGAAAAGGTCGTCGAGAGTACCGCCGAGAAGGGTCACAGCAGCAATGATTACCACGGCGATGAGGGCGACCATGATGCCGTATTCAACGGCAGTTGCGCCCTTCTCTTCGCGGCGAAGACGGATCATAAGGTTGGTGTAGAGAGAAAGCATTTTGACTCCTGAGCGAGACGGATTTGGCTGGCCCTGCACCAGCACTGAATCGAAGTTAGCAACGCGATTTGCCGTCTTGAACGGATCTTGCAACATCCTGCGCAAACCCTTTTCCGGATGCCGGTTTGCTGCGCTTTCACTGGGTTTTTCCTGTGCTTACGCTGGGTAGGGCCCAGCGTTTAGTCGAGATAGGTATACCCGTCATCCGGATCCGCGTAGCCAGCCATGCCTGGGAAGATGCTCTTGTCCATGAAAGGGCGGCACCTTCCGTCACGTGCGGCGACCAGGAGATCCCAGTCCCGCAGTTCTGCCGCATCCTTTGGGTTGTATTTTTCGTTGGCTTCCCTGTAGCAGGAGTTGACGAAGCGGCCCCCGTCCTTGCCCTGGTATGCGATGGCAATGTTGTCAGGCCGAGCGAAAGCATTCCTGATTCCTGACAGGTGGGAGGGGTCAACCGCGACTGTCCCACCTTCCACTGGGTAGGAATCCGAAAACCCAGGGTGTGGTGTGAGCTGTAATGAGGTGCCCGGCAGGACTTCCTGCTCGATGTGGAAGTGAGCAAGCTCCACCCCACACCAGTCACCTTTTCGCCCCGGCCCAAGAATGCCGTCACAAAGCGTATTCGGTGACTCCCAAAGCGCATAAAGTCCGAAAGTGGCCTCCCAAACAGAGGTTGGTTTGAACGACAGGGTTTGGGTCCCTGAGGTATTCAGGATTTCCATGCTGTAATGCGCCTCAACTTGGACCTCTGTAAACTCTGTGCCGTCAAGGTGCAGCGGGCGCGTCTTTATTCGCGAGGGCTCGTATTTATACGCGAGGTTGAAGGAGATGCCGTTACTGTCGAGGATACGGAATGTACCGGAGGATCCTTGCAGAGGCAGTGGGGCCTGGGACACGGGGGAAGTCTCTGTAGAACGAGGCTTCTCGGGCGGGCGAATTCGCTCGGGCGCCCCCTGGGCTAGGCAGCCGCTTAACGCGCTAGCTACAACGAGTGCCACGACAAATCTGCCAACCTTCATCTCTTCCTCCAAAGAACGTCGGCGGTCGATGGACCGGCGGCTGGCAGCCGCTCGCTTTTCGGGCCGGCTGGGATTCAGTGATCTTTAACCAAAGGACCCCCTCGGTTCTGGGTGCCGAGGGGGTCCGGTCTGATGGCGCTGGTAGGCGCGTTACTTGCTTCTTTCAAACACGGCTAAAGGCTTCGATGATGTTGATAGCGGCGGGTCCAAGCAGAACGATGAACAGCACGGGGAAGATGAAGAAGATCAGGGGAAACAGGACCTTCACCGGTAGCTTCATCGCTTTTTCTTCTGCGCGCTGCCGGCGTTTAACACGGGCATCTTTGGCCTGTGCACGGAGGACTTTCGCGATGCCGATACCGTATTTATCGGCCTGCACTACGGCCCTTACGAAGCCCTTCAAGTCCGGGACGGAAGTCCTTGCCGCCATCGCTTCGTAGGCCTCGTGCCGGGGCCGGCCAACCTGGATATCCTGCAAGGTACGCACGAGTTCCTGGGCCAGAGGTCCTTCGCCATAGGAGCCTGCGCGGGCCATTGCCGATTCGAAGCCAAGCCCAGCTTCGACAGAGATCAGCATTTGGTCCAGGGTGTTGGGCAGTTCCAGCTCAATCTCTTCCTGCCGCTTAATCGCCTTGTTGTAGACCAGCAGGTCCGGGACAAAATAGAAGAAGACGGTCATGAAGATCGCCACTGCGATGTTCAATGAAGTAAACGAGTTGGAGAGTACGACGACCCCCGCGAGCGCACCCGCAAGGGACAGCAACGGTTTAGAGATGATTAACTTATCCAGCGGCATGGACGCCGGGCGTCCGGCCAATGAAAGCCAGTGGTCCAGCTTGGCCTCGTAGCTGCCCGGCGTAAGTCGTTTTGATATTCCCAGGAGAATTGGAGCCTGCTGCCCGGCCTCGCGACCCCCAACGTTGAAGCCGCGCGCAAGGTTTCCCCGGATGGCGAGGGCCCCTTTTCGGTCCAGTGTGGCCCACGACCACACGAAATACGTGAGAGGAAGGATAACCGTGGCGATAATCAACCAAGCGATTGGAGTCATGTTCGATCCTTAGAACTTGATCTTGACAATGCGGCTCATCCAGAAGCCGCCGATGATGAACATCAGTGCACTGAGGCCCAGCAGGAACCAGCCGATCGGTTTCTGGACGAAGACGTCCAGGTAGCCCGGGTTGACCATTCCGACGAAGAACGCGACCCCAACAGGCAACGCCATGAGGATGTAAGCAGACATTTTGCCTTCCGCGCTTAGTGACCGCACGTGTCCCTTGATTTCGC
Organism: Arthrobacter sp. SAFR-179; assembly: GCF_059414945.1. Lineage (NCBI taxonomy): Bacteria > Bacillati > Actinomycetota > Actinomycetes > Micrococcales > Micrococcaceae > Arthrobacter > Arthrobacter sp. SAFR-179. The sequence goes on from NZ_JBPFDM010000001.1 coordinate 414,218, forward strand.
TACGCTCACGTATCGTGCCGGCCACTTGGTCCAGGACCTCAGCGAGGTCTCCGCCGACTTCGCGATTAATCTGGATAGCCTGCCCAATCCACCGGAAGTCTTCGCTGTCCATCCGGCTGGCCGAATCATCGATAGCCTCCCGGGCATCTTTGCCGATGCGTGTCTCGTTGACGATTCTGGTCAGCTCCTCTGATGTGGGCGCCTCGGACTCGTTTGCTGCGGCTTCGATTGCCCGCATCACGCTGTGGCCTGCACGCAACCCGCCTATGAGCATTTGAATGGTGCCTATCAGTTGCGCATCGAATTTACTCCGCCGCTTGTCCCTTCGAAGTGTGAGCACCAACCTGGCCACGAACGGCGTCGCCAGTGCCAGCAAGATTCCGAATCCGAGGTTAGTGGCGAGACTGGACAGGAGACCAACAGCTACGGTCACCGCGGCCACGAAGGCGCTGAATTCAGCAGGCGTCATTTTTACGCCAGCGTTGTAAAGCAGTTCCCGGCTGTAGGGGCCGCCGGACTTCCCGATCAGGCCACCCATCGCGTCGGCCGCAGATTCCGAAAATCTTGACAGTGTGGACGGGTCCGGCTGTCCGTCAGGCCTGCGGCGTTGGATTGGAATGGCGGCGTACCGGGGCCTGAGGACAACTATCACCAGGACAAGCAGGGCGCCGAAGCACAGACTGATGGCACCGGCGAAAACCAAGGGCGAGTCCATCGGCCTACCTCCTGCCGGCCGGAACTGCGGCCCCGAATACAGCTGGGGAGACCCCGATGCCGAGTTCTGAGAACCGGTCAAGGAACCTGGGGCGAATGCCCGTGGGGATGGGTTTCCCCAGGAATCTCCCGTGCTGGTCAACACCGGCTGAGTAGTCGAAGAGGAACGCGTCCTGGAGGGTGACAATGTCACCTTCCATTCCTTGGACTTCCGTGACGTGCGTGACCCTGCGGCTGCCATCGCGCAGGCGAGTGACCTGGATGATGAGGTCGACTGCCGATGAAACCTGTTCGCGGATAGCCCTCAGGGGCAGATCCATACCGGCCATGAGGACGAGAGTCTCCAAACGGGCGATGGCGTCCCGGGGTGAATTTGCGTGGACGGTGGACAGGGATCCGTCGTGGCCTGTGTTCATGGCCTGCAGCATGTCCAGCGACTCGCCGCCTCGGACCTCGCCTACGATGATGCGGTCGGGACGCATGCGAAGGGAGTTCCGTACAAGTTCCCGGATTCCTACAGCACCTTTCCCTTCGATATTCGGCGGCCGGCTCTCCAGGCGGACAACGTGCTCCTGCTGCAACTGAAGTTCCACTGCGTCTTCGATGGTGACAATGCGGTCGTCTTCGGGGATGAAGGATGACAGCACGTTGAGCAGGGTAGTTTTGCCCGTACCCGTTCCACCGGAAACAATGATGTTCAGCCTGGCCTGAACACACGCACTGAGCAATTCAGCCATTTCCGGGGTCAAGGAGCCCCAATCGATGAGGTTCCGGACTGTGAGGGGTATGTGGCTGAACTTCCTGATGGTCAATGAAGGTCCGTTGACCGCCAGTGGAGGAATGATCGCGTTGACGCGCGAACCGTCTTCAAGCCGTGCGTCCACCAGTGGCGATGATTCATCGATGCGCCGGCCCACCTTGGAAACGATGCGGTCTATCACTTTTCGTAGATGATCGTCAGAGCTGAATTGTGATCCGGTCAGGCTCAAGTGGCCATTGCGCTCGATGTAGATCTGGTCGTACTTGTTGACCATAATTTCCGTTACGGACGGGTCTTCGAGCAGCTTCTGCAGGGGACCGTACCCCATCACTTCGTCTGCAATTTCGCGAATGAGCCTGCGGCGCTCTTCGGGCGATAGCGGCACCTGCTCGTCATCGATGACTGCCGAGAGTTCATCGACGGCTATGGTCCGCAATTCCTCGTCCGACGACGATGTGTCGCCGAAGCGCGTGCCGAGGCGATCAAAGAGTGCCAGGGCTGCCCTTTGTTTGAGCCCGGCAAGCGCATCAATAGTCGGAGAAGCGAGATTACCGCCCAGCGACGAACCTGGAACCGGGGCACCAACCGGGGGAAAGGATGTGCTTTCAGGTTGAGTGCCTATTTTCGACATTTCGGACAGCGTACGGCCGTTGGGCTGTGTGGTGTTCGACCCGTCGGAATTGCCTTGAGAACCAGCGAGCCTATCTGAGAGTTTCATGACACAACCACCCTTCGGTGCAGCTTGGTGCGTGGGGAGGATACCCACTCGGGATCAAACCGATCAACGAGCTTCTTCAGCCCTTTGGCCGCCGCATCCCTCGTCGATGCTTGCAGAACCGGTATGCCGCGGTTCGTTGAAAACGGGAGCGTCCGGGAGCGCGGGATGACAGCGTCAACAGGGACGCCAACGGTGGCTTCCACGTCCTGGACCGACAGTCCGCTTTTGCGATCCGCAAAATTGAGGATGGTGTGCCGGCCCTGGGGCATCAGTTGCAGCTCTTTCAGTACTCCAAAGCACTTTCGCAACCCGCGAACACTTGGAACGTCCATCCCGCAGACCCAAACCCCGTCGGTGGCCTGTTCCAACGTGGCGAGTACGTGCTCGCCCAGGCCCGGAGCGGTATCCACCACCACATATTTGAATTCACTGGCCAGTTGCTCGAGCAGCCGGCCCACGTGCTCGCCGGTGATGTAATCGGCTTCAGCCGGAGTCCGAGGAGCACAAAGTGCGTAAATCCCGGCCGGGTGAACGGTTAGGAATGCCTTGAGAACCATGGAGTCCTGGGAGGCAATGCCATGAACGGCATCGGTGATGGAGTGCTCTGGCTCGAGCAATAAACCGGATGCAACATCTCCGAACTGCAGGTCCAGATCTACAAGGACGACGCTCATCGGCGCTACTTTGCCCAATCCCACCGCGAGGTTGGTGGCGACTGTCGTCTTGCCAACTCCGCCCTTCGGCGACATGACGGCGATGACCCGGCCCCGTTCCTGCCCCGGGTCCGTGGGCAATGACATTCCCCGCCGCCGGCTGGCAGATGCCAGGCAGGCCCGTTCGAGCAGGACCCGTAGGTCGTTCACCTCGATATCTGGTTTCAACACGTCCCGGATACCTGAGTGCATGGCACGGAGTACCAGCTCAGGGGAGGGCTCAGCGACCAGGAGCAGGCTGATCTCCGGATATTGGAGGTCAAAGACGGTCGCCAGTTTCAGTGCATCCTCTTCGCTGACGCCCGGTCCCAGGATAAGAACTTCAGGCGGCGCCCCCGTCAGCTGCCGAAACACGTCCTCGGGCCCTCCCGACAGAATGGCCGGGCTGAGTGTTTCCAGATCCCCATGGAGGGCAGTTGATACCGCCTCCCGCACTCGGGACTCGAAGTCCCGCACCCCGGTTATGGCTACGAAGCGACTCACCGGTACAGCCCACCAAAGGTAGTCACGGGAGGCTGCGTCTTGGTGCTCTTGTCGGTCTGCTTCGAGAGCCACAGTGTGCCGTATTCCGCCCCGAAGACAATCTTTGCGGCGTCGGCGTCGCTCCTGGCGACCGTAACGAAGGCAGAACCATTTGGCATCGCCACCGTTGAATCACCTGAGGAGTTGGACGAGTTCTTGCTATCATCGGGTGCGGCTTTTTGGACGGCAGTGACTAGCACGTCGTGGAACAGCAGCCCTGTGGACTGCTTCCAGCCCTTTACTTCGGCCGGAACATTGGCATCGGCGGGCATGTTGTCGTCGGTCTTGAAAGAGCTGTACACCGTAACCACGTCTCCGGCTTCCAAACGGCCTCCCAGGATCCGCTCCGGGGCCAGGAGGAATGTAACTTCCTGCAGGCCATCCGGCACCGGCACGGTGCCCGGTACCAGTTCCTTCGGGTCCACCAGCTTTGCTGCAAGCAGCTGCTCGCCGGGTTGCAGGGCGGAGGCGGTGACACGTCCCGTCTGGCCATCCAGGCTTTCCAGCGCAGCTGCCGGCACGGCAGACTGCGGAAGCTCTTCGACCTTTACCTTGCCGCCCAAGTCTTCAACCTTGGTGCCGGCAGGGACGGCCTCGTTGACGACAAGAACTTTCACGGGGTTGAGCCCCTGTGCAGCTCTAGCGTCGGCGCCCTGGACATATACGACCAACAGGGCAGTTCCAATGATTGCCAGCACCAGTGCTGCAATGCCTCCCAGTAGGCGAGATTTCACTGTGGGTACTCCTTTGCAATGGGTTTGTGTCGATTAGCGGGGAAAGTCCCGCGACTTTAGTTCTTGAGGTACACCTCGGAGCCGCCGTAGTTGGGAATGTTGCTCGTAGACAACCCCTCGGCAAGGGACACAAAGCGAGTGAAGTACCCCTGGACTGCACGGCAGTTTCCACTGCAGGATGGCGCAAGCGGGTCGAGATCCTGGACACTGCCACTGAACTTGTAGCCAGTCACCTTGAAGGCCAGGAACCCCACGATCGTGTACTCAGTGTTGTTACCGTTGTTGAGCGAGACAGCCGATGAAAAGACGGGAACCAGCACAGTGGTGCCCTTGATCGTTGATGGCATGGTGGAGCAAACGTTCGGCAGGGAAATGCCAGGTTTGCTGCCGACGACCGCAGTACCCGCATCGATCGTGGCGGAGCAGTCAGTGCCGGCGTCGAGCCAACCGAAACCGCCAGGAGCATAGCCGTTCTGAGCTGCGCAGCCCGGGTACGGGGGTGTGTTCTCGTCGTATCGGAGCGTGAGGTGGTTAGGGATTGGATCGCCCGTGAAGGTTCCGGTTGAATTGAATTCCGCCAGCTGTGACGCGGTGAGGTTCTTCTTGAAGACGCAATCGCTAATGGTCCACGGGAAGCTGTTCGCGCCGGAGACGGCGCCCCAGGAAGCTTCCGCCGTCGCATTGATCTGCGTGGTGTTGAAACCCATAACACGGGCAAAAAACAGGCCAAATCCGTCGGTTGTGGAGCCGGCTGCGCGGGCCTTGGTTTCTACGTGCACAGTTGTCGAATTAGGAAATGTGACGGTGGCGCCGCTGGTACCGTCATTGGCGTTGCTGTTGGCGAAGAGGGCTCCCGTTCCGGTCGAATCCCCGCAGGAGCCTTTGGCGCACTGGTTTGCGACTGCCAAAGCGGCCGAATCGGCTCCGTTCTGCAGCTGCGCCTTTTCGGCGTACATGGCTCCGACATCCACGGCCAAGGCGGCAAAGCCGAGAAGGACGACCAGGACGAGTGCGACTATGACCGTAGCTGCGCCTCGTTCATCCCTTTCCTCCCGCGTGGCCTGTTGATCACTTCGCGCCCGCGTGCTGTCTAACCGACCTAACCGCCGCATCTCATAACTCCTATTCCTGTGAGGGTGATCGGGAAGATGCCCGGGGCACCAAAGAATCCGGCATCCAAAAATCCGGAGAGCGAAGGCAAGGTGACGCTCGTGGTCACTGTTACGTTGGCGCCGGCCGCACAGCTGCCGGCATTATTCGTGACGCCCACAGGGAGACCGGAGAGCGATGGTGCGGCGGCAAGGGTTGCTGCTGTCACGTTCAGCCCGGGATCTTTATAGTGGATGGCGGCGTACCGGGCGCCTTCTCTTGCGGCCTGGGTCATAGAGACTTGCACATTGAGCACCCGGCCAAACTCGATTGTTCCCATCACGATGAGAAGCAGTAGTGGCAGTAACAGCGCCATCTCAACGGCGACCGCGCCGCGCTCTTTTCGTTTCGCTTTCAAAACCGTCTCCCAGGCCGAAGTGCGAGGATATCCGTGTGTGTGGGTTCGTTTAATTGAGTCGACCGGCTCTTGGTTTTCCACCACGAGAGCCGGTCGACGAGGGCAGGCTAGAGGCCGGCGGTGACGCCCTGGAACATGTTCCGGATTGCGACGCCGAGTGGTCCAATAGCGACGATGACCACCACTGCGATAAGGGCGACCATGATGCCATATTCGACCATCGTTGCTCCCTTTTCTTCCCGGGTGAAGCGATCCTTGACGCCGGCGATGAAAGCAGTCATTGAGACCATGAGAGAAGTCATTGTATTTTCCTTAATTCGGTGAAATTGGACTTGCTTTTGATTTCAACGAATTTCCAGCTGCCCCCGTAAAGTTTTAGCGGCTGGACTTCGCTAAGAAGAGATTGTCACTGGGGAGCATGGGCAACAATGCGTAGTAGTACTCGACTTTTTCGAGTGGGGGTAAATCGGCGTACTTGTATGTGCGGAGAACTACTCAGTCGGCGTGTGCAGGTACCAGCCCGACTACTCGTAGTAGTGAACACGTGAGCGTGCCTGGGCAATGACATGACAGGCAGCTATCGGCGTGGGCGGGATGTAGCCAGGGTGCGTGGCTTTACGTGCACCGTCGGAGACGGATTTCATCGCCGGGAACAGCAGGTGCGGGACGCAGGTCTGCACAGCGGTCCGGAAGGTAGGCGCTGTTCACCGGCTGCCTCTCACGAAGTAGCCGGCGCGAGCAGGGCAATGGCGAACCCCGAAGTTCAGCGCGGGCTTCCCCAACGACGAAAGCGCCCAAGGCGAGGCCCTCGCACTTCCCGAGAAAGGGTGAACCGGGAACAACAACGAGAACAAACATGCCTTGGGCGCTGAGTCCGTCTGGGAACAGGGCGCGCGCGGCCCCGAAGAACCGCGGAGATAATGTCGTCGGGGCCGACAAGCCTCAGGGCCTGAAGCTAGTCAGGACCCCGGCGCGGCCGTCAGTCAGGGATGCACTAAATGCCGGCCGTGACACCTGCGAACATGTCGCGGATTGCGGTTCCGAGAGGTCCGATAGCCACGATGACCACCACTGCGATGAGGGCGACCATGATGCCGTACTCAACCATCGTTGCACCCCTTTCTTCCCGGCTGAAGCGATCCTTGACGCCTGCGATGAAAGCAGTCATTGAGACCATGAGAGAAGTCATTGTATTTTCCTTAATTCGGTGAAATTGGATTACTTTTGATTTCAACGAATTTCCAGCTGCCCCCATAAACTCTTTAGCGGCTGGGCTTCGCTAAGAAGAGAGTGTCACTGGGGAGCATGGGCAACAAGGCGTAGTAGTACTCGTTTTTTAGCGGTGCGATAAAAATATGTACTCGAATACGTGGCAAAGTACTCAGGCGTCGCATGGCGGTACCCGGACGACCACTTGGAGTCGTGCCTTGGCGGACCTTTCGGTGTGGCACGAGCACCGAACTGGGCTTAGGTCATGAACAAAGTCACGGCCATTAAGGCACCCAGCATGGAGGGCCCGTGGGGCACTTCGGTGGCTTTATTCCGGCCTTTCCTGCCGAGGACAATCACCGTGACGATGCCATTCAAGACGAAGCCGACCAGCCCTCCGTAGAGGATGTGGCCCCAACCTAAGTACCCCAGGTAAAGGCCGACGGGCGCTGCGAGCTTCACATCACCCATCCCGATGCCGCCGGGTGATATAAGGCCCAAAATCAGATAGCTGGCAAACAAGATGACGGCACCCAGGGCTGCGCGGAGGAAATCATCAGATTGCTTACCAAATATCCCCGGCAATAGAAGCAATAAAAGACCGCCGGCCAGCAGCATCAGCACGAGGGGATTCGGCAGCAGGTGGAGTGCTGCGTCTATCCTTGCCAGCTGGACGCCCAAGACAGCAAGTAAAAGGAAGGCTGGGAGGCTCAGCGCGCTGCCGAAATGCGCCGCAAAGGCCGCGGACGCGACGGCTGTTACTGCCGCCGTCGTAATTCTTGCCTGCAGGCGCGGCACGTCGCCAAGCCTAGGAAGCAGCTTTGCGATCAGTCGCTCGGCGATGGGGGAGAGGACGGCTCCCATAAGCGCGACGCCAACGACCAGGAGCGCGGTGCTAGGATCCCAGTTCACCGCTGACGACACTGGCATCCCCCTGTTGGATTGGGCCGACGCGGCCCCAGCGGCCTCCGGCTAACTCATTTTGACCCGGAACCACCTGACGCGCTAATCTTGGTAGTCGTTGTGCGTGTCCTATTCCGATGGTGCGTGCCCGCTTGAGAATCCGGTTGCAGGATAACTACTCAACGTGCACATTCGGAACTTCAGGATGACTGGTTACATGGAGCCCTCACCTCTGTTCCGGTAGCGCGCAGACAGTAGGTGCGCGAGCTAGCGACACCTAAACAAGAACGCCAGAACAAGAACGAGGCAAACACCGTGCGTACGTACACCCCGAAGCCCGGCGATATCAACCGCCAGTGGCACGTCATTGACGCCACCGACGTTGTCCTTGGTCGTCTTGCAAGCCAGACCGCAATCCTGCTGCGCGGCAAGCACAAGGCCACTTTCGCATCCCACATGGACATGGGCGACTTTGTCATCATCATCAACGCTGAAAAGGTAGCCCTGACCGGTGCCAAGCTGGAGCAGAAGCGCGCATACCGCCACTCCGGCTACCCGGGCGGCCTGACCTCCGTCAACTACGCGGAACTGCTGGAATCCAACCCGGTCCGCGCCGTTGAGAAGGCCATCAAGGGCATGCTCCCCAAGAACTCCCTGGCTGCCCAGCAGCTCGGCAAGCTGAAGGTGTACCGCGGTGCTGAGCACCCGCACGCCGCCCAGCAGCCCAAGACTTTCGAAATCACCCAGGTCGCCCAGTAGTCCTGGCCACCAAACAACTTATCTATACAAGGAGAATCGTGGCTCAGAACGAAGAGACCACCGAGGTCGTCGAGGCCGAGGAAAACCTGACCAGCTACACCTCTGAGAGCTCAGCTGCCGAAGCTGCTCCCAAGAAGGAGCGTCCGGCCCTGACCGTTGCCGGCGCAGCTGTTGGCCGCCGCAAGGAAGCCGTTGCACGCGTCCGCGTTGTGCCCGGCTCCGGCAAGTGGACCATCAACGGCCGCGAGCTGGCGAACTACTTCCCGAACAAGCTGCACCAGCAGGACGTCAACGAGCCCTTCAAGATCCTTGATCTCGAAGGTGCTTACGATGTCATCGCCCGTATCCACGGTGGTGGCATCTCCGGCCAGGCCGGCGCACTGCGCCTCGGCATCGCCCGTTCGCTGAACGAGATCGACGTCGAGAACAACCGCGCCACCCTGAAGAAGGCCGGTTACCTGTCCCGCGACGCCCGTGTTATCGAGCGTAAGAAGGCCGGTCTCAAGAAGGCCCGTAAGGCTCAGCAGTACTCCAAGCGCTAACTCCGCTTGCACAGAAGCCCGTCCCGCCATTGGTGGGGCGGGCTTCCGCCGTTAACGCATGTAGTGACTCCAGCAGAGGGATACATGATTGTCAGCAGCCTTTAGGTGGACTACCTTGGCAGATGACCAGCCACTTCGAGTGGGACCGGGTCGACTTGTACTAAACAGGCGACCAAGTGTGGAAATGAGCCACGCGACTTCCTGTAATTGGACTTCGCGCCGTGGCCAACTGCACCAAAATTCCTTATCCAAGTCATCGTGCTGCCGTTCATGCGCTCCAGCACATTCGCTCCAAGGGGGACGGTCGGAGACGAGAAACCAGCGTGTATCCCTGCCCTATTTGCAGTAGATGGCACCTGACATCAAACCGTGTGGGTGGAGCATGGAAGAAATTTCAGCCGCCGTTTCCGGCCTCGGAAAGGTGCAAAACAGTCGTTTGGCCAGCCGTTTCAAGCCGCGGCAACCCCATCCTCTACACTTGACCGGTGTCTAGATTATTTGGAACTGATGGTGTCCGGGGGCTGGCCAACGGCCTGCTGACAGCAGAACTGGCCCTGCAGCTGGCCCAGGCGGCCGCCGTCGTGCTCGGCCACGACCGCAACTCCAATGGCTCCAGGCCCCGCGCCGTGCTGGCCCGTGACCCGCGCGCCAGTGGGGAGTTCATCGCCGCCGCCGTAGAAGCCGGGCTCTCCAGTTCAGGCATCGACGTTTATGACGCCGGCGTCCTGCCCACCCCCGCGGCCGCCTACCTGGTGGCGGACCTGGACGCTGACTTCGGCGTCATGATCTCCGCCTCCCACAACCCGGCTCCGGACAACGGCATCAAGTTCTTCGCCCGCGGCGGCCAGAAGCTGCCGGACGAGGTGGAGGATGCCATCGAAGCCCAGATGAGCAAGGAAGCCGTGCGCCCCACCGGCGCTGACGTGGGCCGCATCCAGCGCTTCTCCGACGCCGAGGACCGCTACATCGTCCACCTCCTCCGCACCCTTCCGCACCGCCTGGACGGCCTCACCGTGGTCCTGGACTGCGCCAACGGTGCCGCCAGCGGCTGCTCACCCCAGCTCTTCAAGGACGCCGGGGCGGACGTGATCGTCATCGGCGCCGATCCGGACGGCCTGAACATCAACGATGGCGTTGGCTCCACGCACCTCGGCCCGCTCAAGGAAGCCGTGGTCAAGTACGGCGCCAACCTGGGTATCGCCCACGACGGCGACGCCGACCGATGCCTGGCCGTGGACCACGAAGGCAACGAGGTGGACGGCGACCAGATCATGGCCATCCTCGCAGTTGCGCTCAAGAAGTCTGGCAAGCTTAAAAACGACGTCCTCGTGGCCACTGTCATGAGCAACCTCGGCCTCAAGATCGCCCTCCGCAATGCCGGCATCACCATTGTGGAAACCGGCGTGGGGGACCGCTATGTGCTGGAGGGCATGCGCGACGGCGGCTACAACCTGGGCGGGGAACAGTCCGGGCACGTCATCTTCGCCGACCACGCCACCACCGGCGACGGCCTCCTCACCGGCCTGCAGCTCGCCGCGCAAGTGGCCCTGACGGGAAAGACCCTCAAGGAGCTCTCTACCGTCATGACCAAGCTCCCGCAGGTCCTCATCAACGTCAAGGGCGTAGACCGCAGCCGCGTGGGCAGCAGCGACGTCCTGGCCCAGGCCGTGGCGGCCGCGGAAGCCGCGCTAGGTGAAACCGGCCGGGTCCTGCTCCGTCCCTCCGGGACTGAGCCCGTGGTCCGCGTGATGGTGGAGGCCGCTGACGAAGAGACGGCCCAGTCCATCGCCGAACACCTGGCTCAGGTGGTCCGCACCGAGCTCGCGCTGGAGCTCGCCTCAAACTAGAAGTTAAAGAACTGTGGCCCGCCTCCTGATGGGGAGGCGGGCCACACTCGGTTGGGGGGACTTACATGGCGCGGTCCCTAGGATCAGCCACAAGGTCAGAACAGGCCCGGCACGAACCGCGTCGTCCGCAGTTTGTATGCGGCGTATTCGGGCAAGTTATCCGCTAGTAGCTGCTCCTCCTGAATTGCCCGGTACGCTTGAACGGCTGCCAGTACTACAAGGATTGCTGTCTTCAACAACGTGGGACTGAAGCAAACTGCGCCGATCAGAGTCACCATCTCTCCGACATAAAGAGGGTTGCGGATCAGCCGATAGGGCCCGTCTTGCACCAGCGTTCTTACTTGGGGCTCTACCCCGAAGCTCTTGCCGAGCGTCATCAGGGACCAGACAGTAAAGACCATTCCCAAGGTCATGAGCCCCACTGCAAACAGAGCTAGACCCTCCGATACTTCCGACCCACCCGCAAACGCGAACAGGAAAGGCAGGAAGCTCCCGACGTATGCCGCGACTGTGGGAGCAATCCGTCCGCTCCGGGCACTTGCAGAACTCCTGGTTAGAAGGAAGAAAACCACCATCAGATAAAAGACAGTCATGAGTACTTGGTAGGCGACGTGCAACGCGGTGACGAGGGCAGAAGTCGAAGCGACCTTCGAGCCCGAAAATAGTGCGGAGACTGCGCACAGCAACAACAGGGCCATGATCGGGACAAGAATTACCCGTTCAATATCAATTGACGTTGACTCCTCGCGAAGTTTCATCGATAAAGCCTTCCAGAGAGTTGCAGACCCAACATCTGCAGTCACAGTTCCGCGGTCTCCTCGTTGAGGTGGCGGTGCGATGAGCCTAATAGGACCCGGGGATTTAATGGGGGGAATTTCCCATAAATTGACCCGATCCTGAGCAAACTCCGCATGTAATGACATCACGGGCCTTGGCCGGAGCGACGCAGCTCGACGCCATCGCCGAGCACCTGGCACAGGTGGTCCGCACCGAGCTCGCGCTGGAGCTCGCCTCAAACTAGCCGTGCCCGCCGCACGCGAAGCAAGAAAAAGTGGCCCGCCTCCAAAAGGAGGCGGGCCACTTTGCGGTTAAGTTTTGGGTTTAGAGTGCGCGTTCTTTCAGCGCATCCCGGATCTCGGTCAGGAGCGCAACCTGAGGGTCCTCGGCAGCGTCCTTCTTCACGTCCTTGTTGATCCCCAGCCGGCGGTTCCGTCGTTCGATCATGATGTTCATCGGCATCACCACCACGAAGTAGATGGCTGCGGCGATCAGCAGGAAGTTCACCACGGCGGTCAGCAGGACCCCGAACTCGATGGCGTTGCCGTTCAGCTCCACCCTTGCGAAGCTGTCGAAGTTGGGCGCACCCACCAGGCCGGAGACGAAGGGCATCAGCACCTTGTTCACCAGTGCAGTCACCACCGCGCCGAACGCGGTACCCATGACGACGGCGACGGCAAGGTCAACCACGTTGCCCTTCATAATGAAGTTTTTGAATCCACTAAGCATGGAAACCAACCTAGCGCACCGGCATTACAGGTACGCGGGTGCCGCCTCCAGGCCGAAATATTCCTCCAGCGTGCCGACGGCACGGTTCGCCATGTCCGTGGCCGCCTCCACGCCCACGTACCGCAGGTGCCACGGCTCGTAGTAGTACCCCGTGATGGGGTGCAGCATCCACGGGTACCGCACCACGAAGCCGAAGCGGTGCCCGTTCGCCTTCGCCCAGGACGCCGCGGGCTGGTCGGCGAAGCACGGCTGGAAGCTGCAGGCACCCCCGCCGTCCGCAATGTCGAACGCCCACCCCGTCTGGTGCTCCGAATGACCGGGCCGGGCACTGGCCGTGTCGGCGTCGGCCTGTCCCCGTGCGGCAACGTACCCGTTGTAGGTGGTCACCTGGGTGCTGTACGAGCGGTAGCCGCTGGCCAGGACCATCGCCACGCCGTCCTGCGCGGCCGCCGCGAACATCGCCTCGGCCGCGGCCGCCGTCGTACTGTTCAGCAGCGCCGCCTCGCCAGCGGCAGAGATGGCGACGGCGGGACGTACCAGGTCAGCCGGCACAAAGTCCACGGGCGCGAGGGGCCGGTGTTTGTTCACGATGACCCACTGGCTGGCCGGGTCATCAAGCGAAAACTGCCGCGCCAAGGTGGCCGACGGGGACGGCGTGGGGGAGGGCGCCTCAGGTGACTGGCCCACGGTGGCGGCTTCCGCCGTCGGGCCCGCTGAATTGGTGACGGCAGCAGGGGAGGGCGACGGGGAGGACGCAGCGGACGACGGCGGCACGGCCTTGGGTGCCTCAGGCGTGCAGGCTGCCAGGACAGTCAGCCCGGCCCCCGCTGCCAGGAAACGGGTGAAGCTGCGCCGGCTGGGGGACCCGCATTGGTAGCACACCTGTGCTACACCTTCCGGAGGAGCATGCGGCGGATGGAGTGGTCCGCCTCTTTGGTCAGCACCAGCTGCGCCCGGCCCCGCGTGGGAAGGACGTTCTCCTCCAGGTTGGGCTCGTTGATCCGCTTCCAGATGTCGCGGGCGGTGCTTTCGGCTTCATCGTCGGACAGCGTGGCATAGCGGTGGAAGTAGGACTCCGGCTGCGCGAACGCGGTGCTCCGCAGCTTCCGGAACCGGTCCACGTACCACTCCTCGATGTAGGAGGTCTTGGCATCGACGTAGATGGAGAAGTCGAAGAAATCGCTCAGTGCCAGGCCCTGGCGGCCGTCATGCCGCGGCCGCGCCGGAGCCAGCACGTTCAGGCCTTCCACGATCAGCACGTCGGGCCGGCGGACCACCACTTCCTTGCCGGGAACGATGTCGTACGTGACGTGGGAGTACCAGGGCGCCCGCACTTCCTCGGCGCCGCCCTTGATCTCGCTGACGAAGCGCAGCAGCGCGCGGCGGTCGTAGGACTCCGGGAAGCCCTTCCGGTCCAGCAGTTGCCGGCGCTTGAGCTCGGCGAGGGGGTAGAGGAAGCCGTCCGTGGTGATGAGCTCCACGTTGGGGGTGCCCGGCCAGCGGCGGAGCATCTCACGCAGCACGCGGGCAATGGTGGACTTACCCACGGCAACCGAGCCGGCCACACCGATCACGAAGGGCGTGCGCTGGGTCTGCTCACCCAGGAACGTGGTGGTGGCCGCGTGCAGCTGCCCCGCCGCTTCGACGTACAGGTGCAGGAGCCGTGACAGCGGCAGGTAGACGTCCCTGACTTCGCTGATGTCCAGGGGGTCACCGAGCCCGCGAAGGCGCAGCACGTCCTCTTCATTAAGGGGCTGTTCCATCTGGGCTGCGAGCCGGGACCAGGTTTGCCGGTCCAGCTCCACGAACGGCGAGGCACCCTCCCCGTTCGCTTCATTGCGTTGCGAAGTCACGGTAAAGATTCTGCCCCGCGCCCGGCCCATCACGAAATGACGCTCCTGCTCAGCGCGGCGGCGCACGTCACGTGGGCTGTTCAGGACGGCGTGCCGAACGGGCTGCCGGTTTAGAGCAACAGCCACGCTGCCGATAGTCTTGTGCCTATGTGTGGAATCGTGGGATACGTAGGCCGTCCGGTTGACGGTGCAATTAACGGTCACAGTGCCCTGGATGTTGTCCTTGAGGGACTGCGCCGCCTGGAGTACCGCGGTTATGACTCGGCCGGGGTGGCGGTGGTGTCCCAGGGCGCCATCGAGTCCCGGAAGAAGTCAGGGAAGCTGAGCAACCTGATCGCCGAGCTGGAGGCCCGCCCGTTGCCGGAGTCGGTGACCGGTATCGGCCACACCCGCTGGGCCACGCACGGCGGCCCTACGGACCGCAACGCGCACCCGCACCTGGCGGACGGCGGCAAGCTGGCCGTGATCCACAACGGCATCATCGAAAACTTCGCCGAGCTCAAGCTTGAGCTGCTGGAAAAGGGCGTCACGTTCCTGTCCGAGACGGACACCGAAGTCGCTGCGGCCCTGCTCGCGGACATCCTCCGCAACAAGCTCGGCGGCGACACCGCCAACGGCGGCCTGACCCACGCCATGGAGCTGGCCTGCCAGCGCCTGGAGGGCGCCTTCACGCTGCTCGCCGTGCACGCTGACCAGCCCGACGTCGTCGTTGCCGCCCGCCGCAACTCACCGCTGGTGGTGGGCCTGGGCGAGGGCGAGAACTTCCTGGGCTCGGACGTGTCCGGGTTCATCGACTACACCCGCCGCGCCGTGGAGCTGGGCCAGGACCAGATCGTGACCATCACCGCGGACACGGTGGAGATCACCGATTTCTACGGCAACCCCGCCCAGGGCAAGGAATACCACGTGGACTGGGACCCGGCCTCAGCGGAAAAGGGCGGCTTCTCCTCCTTCATGGAGAAGGAAATCCATGACCAGCCCGACGCCGTGGCGCAGACCCTGCTGGGACGTTCTGACATCAAGGGCAAACTGACCCTGGACGAGCTCCGCATCGACCCGGAACTGCTCAAGCAGGTGGACAAGATCATCGTGCTCGCCTGCGGCACCGCCGCGTACGCGGGCATGGTGGCCAAGTACGCCATCGAAAACTGGTGCCGGATCCCCACCGAGGTGGAACTCGCGCACGAGTTCCGCTACCGCGATCCGATCCTGAACGAAAAGACCCTGGTAGTCTCCATCAGCCAGTCCGGCGAGACCATGGACACCCTGATGGCGGTCCGCTACGCCCGGGAACAGGGCGCCAAGACCATCTCCATCTGCAACACCAACGGCTCCACCATCCCGCGGGAATCCGACGCCGTGCTCTACACACACGCCGGCCCAGAAATCGCCGTGGCGTCCACCAAGGCGTTCCTGGCGCAGATCACCGCCGCGTACCTGCTGGGCCTGTACCTGGCCCAGCTGCGCGGAAACATCTTCTCCGGCCAGATCAAGGACGTCCTCGCGGACCTGAACAAGATCCCCGCGAAGATCCAGACCATCCTGGACAACGCCGGGCCGCTGCGCGAACTGGCCCGGTCCATGGCCAACGAGAAATCGGTACTGTTCCTGGGCCGGCACGTGGGCTACCCCGTGGCCCTCGAGGGCGCGCTGAAGCTCAAGGAAATCGCGTACATCCACGCCGAAGGCTTCGCCGCCGGTGAGCTCAAGCACGGCCCCATCGCCCTGATCGACGAAGGCCAGCCGGTGTTCGTGGTGGTCCCGTCCCCGCGCGGGCGTGACTCGCTGCACTCCAAGGTGGTCTCCAACATCCAGGAAGTCCGTGCCCGCGGCGCCCGGACCCTGGTCATCGCCGAGGAAGGCGATGAAGCCGTCAAGGCCTACGCCGAGTACGTCTTCTACGTCCCCGAAACCCCCACCCTGCTCATGCCCCTGCTGACCACCGTGCCGCTGCAGATCTTCGCCGCGGAACTGGCAGCTGCCAAGGGCTACGACGTGGACCAGCCCCGCAACCTCGCCAAGAGCGTCACCGTCGAATAACGGCCGCCAGCAGAAAGCCCCAGACCTTACGGCCTGGGGCTTTCTGCTTTAACACGCCCATGCCAAAACCACCTGTTGCGCTGATGGCGGACAAACGCAATATCCGGTCTCAACCGCCGCGTGCGCCCGCTTGCCGCCAGGGCCGCCCCGTAGAATGAACCGCATGATCGTTGGCATTGGGGTAGACGTAGTAGACATCGAGCGGTTCGGCCGCCAGCTGGAACGAACACCGGGCCTGAGGGACCGCCTGTTCGTGCCGGCGGAGCGCGAACTGAACACCCGCTCGCTGGCAGCCCGGTTCGCCGCGAAGGAAGCCGTGGCCAAGGTCCTGGGCGCCCCTGCCGGCATGAACTGGCAGGACTGCTGGATCGGCCTTGACCACAACGGACCCACCGTCCAGGTCAAGGGGACCGTCCTGGCGGTTGCCGAGGCCAAGGGCGTCAAGCGCTGGCACCTTTCCATCAGCCACGACGGCGGCATCGCCACGGCCACGGTCCTGGCCGAAGGCTGACCCCGCCGCCCCATGATCAGCGCCTACACCGGAACGCAGGTCCGGGCAGTCGAGGAACCCCTCCTGGCCGACGGACTGGGGGACACGCTCATGCAGCGCGCCGCGCACGGACTGGCCAGCGCCGTCGTCCATGAACTCACGTCCCGGGGCCGCCGCCTGAACGGCGCCCGCGTGGTGGTGCTGGCCGGCAAGGGCAATAACGGCGGCGACGGCCTCTACGCCGGCGCCTTCCTTGCGGCCCGCGGAATGCGTACGACAGCGGTACTCACCGGGGACACATCCCATCCGGCTGGTCTGGCGGCCTTTGCGCGCGCGGGCGGCCGGGTGCACCGGCTCACTGATGCGGCACTTCCGGAACTGGCGGCGGAAGCTGCCGCGGCCGACGTCGTCATCGACGCCGTGCTGGGGACCGGTGCCAAGGGCGGGCTGCGTGGAAGTGCCGCTGACCTGGTCCAGGCAGTCAGTGACGGAAATAGGCGCGGCCTCGTGGTGGCCTGCGATCTTCCCAGCGGCGTGGACGCCGATACCGGCGAGGCTGCCCTTCCTGTCCTGCCGGCCGACCTGACCGTCACCTTCGGGGGAGCGAAGGCCGGCCTGCTGGCGGACCCCGGCGCTGACTACGCCGGGCGCGTCCTGGTGGTGCCGATCGGGATTGAGGAGCACCTGCCGCAGCCGTCCCTGCGCCGGCTCGAGGCCGCCGATCTGGCACACCTCCTGCCGCTGCCCGCACGGCGCGCACAGAAGTATTCCCGCGGCGTGCTGGGCGTGGTGGCCGGCTCCGAGGACTACCCGGGGGCGGCAGTCCTGGCCTGCCGGGGCGCCCTTGCCGCAGGAGTGGGCATGGTGCGGTACCTGGGCCCGCCATCGGTGGCAGACCTGGTCCGGCAGTCCTGTCCTGAGGTGGTGTGCAGCACCGGTAGCGTGGCCGACAACCGTGTCCAGGCGTGGCTGGTGGGCTCCGGCATGGGCCCGCAGGACCACGACCAACTGGCGCGCGCACGTGACGCGGTCATTTCCGGCCTTCCCGTCGTTGCGGACGCCGGCGCACTGCCCGCGCTTCCCGAAATCCTGGCCCCGCACGTGGTGCTGACGCCGCATGCGGGGGAGCTGGCATCGCTGTTCCGGCGGCTGGGCGGCGGCGAGGACCGGGAGGCGGTGGAGGCGGGGACGCTCGCCGCTGTCCGCCAGGCGGCTGCCCGCACCGGGGCCACGGTCCTGCTCAAGGGCGCCAGCACGCTCGTGGCCGCGCCCTCGGGTGATACCTTCAGCCAGGCGGACGGGACGCCCTGGCTGGCCACTGCCGGCAGCGGGGACGTCCTGGCCGGCGTCATCGGTGCGCTGCTTGCCCAGGCAGGGCCCGACGTCGGGCGTTTCAGTGAGGCGGGCATCGCGGCGGAGTCCCGGTGGGCTGCCATCGCCGCCCTTGGCGCCGCCCTGCACGGCCGTGCCGGGCGTGCAGCGTCGGAGGCGGTGTCGGGCGGTCCCATTACCGCCGGTGGGGTGGCGAAAGCCGTACCCGAAATTTGGGGTAAAGTCAGCATGCTTAGTAAACATGGAGCCTGGAAACGTAATAGTCACAGCCAGCCACTACGGTAGGCATTAGTTCGCACCAGCAGCAGGGGCGTTCCGATGCCGTCTGCTGCTGACCACAAAATGAGGAGCACGATGGAAGTCTGGCCTGGAAATGCCTACCCGCTGGGAGCTACCTTTGACGGCACCGGCACCAATTTCGCCCTGTTCAGCGAACGGGCCGAGCGGGTGGAACTCTGCCTCCTGTCCGATGACCTGACCGAAACCAGGATCGAACTGACCGAGGTGGACGGCTACGTGTGGCACTGCTACCTGCCGCACATCCAGCCCGGCCAGAAGTACGGCTACCGCGTGCACGGCCCTTACGACCCCGCCAGCGGCAACCGCTTCAACCCGAACAAGCTGCTGATGGACCCTTACGCCAAGGCCGTCCAGGGCCAGATCGACTGGGATCCCGCGCTCTTCTCCTACGAATTCGGTGACCCCGATTCCCGCAACGACGCCGACTCGGCCCCGCACACCATGCACGGCGTGGTCATCAACCCCTTCTTCGAATGGGACGGCGACCGCCAGCTGAAGATCCCGTACCACCAGTCGGTGATCTACGAAGCCCACGTCAAGGGCCTCACCGAACTGCACCCGGAGATCCCCGAAGAGCAGCGCGGCACCTACGCCGGCGTGGCCCACCCCGCGGTCATCGACCACATGAAGAAGCTCGGCGTTACCGCCATCGAGCTCATGCCGGTCCACCAGTTCGTCAACGACGGCACCCTGGTGGAAAAGGGCCTCAACAACTACTGGGGCTACAACACCATCGGCTTCTTCGCCCCGCAGAACACCTACAGCTCCACCGGCGACGTCGGGCACCAGGTCCAGGAATTCAAGGCCATGGTCCGCGACCTGCACCGCGCCGGCATCGAAGTAATCCTCGACGTCGTCTACAACCACACCGCCGAAGGCAACCACCTGGGCCCCACGCTGTCCTTCAAGGGCATCGACAACCAGGCCTACTACCGCCTGGTGGACAACGACCTCAAGCACTATATGGACTACACGGGCACCGGCAACTCGCTGAACGTGCGCCACCCGCACTCCCTCCAGCTGCTCATGGACTCCCTGCGTTATTGGGTCACCGAGATGCACGTGGACGGCTTCCGCTTCGACCTCGCCTCCACCCTGGCCCGCGAGTTCTACGACGTGGACAAGCTCTCCACCTTCTTCGAACTCATCCAGCAGGACCCCGTAGTCTCCCAGGTCAAGCTGATCGCCGAGCCGTGGGACGTTGGCCCCGGCGGCTACCAGGTGGGCAACTTCCCGCCGCAGTGGACGGAATGGAACGGCAAGTACCGCGACACCGTCCGCGACTTCTGGCGCGGCGAGCCCTCCACCCTGGGTGAATTCGCTTCCCGGCTGACCGGCTCTGCAGACCTGTACGAAAGCTCGGCCCGCCGCCCGGTGGCCTCGATCAACTTCGTCACCGCCCACGACGGTTTCACCATGCGCGACCTGGTCTCCTACAACGAGAAGCACAACGAGGCCAACGGCGAAGGCAACAACGACGGCGAATCGCACAACCGGTCCTGGAACTGCGGCGTTGAAGGCGACACAGACGACGACAAGGTCCTGACCCTGCGCGCCCGCCAGCAGCGCAACTTCATCGCCACCCTCCTGCTTTCCCAGGGCGTGCCCATGCTGCTGCACGGCGACGAACTCGGCCGCACCCAGCAGGGCAACAACAACACCTACTGCCAGGACTCCGAGCTTAGCTGGATCCACTGGGAAGCCATGGACCAGCCGCTGGTGGAGTTCACCGCCTTCGTCAACAAGCTCCGCCACGACCACCCCACGTTCCGCCGCAGCCGCTTCTTTGACGGCCGCCCGGTACGCCGCGGCGAAGGCGAGAAGCTGCCGGACATCGTCTGGCTGAAGACCGACGGCACCGAAATGCTGCCGGAGGACTGGGGAAGCGGGTTTGGCCGGACCATCGGTGTGTTCTACAACGGTGACGGCATCCAGGAACAGGATTCCCGCGGCCGGCGCATCACCGACGACAGCTTCATCATGGCCTTCAACGCGCACGACGACGTTGTGGACTTCTGCCTGCCCTCGGACGAGTACTCCCAGTACTGGGAGGTACTGATTGATACGGCCAAGCAGGCCGATGCCTACGAGCCCCTCAAGGCGAAGGCGACGCTGACGCTGGAAGCGAAGTCGATGGTGGTGCTGCGCGCCTACTCCGGCCCCGAGGAAGAAGTGGACCTTTCCGCTGCGGCTTCCCTGGCCTCAATGGCCGAGCATGAGGAAGCCCAGGAGGAGATGGTGGAAGCCCAGACCAAGGCCGCGGAAGCAAGCGAGGCAAAGGCAACGAAGGCATGAGGACCCCTGTCTCCACATACCGTTTTCAGATCCGCAGCAGCTTCACCCTGTTCGATGCCGCCGCACAGGTCCCGTACCTGAAGGACCTGGGCGTTGACTGGGTGTACCTGTCGCCAATCCTCACCGCGGAGAAGGGCTCGGACCACGGCTATGACGTGACCGACCCCTCCGCCGTGGACCCTGACCGTGGTGGCCCGGAAGGGCTGCTGGCCCTGTCCAGGGCGGCCCGCGAACACGGCATGGGCGTTTTGGTGGACATTGTGCCCAACCATGTGGGCGTGGCATCCCCGCCGCAGAACCCCTGGTGGTGGTCCCTCCTCAAGGAAGGCCGCGAATCGCCTTACGCCGAAGCATTCGACGTCGACTGGGACCTGGGCGGCGGAAAGGTCCGGCTGCCCATGCTGGGCTCCGACGCTGACCTGGACAAGCTGGAGGTCAAGGATGGCGAACTCCGCTACTACGACCACCGGTTCCCCTTGGCCGAGGGCTCGTACAAGGAAGGTGACTCTCCGCAGGAGGTGCACAGCCGCCAGCATTACCAGCTGATGGACTGGCGCCGTGCCGACGCCGAGCTGAACTACCGGCGCTTCTTTGCCGTCACCACGCTCGCCGGTATCCGCGTTGAGGTGCCGTCCGTCTTCGAAGAGGCCCATGCCGAGGTGGGCCGCTGGTTCACCGAGGGCCTGGTGGACGGGCTCCGCGTGGACCACCCGGACGGCCTGGCCGATCCCGCAGGCTACCTTCGCTGGCTCAAGGACCTCAGCGGCGGCGCGTACGTCCTGGTGGAGAAGATCCTTGAACCCGGGGAAGTGCTCCCGCAGGAGTTCGCGTGCGAGGGCACCACCGGATACGACGCCCTAGCGGACGTGGACCGGGTCTTCGTTGATCCGGCAGGGCAGCAGGCGCTGGACGCACTGGATGCCCGGCTGCGCGGTACCGCTCAGCCCGCGGACTATGCCGAAATGATCCGCGGCACGAAACGCATGATCGCCGACGGCATCCTGCGCTCTGAGGTGCTGCGGCTGGCCCGGCTGGTTCCGGAGTCCTACGGGCTGGAGCTGGACCAGGCAGCCGACGCCATCGCCGAGATCATCGCGTCCTTCCCCGTGTACAGGTCCTACCTGCCGGTGGGCGCCGACGTCCTCAAGGAGGCCTGCGAGTCAGCCGCCGCGCACCGGCCGGACCTGGACGTGGCGGTGGGAACCCTCCTTCCGCTGCTGCTGGATCCTGCCAATCCCATTGCCATCCGGTTCCAGCAGACCTCCGGCATGGTCATGGCCAAAGGCGTGGAGGACACCGCTTTCTACCGCTACACCCGGCTGGGCACCCTGACCGAGGTGGGCGCCGAACCCACTGAGTTCGCGGTGGCGCCGGAGGAATTCCACAACCGGATGCAGCGGCGCCAGCAGGACCTGCCGCTGTCCATGACCACCCTGTCCACGCACGACACCAAGCGCAGTGAGGATGCCCGGGCGCGGATATCCGTTCTTGCCGAGCTGCCGCAGGAGTGGGCGGAAACGCTGGAGACCCTTCGCGGGCTGGCGCCGATCCCTGACGGCCCGTACGAGAACCTGCTGTGGCAGGCAATCATCGGCGCCTGGCCTGCCAGCCGGGAGCGGCTGCAGGGCTACGCCGAGAAGGCGGCCCGGGAGGCCGGCAACTCCACCAAGTGGACCGACCCCAACGAGGAATTCGAGGCGTCAGTAAAAGCCGCAGTGGATGCAGCCTTCGACAACGACCAGGTTGCCAAGGTGGTGGCCGACTTCGTGGCCCGCATCGACGCCTACTCCGCCGCCAACTCGGTATCCGCCAAACTGGTCCAGCTGACCATGCCCGGCGTGCCGGACGTGTACCAGGGCAGCGAGTTCTGGGAACGCTCGCTGACCGACCCGGACAACCGCCGTCCGGTGGACTTTGGCGCCCGGCAGGCGGAGTTGGCAAAGCTCGACGCCGGCACCTTGCCGGACGCAGGCACCGAGGCCAGCAAGCTCTTGGTCACCTCGCGGGCCCTCCGCCTGCGCCGGGAGCGGCCGGAGCTCTTCCAGGGATACACGCCGGTGGCCGCCACCGGCGCCGCAGCGGAGCACCTGCTCGCCTTCAGCCGGGGAGTCGACGCCTCCTCTGGCGCGCTCACTCTTGCCACCCGGCTCCCCGCCGGACTGGAAGCCGGCGGGGGGTGGCGGGACACCGCCGTCGACCTTTCCACCACGATGCGGGACGAACTGACGGGCGCCAGCTACGGGCCCGGCCAGGTTTCGGTGGCAGAGGTCCTGGGTACCTACCCGGTGGCCCTGCTGGTACCCGCGGATGGAGAAAAGGCATGACCCTGGTCAACGTTGGACCCGAACGCTTCGACGTCTGGGCGCCGGACGCCACGTCCGTCATCCTGCTGGCCAACGGCCGGCAGTACCCCATGCTGGCGAAGGACACGGAGCCGGGAGCAGAAGGGTGGTGGACCGCCCCGGACGCTCCTGCAGACGGTGACGTGGACTACGGCTATCTGCTGGACGGGGACACCACCCCCATTCCGGATCCCAGGTCCCGGCGACTCCCCGCTGGCGTGCATGAGCAGTCCAGGACCTACGATCCCGCAGCCTATCCATGGCAGGATTCGGGCTGGCGCGGCAAGGACCTGCAGGGTGCGGTGATTTACGAACTCCACGTAGGCACCTTCACCCCCGAAGGAACCCTGGACGCGGCCGTGGAGAAGCTGGGCTACCTGGCGGACCTGGGCATCGGCTTCGTGGAGCTGCTGCCCGTCAACGGCTTCAACGGCACCCACAACTGGGGCTACGACGGTGTCCAGTGGTACACCGTGCACGAAGGCTACGGCGGGCCGTCGGCGTACCAGCGTTTCGTGGATGCCGCCCACGCCGCAGGGCTGGGCGTCATCCAGGACGTGGTGTACAACCACCTCGGCCCCAGCGGGAACTACCTGCCCAAGTTCGGCCCGTACATGAAGCAGGGGGACGCCAACACCTGGGGCGACTCCGTGAACCTGGACGGGCCCGGCTCGGACGTGGTCCGCGAATACATCCTGGACAACGCTGCCCTCTGGCTGCGCGACCACCACGTGGACGGGCTCCGCCTCGACGCCGTGCATGCCCTGAAGGATGAACGCGCGGTGCACATCCTGGAGGAGCTGGGGGCTTTGGGCGACGCCATCTCGGCCGAGACAGGGCTGCCCAAGACGCTCATCGCGGAATCGGACCTCAACAACCCGCGCCTGATCTATCCCCGGGACACCAACGGGTACGGGCTGGCCGGGCAGTGGAGCGATGACTTCCACCACGCGGTGCACGTCAGCGTCAGCGGCGAGACCACCGGCTACTACTCGGACTTCGAGTCCCTGGCCGTGATGGCCAAGGTGCTGAAAGACGGGTTCCTGCACGACGGCAGCTACTCCAGCTTCCGTGGACGCCATCACGGCCGGCCCATTAACGCCGCCCTGGCGCACCCGGCGGCGCTGGTGGTCTGCAACCAGAACCACGACCAAATCGGCAACCGCGCCACCGGGGACAGGCTCTCGCAGTCCCTGTCCTACGGACAGCTCGCCGTGGCCGCGGTCCTCACACTGACATCGCCGTTCACGCCCATGCTGTTCATGGGCGAGGAATACGGCGCCACCACGCCGTGGCAGTTCTTCACGTCCCACCCGGAACCTGAGCTCGGGAAGGCCACCGCGGAAGGACGCATCAAGGAGTTTGAGCGCATGGGGTGGGATCCCGCCGTCGTGCCCGACCCGCAGGACCCGGAAACCTTCCGCCGGTCCAAGCTGGACTGGGCCGAGGCCTCCAACGGCGACCACGCGCGGCTTTTGGGGCTGTACCGGGCGCTGACGGCGCTGCGCCGTGAGCATTCGGAGCTGGCGGGGCTCGGCTTTGGCGAGACGGAAGTGTCGTTCGATGACGAGGCCGGCTGGCTTCGGTTCCGGCGGGGCAGCGTTGAGGTGCTGGTGAATTTCTCGGACTCGAAGGTCCGGTTGGACGAAGCCTCCGGCAGCGTCCTGCTGGCCACGGACGAAGGAACCGCCCTGGACAGCGGATCCCTGGACCTGGCGCCCTGGAGCGCCGCGATCCTCAAGTCCTGAAACGAAGGGTTGCGCCGCGGACTTGGTCCGCGGCGTAACTTTTTCTGCTGAGCGCTAACATTCGGCGTGTTGTCCACGTCACAACTGGCAGGATGGAATGTATGACTTATTCAGCAGCGGACAACCGCTACGAATCAATGCCCTACCGCCGCGTGGGCCGCAGCGGCCTCAAACTCCCGGCGATCTCCCTGGGACTGTGGCACAACTTTGGCGACGACAAGCGCTTCGAGGAACAGCGGGACATCCTTCGCCGCGCCTTCGACCTCGGCGTCAACCACTTCGATCTTGCCAACAACTACGGCCCGCCGGACGGGTCCGCCGAAACCAACTTTGGCCGGCACCTGCGGGACGACTTCAAGCCGTACCGCGACGAACTGGTCATCTCCACGAAGGCCGGCTACTACATGTGGCCCGGACCCTACGGCGAATGGGGTTCCCGCAAGTACCTGATCTCCAGCCTGGACCAGTCCCTGCAGCGCATGGGCCTGGAGTACGTGGACATCTTCTACAGCCACCGGCCCGATCCGGAGACTCCCATGGAAGAGACCATGGGTGCCCTGGACTACGCCGTCCGCTCCGGCAAGGCACTGTACGCCGGCATCTCCTCCTACACGCCCGAGCAGACCCTCGAGGCCGCCCGCATCCTCAAGGAACTGGGTACGCCGCTGCTGATCCACCAGCCCAGCTACTCCATGCTCAACCGCTGGACCGAGGATGGCTCGCCAAACCTGTACGAGGTGCTGGACCAGGTGGGCGCCGGATCCATCGCCTTCTCGCCCCTGGCACAGGGCATGCTCACGGACCGTTACCTCCACGGCATCCCCGAAGACTCCCGGGCAGCCAAGGCCCGCTTCCTCTCGGAGGACTCCATCACCGAGGAGAAACTGGACCGCGTCCGCGGGCTGCGGAAGATCGCCGAGGGCCGCGGACAGTCCCTGGCCCAGTTGGCCATCGCATGGATCCTGCGGGACCAACCCAAGGGATCGCCCGTCACCTCCGCCCTGATCGGCGCCTCAAGTGTCCGGCAGTTGGAGGACAGCCTGTCCGCCATCAACAACCTCAGCTTCTCCGATGACGAACTGACCGCCATCGACGAATTCGCGGTGGAGTCGGACATCAACCTCTGGAAGCAAAACGCCTGACGGATGATTCTACGTGACGGGACCGGGCGCAACCGCGCCCGGTCCCGCTGCGTTGGGTAGTATGAAAGGGCGCCGCGCGGCGCCGTGCCAGCCGGCCGCCGTCGTACTTTCTGCGAGGCAAACCCGGCGGGCTGACGTTTGTCCCCAAAGGAGTTCTGTGTCTTCACATCCGATCCGTGTTGCAATCGTTGGCGTGGGCAACTGCGCCGCCTCGCTGGTGCAGGGCGTCCAGTACTACAAGGATGCCGATCCCGCTGAGACCGTTCCCGGCCTGATGCACGTTGAGTTTGGCCAGTACCACGTGGGCGATGTTCAGTTCGTCGCCGCGTTCGATGTTGACGGCAAGAAGGTCGGCGTCGACCTTTCCGACGCCATCCTGGCCAGCGAGAACAACACCATCAAGATCGCCGACGTCCCGCCCACCGGTGTCACCGTCCAGCGCGGCCACACCCTTGACGGGCTGGGCAAGTACTACCTCGAGACCATCGAGGAATCCACTGAAGAGCCCGTGGACGTGGTCCAGGCACTCAAGGACGCCAAGGTTGACGTCCTGGTCTGCTACCTGCCCGTCGGTTCCCAGCAGGCGGCGGAGTTCTACGCCCAGGCCGCGATCGACGCCGGCGTTGCCTTCGTCAACGCCCTGCCGGTCTTCATTGCCGGGACCAAGGAGTGGGCTGACAAGTTCACCGCCGCCGGTGTTCCGATCGTCGGTGACGACATCAAGAGCCAGATCGGTGCCACTATCACGCACCGCGTCATGGCCAAGCTGTTCGAGGACCGCGGAGTGACCCTGGACCGGACATACCAGCTGAACGTCGGCGGCAACATGGACTTCAAGAACATGCTGGAGCGTGACCGGCTGGAGTCCAAGAAGATCTCCAAGACCCAGGCCGTGACCTCCAACGTGGAAGCCGAACTGGCTGCCAAGGATGTGCACATCGGCCCGTCCGACTACGTGCAGTGGCTCGATGACCGCAAGTGGGCGTTCGTGCGCCTGGAGGGCCGCAACTTCGGTGACGCCCCCGTGTCGCTGGAGTACAAGCTGGAGGTCTGGGACTCGCCGAACTCCGCCGGTGTGATCATCGACGCGATCCGCGCTGCCAAGATCGGCCTGGACCGCGGCATCGGCGGCCCGCTGCTCTCGGCTTCAAGCTACTTCATGAAGTCCCCGCCCGAGCAGTTCAACGACGACCTCGCCCGCGAAAAGGTGGAAGCCTTCATCCGCGGAGACCTGGAGCGCTAAACCTCCGTTTTCTGTCGATCCGGGCGCTCCCTCACCCTCCGGGGTGGGGGAGCGCCGCCGGTTAACACGCCCGCTCACCTCTGACACGTTTCCCGGCGACGCCCGCTCACTTTTGGCGGCTTTTCTGGACACGCCCGCTCACTTTTGGCGGCTTTTCTGGACACGCCCGCTTCACGTCTGGTCTGTTGTCTAGCAACGCCTGCTCAACTTTGGTCGGTTCACAAGCGACGTCCGCTCACCTTTGTCGGGTTTTTGGAAACGCTCGGTCACCTTCTCTTTGGCCAGTGGTTTCGTCAAAGCGGCGAAGAGCATGGTCAGGCTGTCCGATGGCAGCGAATTGAGTACTAAAGACGCTCAGGGTACCTCCCGCGTCGTTCAGCCTTCCTTCGCAAATCCCGACGTGACGCTCGCATCGGCCACGGAATTCCACATCGCTAGCTTGATCTTCTTGATAGCGGCAGCGAATCCGTCCTTCTGATCGGTCTTGTCGACGACGATGACCGTCCACCCGGCCGCTTCGAAGGCCTTGTCCCTTCGCCGATCGCTCAGGCGCTGTGCTTCCAGAAGGTGGTGGCCGCCGTCGTACTGGATCGCAGTTCTTCGCTGTCGAAAGCCGAGGTCGGCAGAGGGCGATCTTGGGTCTCCAGGGCGAAGTGGCAGCTGCAACTCCGGCGTCGGAAGACCTGCGTCCAACATGGCCAACCGGAGGAAGGTCTCGGGCGCAGAGTCCGATCCAACCCGCACTAGTTCCAGTGCCTGCCTCGCACGCACAACCCCTTGAAGATTTGGATGACGGGCAATCATGCCCCGAAGTTCCTCAACCGTTGAGTAAGCGTCCTCCCGACCCTCCAGTTCGGGACGGGGCAGTCGAACCAAGTGGTCCGCCATGGCCACCATGTCTTCCAGAGGCAGAAGCCTCGCCATGTCCAGCCACGTGCGTGCCCGTGTGCTGATCCACATCCCCTCGACGAACTCCACCTCGCCAGGCTTCACAATGACCCGATGGCCGTGGATACCTTTCCTGCGGGCTCCGGGAAGCGCCGTTGGCTTGCTGAGATGCAGCTCGCTCGAGTCTGACAGCCAGGCGGGCAGGAGAGAACTGTGGAGGCGAGCCGCTGTGACATGGGAAATCCATGCTCCGGGTGTCGCTTCTGATAAAGCACGGGCGGCCTCCCCGAGGCAGAAGTCCCATGCAGCAGGGCGGTAGAGGCCCCGGCTGACGTGTTCGATGTCGGCGCCGCGCAGGCGGTTGTGGTCCAGTCCGGCGCTCTTGGAGCTCTCAACCGTGAAAGGTCTGTTCGCCAGATGCGGAGGTAAGGGCAGACGGGATCGCATACTGCATTCTTATGCAAACGGTGCCGGCACGTGTGGAGTTATCCACAGGCTGAAACGTCATCCCATCTCTGCCGTCGCTCCCTGGGGTGCCAGAGGTGAGCGGGCGTTGGGGGAAGGGCTGCGAAAGGTGAGCGGGCGTTTGAGGGAGGCCTGCCAGAGGTGAGCGGGCGTTGGGGTATTTAGTGTCAAAGGTGAGCGGGGGTTCAGGTGAGGCCCACGGGGTTGCCGTCCGCGTCCACGTCCATGCGCAGGGCGGCCGGGACGGCGGGGAGGCCGGGCATGGTCATCACGGCCCCGGTCAGAGCCACGATGAAGCCCGCACCGGTCTTGGGCAGCAGGTCGCGGACGTGGATGGTGAAGCCCTTCGGGGCCCCGAGCCGGGAGGCATCGTCCGTGAAGGAGTACTGCGTCTTGGCCATGCATACCGGCAGTCCGCTCCAGCCGTTGCGTTCGATGTCGGCCAGCCGCTTCAAAGCCGGCACCGAGAAGTCAACGCCGTCCGCGCCGTAGATCTCCTGGGCAATGGTCCGGATCTTGTCCTCCACCGGCAGCCCCAGGGCGTAGAGGTGCCGGAAGCTGTTGGGTCCCTCTGCCGCCTGCAGCACCAGGGCCGCCAGCTCGTCACCGCCGTCGCCGCCGCCGCCCCGCCCCCACACGTCGGCCACGGCGGCGGCTACGCCTTCGGCAGCACACCATGCCAGCAGCCAGTCGAGTTCCTCCTGGGAATCGGAGGAGAACCTGTTGATCGCCACCACGGGCGTTACCCCGAACTTCTCCACGTTCCGCACATGCCGGCGCAGGTTTGCCACCCCCGCTTCGAGCGCAGCTACATCCGGCTGGGCCAGCTGGTTCTTTGCCATCCCGCCCTGCATCTTCAGGGCCCGAACGGTGGCCACTACCACGACGGCGGACGGCGCCAGGCTCCCGTACCGCGCCTTGATGTCCATGAACTTCTCCGCCCCGAGGTCCGCGCCGAAACCGGCCTCTGTGACCACAATGTCAGCGAGCCGACGCGCGGTCTGCGTGGCAATCAGTGAATTGCAGCCATGGGCGATGTTCGCAAAGGGACCGCCGTGGACCAGGGCCGGCGTACCGGCGATGGTCTGGACCAGGTTGGGTTTGATGGCCTCCTTCAGGAGCAGCGTCAAGGCGCCCTCCACCCCAAGGTCCGCGACCGTCACGGGCACCCGGTCATACGTGTAGCCGAAAGTAATGCGGCCCAGCCGCGACCGCAGATCGGCCAGGTCCTTGGCCAGGCAGAAAACGGCCATAACCTCGGAGGCCACCGTGATGTCGAACCCGTCCTGCCGAGGCACGCCCTGCGACGGCCCGCCCAGACCAATGACCACCTCCCGCAGGGCCCGGTCGTTCATGTCCAGCACGCGCTTGAACGTCATCCGGCGGGGATCGATATTCAGTGCGTTGCCCTGGTAGATGTGGTTGTCTACCAGAGCCATGAGGGCGTTGTTGGCCGATGTGATGGCGTGGAAGTCGCCGGTGAAGTGCAGGTTGATCTCATCCATGGGCAGCACCTGTGAATAGCCGCCGCCGGTGGCACCGCCCTTCATCCCCAGGACCGGACCCAGCGAGGGCTCCCGCAGCGCGATCATCACCTTCCGGCCGGCCCGGGCCAGGGAATCCGCCAGACCCACGGTGGTGGTGGATTTGCCCTCACCCGCCGGGGTCGGTGACATAGCGGATACCAGTACCACTTTGCCGTAGGGCGCCGGCGCTGCCAGCCTGGCCGGATCAATCTTGGCCTTGTACCGCCCGTACTGCTCCAGGGCTTCCGGGTTCACCCCTGCGGCAGCGGCGACGT
This sequence comes from Arthrobacter sp. SAFR-179, assembly GCF_059414945.1. Classification (NCBI taxonomy): domain Bacteria; kingdom Bacillati; phylum Actinomycetota; class Actinomycetes; order Micrococcales; family Micrococcaceae; genus Arthrobacter; species Arthrobacter sp. SAFR-179. The sequence continues at coordinate 444,591 of NZ_JBPFDM010000001.1, forward strand.
CCGCGATCGGCCGAATCCGGGCGGCCCGGGCTATCTCAAGATCAGAAGGGAGAGCAGACATCCTTGTCCTTTCCCACGCAGTTCGTCCTGCGCAGTCCATTCCTGCACCGGCAGGCGCCGGAGGCATGCCCCTAAGCTAACAGCACCCAGGGCGCCGGCGAAGGAAAATCAGGAAGCGGGAATCACCGGGGCCAGGCGGAGGCCCACAATGTTCTCGACGGCGGCGTGGTAGCTTTCCAGCGTGATGGCAGCGGTGCGCTGCCAGCCGGAGTTCTGGGCCCGGATGGCGGCGGCCCGGCCCAGGTCCTCGCGGGTGGCGGGATCGTCGTACAGGGCTTCCAGGGCATCTGCCCAGTCGGCTGCGTGGTGCCCGTCCACCAGCAGGCCGGTCCGGCCGTGGAAAATGGCGCGGGAAAGCCCGCCTACCCGGGTGGCGACCACGGGCGTGCCGCAGGCCTGCGCCTCGAGCGCCACGAGCCCGAAGGACTCGCTGAAGGACGGCATCACCACAACGTCCGCCGCGCGGAACCAGGACGCCAGCTCAGGTGCCTTCACGGGCGGGAGCTGCGTGACGACGTCGTCCATTCCTGCCTCCGCAACCAGGCAGCGCAGGTTGAATTCCTTGTTGCCGCTCAAGGCGCCCAGGATGGTGACGCGCAGATCGATGTCCGGGCGGCGTTTCCGCAGCAGCGCTGCCGCCTTGACCAGGACGTGCGGGCCTTTCAGCCGCTGGATGCGGCCGGCGAACACCAGGTGGAAGGTCTCCGGGCTGATGCCGTGCTGCGCCCGGGACCGTGCACGGAATGCGGGGGTGAAGGTGGCCAGGTCCACGCCGGGAGGGGCGATGTCGATGCGGTCGTAGGTGGCGCCGTAGTGGGAGACGAGTTCGGCTGCTTCCGAGCTGGTGTTGGCAATAAGCCTGGCCGCGCCGTCCACGATGCGGTGCTCGCCCACCTCACGCCGCCGGGGCTCGGGCTGTTCGCCGGACTCCAGCAGCAGGTTCTTGACTTTGGCCATGGTGTGCATGGTGTGCACCAGCGGCACGCCCCACAGCTCGGACAGTTCCAGGCCGGCGATCCCGGACACCCAGTAATGCGAATGGATCACATCGTAGCGGCCGTGCGGCTGGCGGCGCCGGATCTGCTCGATCTGGGCCACCATGGCATGCAGCAGCCCGGGAAGCTCCTCTTTGGCGATCTTCCGGGGCGGGCCGGCCAGGACGTTGTGCACGCACACACCCGGATCGGGGTGTTCGACGGCGGGCTGGTCGGCTGAGGTGGCGCGCGTGAAGATCTCCACCTCCACACCCGCCTCGGCAAGCGCGGACGCCAGCTCGCGGATGTAGACGTTCATTCCGCCGGCGTCACCGGAGCCCGGCTGTTCCATGGGGGAGGTGTGGAGGGAGAGTAACGCGACCCTGCGGATCAGTGCCACGGGACCTCCTTCCGGCAGCCGGCAGGTGTGAGGGGAGCCGGCTCAGTGCGCATTCGATAAAACATTACTCCTTCCCCTAACGCCTGCCGCCCTGCCACATCTTCCCCAACGCCGGGAAAGCCTGCTCGTAACCCGCCAGGAGCTTCGCCGCCAGGTCCGGCGAATCCACGAGCGGGTGCCGGGCGAAGGCCTCCACTGCCGCGTCACGGTTGCCGGTGGTGGCCGCGCGGACCACGAGCCGTTCCACCTCCTTGACCCGCTGGAGCAGGCCCAGCGGCGGGCCGGCCGGTGCCTGCTGCGGCAGCGGGACCGCCCCGGTGCCGGTCACGGTACAGGGAACCTCGACGACGGCGTCGGCGGGAAGGCCGGGAATGGCGGGTGGGGGAGCGGCTGCTGCAGCCGTGGGGGACGCGGGCGGGTGGGCTTCGGGTTGCCCGGCGGGCGCCGGCGTGTTCCGGGTGTTCAGGACCAGTTGGGTGTCCCCGCCGCCGGCCAGTGCACGCATGGCCGCCAGCGCAACCCGCTCATAGCCCCCGCCGGCCAGGTCCTCCTCGGCCCGGCGCTCGCCGTCGTGCCGCGCCTCAGCGAGGTAGCCCTCCTCGCGGGAGCGCCGCGCCTCCTCCCACAACCGGTAGGCGTCGGGCCCCGCAGAGGCCAGCCGGGGATACAGCTCCTGCTGCTGGCGGTGGATGCTTTCGCCGCGGGTCTGCGCCATTGCCTGCATGGCCAGCCGGGCTGCGTCGCGTTGGTAGTAGTAGTACAGGTACTCGTTGGGAAGCATGCCCAGTTCGGCCAGGAACGTCTGCGGGAAGAGCCGGCCTTCCTCGAACGACTGGAGCGCCCCGGCGTCCGCCAACAGGGCAGGCAGCACGTCCCGGCCGCCGGACTCCAGCTGGTACAGCCAGCCCAGGTGGTTCAGCCCGTAGTAGCCCACGCCGTCGAGCCGCCCCTCCGGCAACAGCACGAGGGCAGCGGCCGCCGCGCGCTGCACCAGCCCGCCGGCAGAGTCACAGATCCCGATGACCCGGGACCCCAGGACCGGAACCAGCGCCTCGGTGACCATTCCGGCCGGGTTGGTGAAGTTGATCAGCCACGCCTCCGGGCAGTGTTCCCGCATCAGCCCGGCAAGGTGCAACATGTGCGGAATGGTCCGCAAGGCGTAGGCAATTCCCCCGGCGCCCGTGGTTTCCTGGCCCAGCAGCCCCAGGTCCTGCGCCACCTTCTCGTCCGCCACGCGCCCCGCCGTGCCGCCCGGCCGGATCGCCGCGAACACCATGTCCGTGCCGGACAGGGCATCGGAAAGACTGGTGGTGGTACGGACCGGAAGGCAGGCACCATCACCCCCGGGCATACTGTCCAGCACCGCCGTGACGGCATCAAGGCGGGCGGAATCGACGTCGTACAGCACCAGTTCGGTGACCAGCCCGGAAAAGCGGCCGGACACCAGGGCCCGGAATATCAACGGAACCCGGAAACCCCCGCCGCCGGCAATCAGAAGCCGCATACCTGCAGTCTAGGACCAGCCTCCGACAGCCCGTCCACACCTGTCCAAGGCCCCTACCGCAGCAGTGTGGCCCGGCGTATCCTGCGCACTATGGACGCCATCCCCGCACGCCCCTTTGACCCCCTGGCTGCCGTCCGTTCACCCCTGGAACCTGGATTCGACCTCCTGCTGGCCGGAACCGTGTTCCAGGACATCATCTTCACCGGCCTGCCCCACGGGCCCGAACCCGGCACGGAAATCTGGAGCGACGGCATGGGCAGTTGCCCCGGCGGAGTGGCGAACCAGGCCATCGCCGCTGCCAGGCTGGGGCTGCGCACGGGGTTGGCTGCCGCGTTCGGGGACGACGGCTACGGGGACTTCAACTGGAAGATCCTCTCCGGCCAGGAACACGTTGACCTCAGCCTTTCCCGCCGCGTCCCGGGCTGGCACTCGCCTGTAACGGTGTCCCTGTGCGTGGACCAGGACCGTTCCCTGGTGACCCACGGACACTCCGCCCCGGTGACGAACTCCGAGCTGATCGGGGACCCGCCCAAGGCGCTCGCCGGCATTGCCGAGGTGGGCCTGGAAGTGGAGCCGTGGGCCCGGGCAGCCCATGCCGCCGGGGTGAAACTGTTCGGGGATGTCGGGTGGGACCCCAGCGGGGAATGGGCCCCGGTGCGGCTCGAGAACCTGCAGTACTTCTACGCCTTCCTGCCCAACCAGCGCGAGGCCATGGCGTTCACGGGCAAGGACAATCCGTGGAGTGCCCTCTATGCGCTTGCTGACCGTGTCCCGGTGGCTGTAGTGACCCTGGGCCCGCAGGGCGCCATGGCCGTGGACTCGGAAACCGGTGAGGAAGAATGGGTCCCGTCGCTTCCGGTCAAGGCACACGATCCCACCGGAGCCGGGGACTGCTTCGACGCGGCGTTCATTGTGGGAACGCTGGCCGGCTGGCCGCTGGGGGACAGGCTGCGGTTCGCCAACCTGTGCGCCGCCCTGGCGGTGCAGGAGGTGGGAGGCTCGCTGGCGGCTCCCGGCTGGGGCGACATTGCCGACTGGTGGAGGCGCGCCAATGCCCGTCCGGAACGGCAGACAAGCCAGTGGCTGCGGCGCTTCGGGTTCCTCGCGGACATCATCGAAGACGTGCCGCTGGCAGCCCAGCGCCGGGCGGCCGCCACCATCGCGCACCTGTCGGATGCCTAGGGAGTGCTGGAGGCCCTGATTATTCGGCGCGAAGTGCCCGCACTAGAATCACTTAGGTGACTTACCCCGCAACAACCGGTGAATTCAGCGCTGCCTCCGGGCAGGACCCCCGCCACGAGCGGTCCGCCGTGATCGACCTGGACGCCGTCCGGCACAACGTCCGCCGGCTTGCCGCCGCAGCTTCCCCCGCGAAAGTGATGGCAGTGGTCAAGGCGGATGCGTACGGGCACGGCGCCGTTCCAGTCGCCCGCGCAGCCCTGCAGGCCGGTGCCGCGTGGCTCGGCGTGGCCCACATTTCCGAGGCCCTCGCGCTGCGCGCCGCCGGCATCGACGCGCCGCTCCTCGCCTGGCTGCACACCACGGACAGCAACTTTGGCGCCGCCGTGGCCGCCGGCGTCGACATTGGCTGCTCCGGCTGGGAGCTGGAACGCATCGTGGCCGCGGCCCGTGAACAGGAGCGCCCGGCACGGGTGCACCTCAAGGTGGATACCGGCCTGGGACGCAACGGAGCCACTCCCGAGGCCTGGGACCGCCTGGTGGGGGAGGCCGTGGAGTACCAGGACCAAGGCCTGCTGCGGGTGGTGGGCATCTTCTCCCACCTGGCCGTGGCAGACGAGCCGGAGCGGCCCGAGACGGACGAACAGCTGGCTGCCTTCAGGGAGGCGCTGGCCATCGCCGAGGATGCGGGCGTGGACCCCGAGGTCCGGCACCTCGCCAACACCCCCGCCACCCTGTCCCGGCCGGACACCCACTTCGACCTGGTCAGGGTTGGCCTGGGCATCTACGGGCTTTCGCCGTTTGACGGCCAGACCTCCGCAGAACTTGGCCTCCGCCCCGCCATGACGCTGCGCACCCTGGTGTCGCAGTGCAAGGAAGTCCCCGAGGGACAGGGCGTCTCCTACGGCCTGCATTACCGCACACGGACACCGAGCACCTTGGCCCTGATTCCCATGGGCTACGCCGACGGCGTCCCCCGGATCGCCACCGGCGGGCCCGTCCGCGTAGGCGGGAAGACCTACCCGGTGGTAGGCCGGATCGCCATGGACCAGATGGTCATCGACCTTGGGCCGGAGGCATCCGGGACCGCCCTGCAGGGCACGGAAGCGGAACTGTTTGGGGACGGTGCCGACGGCGGACCCACCGCGGAGGACTGGGCCCGCGCCGCCGGAACCATCAACTACGAAATCGTGACCCGGATCAGCCCCCGTGTTCCGCGCCGCTTCATCAATGAGGACGAGCCGGCGGGCAACAACCAGGGCCTGGTGGGCCTGCCCGGCACGGCGGGGGCGTCGTGAGCGCGCCCGAAGAGTTGGCCGCCAACCAGGCCGCCAACTGGGAAAAGACATTCACGGCGACGACGGCGGACCAGACGCACGCGTTCGGCGCACGTTTGGCGGAGGTACTGCGGGCCGGGGACCTGCTGGTGCTTTCCGGCGAACTGGGTGCCGGTAAGACGACTTTCACGCAGGGCCTGGGCGAGGGGCTGGGCGTCCGCGCCGGCATCATCTCGCCCACGTTTGTCCTGGTCCGGATCCATCCCAACCTGCCGGATGGCCCGCGTCCCGGCGGCCCGGACCTGGTGCACGTGGACGCGTACCGGCTGGGTTCGGCGGCGGAGATCGACGACATCGACCTCGAAAACACCATGGACTCGTCCGTAACGGTGGTGGAGTGGGGGCATGAACGGGTGGAGCACCTGAGCGACAGCCGGCTGGAAATCGACCTCCTCCGTGCCATCGGGCTTGATACCCCGGGCAGTGGAGCCGGAGGCGTGACCCTGGACTTCGACGGCGAGGACACCGACGAGCCCCGCACCATTGTGATGCGCGGGTACGGGCCGCGGTGGGCAAGTGCCCCGGAATTGGGCGGGAAGGGAGGGAACGTCCCATGCTGATCCTCGCGATTGACACCTCTGCAGTGGCCAGCGCGGCGCTGCTGTCCAATGAAGCCCCGGAAGGCGTGCTGGCCAGTTTCGCCACCGAGGACACCCGCAGCCATGCGGAGGTCCTCGCGCCGGGCATCCACGCCATGCTGGCGGACGCCGGCGTCACCGGGCAGGACATCGATGCGCTGGTGGTAGGGGTAGGTCCCGGCCCCTTCACCGGGCTGCGCTCGGGCATTGCCACGGCACGGACACTCGCGTTTGTCTGGGGCAAGCCCCTGCACGGACTGATGAGCCTGGACGCGGTGGCGCTGGAGGTGGCCGAATCCACTGCGGCCGTCCCAGAGTTCCTGGTGGTGACCGATGCCCGCCGGAAAGAGGTCTACTGGGCCCGCTACAGCCTGGACGACGGCCAGTTGCCGCAGCTGGAGGACGGCCCGCATGTCGGATTCGCCGCCGGCCTGCCGGACCTGCCCGCATTCGGCGCCGGTGCCGGGCTCTACGAAGACGTCCTGCAGGCCCATCCGGAGTTCGCCGCGGAGCAGCCTGACGCGCTGTACCTTGGCCAGTTCGCCCTGGCCAGGCTGGCTGCGGGGGATACCCTGCCGGACACCACACCCCTGTACCTGCGCGAATCCGATGCCCAGGTTCCCGGACCACGGAAGCGGGCGCTGTGAGTACCCACCCGGCACCCCGCATGGCAGGTGTCACCGTCCGCGACATGACCCTGGATGATGTGCCCGGCGTCGGCGCGCTGGAGCAGCAGCTGTTCCCGATTGACGCCTGGCCCGTGCAGATGTTCATCGACGAGCTCTCCCAGCCGGAGACCCGCCGCTACCTCGTGGCGGAGACCAGCGACGGCATTGTGGGCTATGCCGGGCTGATGTGCATCGAGCCCATCGCGGACATCCAGACCATCGCCGTCGTCCCTGACTATGAGGGGCGCGGCATTGGCAGCACCCTGCTCACGCAACTGATCGGGGAGGCCAGGCACCGCGGTGCGGCCGACGTCCTGCTCGAAGTCCGCGCCGACAACCCGCGGGCGCAGCAGCTGTACGTGCGGTTCGGTTTCGAGCAGATCCACATCCGGCCCCGCTACTACCGCGACGGGGTGGACGCCCTGATCATGCGGCTCCAGCTCGCCGAACCCGAAACTGATGGCCAACACGCAACGGAGGAAGGCCAGCCATGAACCGCTCACAGCCCCTGGTGCTGGGCATCGAATCATCCTGCGACGAAACCGGCGTCGGCATCGTCCGCGGCACCACCCTCCTCACCAACACCGTCTCTTCCTCCATGGACGAGCACGTCCGGTTCGGCGGCGTCATTCCCGAGATCGCTTCGCGGGCCCACCTGGACGCGTTCGTCCCCAGCCTGGAGCAGGCACTGGCAGACGCCGGAGTGAGCCTTGACGAGGTGGACGCCATCGCCGTGACCTCCGGGCCCGGGCTGGCCGGCGCACTGATGGTGGGCGTCTGCGCTGCCAAGGCGCTCGCCGTCGCCACCGGAAAGCCGCTGTACGCCATCAACCACCTGGTGGCGCACGTTGGCGTGGGACTCCTGGACGACCGCGCCAGCGGGCGGAAGCAGGAGCTGCCGGAGAACCTGGGCGCCCTGCTGGTCTCCGGCGGACACACCGAAATCCTGCGGATCAGCAGCATCACCAGCGACGTGGAGCTCCTGGGTTCCACCATCGACGACGCCGCCGGCGAGGCCTACGACAAAGTGGCACGCATCCTGGGCCTTGGTTACCCGGGCGGCCCCGCCATCGACAAGGTGGCCCGCGGGGGCAACCCCAAGGCCATCCGCTTTCCCCGCGGCCTCACCCAGCCCAAGTACATGGGCACGGCGGAGGAGCCTGGGCCGCACCGGTATGACTGGTCCTTCAGCGGCCTCAAGACGGCGGTGGCCCGGTGCGTGGAGCAGTTCGAGGCCCGTGGGGAGGAGATCCCGGTGGCTGACATCGCGGCCGCCTTCCAGGAAGCCGTGGTGGACGTGATCTCATCCAAGGCGGTGCTGGCCTGCCGTGAGCACGGCATCCGGGATGTCCTGCTGGGCGGCGGCGTGGCCGCGAACTCACGCCTGCGCGAACTGACCGGGCAGCGCTGCGCCTCCGCCGGCATCCGGCTGCACGTGCCGCCCCTGGACCTCTGCACGGACAACGGCGCCATGGTGGCGGCCCTTGGCGCGCAGCTGGTGATGGCCGGCGTGGAACCCAGCGGAATCGGCTTCGCCCCGGACTCGTCCATGCCGGTCACCTCGGTATCTCTCCCGGCCTGACGCCAGTAGGCCCGGCGGCAGTAGGCCCGCCCAACCCGTCGCGGGGCACTTTGGGAGCGTCGCCGTCGTACATCACGACGGCGGCCGGCGTGTCCGTGTCGAAGTGCCCCGTTTCCAAGGGGGCACGTGAGCCAAGGGGCCACGTAAGACGGGGAGCAAGTCAGGCGGTGGGGCCGTTCCGCATCTGCTTGACCAGGTCCAGGACCACGGCTTGGAGATTTCCGCCGTTCTCCGCGGCAACGCGGCGCTGCCGCTGGTACCCGGCGCCGCGGCGGATGATTTTCTCGACGTCGGCGAGCTCGTCCAGGCAGTGAAGCTTGGCCGCGACGGGCTCCAGCCGGTTCAGCGTCTCCAACAGGTGCTCGGTGACCAGCTGCTCCCGGCCTGCGGCGTCAAGGATGATGATGGCGTCCATGCCGTAGCGGGCGGCGCGCCACTTGTTCTCCTGCACGTGCCACGGCGGCATGGTGGGGATGGTGCCGCCGTTGTCCAGGGTAGTGGAGAACTCGTCCACCAGGCACTGGGTGAGGGCTGCGATGGCGCCCACTTCCTCCAGCGTGGCCAGGCCGTCGCAGATGCGCATCTCGATGGTCCCGAGGGCAGGCACCGGCCTGATGTCCCAGCGGATCTCCGAGATGGTGTCGATGACGCCGGTGGTGGTCATGTCCTGCACGTAGGACTCGTATTCCTCCCAGGACTTGAACTGGAAGGGCAGGCCGGCGGTGGGAAGCTGCTGGAACATCAGCGCGCGCTGGGAGGCGTAGCCGGTGTCCTCGCCGCCCCAGAACGGGCTGGACGCGGAGAGCGCCTGGAAGTGCGGGAAGTAGTTGACCAGGCCGTCCAGGACGGGCAGTGCCTTGTCCCGGCGGTCCAGGCCCACGTGCACGTGGACGCCGTAAATGACCATCTGCCGGCCCCACCACTGGGTGCGGTCGATCAGTTTGGCGTACCGCGCCTTGTCCGTCACCGGCTGCAGCTGCGGCGGGCTGAACGGGTGGCTGCCGGCGCAGAACAGCTCCACGCCCATGGGATCGGTGATTTCACGGACGGCAGCGACGGACCGGCTAAGGTCCTCCTTGGCCTCGGCCGCTGTCTCGCAGATGCCGGTAACCAGTTCCACCGTATTCAGCAGCAGTTCCTGCTTGATGTGCGGATGTTCGTCGTCTTCGTTGAGTTCCGGGTGGCGCGACGCCACGCCGCGGAGCACCTGGTTGGCCACGGAAGCGAGCTCGCCCGTCTTTCCGTCCACCAGGGCAAGCTCCCACTCAACACCGAGGGTTGACTGCCTCGATGACGCGAAGTCGATCTTCACACGTTTCCTTACTGTCCGGTTTGCCGCTGGCTGATGCCGCTCACAGGCTGCGCCGGCTGGCGAACGGGTGGTTCAAGTCTAGTGCAGGGGTAGCATCGTATTGATGGCCCCGTTCCCCACGCGTCACAGCGCCGCCAAAACCAGTCCCGCCAAAACCTTCCCCCTCCTCCTGGCCCTGTCGGCCCTGGCCCTGGCCTCCTGCACCGCCTCGCCAAACCCGGCTCCGCCGTCGTCCCCGGCGTCGCCCACTACTGCGTCCCCTTCCGCATCAGTAAGTACGACGACGGCGCCTCCCACCGCTTCTGCCTCACCTGACCCAGGCTCCCGCCCGCTTGGGTGGGGCCCGGAGCAGCGCGACCAGGACGCAGCGGCGGCCGCTGTCAAAGCCATGTCGCCGGAGCAGAAGGCCGGGCAGGTGCTGCTCCCGTTCTTCAAGGGCAGCCAGGTGGAGGCGCACGCCGCGCTCATCCATCGCCTGCACCTGGCCGGGTCCATCATCATGGGCGACAACGTGCCGCGCGACCCGCAGGGGCAGGTGGATGTTGCCGCCATGGGTGCCGTGAACCAGCGGCTGCAGCAGGCTGCGGGCGCCGACGGCCGGGGCTGGCCGGGCATCATCGCCGTGGACCAGGAAGGCGGCGCCGTGGCGCGCTTGGGGCAGCCGCTGACCGAATGGCCGACGCCCATGAGCTACGGTGCGGCCGGCAGTCTGGCCCTGACCCGCGAGGCTGGAAAGGGTTTGGCCGGCGAGCTGGTGCCGCTGGGCTTCGACCTCGACTTCGCGCCGGACACGGACGTGACGGTCGGGCCCACCGACCCCACCATCGGCGCGCGATCCATGTCCGCCGATCCGGCTGCCGCTGCCGCCCACGGAGTTGCCTTCTCCCAGGGCATGCTGGACGCCGGTGTGCTCCCCACCGTCAAGCACTTTCCCGGACATGGCTCGGTGACAACCGACTCCCACCTCAGCCTCCCGGTACAGCCGGCCGGCATTGACGAACTCCGCGCCCGGGACTGGAAACCCTTCCAGGCAGCCGTGTCCGCGGGTCTGCCCATCGTCATGACCGGCCACATCGCCGTGCCTGCGCTGGAACCCGGTGTGCCGTCGTCGCTCTCTGCACCGAGCTACGCCGCGATGCGGGACCTGGGCTTCAAAGGCGTGGCCGTGACGGATGCCCTCAACATGGGGGCCGTGGACAACCAGTACCCCGCCGGCGCTGCCGCAGTGAAGGCCCTGGGAGCCGGCGCCGACCTGCTGCTGATGCCCGCGGACGTGGAACAGGCGCACGCAGCCATCCTCCAGGCCCTGGCCGCCGGGACCCTTCCCGGCGCCCGGCTCGATGAAGCCGCGCAGCGGGTGGCCACCATGATGATCTGGCATGCCCGGACCACGGCGGCCGCCGGAACAGCGGGTGCAGGTGCCCCCGCCGGAAGCGGTGCCGCGTTGTCGGCCCGGGTGTCGGCGTCGGCCCTTACGGTTGTCTCCGGCCCCTGCGGCGGGTCCCTGGTTCCCGGTGCTGTACGCGTTACCGGCGGGGGACCGGGGGACCGGGAGCGCTTCGAAGCAGCCGCGGCCCGCGCCGGCCTTGCGGTTGGATCAGGTCCGCTGGTGAGTTTGATCGGCCTCGGCGGGAAGGCGGCGGGCGGGGACATCGCCGTGGCCCTCGATGCCCCCTGGCCGCTCCAGAACTCCACAGCCCCGGTCAAGCTGGCGCTGTATGGCCGCACCGACACTGCCTTCGACGCCCTGGCCGCCGTGCTGGCAGGAAAGGCGCCCGCTCCCGGGAAGCTGCCTGCCGCCGTCGGGCCCTTTCCTGCGGGAACCGGCTGCCCCTGACCCCCGGGGACGGTTTAATGGTCAGGTGCCCATTCTGAATAAAGACATGACCCTTTGCATCTCGCTGTCGGCCCGCCCCAGCAACAACGGGACCCGCTTCCACAACCACCTGTACGGGCAGCTTGACCTGAACTGGATCTATAAGGCGTTCGCGCCCACTAACCTTGAACAGGCCATCGCCGGGGTCCGGGGGCTGGGCATCCGCGGCTGTGCCATCTCCATGCCCTACAAGGAGGACGTCATCGCGCTGGTGGACGAGATGGACCCCTCCGCCAAGGCCATCGACTCGGTGAACACCATCGTGAACACGGACGGCCACCTCAAGGCGTACAACACCGACTACACGGCCATCGAACAACTGCTGGCGTCCAATGCGGTCCCCACGGACTATTCCGTGCTGGTCCAGGGTGCGGGCGGCATGGCGAAGGCCACGGTTGCCGCCCTCCGCGATGCAGGCTTCAGGGACGTCACCATCATCGCCCGGAATGAGGCCGCCGGACGTGCGCTCGCGGACCAGTACGGCTTCCGGTGGCGTGCAGCGCTCGACGGCGGCACGGCGGACCTCATCATCAACGTCACGCCCATCGGCATGGCCGGTGGCGCGGAAGCAGACAGCCTGTCGTTCCCCGCGGAGGCCATCGAGGCTGCCCGGGTGGTCTTCGATGTGGTTGCACTGCCGGCTGAGACACCGCTGATCCGTGCCGCCCGTGAGGCAGGCAAGCCGGTTATCACCGGAGCGGAAGTGGCCACCATCCAGGCGCTGGAACAGTTCGTGCTCTACACAGGCGTGCGCCCCACCGCGGAGCAGGTGCGGGCAGCCGAGGAGTTCATGCGCGCCCAGTAGGCGCCTATACCGGTTCCACCACGATCGCCACCCGGTCCTCGCCGATCCGCGTCAGGACCAGGGTGGCGGTCCTGGCGGCACCCTTCTTGGAGTTCTTTCCGCCGGGCAGCAGCTGCTTCCGCAGCTCCTCCGGGGTTACCGCAGTGCCGCGCTTCTTGATGTCCAGCACGGTGATGCCCTCCTGCTTCACCCAGGCCTTGAGCGCCTTGACGTTGTAGGGCATGACCTCCAGGACCTTGTAGGCCCGGGCGAACGGGGTGTCCAGGAGTTCCGGGGCGCAGATGTAGGCGATGTGTTCGTCCACCAGGTGCCCGCCGAGTTGCAGTGCCACGTCGGCCACCAGGCCGGCACGGATCACGGCGCCGTCGGGTTCGTAGAGGTAGCCCTCCACCGGTCCCACCGGTGCGGCCGGGCCGGCGCCGAAGTCCTCCGCGCTGGCCAACTCCGCGGGCCCCTGCGAACCCAGGACCAAGGCCGCCCGGCGGACCCCGGGCCTGCGTACGGCGTTGAACCAGAGGGTTACTTCGGTGACATCCCCGCCAACGGACACCCACTGGGCTTCGCAGCCTGCAGGAACAGACTCGTGCGGCATGCCCGGGCCCATCTTCACGCCCACGGCCTTCCCGTCGGCAGCGAGCGACTCCACGAAGGACAGCGGCGGGGAGAACGCCTCGGGGTCCCAGATCCGCTTGGTTCCGGACGTGGAGGTGACGCGGCGCGCGGGATCCAGCCAGACGCCGTCGATCCCTTCCAGCGGGACTGATGCCGCGTCGGCGTGGACCACTGTGGCATTGGGGAACGGGATGAGGTTCATGGTGGCGCAGGCCGCGGTGGTTTCGTCCATTTCCACGGCGGTGACGTTGATGTCCAGGGATGCCAGGGCCATGGCATCGGCGCCGAGCCCGCAGCCCAGGTCCGCCACGCGGCTGATCCCGGCAGCAGCGAACCGTTGCGCGTGGTGCGCGGCGACGTTCAGGCGCGTGGCCTGCTCCAGGCCTGCCTGGGTGAAGAGCATTTGCCGGGCGAACTCGCCGAATTTCGCCTCCGCCCTGGTGCGCAGCCGCGACTGGGTCAGGACGGCGGATACGAGCCCGGCAGGGTGCCCGGCCTTCCGCAGGGCCGCATTGAGCGCAAAGGAATCCTCGTCCCGGTAAGGGCCCAGGGACGCCAGCAGGTCCCATCCTTCGGGGGTCAGCAGCGGTGCAATCTGGTCCTGGGGAGCGTGAGCCATGGGTTCCAGCCTAGTGGAGGAGCGCGCGGCCGCGATGCGGATACTGTTGAAACCATGGATGAGAGCACAGCCCCCGTGGAGCCCGGCGGACACCCACCCAGGAACCGCGGCCCGGCAAGGTTTGCCCGTCCCGTCCTGATCGCTGCCGCCGTGGTGGCCGTGGTCTGCATCGCCCTGCTGGTGATCATTTTCCTGCTGGACACCTTCAACGCCACCGTCTATTCGGTGGGCGGCAACGACATCCAGGACAACACCCAGGAGTCCCGGGACATCCGCGGGCTGTACGACGGCGCGCGCATGGGGAGCATCTTCATCCTCGTCATTGCGGCGCTCGCCGCAGCGGGGGCCGGCTGGGTGCTCTTCCGGGCACGGAAGGCGGGCGGCGACGGCGACGGCGACGCCGACGGCGACGGCGGCGAAGACGTGGACTTCGACGACCTGGGCCGGTAGGGGAGCGTGCCCGGCGCCCGGGCCGCCGTCGTCGGGCCCCGAAAAGGCGTACGCCCATGACGAAACGTTGGCACTCACCTTGACCGAGTGCTAACCCTTACATAGAGTCTTCATTAGCACTCTCCCTAGGAGGGTGCTAATACATGAAGAGCTGCCAGCCAGGCTGCTGCCGGCACCGCGACGACGGTTTGCCAGCTATGGCGGAAAGCTTTCCAGTCCACGAATTTGCTGACGAAAAGGAGAGGTCCGAGTGTCGGTCTCTATTAAGCCTCTTGAGGATCGTATCGTTGTCCGCCCGCTCGAAGCCGAGCAGACCACGGCTTCCGGCCTGGTCATCCCGGACTCCGCGCAGGAGAAGCCGCAGGAAGGCGAAGTTGTTGCAGTAGGCCCCGGCCGCTTCGAAGATGGCAACCGCGTTCCCATTGACGTAGCCGTTGGCGACGTCGTCATCTACTCCAAGTACGGCGGAACCGAAGTCAAGACCGGCGGCACCGAGTACCTCGTGCTGTCCGCCCGCGACGTCCTGGCAATCGTCGTTAAGTAACTCTTCGGATCCCCGTGCCGCCGGCCATGCTCATGCTGGCCGGCAGTGCGGGGTTCTGTCTTTGAAAGGACAAAACCATGGCAAAGCAGCTTGCGTTTAATGACGCTGCCCGCCGGTCCCTTGAGGCCGGCATCGATAAGCTCGCGAACACCGTCAAGGTGACGCTCGGCCCCCGCGGCCGCAACGTCGTCCTGGACAAGAAGTGGGGCGCCCCCACCATCACGAACGACGGCGTCACCATCGCCCGCGAAGTGGAACTGGACGACCCCTACGAGAACCTTGGCGCCCAGCTGGCCAAGGAAGTAGCCACCAAGACCAACGACGTTGCCGGCGACGGCACCACCACCGCGACGGTCCTGGCCCAGGCCCTGGTCAAGGAAGGCCTGCGCAACGTTGCAGCGGGCGCTGCCCCCGGCCAGATCAAGCGCGGCATCGAAGTTGCGGTTGAAGCCGTGGCTGCCCGCCTGCTGGAGAACGCCCGCCCTGTCGAAGGCACCCAGGTGGCAAACGTTGCCGCCATCTCCGCCCAGAGCGACGAAATCGGCGAGCTCCTGGCCGAGGCCTTCGGCAAGGTGGGCAAGGATGGCGTCATCACCATCGAAGAGTCCTCCACCACCCAGACCGAACTGGTCCTCACCGAGGGCATGCAGTTCGACAAGGGCTACCTGTCCCCGTACTTCGTCACCGACGCGGAACGCCAGGAAGCAGTCCTCGAGGACGCCCTCATCCTGATCAACCAGGGCAAGATCTCCTCCATCCAGGAATTCCTGCCGCTGCTGGAAAAGGCGCTTCAGGCCTCCAAGCCGCTGTTCATCATCGCCGAGGACGTCGAGGGCGAAGCCCTGTCCACGCTGATCGTCAACCGCATCCGCGGCACCCTGAACGTCGTTGCCGTCAAGGCTCCCGGCTTCGGTGACCGCCGTAAGGCCATGCTGCAGGACATTGCCACCCTCACCGGTGCGCAGGTTGTCTCCCCGGAGCTGGGCCTGAGCCTGGACACCGTCGGCCTGGAGGTGCTGGGTACCGCCCGCCGCATCACCGTCACCAAGGACAACACCACCATCGTGGACGGCGCAGGTTCGGCCGAGGACGTGGCCGCACGCGTTGCCCAGCTGCGCGCCGAGGTTACCCGCACCGACTCCGACTGGGACCGCGAAAAGCTCCAGGAGCGGCTGGCCAAGCTGGCCGGCGGCATCGGCGTCATCAAGGTGGGTGCCGCAACCGAGGTTGAGCTGAAGGAAAAGAAGCACCGCATCGAGGACGCCGTGTCCTCCACCCGCGCTGCCCTCGAAGAAGGCATCGTGGCCGGCGGTGGCTCGGCCCTGATCCACGCCCTCAAGGCACTGGATGAGGATGCTGCTGTGAAGGCCCTCGAAGGTGACGCTGCCGCCGCCGTCGGCATTGTCCGCCGCGCACTGGTGCAGCCGCTGCGCTGGATCGCCCAGAACGCCGGCTTCGACGGCTATGTGGTCACCTCCAAGGTTGCCGACCTCGAAACCAACAACGGCTTCAACGCCAAGTCCGGCGAGTACGAGGACCTGATCGGCGCGGGCGTCATCGACCCCGTCAAGGTCACCCGTGCTGCCCTCCGCAACGCGGCCTCCATCGCCGCCCTGGTTCTCACCACCGAGACCCTTGTCGTGGAGAAGCCGGCCGAAGAGGACGAGCACGCAGGCCACAGCCACTAATCCCCACCGGCTCCCTAACCTCGCTTCGCTCGGTCAGGGAACCCTGACGGCGTGGGCCCACCACAGGGGCCGCTGCAGGCGCCATAAAAACCGGTCCAGCATCAGCTGGGCCGGTTTTTTGTGCACTCATAGCTGGAAGGTTCGGATCAGCCGGCCCCCATCTCCGCGGTTTCGACTCCGCCCGCCCGTTCGTAGACCAGCGACACGGCTCCCTTGGGGTAGCTGCGTGCCGGCTCGGCGAGGCGGAACGTGGCGGGTATGGTCCCGGCGTCGAAAAGCCGCTTGCCCTGCCCCAGGGTGACCGGATACAGCCAAAGATGAAGGCGGTCCAGCACCTCTGCCTCCAGCAAAGAGCGGATGAGGACCCCGCTGCCGAACATGTGCACCTGCTGGTACTCGTCCCGCAGCCTACCCACGGCCGCGGCATCCCGCAGCACCGTGGTGCCTGCCCATGCCGGATCGGTCAGGGAGCCGGACACCACAAACTTGGGGATGCGGTTGAGGGTGTCTGCTATGTCCCCGGACTGGTGGGGCCAATAGGCGGCAAAGATGTCATAGGTCTTCCGGCCCAGGAGCAGGGCATCCATCTTCTCCATGCCGGCTGCTATGGCGGCGCCGGATTCGTCGTCGGATACCGGTGCCTGCCAGCCGCCAAAGGCGAAACTGCCCTCAGGGTCTTCTTCGCGGCCGCCGGGCGCCTGGTAGACGCCGTCAAGGGTAATGAACAGGTTCGCAGCAATGACTCCCATGCGCCCATTCTGGAACCCGGCCATGGGCCTGTCCAGTGCCGTGGCAGGATGGTGCCATGCTGCTCCTTGAGCTCGTCAAAACCGCGGAGGCTGTCACCTCCACCCGCTCCCGGCTGGGCAAAGTGGATGCGCTGGCCCAGCTGCTGGGCCGGCTTGAGCCAGCGGAAATGCCGACGGCGGTGGGCTGGCTGGTTGCCAAGCCCCGCCAGGGACGCGTGGGCGTTGGCTGGAGTGCCGTTGCGGCTGCCAGGGAGGAGCCCGCCGTCGAGCCAACGCTCACCGTGGCCGACCTTGACGCCGCCCTGGACCGCCTGCTTGCCACGGCGGGTACCGGATCGGGCGCCGGGCGCGCAGCCACTCTACGGAAGCTGATGGCGGCGGCAACCGCGCCGGAGCAGTCATTCATCGCCGGGGTCCTCCTTGGCGAGCTTCGCACCGGAGCCCTGGAGGGCGTGCTGACGGACGCCGTTGCCCGTGCCGCCGGAAAGCCCGTTGCCGCCGTACGCCGCGCTGCCATGCTTTCCGGGGACCTCGGCGGAACCGCCCTGCTGGCCATCACCGGCACCGAAGCCGAGCTCGACGCCGTCGGCCTGGTGGTGGGTCGTCCCGTGCAGCCCATGCTCGCCGCCACCGCGGGCAGTCCAGGCGCAGCCCTGGAAGCGACCGGGGAGGCGTCGGTGGAGTACAAGCTCGACGGCGCCCGGATCCAAGTGCACCGGGCCGGCGACAATGTCCGCATCTTCACCCGCAACCTCGCCGACGTCACGCACCGGCTCCCCGAGGTGGTGGAGGTGGTGCGCGGACTGCCGCTGCGGGACGTGATCCTCGACGGCGAAACCCTGGCCCTGGACGAGGAAGGCGGCCCGCGGCCATTCCAGGAAACCATGGCGCGCTTTGGTGCGGATAAAGCGCGTGAAACGGTGCTGCACCCCTGGTTCTTTGACGTGCTGCACCTCGACGGGCGGGACCTGCTTGATGAGCCGCTGTCAGCGCGGATCGCTGAGCTCGAGCGGATTGCACCGGAGCACCGGATACCGGGGGAGGTCACGGCTGATCCGGCGGTTGCGGAGCGGGTGTCGCAGGACGCGCTTGCCGCCGGGCATGAGGGCGTTGTGGTGAAGGCGATCGATTCCACCTATGCGGCCGGCCGGCGCGGGTCCAACTGGGTGAAGGTCAAGCCGGTGCTCACATACGACCTGGTGGTGCTGGCCTGCGAATGGGGATCAGGGCGCCGCACCGGGATGCTGTCCAACCTGCACCTGGGTGCCCTTGACCCTGACGGCGAGTTCGGGGAGCCCGGCGGCTACGTGATGGTGGGCAAGACCTTCAAGGGCCTCACCGATGAATTGCTGCGGTGGCAGACGGAGCGGTTCCAGGAGCTTGAGGTGCGGCGCACTGCCGGCACGGTGTGGGTGCAACCGGTCACCGTCGTCGAAATCGCCATCGACGGCGTGCAGCAGTCGCCGCGCTACCCGGGCGGCATCGCCCTGAGGTTTGCCCGGGTCAAGCGCTACCGCGACGACAAGGCTCCGGCTGAAGCGGACACGATCCAGACCCTGCGCGGACTGCTGCGTTCGTAGCAGGCAACGCAGCCCACCCTTTCGGAGCAGCCTTATGTCCGGGCCCAGGATGGGTCCGGGAGGCGTAGGGGACCCGCTTGTGCAGGGTGTGCCGCGGGCGTACGGTGACGCATAAGTACCCTGGCGCCCACCGCATGCCGGCAACAAGCCAGGCCGGACCGTTGGTGTCCGAGGAGGACAGGTGTCAGCTGAAACGGGCATAGACAAAGGCAGGTCCGCCTTCCGCGAGCACCGCTGGAGCGATGCTTCCAGGAGTTACGCGGAGGCGGACAGGCACGGCGGCCTTCCCGCTGCCGACCTGGAGCGGCTGGGCACGTCCGGAATCCTGATTGGGGACATCGTCGCCGGCCTGGAAACGCTGACCCGTGCCCACGAGGAATATCTTGAGATAGGCGACGTCGAGAGTGCCGCACGGTGCGCGGGCTGGATGGGCATGCACCTGATGTTCATGGGGGAAAGGGTGCGCGCCGGAGGGTGGTTCGCCCGTGGCCGGCGGCTCGCGGACGAACTGGCGGAGCCCGGCGCAGTGCAGGGCCTCCTGCTCCTCCCCGACGGTCTGGGCAAACTTTACGGCGGTGATCCGGCCGGTGCCCTGGAGGTATTCTCCCGCGTTGCCGGCTACGGCCAGCTGTTCCACGACAAAGACCTCTCCGCGCTGGGGCTGCTCGGCACCGGCCAGGCCAACTTGATGCTGGGCCACCCGGACAAGGGACTCGCCATGTTCGATGAGGCCATGGTTGCCGTCACGGCAGGTGAAGTCTCCCCGGTCCCGTCGGGAATTATCTACTGCGCGGTCATCGGCAATTGCCACCTTGCATTCGACCTGGCAAGGGCGCTGGCCTGGACAACTGCCCTTGACCGCTGGTGCAGTGAACGGCCTGACATGGTGCCGTTCAGTGGCCAGTGCCAGGCGCACCGTGCCGAGCTCTACCGGCTGCACGGCGCGTGGGCGGAAGCCCTGGAAGCCGCGGCCGTGGCCCAAGGGTACTCAACCCGCGGCGATCCGCAGGCCCTGTACGGGGGGTATTACCAGCAGGGCGAAATCCAGCGGCTGACCGGAAACCTGGCAGGCGCCGAGGCTTCGTACCGCCAGGCGGCTGAAAGCGGCTATGAGCCCCAACCCGGGCTGGCCCTCCTGTGTCTGGCCCGTAGCGAAGTGCAACAGGCCCAATCGATGATTCGCAGGGCCATCGGTGTGGCGGACGTGGCCACCCGCCGGCACCTGTTGCCGGCCCTGGTGGAGATCGAACTTGCCTCATCCGCCCCTGAAGCGGCGCGGCGCGGCGCCGACGAGTTGGGAGCTTTTGCGCGCGAATGCCCTATGCCGATGGTGCGTGCCCTTGCCGGCCAGGCCGACGGCGGGGTCCTCCTTTCGGAGGGTGATCCGGTGGGTGCCTCGCAAGCCCTGCGGCGGGCTTGGAAACTGTGGCTGGAACTCGGTGTGCCGTACGAGGCAGCCCGATGCCGGGTTCTCATCGGGTGTGCGTGCCGGAACCTCGGTGATGAGCCATCAGCGTTGATGGATTTCGAGGCAGCGCATCGGGAGTTCCTGGAACTGGGTGCGGCTCCAGCAGCAGCGTGGACTGGGAGCCTCCTGCGGGAAGCCCAGGGCAGTTCCGGCGGTGCTGACGGGCCGTTGACCCCGCGGGAAGTGGAGGTGCTGCGGCTGGTGGCCTCGGGAATGGGAAACCGGGCCATCGCGGCGGAGCTGTACCTCAGCGAAAAGACGGTGGCGCGCCATCTGAGCAACATCTTCCTCAAATTGGGCCTGCCATCCAGGAGTGCTGCAACCAGTTACGCCTATGAGCACGGAATAGTCGGTTGAGGTGGTCCGCGTGCTGCCGGCGCGCGGTTAACGCGCCTGTACACAATTACCCATAAACCTCCGTCGGAGATACATGTTTTGGCCGATGAGGATTTGCCTGCGGCAACCGTAGCCTCAAAGCATGAATCTTCCGATGCTGGCCGGCACCATCTCGGCGGCGCTCTTCGCCGCGGGTTTGTTACCGATGCTTCTGAAGGCTGCCCGCACCAGGGACCTTGCGTCCTACAGCCTGGGCAGCCTGGTGCTGACCAACGTGGCGAACGCAATGCATTCGATCTACGTCTTCAGCCTTCCGGCCGGTCCCATTTGGGTCCTGCACCTGGCCTACGTCCTGGCTTCGGGCCTGATGCTCGCCTGGTGGCTGCGCTATAGGGGAACGGGAAGCGCCGGGGCCGCGGCACGGAACAAAGCCACGGTGGAACTTCAGCAATCCAATTGAGGGAAAGGGACCACAGTCATGAACAACAACGACCCCGTCGCCGGCACGCTGGACACGATGATCATCGGTGGAGGCCAGGCCGGTCTTGCCATGGGGTATTACCTGCAACGGCAAAAACGCACATTCCTGATTCTGGACGACTGCCCCAGGACCGGGGACTCCTGGCGGCGGCGCTGGGATTCGCTGCGGGTCTTTACACCCGCCAAATACGACGGTCTTCCCGGACTGGTTTTTCCTGCCGATCCGCTGTCCTTCCCTTCCAAGGACGAACTGGCGGACTACCTCGAACGGTACGCGGCGGAATTCCACCTGCCGGTCCGTCAAGGCATCCGTGTTGAGCGGCTCTGGCGGGAAGGGGACCGGTACGTTGCCGCATCCAACGGGCACCGGTGGGAGGCACGGAACGTGGTGGTGGCCACGGGTGCCGAACGGGTGGCCAAAATTCCGGACTTCGCTTCCCGGCTTTCCCCCTCTCTTGTCCAGCTCCACTCGAGTGACTACCGGAACCCCGGCCAGCTGCAGGACGGGGCGGCTCTGGTGGTTGGACTGGGCAACTCCGGTGCTGAAATAGCCCTGGAAGTCAGCCGGACCCATCCCACGCTCGTGGCAGGCAAACCCGGCGGAGAGCTCCCCGTGAAGCATGGGCGTACGGCGGCACGCTACGTCCTGCCGCTGGTCCGGTTTGCCGGCCTGTACGTGCTGAATGTCGGCACACCCATCGGGCGCAAGGCAATACCCGCACTCAAAGCCCATGGGGCACCCCTGATCCGGACGAAGTCCAAAGACCTTGCTGCCGCGGGGGTGCGGTTGGTTCCCCGGGTCAGGGGCGTGGAGGGCGGCGTGCCCGTCCTTGAGGATGGCAGCCGGCCGCAAATCACCAATGTGATCTGGTGCACCGGTTTCCGTGCAGACTTCGCCTGGCTGGATCCGGACCTGCTCGATAACGGGGCGATGCCCCGGCAGCAACGCGGGGTAGCGGTGGATTGGCCCGGACTGTTCTTCCTGGGGCAGGACTTCATGTACGCGGTGGCCTCGGCGACGCTTCCGGGCGTGTGCCGGGATGCGCGTTACCTGGCCGGGAAGATCCCGGCCCCGGCTAACCGCGGCTCCTTGTCCGCTGCCGCCTGAGGCTCCTCGCCACCCCGTGGGGCACGCGCCTGTAAACCATCCGGTAAAAGAGCAAAACCGCCAGGGCGGCCACCACGATGCCCACGAGGTTGAGCAGCAGTTGGAGGGCCGAGCCGGCCGCCTTCTGGTATTCACCAAGGACCAGGGCCACCGCAACGTATCCTGCCGCGGGCACGGTGGTTACCGAGATGAAGACGCCGATCAGGGCGGCGGAGCGCCGGCCGATGATGGAGAGCATTCCGGCGATCCCGGCCAGGACGGCCACAATCATTGAATACGGGCCCGGATGGTAGATGAACTCCACCGCGGAGCCCTTGTCCAACGCATCGCGGGGGAAAAGACCGAGCGGCACCGACAGCCATGCCGTCAGTGCCGCCAGCAGCATGGCAACCGGGAAGCCAACACACAGCGCGACAGCCGCCCGTCGGCCAAGCTTCCACTGGCGGGTGGCAAGCGAGACGGCCAGGGCGGCCAGCGGCCCGAACTCAGGCCCCACCGCCATGGCCCCCACAATGGCAATGGGGGAGTCCGTCACGATGCCGATCCCGGCAAGCTGCGTTGCTAATACCAGGAAGGCAATGAAGTTCCACGTCAGGCGGGAGTCCTCGCCCGTTTGCCGCGTCACGTCATCCCAGATCACTGCGTCCGCGCCGTCCCCGGGTGCTGCCTGCTCCGCCCGGTCGGCATTTTTGGAGAGGACGAATTCCGGTGCGCTCATGGCCACGGAGCCCACGTCCTGGACCTTCAGGATCTCCAGCTTCTCGAGCAGTTCCTCCACCGACTCCCGGGCAATCAGGACCTCGATGACGTCGCCCTGCGGCACGACGGACGCGCCCGGAACCAGCGCGACTTCTGCCGCACCCCGCTGCTCGCGGCACGTCTTTACGGTCACGTCGGACAGGTCCGAGGGCACGCAAATCCGCAGCTGGACAACCACACCGGCTCCCTTCGATGGTTGGGGTCAGCATAGTCCGAACCCGGGCCGTGATTGGCCGTTGCAGACCGCCTTGGCTAGGGTTGATGTTTTGGCTGGCGGGAATTGTGAGAGGTTCTAGTGTCGATAACGGAAACCCCGAAGGCACCTGAACCCCAGTCCAGTGCCGCAAACAGGAAACGAAAAACCACCTTCCGGCCCGAGGTCCAAGGGCTCCGGGCCCTGGCTGTCCTGATGGTGATGGCCTACCACGTTTGGCTGGGCCGGGTATCCGGCGGCGTGGATATTTTCCTGCTGATTTCGGCTTTCCTGCTCACCCTGTCCTTCGTCCGCAAGGCAGAATCGGGCCACCCCTTCCGCCTGCTGGCGCACTGGCTGCACCTGTTCAAGCGCCTGCTGCCCGCCGCCGTCGTGGTGATCCTCGGAGTCCTGGCCGGCACCTGGCTGATCCTGCCGCAGGGCCGCTGGCCGCAGGTGCTGGACCAGGCATGGGCATCGCTCCTGTACCGGCAGAACTGGCTCCTGGCAGACACCGCAGTGGACTACTACGCGCAGGACCACGCCGGAGCCAGCCCGCTGCAGCACTTCTGGTCCCTGTCCATCCAGGGCCAGGTGTTCATCCTGTGGCCACTGATCTTTGCCGCCGCCGGCGTGCTGAACGTGCTGCGCCGGGTTCCACGCCTGAACGGGCTGACCTATCGGGGGTTGCTGGCCGTGGTCTTTGGCGCTGTGCTGGTGGTGTCGCTGGCCTACTCCATTGACCAGACCGCCACCAACCAGGCGTACGCATACTTCGATACGCGCGCCCGGCTCTGGGAGTTTGCGCTGGGATCATTGCTGGCACTGGTGTTGCCCTACCTGAAGCCCCGCCGAAAGCTGAGGGTGGCACTGGGCTGGGCCGGACTGGCAGCCATGGTGTCGTGCGGGCTGGTCCTGACCGTCGACCGGTCCTTCCCGGGGTATGTGGCGCTGTGGCCCACGCTGGCCGCGGCGGCCATCATCGTTGCCGGGCAAACGGGCAGCCGCTTCGGCGTGGACCGGCTCCTCAGCAGCCGCCCCGCCGTCGCCCTGGGGGACAACTCCTACGCCCTGTACCTCTGGCACTGGCCGGTCCTGGTGCTGGCGCTCGCGGCCACCGGCGTGGAGGCGCCCAACCTCACGCAGGGACTGGGCATCGTCGGTGCCTCCATCGTGCTCGCTGTCCTCACCACCCGCTTTGTTGAAAAGCCGCTGCGCGACTGGCATTGGCCCAAGCTCCGCGCCTGGCGGACCGCCGTCGTCATTGTTGCCTGCGGTGCCCTGCTGGCCGGGCCCGTCGCCGTCTGGCAGACGTCGCTCACCGCGGAGGAAAGCGCGACGGCGGCACAGCCCCGCGAGCTCACGCCCGGGGCCCGGGCGCTCACCCCGGAGAACGAAAACACGCCGGCGCCGAGGGCTCGAACCATTCCCGGGCCCACCGCCCTGGACAATGACTGGGCCGGCATCGACTCGCCCTGCACGGGCGCCAACGCCACCAGCGACCCCGTCTTGGAGGGGTGCCGGCAGGAGCTTCCCGAGGAACCGTCCTCCAGGCGCATCGTGGTGCTGGGCGACTCCCACGCCCAGCAGTACCTGGCCGCGCTGGCTCCCGTGGCGGCCGCGCGTGGCTGGGAGCTGGTGACCCTGCTGATGCCCGCGTGCCGGTTCGGCGCCGAATCGGAGACCAGGAATGCTGAATGCAACGCCTACAACAAGGCCAGCTCCGCCTACGTCCTGGAGCACCGCCCGGATGCGGTGTTCACCGTGGCGTCGCTGACCCACGAGGAGGCCCCGTTCGAAACCGAAGTGCCGGGATATCTGGACGGCGTGAAGCCGTTCGCTGACGCGGGAATCGAGATCGTGGGCATCCGCGACAACCCGCGGTTCACCTTCAACATGCCCCAGTGCGCGCAGCGGAACGGTGCCGACGCGCCCGCCTGCAACCCGCCGCTGGCCGAATCCCTCGTGGAGCCGTCGCCGTTGGAGAATTACCGCGGCAAGCTGCCCGGGCTGCACCTGATGGACATGAGCGACTTCATCTGTGCCCGCGGCGTGTGCCCTGCCGTGGTGGGCAATGTGTACGTCTACAAGGACGACAACCACCTCACCAGGACCTACGTGGAGACCATGATCCCCATGTTCGAGCAGCGCCTGCTGGCGGCGACCGGCTGGAGCTGAGCGGGTCCTTCGGGTGCGGTTGCTCACATTGGCGGCGTGGAATAGGGGGATCGGCGCCAAGGTTCTAATATTTACTCAACACTTTCTGCCCCCGGAACGCCGTGCTGCACGGTGCTCCCGCAGGATCGTCTGCACAGGCCAGTTCCGTAATAACGGGCTGGTCATCGGCTGCAACCCCTACCCGTGACCCCGCAACCAAGGTAAGAGGCGCACTCATGACCGAGCCCCAACACGACCCCTTTGGCTTTATCGGCCTGACCTACGACGACGTCCTGCTCCTGCCGGGCCACACCAACGTCATCCCGTCCGAGGCAGACACCTCCTCGCGGATCTCCAAGCGGATCACCGTGCAGACCCCGCTGCTTTCCGCGGCCATGGATACCGTCACCGAATCCCGCATGGCCATCGCCATGGCACGACAGGGCGGCCTGGGCGTGGTGCACCGCAACCTGTCCATCGCCGACCAGGCCGACCAGGTGGACCGGGTCAAGCGGAGCGAATCCGGGATGATCACCAACCCGCTGACCATCCGCCCTGAAGCCACGCTGCGTGAACTGGACGATCTCTGCGCCCACTACCGCGTTTCCGGCCTGCCCGTGGTGGATGAGGACAACCGCCTCCTGGGCATCGTCACCAACCGCGACACCCGCTTCGTCCCCGAATCGGACTTCCCGCTGCGGCTTGTCAGCGACGTTATGACCAAGATGCCCCTGGTCACGGGGCACGTGGGGATCAGCCGTGAGGAAGCCTCGCACAAGCTGGCAACCAACAAGATCGAGAAGCTCCCGCTGGTGGACGACCAGGGCCGGCTCAAGGGCCTAATCACCACCAAGGACTTCACCAAGGCCGAGCAGTACCCGCTGGCCACCAAGGACGACGAAGGCCGCCTCCGCGTTGGCGCCGCCATCGGCTTCTTCGGGGACGGCTGGGAGCGGGCCATGGCACTGGTCGATGCCGGCGTCGACGCCCTGTTCGTGGACACCGCCAACGGCCACTCCCAGGGCGTGCTGGACATGATCCGCCGGCTGAAGTCGGACCCCGTCGCCGCACACGTGGACATCATTGGCGGTCAGGCTGCCACCCGTGAAGGCGCCCAGGCACTGATCGACGCCGGCGCCGACGGCATCAAGGTGGGCGTTGGTCCCGGATCCATCTGCACCACCCGCGTGGTGGCCGGCGTCGGTGTCCCGCAGATCACCGCCATCTATGAATCCGCCAAGGCTGCGATTCCGGCCGGCGTGCCGCTGATCGCCGACGGCGGCCTGCAGTACTCGGGCGACATCGGCAAGGCACTGGTGGCCGGAGCCGACACCGTCATGCTGGGCTCGCTCCTGGCCGGCTGCGACGAGTCCCCGGGCGAGCTGATCTTCGTCAACGGCAAGCAGTTCAAGTCCTACCGCGGGATGGGCTCCCTGGGCGCCATGCAGTCCCGCGGCAAGAACACGTCCTACTCGAAGGACCGCTACTTCCAGGCCGATGTGTCCGGTGACGACAAGCTCATCCCCGAAGGCATCGAAGGCCGCGTGGCCTACCGTGGCCCGCTGTCCTCCGTGGCCTACCAGCTGGTGGGCGGCCTGCGCCAGACCATGTTCTACACCGGCGCGCCCACCATTCCCGAGCTGAAGGCGCGCGGCAAGTTTGTCCGCATCACCTCTGCCGGGCTGAAGGAATCGCACCCGCACGACATCCAGATGACCGTGGAGGCGCCGAACTACGGTTCGCGCTAGGCGGGACGTCGCGTTTCGCTGACTAGAGCGTGAACACGAGGAGGCAAGGTTTCGGCCTTGCCTCCTTTGTTTTTCCTCCGCCGCGTTCCCTTGGGATGCATCCTCGGCCTTAAATGTCAGTGCCTCGCTGGATGATGTGGGTATGGAAATCGCCGGTGGTGTTGGGACAGCGATGGATGGTGTTCTGGCCTCTGTTGCTGCCTTGGATGCGCTGGACCTTGAGGATGCTTCTTTGGCTTCCGACGCTCATGCGGGTACTGATGTTGATGTGCTGCAGCGGCGGTACGAGCTCCGGCTGGAACGGTTGGAAGTCTCATCCCGTTTGAGGGCACAGCTCGCCGCGGTGGAAGCCCGGGACGCGGTGGAGTGCGTAGGGTTCCAGCACGTGATGCTCGCCCCTGACGCCCCGGTGCATGAGCGCACGTTCGCGGAGATGTCAGCGGTGGAGGAGATCGCCGGGGTCCTGACCGTCAGTTCCGGAGCTGCCGGGGCGTTCGTGGAACAGTCCCGGCGGGTGTGCGCCCTGCCGCCGGTCCTTGCAGCGTTGTCCACCGGGGACCTGTCCTGGCAGCACGCGAAAATTGTTGCCGATGAAACCGAGGGCCTCACCCTGGACGGCGCCGCCGCCCTCGTGGCCCACCTCTTCGACCCCGACGCCCCCAACCCGGCCCGCGGCGCCCCACCGGGTGAGCTCGTGCCCTCCCGGTTCCGCACCAAGGTCCGTTCCTGGCGGGAACGCCACCACCCCGAAACCCTGGACAAGCGGCACGCCAAGGGCGTCGCGGACCGACGGATGGAATACACCCCGGACCGCGACGGCATGGCCTGGATCTCCCTCCACCTCCCCGGCGACACCGCCTGCGCCATCTGGAACCGCACCACCGCCACCGCCCGCGGCCTCCAAAGCCCCAACGAACCCCGCACCATCACCCAACTCCGCCCCGACATCGCAGCAGCACTACTCCTCGGGACAGGCAGCGCCACCGAAAACAGCGCCACCGCCGCCCGTTCCGGGAGCGTTCCGGCTGAGGCAGCCGCTACTGATACCGCCCCGGGTCCCGGGAACGCGCCGGGTGCAGACGGCGTCTCCGACACGGCCGGTTTGGAAGCCACTCCGGAAATCGGGAAAGTCCCCGCTCCGCGGGCCGATGTCCTGGTCATGGTCCCGGTGTTCTCCCTGCTCGGCCAGACGGACGAACCCGCGGTGCTGGACGGTTTCGGCCCCATCCCGGCGTCCATGGCCCGGAAACTCGTTGCGGACGGGGCGGAGTCGTTCTACCGGGTCCTGGTCGACCCCCGCGACGGAGCCCCTTTGGAGATCGGCCGCCAACGGTACCGGCTCCCGGAAACCATCAAACAGTGGATCCGGATGCGGGACGGCAAATGCACCTTCCCCGGCTGCAGCAACCACACCCCGGACAACGACACCGACCACCTCACCGCCTGGGAACACGGCGGCACCACCGGCACCAACAACCTGGCACAACTCTGCCCCAAACATCACCGCCTCAAGCACGCACGGCCATGGATCCCCGACCCCGCCACCCACAACGGACCGCCCGGCTGGACCTCACCAACCGGCCGGCATTACAAACCCGAACACCCCGACCCCGAACCAACCCACTGGCCACCGGGCATCATGCCGGTGTCCACCGGGACCCCCTGCATGGAAGCCTGCCCCGAAGACCTCCCGCAGTGGGAACCGGACGACGACCAACTCATCGACCTCAACGACCTGTCACCAGAGGATCCAGTATGGGCGGAATTCTTCGCGAAGCCGTTCATGCTGTCGGTCTGACCCGTGTCTCCCGTCAGTCACCGGATCTTTCGGCGCTGCCCTTTCAGCCCTGGGCCAGCACTAGGCTGATTCCATGTCCCAACCGCGCCATCCGGCGGAACTCACCCCCAAACGCGACCCGCAAAAGAGGCTGGCCCTTCGTCCCTATGCCCGCGCCGTAGCCCAGGTACTGCGGGTCAGTTTCCGCGCCTCACCCGGCGCTGTGGTCATGAAGGTGCTCGGCTCACTGATCTCGGCCGTGCTGCCGCTGGTCACCACATTCTTCGCATCGCTCACCACCACGGCCCTGGCAGCGGCATACGCCGGTGACGCCGGCGCAGGGCAGCTCGCAATTGTCTACGTCATCATCACCGCCGCGCTGGGCCTTTTCTGGGGTGCCTTCAACAGCGTGGACCGCTATATCCAGCAGCTGATGAGCTTCAAGGTGGGCGCCATCGTGGGCGACCAAATGTACGAACGCTTCCTTGCCCTGGAATTCTGGCGCTACGACGACAAGGAAACCGTTGACCTCTACGACCGCGCCAAGCGGTTCTCCGATTCGTACGCCCGCGTTCTGGACCGCATCGCCGCAATCTTCACCCAGCTCGTGTCGGTCATCCTTGCCATCGGCGCCCTGTTGTTGGTCAGCTGGTGGATCGCCGTCATCGTCCTGGTGGCCATCGTCCCCAGCGTGTACCTTCAGTTCAAGCTCTCCAGGGAGCAAATTGCGCACTGGAACACGCAGGTGGACTCCCGGCGGCAGCGCCGGATGATCGAACAGAACCTGCTCCGCCCGCAGCATATTGCCGAGATGCGGCTTTACGGCATTGTCGGCTTCCTCATGGATCTCCGCGCCCGGCTCCGGGACGCGGACGAGCGCCGCCGGCTCGACTACCAGCGGCGCTACATTCCCAGGCAACTCGCCGCGGACGCGCTCCAGTACGGGGCGGAGGTGGTCTCCCTGATCTGGGTGGTGGGCCAGATCATCGCCCGTGCCCAACCCGTCGGCCAGTTCCTGTATGTGCAGCAGATCGTCAGCCGCGCTTTGTCCACCGCGAACAACCTGGTGTCCTCCCTGAGCTCCATTGACGAGGACCTGGCCAACCTGAAGGACTACGAGCTGTTCATGGCGATGCCCGTGCACTCCGAACACGCCCCGCCGCTCCCGGAAGCGCCGAGGGAAGTCGAGCTGAAGGACATCCGCTTCACGTACACGGGAAGCGACATCGAAGTGATCCGGGGAATCAGCCTGACCATCCGCCAGGGCCAGCACATCGCCATCGTGGGGGAGAACGGTGCCGGCAAGTCCACGCTGATCCGCATCCTCGCCGGCCTTTACCGTCCAGACTCCGGCCAGGTGCTGCTCGACGGCGTTGACCTGGCCGCCGTCGACGTCACCTCCTGGCACCGCCACCTGGCGGTGCTGAGCCAGGAGTTCCTCAAGTACGAGTTCGCCACCGCAGCGGAAAACATCTACTTCGGCGATGTGGACAGCCCGCGCGATGACGGGCGGATCCGGCGCGCCGCCGCCGACGCCGAGGCCCTGGACTTCATCAACAAACTGCCCAACGGCCTGGACAACCACGTCAGCAACTGGATGGAGGACCCGCGCGGCCGCAAGGGCAGCGGCCTTTCCGGGGGCCAGTGGCAGCGGTTGGCCATGGCTCGGAACTTTTACCGGGACGCGTCCTTCATGGTGATGGACGAGCCCACGTCGGCCATCGACGCACTCGCCGAGCACCGGATCTTCACCCGGCTCTTCGCAGACCGCAGCAGCACCATCATCGCCATCAGCCACCGTCTGGCCACCATCGAGAAGGCTGACATCGTGTACATGCTGGAGGACGGAGAGATCGTGGAGCAGGGCACGCACAAAGAGCTGGTGGCGCTCCGCGGCAGGTACTTCAGGATGTTCGAATCCCAACTGACTGTAGAAGAGCCGACCGGACTCTAAACCTCCACCACGGTGGTGCGCACCCGCGCCACACTGGGCCGCGGCGGGACGCTGCTGAAGCCGAAGGTCACGGCGGGGCTTATCGGGGCCAGGGGCCCGGCGTCCGCGCCTTCCCAGGTGACGACGGCGGCGGTCACGTGGTGCAGGTCCGTCACCCCGTAATACTCAGCCCGGCCGCTGCCCGCCGTGCCGTAGGTGCGGGCGCCCGGAGCTGCCAGGGCAGCCAGCGGACTGACCGCTGACAGCCACCGCGGATGGACTGCAAGGCGCCGGGGCACCGCCCGCAGCGCCGAACCAAGGTACGTCCTCGCTCCGGTGACTGCCCGGATGGCCAGCGGGCCGGCGTCGACCGCCAAGGTGCCATCTGCCAATCCCGCATTGACATCTCCAACGCTCACCTCATCAAAGCTGTAGGTGGCAGCAATGAAGTCCGCAACCTCGCGGGACGGCGCCAGCAGCAGCCGGTGTCCTGAGGGCTGCTGCAGCATGACGTCCGAGAAGGCCCCGAAAGGGGACTCCTGCCACATGCCAATCACGGCGCGCAGCCCGGAGGCGGTGCCAATGCCGGCGATGTGCCCGTCGAAGATCCAGCTTGCCATCAGAGTGGACCGTAGGCGGCGTTGCCGTACGGATCGCGCCAGACGGCCAGATCCTCCTCGACTGCCCTCCGAAGCCTCGGGTTGGTTTTCACCCGCAGACGGAATGACTGCCGGGCCCGGCCCATGACCGTGGACGGCACTATGATGCACGCGACCAGGAGGGCCAGCGTGAGTACGTAGATGCCCACCAGCGTTACGGCCGTGGAGCCGCCCTTCGCCGCGGCAGAGGGCAGGGTCGGAAAAATGAACGCGCCGATAATGGCCGCCAGAAACAACACCATGGCAATGCCGCCGCGGGCGGATCCGGGGCCACGGGTGATCAGGACCTTGTCGGTCCGGGGCAGGGCGGATCGGACCCGTTTCCACCCGAAGATGCCCAACAGCATCAGGACGGCCCCCAGCGGGGCCAGGACGAGCGCTGTCGCGGGGTTCCCCGACATGACGGAGAAGAAGGCGCCGGCCAGGGCCAGGACCGGTCCGCCGGCGATCGCGCTGCTCCAACCGGCCGCCAGGGTGCCCTGGGCATCCGCCAGTTGGCGCAGCCGGGACGAGGCGTCCGGTGGGCTGACCCGGGCCAGTTCGGGGGAGAGCCAGTGCTCAAGGGGGTGAGCGGGCTGCAGATGGGTCATTCGGCTCAATATCCTTCGATCTTGCGGGCACACAGCCTCTGCCGTTCCGCCCAGAGCCCAAGCTACGGCATCCCGTGCCCTGGTGCGATGCAGAGGTCTGCCAGCGCGTGACGGTCCGGCGTCCCGGATGACGCGTCCCAGTCCCGGCCCGGCCAGCGGAACTGCTGGGATAACCTAGAGCAGTGACTTATGAGATCGAGATCGGCCGTGGCAAGCGTGGGCGTCGTGCCTACTCCCTGGATGACATTGCAATCGTCCCCAACCGTCGCACCCGCGACCCCAAGGACGTCTCCGTCTCCTGGCAGATCGACGCGTACCAGTTCGACATGCCGGTGATCGCCGCCCCGATGGACTCCGCCATGTCGCCGGCGACGGCCATCGCGCTGGGCAAGCTCGGCGGCCTGGGCGTCCTTGACCTGGAGGGCCTCTGGACCCGCTACGAGGACCCGCAGCCCATCCTCGATGAGATCGGCGCGCTCCAGGACGAGACCAACAGCCCTGCCGTCACCGGCCGGATGCAGGAGCTCTACCAGGCCCCCATCCAGCCCGAACTCATCACGTCCCGCCTGGCCGAGATCCGGGAGGCAGGTGTCACCGTTGCCGGTTCCCTGACCCCGCAGCGCACCCAGGAGCACTACAAGACCGTGGTGGCTGCCGGCGTGGACATCTTCGTCATCCGCGGCACCACCGTATCCGCCGAGCACGTCTCCAAGGACCACGAGCCGCTGAACCTCAAGCAGTTCATCTACGAACTCGACGTCCCCGTCATCGTCGGCGGCGCGGCGGGCTACACCCCGGCGCTGCACCTCATGCGCACCGGCGCGGCAGGCGTGCTGGTGGGCTTCGGCGGCGGCGCAACCACCACTACGCGCCGCGCGCTGGGCATCCACTCGCCCATGGCGTCCGCCATTTCCGACGTCGCTGCCGCCCGCCGGGATTACATGGACGAGTCCGGCGGGCGCTACGTGCACGTCATTGCCGACGGCGGCATGGGCACCTCGGGTGACATCGTCAAGGCAATTGCCATGGGCGCCGACGCCGTCATGCTGGGCAGCGCGCTGGCCCGCGCCGAAGAGGCGCCCGGCAAGGGCTGGCACTGGGGCCAGGAGGCGCACCACACGGAACTGCCGCGCGGTGACCGCGCCAACGTCGGCACCGTGGGGCCGTTGGAGGAGGTCCTCTTCGGACCCGGCCACCACACGAACGGAACGTCCAACCTTATTGGTGCGCTGCGGCGCTCGATGGCGACCACCGGCTATTCGGACCTGAAGGAATTCCAGCGGGTCGACGTCGTCGTATCGCCTTACGCAGGCAACTGAGACGCAGGGCAGGGCGGGCACCTGCCGCCCTGCCCAAAGCACGCTTCCAGCAAGTAGTGTGGGTTTACTACCGGCACTAGAGGCACTGGAGGCGTTCAATGAAGAGTGTTCCTGCAAACGGCGGGGTCCTTGGCCCCGAAGCCAGGGAAGCATCCATCCAGCGGTTGCGCGCCACCACCGAACCCGGCCAGGAACTGGACATCCTGATTGTGGGCGGCGGCATCGTGGGCGCGGGAGCCGCATTGGACGCGGTAACCCGGGGCCTGAGCGTCGGCATCGTCGAGGCAAGCGACTGGGCTGCCGGCACGTCGTCGCGGTCTTCGAAACTCATCCACGGCGGCCTGCGCTACCTGGAGATGCTCGACTTCGCCCTGGTCAAGGAGGCCCTGCAGGAACGCGGGCTGCTGCTCTCTGAACTCGCCCCGCACCTGGCCCGGCCGGTGCCCTTCCTGTATCCACTGACCAAACCGTTCATCGAGCGGCCCTACGTCGGGGCGGGCATCGCACTGTATGACGCCATGTCCATCTCCAGCGGACACAGCCGCGGGGTCCCGTTCCACAAACACCTGAGCAAGCGCGGCACCCTGCGGGCCGCCCCCAGCCTGAAGAACGACGCCTTCGTCGGCTCCATCAGGTACTACGACGGCCAGGTGGATGACGCGAAATACGTCGCAAACCTGGTCCGGACCGCCGCCTACTACGGGGCCCATGCCGTGAACCAAATGGCCGTGGTGGACTTCCTGCGGGAGGGCGAACGGGTGGTCGGAGCCAAGGTGGAAAACCGCGAGGACGGGACGCAGTTCGGCATCCGCGCCAAGCAGGTCATCAACGCCACCGGAGTCTGGACGGACGAAACCCAAGCCATGGTGACCGACCGGGGCCAGCTGAAGGTCCGGGCCTCCAAGGGCATCCACCTGGTGGTTCCCCGCGACCGCTTCCAGTCCACCGTGGGCCTGATCCTGCGCACGGAAAAGTCGGTGCTTTTCGTCATCCCATGGGGACGCCACTGGATCATTGGCACCACCGACACCGACTGGCACCTGGACAAGGCGCACCCGGCTGCCTCGAGCAAGGACATCGACTACGTCCTGGAGCACGTCAACCAGGTGCTGAAACGTCCCTTGACCAGGGAGGATGTGGAAGGCGTGTATGCCGGGCTCCGGCCGCTGCTGGCCGGCGAAAACGACTCCACGGCCAAGCTGTCCCGCGAGCACGTGGTGGCGCACCCGGTCCCCGGCCTGGTGGTGGTGGCAGGCGGCAAGTGGACCACGTACCGGGTCATGGCCAAGGACGCGGTGGACGAGGCGACACGCACCATGGACGAGCGGGTCCCGCCGAGCTGCACCGAGACAATCCCGCTGCTGGGCGCCAGCGGCTTCCGGGCGGCCTGGAACCGCCGGAACCGTACCGCTGAGGAATCCGGGGTCCACGTGGCAAGAATCGAACACCTGCTCAACAGGTACGGATCGATGACGCCCGAGGTGCTGGCCATCATCGAGCAGAACCCGGAACTGGCCGAGCCCCTCCCGGGAGCCGACGACTACCTGCAGGCCGAGGCCGTCTACGCCGCAAGCCATGAAGGTGCCCGCCACGTCCAGGACGTCCTGACCCGGCGCACCCGGATCTCCATCGAGGCCTGGGACCGCGGCGTGTCCGCTGCCCCCGTTGTCGCTAAACTGATGGGTGACGTCCTTGGCTGGAGTGACGCGCAGCGTGAAAACGAGATCCGCCACTACATTGCCCGGGTGGAAGCCGAACGCCTCAGCCAGCAACAGCCGGACGACGAATCCGCAGACGCCGCCCGCCTGGGCGCGGAAGACATCGTGCCCTTGCGCTGAGGGGCTCGTTCGCCCCGCACTGCTGACTGAAGGGATACGCCTTGGCGGAACCACTGGACCCGTATGACGCCCACCTCACCACTGCCGACATGGTGATCCTGGAAATGGAGGCGAAGGACAAGACCGACGCCACCAACCAGCTGGCGGAACGGTTGCACGCTGCCGGGCGGATTTCGGATCTTGACGGGTTCCTGAAGAACGTCAATGCCCGGGAGCACCAACTCGCCACGGGACTCCCGGGCGGCATTGGGCTCCCGCACGCGCGCAGCGAGTTCGTCTCCCAAACCTCCATCGCGGTGGGCATCGCCAAGTACGGCCATGCCCTGGACTTCGGCGCCGCGGACGGGCCCGCCACGGTCATCCTGCTGATAGCCACCCCCGCCAGTTCCTTCTCGGACCACCTGGAAGTGCTGGCCACCCTGGCACGGTCGCTGTCCAAGGAGTCGTTCCGGGAATCGCTCCGGCGGGCGTATGACGCCGAAGTCATCGCCGAACTGATCAACTCCAGCCTGGTGTTCTTCGACCACTAGGCCCGCCCCGACCACCGGGCCCGCCCGGCCGCCTCTTTCCGGGTCCGGGCATCCCGGGCGTTTAGTTGTTCTACAAGAGTACGAAGTACGGTTAAGACGTGTGGAAAACAGCCCTCAAGCCCCGATGGATCGCAGGCTTTATCTTCGCGATCGCGCTCTCCGGGGTCTTCGTGCTGCTCAGCCAGTGGCAGTTCGGCCGCTCCACCCAACCCGAAGTGCCAGTCAACCCGGCCACCGAACAGGTCCAGCCGTTGACAAGCACGCTGCAGCCAGGTGAGTTCTTCCACGGCAGCGTCGCCGACCAGATGGTCACTGCGCAGGGAACGTACAGTGCGGACAAACAGGTCCTGGTTCCCGGCCGGCTCCATGAGGGAAAGAGCG
This sequence comes from Arthrobacter sp. SAFR-179, assembly GCF_059414945.1. Classification (NCBI taxonomy): domain Bacteria; kingdom Bacillati; phylum Actinomycetota; class Actinomycetes; order Micrococcales; family Micrococcaceae; genus Arthrobacter; species Arthrobacter sp. SAFR-179. The sequence goes on from NZ_JBPFDM010000001.1 coordinate 480,384, forward strand.
GCTACTGGGTGGTATCGGCCTTCGCCGTGAACGGTGCCCCCACCCTGACCGGAGCCGCCGCAACACCGCAGACCTGGATCCCCGTGGCACGCGGATGGGTTGCGGAACCCCAGGACGCGGCAGCACCGCCGTCGGGCCTTGTTGAACTGACCGGACGGCTGCTGCCCTCCGAGGCGCCGGTGGCCGGGAAAGCACCAAAGCCGGGGGAGGCCTCGGCTGTGTCCGTGGCCGAGCTCATCAACTACTGGGACGTGAGCAGTTATCCGGGCTTCGTGTCGGCCACCTCAGAGGTGGTGGGCGGCCAGGACGTCAGTGCCGCCGCAGTACAGGGGAGTCTCCTGCCGCTGGACATCGGCCCCCAGCCGCCGGCACAGCACATCAACTGGCTCAACCTCTTCTACTCCATCGAGTGGGTGGTGTTCGCCGGCTTTGCCCTCTTCATCTGGTGGCGGCTGGTCAAGGACGACTACCACCGGGACCTCGAAGAAGCCCTCGATGACGCCGACGATACCGACGGCGACGAGCGGCACGAACCGCACCAGCCAGCACACCCGCAGCCTGACCAGCACCAGCAGAAGGTACAGCCATGATTGATCCGAAACCGGCCACCCCGTCAGCACAGGCCCCCGGCGGCAAGACCGGCAAGAAGCGCCGCTTTGGCGGTACCGAGGCCCAGATCCGGTCGGCCCTGAAGTTCTACAAGGTCATGGCCTACCTCACCGGCACCATGCTGCTCCTGCTGTGCGCCGAACTTGTGGCCCGGTACGGCTTCGGGCAGTACCTGTTCGCCGGCGGCACCAACGCGGTGACGGGCCAGCCGTTCGGCTTCGGGTTCGCCGACGCGGAGCCCCCGGGAGTGCTCAACGGCGTGAACATCTCCGTCACGGTCCTGATCGTGCACGGCTGGATGTACGTCGTGTACCTGATCTCCAACTTCCGGTTGTGGTCCCTGATGCGCTGGCCGTTCCTGAAGCTGGTCCTGCTGGCCCTTGGCGGTGTAGTGCCGTTCCTGTCCTTCATTGTCGAAAAGAAGTTCCACGCCGAGGTGGAGGCCGAACTGGCCGCCAACCCCCAGGCGCCGCAGCGGTACTAGCCGCTGCGGTTCCAGCCGCTCAGGTGCCGGGCCCTGTGTGCGGCGGCCGTCCGCCGTCGTACGTCTGCTGCGTCACAGCGCGCCCTCTCAAGGTGCGCCGGTGCAAGGGCGGCAAGTAGGCTATTACGGTGACTACTCCCACTGCATCCCAGACTTCCCAGAAGCCGGTGCTGGTTGTTGATTACGGTGCCCAGTACGCGCAGCTGATTGCCCGCCGCGTCCGGGAAGCAAATGTGTATTCGGAAGTGGTTCCGCATACGTACACCACCGAGCAGCTCCTGGCCAAGAATCCCGCCGCCATCATCCTTTCCGGGGGACCCTCGAGCGTTTATGCCGACGGCGCCCCGAGCGTGGGTGCCGACCTCTTTGAAGCCGGCGTCCCCGTCTTTGGCATCTGCTACGGGTTCCAGGCCATGGCCAATGCCCTGGGCGGCAAGGTGGACAAGACCGGACTGCGGGAGTACGGCTCCACCGAGACCACCATCGTGGGTGACGGCCGCTCGGTGCTGGAAGGCATGCCCCAGCACCAGAAGACCTGGATGAGCCACGGCGACTCGGTCCACGAGGCACCTGCCGGGTTCGACGTCCTGGCCACCACGGCCGGCGCCGAGGTGGCAGCATTCGCCAATGAGGAAAAGTGCCTGTACGGGGTTCAGTGGCACCCCGAGGTCAAGCACTCGGCCTACGGCCAGCAGGTGCTGGAGAACTTCCTCTTCAAGGGCGCCAAGCTCGAGCCCAACTGGACCACCGGCAACATCCTCGAAGAGCAGGTGGAGCGCATCCGCCAGCAGGTGGGGGACGCGCGGGTCATCTGCGGCCTCTCCGGCGGCGTTGACTCCGCAGTGGCCGCAGCCCTGGTCCAGCGCGCCGTGGGTGACCAGCTCACCTGTGTGTTCGTGGACCACGGCCTGCTGCGTGAAGGCGAAGCCGAACAGGTGGAGCGCGACTTCGTGGCAGCCACCGGCGTGAAGCTGTACGTCGCCAACGAACAGGAACGCTTCCTCTCGGCCCTGGCCGGCGTCAGTGACCCGGAAACCAAGCGCAAGATCATCGGCCGCGAGTTCATCCGCGCCTTCGAAGAAGCCGAACTCGCCATCATCGCCGAGGCAGCTGCCCACGGCGAAAAGATCAAGTTCCTGGTCCAGGGCACCCTGTACCCCGACGTCGTCGAGTCCGGCGGCGGCGAAGGTGCAGCGAACATCAAGAGCCACCACAATGTGGGTGGCCTCCCCGAGGACCTGCAGTTCGAACTGGTTGAGCCGCTGCGCGCCCTGTTCAAGGACGAAGTCCGCGCGGTGGGCGCCCAGCTGGGCCTCCCGCAGGAAATCGTTGGCCGCCAGCCGTTCCCCGGCCCGGGCCTGGGCATCCGGATTGTGGGCGAGGTGACCAAGGAGCGGCTGGACCTGCTGCGCCAGGCCGACGCCATCGCACGTGCCGAACTCACGGCAGCCGGCCTGGACAACGAAGTCTGGCAGATGCCCGTGGTCCTGCTCGCGGACGTCCGCAGCGTGGGCGTCATGGGTGATGGCCGCACCTACGGACACCCCATCGTGCTTCGCCCCGTCTCCTCCGAGGACGCCATGACAGCGGACTGGTCACGGCTGCCCTACGACCTCCTGGCCCGGATCTCCGGCCGGATCACCAACGAGGTGGACGGCGTCAACCGCGTGGTGCTGGACGTCACCAGCAAGCCGCCGGGAACCATCGAATGGGAATAGCATCCTAAGTGGCCGGCCTCCGCCAGCGGGGGCCGGCCACTGCTTTTCCCGGATGAATCCGTCGGCAATTTCCCGTGCTCCAGTGTTGCGGTCTCTCAAGTCCGGCGCCGGACCGGCTACTCTCGAATCTATGCCGGTATGGTCCAGGACGTCACGTGCAAACGCAGAAAAGAAGGCAGAAGTGTCAGTTGGTCAAGGCCACCCGGAAGGCTCGGAAGAGCTTCGTAAATGGCTGTCCGGGCTTAAACCCGTCACCGGCGCGGACACGATGCTGCGCTTCACCAAGACGCCCGAAGGCTCCGTCGACCTGACATCGGCGCACCCCTCCGGGCTGGCCCAGCTCATGGCCGGGCGCCGCACACGCCTGTCCACGCTGATCCGCGACAGGCAGCAATATGTGGTCGCCGCCCGGGCATCGCGCAACATCCGGTCCAAGATCTTCGAGCTTGCCAACGACCGCGGCATCGATGCCGGGTACCTGTCCGCGGGCACCGTGGTGTGGACATCCGCCGTCGGCGGCAAACCCCAGCGGGTGTCCGCCCCGGTCATGCTGACCGCCATCTCCCTCACAGTGCGGCCGGGGGAGGACGACTTCGAACTGCAGCTCACCGAGCAGGCGCACATCAACCCTGCCCTGGTGCGGCACCTGAAGAACATCCACGGGATCGTCTTTGACGTCAACGCCGTCACGCGGCTCGCCTACAGCACCGCCCGGTTCGACCCCCAGCCGGTCCTGGACCGGCTGGCCACCCTGATCCGGCCCATCCACGGCGCGGAAACCCAGCACAACCTGCTCGTTTCCACCTTCGCCGACCTCTCCGGCAACCTCGACGACCCCTGGATCAACGACTCCCATCCCGTCGTGTCCGCGCTGGCCACTGCCGCGGGCGGCGAAGTGGTGGACGTCGACGGGCCCGACCCGTCCCGTTTCCCCCACCTGGACAACAGGGATCCCAAGGACGAGCTGCTGCTGCTGGATGCGGACACTGACCAGCAGTACGTTATCGACGCGGCCCGGGCCGGGGACTCACTGGTGGTCAGCAGCCCGCCCGGCACCGGCCAGACCCAGACGGCCATCAACACCATCGGGGCCCTGGTGGACGCCGGCAAGACAGTGCTGGTGGTGGGCGACCGCCGCGCCAGCCTCAATGAGGTCTCCGGACAGCTTGAGTCGCTGGGGCTGGAGTCCATCCTGTTCCAGCTCACCGGAAACGTCACCGCGCAGCAGCTGAAGGGCCAGTTGGTGCGGGCCATCGTGCGCAACGAAAAGTCACTGGAACCGCAGCTCGGGAACCTCCACAACACCCTGGTCGAGCACCGGCACGCGCTCATGGACCATGTGGCGTCGCTCCACAACGTCCGCGAGCGTTGGGGCTGCTCGCCCTACCAGGCCATGCAGTCACTGGCCGAGCTCACCTCCATCCATCCTGCGCCGGCCACCACCGTCAGGCTCAAGCGCAGCGTGCTGGACAGCATCCGGGACCGCGAGGAACTGGCCGGCAGGCTCAAGCGCGCCGCGGAACTGGGCAGCTTCAGCAAAGCGGCCACCACCAGCCCCTGGCACGGAGCGAGGCTGTTGACCCGCAAGGAAACGGAGGAAGCCCAGGACCTGGTCCGCTCCGTCGCCAAGAGCCTTCCCCTCCTAAGGGACCGCATGGATGCCGTTGCGGAGCACGCCGAAATCCGCTTGGGCGAATCGTTCGCGGAGTGGGGCGAGCAACTGGAACTGCTGGTGGCCGTCCGCGGAAGCCTGGACAAGTTCACCCCTGACATCTTCGACCGGCCCGTGACGGACCTGATCTCCGCCACGGCGCCGGCTGCCTGGCGGCGTGAGCGCGGCATCGAGCTGACGGCCATGCAGCGCTCCAGGCTGCGCCGGGTAGCCAAGGAATACGTCCGCCCGGGTGTCCACATCGCAGACCTGCACTCATCCCTGGTGCTGGTGCAGGAACAGCGTGCCCTGTGGGCGGGCTACGCCACCACCCAGCGGCATCCCGCCGTTCCCTCCGGCCTGGCCGAAATGAACGCCATGTACAGGTCCCTGGACCAGGAGCTGGCACAGCTGGGCGAGGCGCTGCAGCACACGGAAGACGGCGGGGCGCTGTCCACCGTTCCCTACGTGCAGCTGATGGAACGCCTGGAGCGCCTGGTGGCAGACACCGATACGCTCAAGACCCTGCCCGAACGAACACTCCTCATCGAGAACATGCGCGAACACGGCCTGGGCGAACTCCTTGCCGATCTCGCCGAACGCGAAGTCCCTGAGGGGTCCGTCGCCGCCGAGCTGGAGCTGGCCTGGTGGCAGTCCGCCCTTGAGGCAATGATCAGCGGTGACGACTACCTGGCCATGTCCGACGGCGACGCGCTGCGCCAGCTTGAAGCGGAGTACCGGCTGGCGGACAACGCGCACATCGCCAGCGGCGCCGCGCGCCTGCGGTGGGACCTGGCCGACCGGTGGCGGACTGCCATCGCCGCCCAGCCGCGCCAGGCCGATCTCCTGCGCAGCCTGCTCAAGGACGGACGGGTGTCCCTGCCGTCCCTGACCGCGCAGGCTCCGGACCTGATTGGCACGCTGGTTCCGGTATGGTCAGTCAGTCCGTACCTGATGACGGGCCTGCTTCCGGCCGAACAGCACTTTGACGCCGTCGTAATCCTCGACGCGGAAGCCACGTCCCTGCAGGCCGTCCTGCCCTCAATCGCGCGCGCACGGCAGGTTATTGCCTTCGGTGATTCGCGCATTGCCACGCCACGGACCTTCACCGTAGGGGTGGAGCGGTTGGCACCGGGAGAGTCCGCCCACCAGCGGGTGGAAAGTGCCTTCATTGCACTCTCCGCCGTGCTTCCGGTCTGGCGGCTCAACGTGGTGTACCGAGCAGTGGATGAGGACCTGGTCCTCCAGCTCAGCAAGAACTTTTACGACGGCGGCCTGCGCCGGCTGCCTGAGGGCCAGTCGGCCACGGGGCTGGACCGGTCGCTGCTGGTGGAATACCTGCCCGACGGCACCGGCCTTCCCAGCGCCGACCACGAGGGCGTTGAGTCCGTTGTGGCAGAAGTCAACCGGGTAGTGGAACTGGTCTTCGAACACGCCCGCCTCCGTCCGCGAACGTCGCTGGCTGTGGTCACCGCCAGCCTGCGGCACGCTGCCAGGATTGGTGAATCCATCAGGCTCCAGCTCTCCAACCAGCCGGGCCTGGCCGGTTTCTTTGGCGCCGGCCCGGAGTCCTTCCGAGTGGTGGACCTGGAACGCGCCCAGGGACTGGTCCGGGACCACGTCATTTTCTCGCCGGGATTCGGGCGGACCCCGCACGGCCGGGCACTGCACAATTTCGGACCGCTGTCCGCCGAGGGCGGCCGCCAGAAATTTGCCCTGGCGATGACCCGGGCGCGGCGTTCCATGCACGTCCTCACCTGCTTCCGGCCCGAGGACCTGGACCAGACCCGGCTCACGCACGGGGCGGTGGACCTCTACACGCTGCTGGATCGGGAAATTTCCGGCAACACCGATCTGGGCACTCCCGCCTCCCGTGCCGCCGCCAGTGAACAGGCGCTGGGCGCTGATCCGCTGGTAGCCGATCTGGGGGACAGGCTGCGGGCCCGTGGCGCCAGGGTTTGGCACCAGTACGACGGCGCCATTGACGTGGTTGCCGCGGCGGACCCCCTGAACACCATGGGCCAGGATGACCACGACATCCCGCGGCCCGTGGCCATCGAGTCCGACGGCACCGCCCAGTACCGCACCATGAGCGTGCGTGAGCGCAGCAGGCTGCGGCCGCAACTGCTCGAACGCCTGGGATGGCGGTACATGCCGCTGTGGACCATCGAGGTCTTCACCGACCCCTCCTCCTGCGCCGACCGCATTGCCGGGTACCTTGGCCTGGAGAAGATGGTGCTCCCGGGCCGGAGTTCTACCTCCACCGGGTTCCTGGACGACGACTTCAACCACGCGCTCCATGGAATCGACGGGACGCCCTCTCCCGGCGTCTCCTACCTGCCATCCGAGGCCGATGGAAGCCGAAACAGCGATGGTGGAAACCGCCGGCAGGAAGAGGGCAGCCAAGGCAGGCGGGCCCAGGATCCGCGGGAAATGCGAGCGATGACAGACGACAGGCCTAAGGACGAGAGGCCCGAGGAAGATATGCGCCAGAACGAAAACCACCAGGCCGGAAACAACGACCAGACCGGGGACGACAACCAGGCCCGGCACGACAGCCGGAGCGGCAACGAAGAACAGGCCGGGAACGACAACCAGGACAAGACGGGGACCGGAGCAGGAGCTGCTGTTCCCGCTGATCCCGCCGCCACCAAGGCAGCATCGGGTGGTACCGATGAGATTCTCCCCAGCAAGGCGGCGGAGGACGACGCCCGCAGCTGGGGCGACCGGGAAGACGACCACGACACCTGGCTGAAGGAACAGAAGCCGCCGCACTGGGGCTGACCACCGCATTCCAGCCGCGTCCCGGATCAGGGCTGCCCCACCAGGACGAAGAACAACCTGCCTTGGGTGGACGCCCCGGCCAGGCGTGATGACTGTTCCGCTGTGGCTGCCACCACGATCAGTCCATCCGTCTCCGTGGTGCCCAGCCATTGTCCGGTCTGGCCGCCCTTGTTCGAAGTCCACAGCACGGGGACGGCCGACGCCAGCACCTCAGAGGGGCCCTGCTGGTCGAACCCGTTGGCCGAGGTCAGCACCACGTTGACCAACTGGCCGGGGGAAACCAGCTGGATGGACGAGGCATCCGCCATGCGCAGGGGAACCGCCGCCGAACCGGGCGGCGTCCCTGCCAGGAGCCCGGGGCCCAGCAACTGGGCATCTGTGAGGAGCTGGCCCTTCCGCAGAGGAGCCGCTAGCTGTTTGCCCGTGGCTGCGGCGCCGTCCTGGAGGAAGCCATCGGCCACCATCCCGGGAGGCACCTGGACGCGGTCCAGATCCGCTGCCGTGACAGCGGTTCCGGCGGGCAGGTCCCGGGCAGCGGCCAGCGCAGTTACGGTGGCTAGCGGGGCAGGAGTGAGCTGCTGGACGGCGATTGCTGCAGCTGCACATAGAAGCAGGGCCGCCGCGAGCCGCCGGTTGCGGCTTAGCCAGCTGGCAAACCGGGAATGCAGGGGGCGGTTGCGGTTTCCGGGCCCGCGACCAGTGTGGTGTGCGCGGCCGGCATTGCGGACGGTCCCGGGAAACCAGAGGCCGTCACGGCGACGGCGGGGGAGTATGGGCATGCGCCCACGCTAATTGCAGCCACGGCGTCACGGGAGCCACGACGGCTGCTATGTGGACAACGGCGGCCGGACGCTGCTTGAAGCCGCTTGGGAAGCTGCCGGCCGCCGTCGTAAAGACCTTGTTGCTTAGCTGGCGGCAGCAGCTGCCGGCGCCGAAGCGGCCGGGGCGGCAGCAGGCGCTGCCGGAGCCGCGGCCGGTGCGGGAGAGACGGAGCTGCCCTTGGAATCGCGCGAGTCGGTGCGGTAGAAGCCAGAGCCCTTGAAGACGACACCGACGCTGTTGAACTTCTTGCGCAGCGTGCCCTGGCATTCAGGGCAGGACGTCAGGCTGCTGTCCGAGAACGACTGGACAATGTCGAAGGCGTGGCCGCAATCCTTGCAGGCGTAAGCATATGTTGGCACTGGTGCTCCTCCTCTTGGGCAAACGAGAGGTCCCGTGCTGCCGTGGGTAAACCGTTAGCAGTCGCAGGGCCTGAGTGCTAATTCTATCACTGCGTCCGGATGGCCTGGGCTTAGGCGCTGCCCGCCAGAGGCCGGTAACCGGACGGAGCCAGGACGGCCGGGACCGGTCGGTCGAACTCCTCGGCCGGAATCCGGCCGGCGGGCAGCAGTTCATCGTCGTAGATAACAGCGGCCAGTGGAATTTCCTTCCCTGCCGTGGCAAGGTGCCCCAGGAACTTGTCGTAGTACCCGCCGCCCTGGCCTATCCTGTTGCCGTCGAGGTCCACCGCGGTAGCCGGAATGAAAAGCATCGTTGCACCGCCCGCTGTGTCCGGCCCGTGCCGCTGCCCTGCGGGTTCCAGTATTGGCGCGTATTTGCTCCGTTCGAAGCCGGTGTCAGGCGTCCAAAACACCCAGCTCAACTCCCGGCCGGGCTCGCACACGGGAAGCAGCACCTGGTGCCCGCTGTGATGCAGGGCGTTGATCAGGGGCAGGGTGGGCGGTTCATGTCCCACGCCCAGGTACACGCAGGCAATCCCGGGGCGGTCCCCGGTGACCGTCCTTGCCCATGCTTCCCCATGGGCAGCCAGCGCCGCCCCGGCCGCTTCCAACTGCTCCGGCGTCAGGGCTGCCCGCCGTCGCCGGTGCGTCGCCCTGATATGGTCCTTGACCGCGTCGGTCTCCTGCAGCATGGTGTCCTTCCTGCGATGCCGTGTTCCGGCGGATTTTCAGGCCCCTCATGCGTGCCTGCCGCGCCGGTGGTTACTGAAATGCTTGACTGACGTTAGATTAGTCCGGTGAACACCAGTAACCCCAGAGTCCGCAAAGCCGTCATTCCCGCCGCGGGCCTGGGCACCAGGTTCCTGCCTGCCACCAAAGCCATGCCCAAGGAAATGCTTCCCGTCGTTGACAAGCCTGCCATCCAGTATGTGGTGGAGGAAGCCGTCCACGTGGGCCTCCATGACGTTCTGATGATTACGGGCCGGAACAAGCGGGCCTTGGAAGACCACTTTGACCGCGTTCCGTCCCTTGAGTCCACCCTCCAGGACAAAGGGGACACGGAGAAGCTTGCTGCCATCCAGGCCGCCAGCCAGCTTGGCGACATCCACTACGTCCGGCAAGGCGACCCCCACGGTCTGGGCCATGCGGTGCTCCGCGCAAAACAGCACGTAGGTGACGAAGCCTTCGCCGTCCTGCTGGGCGATGACCTGATTGACGCCCGCGACGAACTGCTCAGCACCATGATCGACGTACAGGCGAAAACGGGAGGGTCCGTCGTCGCCCTCATTGAAGTGGAACCCTCACAGATCAGCGCCTACGGATGCGCTGACATCCAGGAGATCGACGGCGAAGATTACGTCCGCGTCAACCGCCTGGTGGAGAAGCCTTCCCCAGAGGAAGCGCCGTCCAACCTGGCCCTGATTGGGCGCTACGTCCTGCACCCAGCCGTGTTCGAGGTCCTTGAGCACACAGAGCCGGGGCGGGGTGGGGAGATCCAGTTGACGGATGCCCTCCAGGAACTCGCCTCCGGTGACGGGGCGGGGCATGGCGTGTACGGCGTCGTGTTCCGGGGACGGCGCTACGACACCGGCGACAAACTCAGCTACCTCAAGGCCTGCATACAGCTCGCCATCGACAGCGACGACCTGGGCCCGGGCCTGCGGGAGTGGCTGCCAGGTTTCACCGCGGACCTTTCCCGGTAACGCCGTGCGCAGTGGTCCTATCTGGCCGGTCACGCTGGAGTGCGGCGACCTTGTCCTGCGGCCAATCAGGTACCGCGACAAACAGGAATGGATGGAGGTGCGCTCGCGGAACAGCGAGTGGCTGCAGCCTTGGGAGGCCTCCAACCCGGACCCGTCCGGCGGGCTGCCCGATTACCGGCATATGGTCCGGTCGCTCAAAGTGCAGGCCGCCCAGGCCACGGCGCTTCCCTTCCTTATAACCGAGTGGAGTCCGGGCCTCAGGAGCCCTGCCATTGTGGGCCAGCTGACGGTGTCCTCGATTGTCTGGGGTTCGGCCATGATGGCAACTCTTGGGTATTGGGTCGACCAGGCGCGGGCGGGACGCGGGATAGCACCAACGTCGGTGGCGCTGGTGACCGACCACTGCTTCCGCGCCCTTGGCCTGCACCGGATGGAAATCAACATCCGGCCTGAAAACGGACCCAGCCTGCGGGTGGTGGAGAAGTTGGGGTTCCGGGACGAAGGGTACCGGCCCCGTTTCCTGCACATTAATGGCCAGTGGGCGGACCACCGTTCGTTCGCACTTACCGCCGAAGAAGTCCCGGAGGGCCTGCTGAGGCCCTGGTTGGCCTCGCGCCGGTCATAAATCCAACGGTTTGCCGCCGGCGGGACGACACACCGCCGGTAATGCGGCCTGAGCAGCCATGATGCTCATACGGTTTTGAGTGTGGACTTCCCCCTTAGCAGCTCAGTGATCCTTGTGGTTGCCGTCGCGCTCTGGATTGTTTGGGTTGCCCCTTACGTCCTCCGGAACCGCAGGCACCAGTTCCAGCCCGCCGGCGAATTCCGGGCAGACGCCCCCGCCGAGGAGGGGCCGGAACCGCCCACCGGCCTGGTCTTGAATGTCGCCACCCAGCAGGAGAAAGCCATGGAATCCAGGAAGAGCCCGGCATCAGGTGCCGGCACTGCCAGCACACCACCTCCGGCCCAGTTCCGCATCCGCTATGGGCGGACCGCGCTGGCCCTTGTGGGGCTGCTCTCCCTGGTCACTGCTTTCATCTCAGGTGTCCTGGCAGCGTTCGGCATTGGTACGGCTGCCCTTCCGCTCCTGTGCACCGTGCTGACCGTTGGCTCGGTGGCGTTGCTGCGTTTCCTCGCCGTCCGGGACCGTAAAGCAAAAGTCGATGCGGCCTTCCGCTCCGCCATGAGTGCGCCTGCACGCCGTCCGGAAATGGGTGAAGCTATTCCGCCGAAGCCCGAGGCTGCGCCGGCCCGGCCGGAGAGCCCGCTTTTCGACGCCGAGGCAGGGGAGGCCAAGATCAAGCGGCTGACGGCTGTTGAGCTCCGCGAAGCAGCCCTCGCCGTCGCTGTGGCTGCCGGCGACGCCAGTGCTGCACAGGCGGCTTCGGCCGCTCCCGCGGGAACCCCCTGGGAGCCTGTGGAAGTCCCCAAGCCCGTTTACGTGGAGGCCGCCAAGGCGAAGCGCCCTGAGCCCCAGCCGCTGGAACTTCCTGACGCGCCCAAAGCGCTTGGCAAGCCGTCACTGAAGAAGGGGGCTGCCGGCGTCCAGGCAGCAGAGGCCGCGGAAGCGCAGCAGTTGAGCGACCAGCAGTTGGCCAAGGTGCAGAGTGCCCTGAGCAACCTCGACGACGTTCTTCAGCGCCGCCGCGCATAAGGCCCGACGGCGGCCCGCATCTTCCGGGCGGCCGGCCAGTGCGCCAATTGGCATTGGGCCGGGAAAATTTGTAGCCTAGGGACACCGGTTCGGCATCCTGGAGCACAGTGCAGGTTGCGGCCGCTTCCGGGGCTATAGCTCAGTTGGTAGGGCGCTTCGTTCGCATCGAAGAGGTCAGGAGTTCGAATCTCCTTAGCTCCACAATTTGTAAGGGTCTTTGCGTCGTAAAGAGGCCTGGGATCAACTCCGGGTGGTCTTCCTTGTTGCAGCTGCGCTTCGCAGGGCTTAGTAGAACGAGATGAGCTCGACGAGTTCCCCAACCCGGTCTTCCGGGTAGTTCCTGGCGACATCTGCCTGGGTAAGGATGCCGACCAGATCGTGCCCGTCGATAACCGGCAGCCGGCGAACCTGGTGATCCTGCATTGTCCTGATGGCTTCTTCGATTGAGTCATCCGCTCCGACAGTCACCGGCTTGCCTTGACCAAAGTCGCCGGCCTTTGCCGTGCGCGGGTCACCACCCTCGGCGAAGCACTTGATGACGATGTCGCGGTCAGTAACCATGCCCTTGAGCCGGTTGTCCTCACCGCAGATCGGCAGGGCTCCAACGTCCAGATCCTTCATCTTCCGGGCGGCGGCCTCCAGCGTTTCGTTTTCCCCGATGCATTCAACGCCGCCGGTCATGATGTCACGTACTTTGGGCATGATGCTCTCCTTTATGTTGCTTTCCGTTCCTTTGGCATGCGCCCTCGCCGCCGGTCCGATGAGGGCCAGCAGCACATCACGGTCACGAATTAAAGGTAAGTATGCTGAGCGTTAGTGTCCAGATCGAATTGGAAGTTGCTACTGGGAATAGCTGGCCGAGTTGACGCAGAACGCGGGGCGCACCAGAACCTAACCCTGCGCGCAGGGCAGCTGCTGCTTATGTAGCCCTGAAATCGGGTACAAGCCTTAGTAAGCTCGCTGGTGGATCTGGGAGGCCAACGGAAGTGAATCTGCGCATGAGGACTGGCATGACCAAAGGACACACGTACAACAGGGCCATAGGGTTGGTCCTGGCCGCCATGGTTGCCGGCTCTGCCATTGCGCCGGCCGCCGGGGCAGCAGACAAGCCGGTCCTGCCCGGCCCCTCGACAGCAGCGAAATCGCCGGACGCCCAGCTGCCCACCGACCAGTTCATCGTGAACTTCAAGCCCTCCGTCGCCGGCAGCACCGCAGAACGGGAGAAGACCTACGCGAAGGTTTCCAGCGCTGCCGCCATCAGCGTCAGGGAGGTCAAAGCCACGGCCAGTGATGCCAAGGTGGTCAAAGCAGGCCGTAAGCTCTCCGTGGAGGAGTCCCGGCGCGTGCTGGAAAGCATCGCCGCGGATGACACGGTTGCATCTGTGGAGCCCGACGTCCTCATGCATCCGTCGTTCACACCCAACGACACCTACTACTCCAAGCAGTGGGCTTTGTCCGATCCCAGCGTCGGGATCCGGGTCCCGTCGGTCTGGGATAAAACCACGGGGGCCGGGCAAATCGTGGCGGTGATCGACACTGGCATCACGGCGCACAGCGATCTCAACACGAACGTCATTGCGGGCTACGACATGATCGCCGACGTGACGTCTTCAGGTGACGGCGACGGCAGGGACGCAGACGCCTCCGACCCGGGCGACTACCAGGCCCCAGGTGCCTGCGGTTCAACCTCATCCACCAACTCTTCCTGGCACGGAACCCACGTCGCAGGGATCATCGCCGCCGTCGCCAATAACGCTGAGGGAGTCAGCGGCGCGGCTCCCGGCGTGAAGATCGAGCCGATACGCGCACTTGGTGACTGCGGCGGCTACCTCTCGGACGTGTCTGACGGCATCACATGGGCTTCCGGAGGAGCCGTCAGCGGCGTTCCCGCCAACGCCAACCCCGCGAAAACCATCAACCTGAGCGTCGGCGGAACGTCTGCCTGCCCGTCCACCCTGCAGGCTGCCATTGACGGCGCCGTGGGCCGCGGCTCCTCTGTTTTCGTGGCTGCCGGAAACGAGAACCAGCCCGCCGCAAACAATGCACCGGCCAACTGCAACAACGTCATCACGGTCGGCGCATCCAGCCAGACCGGGGCCAGGGCTTCGTACTCAAATTTCGGTACCGCGATCGACGTTGTGGCCCCGGGAGGCGACACAGGAGCCGGGATCCTCTCCACCTACAACGCCGGAACAACCCTCCCCGGCGCAGAGGCCTACGGCTACCTGATGGGTACGTCGATGGCCTCGCCGATGGCGGCTTCAGTTGGCGCCCTGATGAAGGCCGCTGACGCCTCCCTGACACCAGCCAGGATCGAAGCGAAGCTCAAGGCAACGGCCAGGCCCCTTCCAGGACCCTGCTCAGGAGGCTGCGGCGCCGGCCTGATCGATGCCTCTGCGGCGGTCGTCTTTCCGGCCCCGCAGACGCCGATTGCCGTCAAGGCAGCGTCCCTGAATGGCGCCCTTGGGGCGGCTACCACCGGTGAGGTCTACGGGCTCAGGGACAACGGCGGCTACCAGTGCTTCGAGCACGGCTGCATCCTCTACTCGCCGGCGTCGGGGGCGCACACCTCAACCGGCGTGATCCGCGGCGTCTGGGCAGGGACCGGATTTGAGAGCGGTGGCCTCGGGTACCCGGTGACCGATGAAGTCGCTGGGCTGCGGGATGGGGGCGTGTATCAGAACTACCAGGGCGGAGCCATCATCTGGTCACCAGCCACCGGAGCGCAAGTCTCGGTCGGGTCCATCCGCGCCCTCTGGGCAGCCACGGGTTTCGAGAACGGCCGCCTGGGCTACCCCGTAACGAACGAGGTCGGTGGCCTCCGCGATGGCGGCGTCTACCAGAATTATCAGGGCGGAGCCATCATCTGGTCGTCAACCACGGGAGCGCACATCTCAACAGGAGCTATCCGCGGCGAATGGGCGGCCTCCGGGTTTGAGGGCGGCCGACTGGGATACCCGGTCACCGACGAAGTCGGAGGGCTTCGCGACGGCGGCGTCTACCAGAACTACCAGGGCGGCGCCATCATCTGGTCGCCCGCCTCCGGAGCTCACATGTCCGTCGGCGGCATCCGCTCCATCTGGGCCTCCACAGGATTCGAATCGGGACGCCTGGGCTACCCGACAAGCGACGAGTATGCCACGGGAGATGACGGGAGTGTTGCCCAGAACTACCAGGGCGGCATCATCCACTGGAGCCCGGGCGGCTCCTACATCTCCTGACAACAGTGGGACATAGGCTCCTGACAATGGACAACTTCGAGGAACTGGTGGGGGACCTCAAGGCTCCATCTGCCGGCTGCGGAACTTCCGTACGATGGCGCGGGCCAGCTCGGCCGGCAGCCCGGCGAGCATATCGGTCTTCGAAACCCTCACGATGGACAGCCTAGGCAGGAACACAAGGAATCGCAGCGGCACCACATCAGGAGCCGGGACTTTAGTCCCTGTCGGCCGGGCCAGGGTTCCAGTTGACTGGGTCATTGGTGCGGGCAAAGGGGCGCGCGCCATTGGGGCCTCAATCACGGAGACTGCATCAGCTTATGAACCTCAAAGATCGCTGGGACAACCTTGACCACGCCACGCAGAAGTGGCTGCTCGATAATCCTGGATGCCAAATGCTCCCCCGGACTATCACCTCGTTAATCTCCAAGGAGTGTGGAGAGGACCTTGCGACCGGGCAGCACGGCCAGGCGTTGGTTTCCCGCGAGGACCAGGATTTTATCCGTTCGAAGATGGTCAACGCACACCCCTGACAGCCGCGGTTGCCTACGCAAAGGCCGTCACCCCGGCCCCGGGGACATACCCGCCATCCAATGCGTGGAAGGATACTTTTCCCGCGCTTATCCTGTGTACGAAGGCGCCCTTCGCGGGATTATTCGCTCAGATCCGCGTAGGTTCGGCTGCAACGGCAGCGATCATTGGGGGAGTTCATGGTATCGGGCAGGACAACGGGATGGACCATGGCAGCGGCATCGCTGATGTTGGTTGCAGGGTGTGCACCGAATGCAGGACCGGCCCAACCCGCCCCATCCACTCGCCACGCCGACCGGACGCAGGCCCCCGGCAGCCCGGCGCCGGCCTCCACCGCTGCCGGCGTCGAGCAAGAGGAGTCGCCGGGAGGAGTACCCACACCTTGAAGACTCCAGTCCATATCGGGGGCGCCGGTCCCAACGGGATCCCCCTCGCGCCGCCATCCAACGTCAGGGCCGAGGTGATCTCTGCCGACGGCTCAGAAGTGAAAGTCAGCTGGGAGTCGAGTGACTCAGCCGTGGATTCGTGGGCCGTGGCGGTCAACGGATTCCCGGTTGGGAGGGTTGAAAAGGCGGCGCGCTCCCTCACGCTTACAGACATCCAACGGGATAAGGACGTCCGGCTGGAAATCTTCGGTATCACCGCCGAGGGCAAGGTCGGTGAGCGGGCCGGCACTGTACTGTCGGCCAGCCACTAAAAGCCACAGGGGTTTGTGTCTCCCGAACTGCAGGCGGGCCCGCGAAACGCTGGTTGATGCCCATCCATTCCAGCCCGGCCCGCTTAGAGTGGGCCCATGGGAATCATCATCGGACTTCTTGTCATCTGGCTCATCCTGTCCATCGTCGGGTTCGTGGTGAAGGGCCTTATCTGGCTCGCTATTATCGGCCTGGTCCTCTTCGTCGCAACCGGCGTATGGGGCTGGCTGAAGCGCAGAACCAACGCCTGACCAACAACCGCCTGCCGAACAGGTTGTCACTGGCCCGGCAGGCGGTGCCCGCGTTACTGCCGAAGGACCCTGTCTTTTTCCCACATCCGGCATGACGCTTGCTCCATGAGCCTCACCGAGAAGGATGGCCGCCTCCCAGTACTGGCTCCGCCGGTCCGGCGGAACTTCGCGTTCAACCGTGCCCTGCACCCCGACCGCCCATGGATCCGCGCCATCCGGCTCCTCGTGGGGTTTATCGTCCTCGCTGCAATCATCCAGAAGACCGTCGACGCCACCCTGCCCGGCAATGACGTGGACATTCCGCAGCTGTATTCGGAATTCACCGTGCAGGGGAATCTCGTGTTCGGGGTTGTCCTGATCATTTCAGGGGCGCGGCGGCGCACCCGGCTGCCACTGTGGTGGGACCAGATGTTCGGCGCGCTGGTCCTGTACCTGGTCATGACGGGCATCATCTACATCGTGCTTGTGGCTCCACCGGAAGAGCCATGGTGGACCTGGGATTTGTACTGGCCGCAGGTTGCCCATCACCGCCTGGCCCCGCTGCTGGCAGCCCTTGACTGGATCCTTGTCACCCGGACGGTCCGCGGTCCCTGGTGGCGGCCGCTTGCCTGGCTGGGCTACCCCGTGGCTTTCCTTGCCTTCTCATGGATGCGCGGTGGGCTCGATGGGTGGTACGTCTACGACTTCCTCGACCCAACGCTCGACGGCGGCTGGCTGAGAGTGCTGGCAGCCACCGGGCAGGTGCTCATCGCCTTCCTGGTGGTTTCCCTCCTGGTGCACGCCGCGGGCAACGCACGGGTGGCGCTGGCAACCGGAAAGACTGCCCTGGCCACAATCCCTAGAGCCAGCCCTTCTTCTTGAAGATGCCGTACATCAGGCCCCCTGCTGCCACCATGAGGACCAGCGCCAGGGGATAGCCGAAGGACCAATGGAGTTCGGGCATGTTGTCGAAGTTCATCCCGTAGATGCCCGCCACAAACGAAGGCGCAAAGAGGATGGCCGCCCAGGACGAGATCTTCTTGACCTGTTCGTTTTGCTCGGCGCTGGCTTCGTTCTGCCTGTTTGCGGTGAGTGTCCCGTCCAGGGTCAACGCGTTCTGCAGCAAATCCCGGAACGAGTCCGCCCGGGAGATCACCCGCTCAACGTGGTCTTCCACGTCGCGCAGGCTGTGCCGCAGTTCGCTTTCCACCTGGTACTTTTCAAACCCCCGCTTCAACTGGTCCAGCATTTCCGGCAGCGGATGGATGGCCCGCTGAAACTGGATGACTTCCCGCGCCAGTTCGTAAATGCGTCGGGACACCGAGGAATCGCCGCTGAACAGCTGGTCCTCAATCTCGTCAATGTCGTTTTCCAGCCCCGCCACCACCGGCGCGTAGTCGTCCACCACCCGGTCCAGCAGGGCATAGAGCACAGCTTCGGGCCCATGCTTGAGGAGGTCCGGCCGTCCTTCCAGCCGCTGCCGCACCCGGGCGACACCTGCGGTCTCGGCATGCCGTACCGTCACCACGAAGTTCTTCCCGGTGAAGACGTGCAGTTCGCCGAACTCCACTGTTTCATTGGCATCCACGTACCGGGCCGGCCGCAGGACGGTGAACAGGTTGTCGTCGTAACGCTCCAGTTTGGGCCTCTGGTGGGCGGATACAGCATCCTCCACGGCAAGGGCGTGCAGCCCGAATTCGGTGGCCACCGCAGCCATTTCCTCAGCTGTTGGCCGGTAAAGACCAATCCATGCCATCCCGCCATGCCGGGACAGGGTCTCAAAGGTCTGCTCAAGACTGTCGGGCTCAGCGTGGCGGACGCCGTTGACGTAGACGGCGTTATCGATGATGGTCATTCAGGAAATCCTAGCCGCCGGAACTGAGGCACTGCTGAGGCCGCTGATGAGGGGCTCGGTCCGGTATGGGATGTGGGTGTGCAGGGCGAGAACGGTCTCGGTCCTGATGACGCCCTTGATCCTCAGGACCTGCCGGAGGGACGACTGGAGATTGTGGGTGTCCGTGGCCACCACCCGGCACCAGACATCGCCGCGGCCTGAGATCTCATGGACTTCAAGGACCTGAGGGATAAGCCGCAGCGCTGCCACCACGCCGTCGAGTTCCCGGTGCGAGACCTCGATGGTAACGAAAGCCACCACGTCGTAGCCCACGGCCTCCAGGTCAACCTCGCGTCCGCCCGGACGCAGCACCCCGGTACGCAGCAGGCGGCGCACCCGCGACTGGGCCGTATTGCGGGCGATGCCAAGGGACTCGCTGAGCTCGCCGATCTGGATCCGCGGATCCCGGATCAGGGCCAGGAGGATCTTCAGGTCCGTGGGGTCCAACTTGTTCAAGATCGTCACTCTCCATCACTCAGGGATCCATAACTTGATGATTTTGATCAATTATCCCTTCAAACCAGGCGATAAGTAGCAGCGGTGCCGCACTGTTGAACCATCACAGTTGTATCCGTGCCGGGCTCCCACAAGGACAACCTGCCGCGGCGACCCTAAGGCGGCACCATGACGGTCTTCAGCGAACTGCGCATGCGCCCGGCAGCGGCCCCTGCCGGGTGGAATGCCACCACTACGGCCAGGCTGGTGATTTCGGGGGCGGTCATCTTCATGCTCCTTGTGGGCGCCAACCTTGCCACGCCGCTGTACCCCCTGCTGCAGGCCAACCTGGGGTTGTCCAGCCTCGAGGTAACGGCGGCGTTCGCCAGCTATGTCCTGGCGCTGGTGGGGACGCTGCTGCTGGCCGGGCATTGGTCGGACCATATCGGCCGCCGCGCCGCACTCCTGGTTGCTGTCCTCGCCGGCCTGGCGGGTGGCTGGATCTTCGCCGAAGCCGGCACGCTGGTTGCCCTGTGTGCCGGACGTGCGCTGCAGGGAACCGCGGTTGCGCTTGCCACGGGCGCCAGCGCGGCGGCCCTGCGCGAACTGCTCCCGTCCCGGCCGGAATGGGCATCACGCTTTACCCTCCTGGCATCCTCCGGGGGAGTGGCGGCGGGCCCGGTCATCGGCGGGCTGCTCTCGCTGCTTCCCGGCGCCACCACCGCTCCCTACATCGTCCACTCGCTGCTGCTTGCCGCACTCCTGGTGCCGCTGTACCTGATCCGCGCACGCCCGGCCATTATGGTGCCGGCAGTGTCCCGGCCGCTGCACGCCCTGGCTCCGCGGCGCCCTTCCGTTTCCCGCCAGGCGAGGGGTGCTTTCTGGCTGGCGTCCGGCGTCGGCTTCCTGAGCTTTGCCGTGTTTGGCTTCTCGCTCTCACTGGCTCCGGGCTACTTCGCGCAGGTCCTGGGCACGGACTCCCGGCCGCTGATTGGCGTGCTGGCGGGCCTGCCCCTGGGGGCGTCGGCCCTGAGCCAGCTGGTGACCCTGCGGGGCCGCCTGGCCGTTCCCGCCGGGCTGGCTGTCCTCGGAGTCTCCGTCATGCTGCTCGGTGCCGCCGGCGCCTGGCACAGCCCAATGCTGCTGGTTGCCGCTGCCGTGACCGCCGGCCTGGGGCAGGGCATTGCGTTCCGGACCGTCTTCAATGACGTGGCAGCCAGGGTTGAGCCGGCCCGTCACGCGCAGATCATCAGCACCGTCTACGTCATTACGTACCTGGGAAGCGCGGTGCCGGTGCTGGGCCTGGGCTGGGCCAGTGCCGTGTTCGGCATGGCAGCGGCCGTGCAGGGCTTCGTCCTTCTGTGCGGGGTGGCGGCACTCGCCCTGTCCGCCGCCACGCTCACCGCCTCGTTAACCCGGCAGGCAAAGCAGTGGGCCGGCGCCTGATGCAGGCGCCCTGTCCGGGGATGAACTAGTCCGGAAGCGGGCCGTGGTTGCCCTGGATGTGTTCGAAAACCAGTGTGGTTTCGGTGTGCCCCACCACGGGGTCGGTCGCCAGATTGTCCAGGACCCAGTCCCGCAGGTCTTCGGTGCTTCCGACGGCGATGTGCAGCAGGTAGTCCACGGAACCTGAGGTGTGGAAGGTGGACAGCACGGCGGGCAGGTGCGGCACGCGGGCAGTGAAGCGGTCAATCTGGTCCCGGTCATGGGCGCGGAGCCGTACGGCCACCAGGGCCTGCACTGACCTGCCGATGGCAGACAGGCTCAGTTTTGCCTCATAGCCCTGGACAATGCCACGCTCGGACAGGGCCCGGGTGCGCATCAAAGCGGTGGAGGGCGCAATCCCCACCATTTCGGCGAGCTGCTTGTTGGAGATCCGGGCATCTGCCACGAGGGCCGCCAGGAGGCGCTCGTCAATGGCATCCAGCGGCTCCAGGTGCGCCCCGGGCCTGGTGTTCCTGGCATTCGTACTCACTGGGGTTCCTTCCACACGGTCCTTGGTTCATCCTAGACGCGGTATCTCCGCCAACGGCACCACCGGCCCGCGTCCTGCCGAAGATCCACACCATGCCCGCCGCCGCTGAAGCCGCTTAATTCGGGCCAGGGTCAGCGAGCGGCAGTTTCCGGACCCGAATGCACGACGGCGACAGTTGCGGCGGTGAGGCACGCCAGGACGATCACGGCTCCGGCGAGTGCGCTCCAGCCCCAGGCCTGGAAGACCAGGCCGCCGGCCCAGCCCAGGAGGCTGGATCCCAGGTAGTAAGCCAGGTTGTACAGCGATGCCGCCTGCGCACGGCCGGTGCTGGCGATGGCTCCAGTCCAGCCGGACCCGATGCTGTGGGCGGCGAAGAATCCGCCGGTGAACACCACCAGGCCGGTGAGGATCAGCACCAGGGAGGAGGTGAGGGTCAGGGCGAGTCCGCCGGCGGCGAGGGCCAGTCCACCCAGCAGTACGTTCCGGCGCCCGTACTTGGAAGTCATTCCCGCTGCCCAGCGGGAGGAGAAGGTGCCGGACAGATAGGCCAGGAAGATCAGGCTGATCACGGTAGCGGGCAGCCCGAACGGGGCGCCGGAGAGCCGGAAGCCCAGGTAGTTGTAGACGGCCACGAATCCGCCCATCATCAGGAAGGCCTGGGCGTACAGGGCCAGCAGCCGGATGTTCCGGAGGTGTCCTCCGAGTGTCCGGGTGGCGCTGCGGAAGCCGGCGCGGGCCGGGACGAATCCCCGGGCCCTCGGCACGAGGACCAGGAAGGCGACGGCGGCAAGGGTCGCCAGCAGGGAAACGGCCAGGGCTGCCGACCGCCAGCCCCAGAGTTCGCCGGCGGGACCGGCCACAAGCCGGCCGGACAGTCCTCCCAACGTGGTGCCGGCAACATAGCTTCCCGCTGCAAGCGCGGCGTGGGCTTTGCTGACTTCTTCGTTGAGGTAGGCAATGGCGATGGCGGGGATGCCGCCTAGTGCCATGCCCTCCAGCAGCCGCAGGACCAGGAGCATGCCGAAGCTGGCGGACAGCGGCACCAGCAGTCCCAGGACGGTGGCTGCCGAGATGCCCCACATCATTGCCTTTACGCGCCCGATCCTGTCTGCGAGGAAGGACCAGGGAATGACGGTGGCAGCCAGCCCGACGGTGGCCAGGGAGATGGTGAGGGCAGCCTCGGCGGCGGTGACCTGGAGATCGGCCGCCAGGAGGGGCAGGACCGCCTGCGTGGAGTAAAGCTGCGCAAAGGTGGCAACGCCTGCGCAGGACAGGCCGGCCAGGATCCGCCCGTAGGACCGCGACCCCTTGGGATGGCCGTTCCAGGCGGGGGAAGCCTGGGTGCCGGGGCTCGCGTTCTGTGGCATCAAGCCAGCGTAGCCGTCCGGCAATGGATGCCTCCAATGCATACTTCGTGCCACACTCATATCAATAACGGAACGGTTTTCCGGTAGCGGAGGCGTCCGGCGGAGAGGCAGGGGAGCTGTGATGGAACCGGATCGCAGGCAGTTGGCGCAGCTGCTGCCGCTCATGCCCATACTCGCCGAACTGGGCCGGACTGAACATGTGACGGAGACGGCGGAACTCCTCGGAGTACCCCAATCAACGGTGAGCAGGGCAGTGGCCAGGGCCAGCGCCGCCGTCGGCACCGAACTCCTGGCCCGGGACGGCCGCGGTGTCCGCCTGACTCCGGCAGCCCGCACCCTGTTGCCCTACATCGAGCAGGCGCTCGCGGAGTTCCAGGCCGGCCTGGACCTGGTCCGGAATGAGTCCCAGGTGGTCAGGGGCACTGTGTCCGTGTCTTTCCAGCACACGTTCGGCGAGGCCACCCTGCCGCTGCTGATCAGCGCCTTCCGTGCCCGGCACCCCGGGACCGGGTTTCGGCTCAGCCAGGGTGCCCGGAGCGCGTGCCTTGACGAGCTGTCGTCGGGAGAAGCCGACCTGGCCCTCACCGCTCCCGTGGCGCCCCCGGGCAAAAACCTCGATTCGGCACCCCTGTACCGCGAGCCGCTCCGGCTGGTGGTGCACCACGCCCACCCCCTGGCCCGGCAGCGCACTGCGCGGATGGCCGATATCCGGACGGAGCCGTTCGTTGCGCTGGGCCCCGGATACGGACTGCGTTCGCTGACCGACGCGCTGTTCCGGGAAGCAGGCTACCGGCCACGGATCGCGTTCGAAAGCCAGGATTCGCACACCGTCCGTGGGCTGGTCTCGGCCGGCCTCGGCGTCAGCATCCTGCCGCCTGGCGGGGATGCCCCCGGCAGGACCCTGCGCCCGGAGACAGGAGACCTGGGCTGGGTGGAAGTGCCGCTGGACTCCGCGCTCGCCTTCCGGGAAGTCGGAGTGAGCTGGCGGCGGCGCAAACCCGAAACCGAACCCGTTCCGGCCAGGCTCTTCCGTGAGCTGGTGGTTGCGCAGGGGCCCGGATTGCTGGCCGGGCTGGTCACCAGGGCCGGCCGCTGAACGGGCCATCATTCACGGCGGCCGCCAAGGGCGCGGCTGTCACGAAGGGTATGCGCCGCGCCCCAAAGCCACGCCGCAAGTACCCTTGTGACGTGACGAACACCCAGAACCCCTCCACCCCTCCTGTTCAGCACGCCGCGGGCTCGCCGGACACTCCACTGCACGGCATTACGATCGGGCTGGACATCGGCGGCACCAAGACGCACGGCGTCCGCTTTGAGGACGGAATCCCCGTCGCTGACGATTCTGCGGGAAGCTCCAATGTCCAGAACGTCAGCCGCGACCAGGCAGCCCGCAACCTGGCGGAGCTTTTCGGCAGGATCGGCGGCGGGCGCGTGGACCGGGTCTACGCGGGCTCCGGCGGCATCGATACGGACGACGACGCCGCCGCCCTGGCTGCCCTGATCCAGCCACTCGCCCCCGAGGCCAGCATCACCGTGGTCCACGACTCCCGCCTGCTGCTGGCGGCGGGACGTGCCAACACAGGAGTGGCGGTAATTGCCGGCACCGGCTCAGCCGCCTGGGGACGCAACGCCGACGGCGGCGAGGCCAGGGCAGGCGGCTGGGGATACCTGCTGGGGGATGAAGGGAGCGGTTATTGGCTGGGCAGGGAAGCGGTACGGCACAGCCTGCGGAGGATGAACCAGGGCCTGCCGATTGACCAGCTCACGGCAGCCCTCCTGGCATCCTGCGGACTGGACCACCCCAACAAGCTGATTGCCCTGTTCCACTCCCCGGACACGGGGCGGCGCTTCTGGGCGCAACAGGCCAGGAACGTTGTGGAAGCGGCCTCCGCCGGGCACCAGGACAGTGCAGAGCTGCTGGACCAGGCCGGCCGGGACCTTGCTGCGCTGGCCGGACAGGTGCTGGGCCAGCTGAAGATCCAGGGCCCCGTGATCCTGGGTGGCGGGCTGGGCATGAACGTGGCACCGCTGCAGGAATCCTTCCGCCGGAACCTTGAAGCAGACGGCATCACGGACGTCAGGGTCCTGGACCAGGAACCTGTGTTCGGTGTCCTGCAGCTCCTGGCAGAGCCGGCCTGACGGCGATCGGGCGATTGACCATGGCTTCCGGCAGCGGGTTGGCAGACACGCGGGTCAGCCGACACGTTAGTTAATCGACGGTGCGCTTTCGCGGCGTCAGCCGGACGCCGGGGAGCGGGGGAGCGGGAATACGGCCGGCCTCCGCTCCGGCATCAGGACCGTGGCCGGGCACCAGGCCGTAACGGGCGGCCGCCGTTTCGACGTCCGGCAGCGCTGCCTGCGCTTCCCAATCCTCCCGGGCCCGTTCCACTTCGTCATGGGTACGGCCCACGAAGTTCCACCACATGAGCAGTTCCTCGCCGAACGGCTCACCGCCAATCAGCAGGAACCGCGTGCCGGGGCGGGCCTCCAGCCGGAGTTCGCTGCGGCCGGTGCCCAGGTAGCCCAGCGGACCCGCCGGCAGGTCCTGCCCGTCCACCGCCAGGCCGCCGTCGAGCACCAGGATGCCATGCTCAAAGCCGGGGCTCAGCGGCAGCACTGCATCCCCCTCACAGGAAACGTCCGCGCCAACAATCGGCGAAAACACTGTGGCGGGGGACACCACGCCTGCAAGTTCCCCCACCATGACGGTGGCCGTGAAGCCGTGGCCGGCGGCGCGCGGCAGCTCCCGGTGCTGTTCAAATGCCGGCTCCCGGTGCCGGTCCCCGTCCGGAAGGGCAACCCACAGCTGCAGGCCCCGCTGCAATGGCAACTCTTCGCCGGCGGGAAGCACGGCGAACTCTGAGTGCGACACGCCGTGCCCTGCGGTCATGATGTTCAGCTCCCCGGGACGCACCACCACGTCGCTGCCTACGCTGTCCCGGTGCCGGATGTGCCCCGCAAGCGGCCAGGTCACCGTCTGCAGCCCGATATGGGGATGGGGGAGGACGGACATGGCGGTCCGGTCCGGTCCGAAGCTGTCCAGGAAGCACCAGGCCCCGATCGTGGGAAGTCCCCGTTGGGGCAGGGTGCGCTTGACGTTCATGGCGCGGACCCCGCCCAGGGGCACCTCGCGTTCCGGCCACAGCTGGAGGCAGGGGCCCGACGTCCCTCCCGAAGGGGCGGGCGGACAAACTTCCTGCTGGGGTGAAACTTCCAAGTTGGTCACGCCTCCACTTTAGGCCTGCCCGGCTTGGGCTACCCATCCGTACGCATATGGGTACCGAATGGTCACAGTAGGGATTCCTTTGCGGGGATTAGGGCTCCACCTGCTGAAGCCTGCCCCCGTTTGGGCTAGCGTAACTATCAGCGTGCTGATGGCAAGGTCACGGTGCTTTCAACAGCCCGTCCAAGAGAACAGGTAAGTCCGCACCATGGACCAGGCGATGATCGAGTTCCAGAGCGTCACCAAGCAGTACCCGGGCGGCCAGCCCGCGGTGGACGGGCTCACCATGTCCATCGCAAAAGGGGCCGTCACGGTCTTCGTGGGCCCCTCCGGCTGCGGTAAAACAACCTCCCTTCGGATGATCAACCGCATGGTGGAACCCACCTCGGGGACCATCACCGTGGACGGCCGGGATGTCACCTCGGTTCCGGCGGCGGAACTGCGCCGCTCCATGGGCTACGTGATGCAGTCGGCGGGATTGCTGCCGCACCGCTCCGTCCTGGACAACATCGCCACCGTTCCCCGGCTGAACGGCGTCTCCAAGGCCGACGCCCGCAGGCGGGCGGAGGAGCTCCTGGATGTGGTGGGCCTGGCGCACTCCCTGGGCGGGCGGTACCCGTCCCAGCTTTCCGGAGGCCAGCAGCAGCGCGTTGGCGTGGCACGCGCGCTCGCCGCCGACCCGCCCGTCCTGCTCATGGATGAGCCGTTCAGCGCGGTGGACCCCGTTGTCCGGAACGAACTCCAGCAGGAACTGCTGCGCCTGCAGAAGGACCTGGCCAAGACCATTGTGTTCGTGACGCATGACATCGACGAGGCCACCATCCTCGGCGACAAGGTTGCCGTCTTCGCAACTGGCGGCAAGCTGGCCCAATATGCCACCCCGGAGGAAATCCTGCGGGCGCCGGCCAACAATTTCGTGGCGTCCTTCGTGGGGCGGGACCGTGGCTTCCGCCACTTGGGCTTCACCCCGTCCGACGGCGTGGCCATCCATCCCGTGCCGACGATTGTCCGCTCCCCGTCAGGAGTTGAGTCGGATTCCAGCGCTGCAGGTGACTGGCAGCTGGTGGTGGACGCGGACATGCACCCCCAGGGATGGTCCGCGCCGGGCACCGAGACCGAGCTCGTTCCGGGCGGGTCGCTGTTCCGCCCCGGGGAGAGCCTGCGGCGGGCATTGGACGCCGCCCTGTCCTCGCCGTCGGGCCTCGGTGTTGCCGTGGATCCCGACGGCAGGGTCCTGGGCGTGGTCCGCGGCGGTGAGGTCCTGGCACTGATCGAAGAAGCGCGCCAGGTGCGGCAGGCTGCCCTCTGATGGAATGGTTCCTGGCCAACACCGGCATGATCCTGGAGCGCGGCGGCCAGCACCTGGTGCTGGCACTCATTCCCATGGTCCTGGGCCTGCTGATTTCCATCCCGCTGGCGCAGTTGGCACGGAAGAACAGGGCACTCCGCTCCCTGGTGCTGACGGCATCCTCACTCCTCTACACCATTCCCTCGCTGGCCCTGTTCATCATCCTGCCCACCATCCTGGGCACGCGGATCCTGGATCCCCTCAACGTGGTGGTGGCGCTGACCATCTATGCGGTGGCACTTCTGGTCCGCGCCGCCCTGGATGCCTTCGATTCCGTCGACGCGGACGTCAGCCAGGCCGCCCAGGCCATGGGGTTCAAGCCCCTGGCCCGGTTCCTGCAGGTTGACCTGCCGCTGTCCCTGCCGGTCATGTTCGCCGGGCTGCGCGTGGTGTCCGTCAGCAACATCTCGCTGGTCAGCGTTGCGGCCCTGCTGGGTGTCGGCAACCTGGGCATGCTCTTCACGGATGGACTCCAGCGTGACTTCGTCACCGAGGTGGTGGTGGGGATCGTGGCCATCCTGGTCCTCGCGCTGGTGATGGATGCTCTCCTCGTCCTGCTGGAACGCATCCTCACCCCATGGGAGCGGGCAGGAACGCGGCGGGGCCGCTCCCATGGGGACAACGTTGGGCCGGCCGCAGCGAAGCCGGGGACGGCCATGGCGGGAGAAACAGCGTGAGCAACGTCTTTTCCGATACCTTCGCCTGGCTCGCCGACCCGCTGCACTGGTCCGGAAGCATGGGCATCCCCGCCCGGCTGGGTGAGCATCTGCAGTACACGGGGCTCGTGATGCTGATCGCCACTGCCATCGCCGTCCCAGTGGGGCTCTTTGTCGGCCATACCGGCAGGGGCCGGGTGGCCGTCGTCGCGCTGGCGGGAGCCCTGCGTGCCCTTCCCACCCTTGGCCTGCTCACCCTGTTCGTGCTGCTGGCCGGAATTGGGCTGATGCCGCCTATCTGGGCGCTGGTGATCCTCACCGTGCCCCCGCTGTTGGCTGGAACGTACGCCGGCATCTCCAGCGTGGACCGGAACGTGGTGGACGCGGCGCGGGCCATGGGGATGACTGAACTGCAGGTCCTGTTCCGGGCCGAGCTGCCCAACGCGCTCACCGTCATGTTCGGCGGGTTCCGGACCGGCGTGCTGCAGGTGATCGCCACCGTCTCCGTCGTCGCCTACATCAATCTTGGCGGCCTGGGCCGCTATCTCTTCGACGGCCTTGTCCTGAGCGATTTCCCCCAAATGCTGGGAGGTTCCCTCCTGATCGCGGTGCTGGCGATCGCCGTCGACCTCGTCCTGTCCCTTTTCCAGAGGCTGTTCCTGACCCGGGGCGCCTTGAAGCTGTCCTACCGCAGCCAGGAGGCTGCGGTTGATCTCACAGACCCCGTTGTTGCGGAGACTGTTGTACAAGGAGGTAAGTCATGAAAGATAGCCGTCCCCAGCGCCTTGGCAGGCGGGCGTTCAGCGGCCTGGCCGCCGGGCTTGGCCTGGCAGTGGCATTGTCCGCATGTGGAGGCTCGTCCGACCCGCTGAAGAACCCACCTGCATCCAGCAGCGGCGCATCGGGTGGGGCAACATCGCTGGTGGTGGGTTCCGCCGACTTCCCGGAGAGCCAGATCATCGCCGAGCTGTACGCCGGTGCCTTGAACGCCAATGGCATCACCGCCACTACCAAACCGAACATCGGCTCCCGCGAGGTCTACTTCAAGGCGGTCCAGGACGGGTCCGTTGACGTGGTGCCGGATTACAGCGGCAACCTGCTGCTGTACGTAGACAAGGAAGCCAAGGAAGTCTCCGCCGCTGACATCGCCAAGGCGCTGCCCGGCAAACTGCCGGACGCCCTGGGCGTACTGGACGTGTCCAAAGCCGAGGACAAGGACGCCATGGTTGTCACCAAGGCAACCGCCGAGAAATACCAGTTGAAGTCCATCGAGGACCTCGCCAAGGTCTGCAGCGAAATCGTGGTGGGGGCCCCGGCCACGTTCGCCGAGCGCGCCTACGGCCTGCCCGGATTGAAGAAGAACTACAACTGCGTCCCCAAGAAGCTGGAGCCATTCAGCGACGGCGGCGGTCCGGTGACGCTCAAGGCGCTGCTGGAGGACAAGGTGCAGGTGGCCGATATCTACACCACCACACCTTCCATCGCAGACAACGACCTTGTGGTGCTGGAGGACCCGAAGAACAACTTCATCGCCCAGCAGGTCCTCCCGCTGTACAACAAGGCGAAGATGACGGACAAGGCCGAGCAGGCGCTGAACTCCGTGTCCAGCACGCTGACCACCGATGACCTGATCAACCTCAACCGGGCTGTCAGTGGCAGCCAGAAGCAGGACGCCAAGGCGGCGGCAACCGCCTGGCTGAAGGACAAGGGCATCGTTAAGTAACACGTTCCCTGCCTGCGTGGGCAGGCAACAAATTGGTGATGACGACGGCGGCTGCCGGACCTGCAAGGGCCCGGCAGCCGCCGTCGTCCATGTGGCAGACGTCTCAACGGCCGTCCATCCTTCCTGTGGCATATTTGAGGGATGGCAGAATTCAGGCAGTCCACGAAGCTCAACAACGTCCTCTATGACATCCGTGGACCCATCCTGCAGGCCGCCCAGCAGATGGAGGCGGAGGGCCACCGCATCCTCAAGCTGAACATCGGGAACCCGGCCCCGTTTGGCTTCGAGGCGCCGGACGCCATCCTGGTGGACATGATCCGGCACCTGCCCCACGCCCAGGGCTACAGCGATTCCCGCGGCATTTTCTCCGCGCGCACCGCCGTCTCGCAGTACTACCAGACCCGTGGCATCCAGAACATCCATGTCGATGACATCTACCTGGGCAACGGCGTCAGCGAGCTCATCACCATGTCCCTCATGGCCCTTTTGGACGACGGTGACGAAGTCCTGATCCCAACCCCCGATTACCCGTTGTGGACGGCGTCCGTGGCACTGGCCAGCGGCAAGCCGGTGCATTACCTCTGCGACGAGGAATCCGGGTGGCAGCCCGACCTCGATGACCTGGAAGCCAAGATCACGCCACGCACCAAGGGCATCGTGGTCATCAACCCGAACAACCCCACGGGTGCGGTGTATCCGGAAGAGACGCTGAAACGGATCGTTAACCTGGCGCATAAGCACGGCCTGGTAATTTTCGCGGACGAGATTTACGAGAAGATCCTGTACGAGGATGCCGTCCATGTGAACCTTGCCAAGCTCACCGACGACCATGTCCTGTGCCTGACTTTCAGCGGGCTTTCCAAGGCCTACCGGGTCTGCGGCTACCGCGCAGGATGGATGGCGATTTCAGGGCCCAAGAAGGACGCTGCGGACTACCTGGAGGGCATTAACCTTCTCGCCAACATGCGCCTGTGCGCCAACGTCCCGGCCCAGCACGCCATCCAGACGGCGCTGGGCGGTTACCAGAGCATCAACGACCTGATCCTCCCCGGCGGCCGGCTCCTGGAGCAGCGCAACAAGGCGTACGACATGCTGAACGCCATTCCCGGCGTCAGCACCCAGCAGGCCAGGGGAGCCCTGTACCTCTTTCCCCGGCTTGACCCGGAGGTCTACCACATCCGGGACGACGAGAAATTTGTCCTCGACCTCCTCAGGGAACAGAAAATCCTGGTCTCGCACGGCCGGGCCTTCAACTGGGTGCGCCCGGACCACTTCCGCATGGTGACGCTGCCCAATGTCAAGGACATTGAAGAGGCCATTGGCCGCATGGGGGACTTCCTAAGCAGGTACCAGGGGAACTAGCCTGTGCTCACGGGCCCGCCGGTCCGTTGCATCCTGCGGAAAGGACTCCCATGGCCCGCGTCGTCGGCTTTGACCAGCACCCTGCAGAGACCCTTCGGGTAGGGAAGGGGTTCTCCCTTGCCGCGGTGGATCCCGGGTCAACACCGGGGTACAGCGGCAACAAGGCCGACGGGAGGCTGCTGTTGACGGAGATGGACGATGAACTTTCCGAACTGCAGGAAAAGCTCTTTGCCGAATCACGCTTCGGCGGGACCAAAAGGGTCCTGCTGATCCTGCAGGCTATGGACACCGCCGGCAAGGGCGGCATCGTCAACCACGTCATGGCCGCCATGAACCCGCAGGGCGTCCAGTTCAAGGCGTTCAAGGCCCCCACGGACGAGGAAAAGTCGTACGACTTCCTGTGGCGGATCGAAAAGGAAGTACCGGCCGCCGGGATGGTGGGTGTGTTCGACCGCTCCCACTACGAGGACGTGCTGATCCACCGTGTCCACGGCTGGGCCAGCCCGGACGAGATCAAGCGG
Organism: Arthrobacter sp. SAFR-179; assembly: GCF_059414945.1. Taxonomy (NCBI): domain Bacteria; kingdom Bacillati; phylum Actinomycetota; class Actinomycetes; order Micrococcales; family Micrococcaceae; genus Arthrobacter; species Arthrobacter sp. SAFR-179. The sequence continues at coordinate 511,385 of NZ_JBPFDM010000001.1, forward strand.
CGCTACGTGGCCATCAATGAGTTCGAGGCGCGGTTGGGGGACTCGGGAACGAAGGTCGTTAAGGTGATGCTCCACATCAGCGGTGCGGAGCAAAAGGAAAGGCTGATGGCCCGGCTGGATGATCCCTCCAAACACTGGAAGTACAGCCGGGGCGACCTGGACGAGCGGGCCCACTGGGAGGACTACATGGCCGCGTACCAGGCGGCCATCGACGAAACGAGCACGCCGAATGCGCCGTGGCACGTTGTTCCGGCGAACAAGAAGTGGTTTGCCCGGATTGCCGTCCAGCAGCTGCTGCTCGGCGCCTTGTCAGACATGTCGCTCGAGTGGCCCAAGGCCGAATTCGACGTCGCTGCCGAGCGGGAGCTCGTGGCGCGTTCCTGACACCCCCTGGCCCGGGTGCTGCCGGTTCCAGTTCTTTCCGGTGGTTAGAGCGGCTGATCCCGGGCCGCTGCCAGCCGCTTCCGCGCGCCTTCCAGCCACTCCTCGCAGCCTGCGGCCAGTGCCTCGCCGCGTTCCCACAGTGCCAGGGATTCCTCCAGGCTTGCCCCTCCTGCTTCCAGCCTGCCCACCACTGCGATGAGCTGCTCCCGCGCCTCCTCATAGCTCAGGGCTGCGACGTCGGACTCTGGTTTCTGTTCTGTCATGCCTTCTCTTCCAATTCCTGCTGGTGGTCTGCGTTTCCTGCGTGCGCCACGGTGGATGTGGCGCCGGTGGACGTGGCGCCGAAACGGCCCTCCGCCACACGGATGGACAGGGCCGCCCCCGCCGGCGCGTCGGCGGGACGGCGGACAACAGCGTGGCCCGCTTGGGCAATCCGGGCGGCCTGGTCTCCCGCCAATTCGACGACGGCGTATCCCCGGTCCAGGGTCTTCTGCGGTGAGAGGGCGCGGACCTGGGCCTTCAGGTGCTCAAGCTGGTCGGCCGCACGCACCACCGTGGAACTCACTGCAGCGGAGGAGCGCCGCAGCAGCCGCTCGATTTCCTCTGCCCGGACTGAGACCATGCCCTCCGGCGCGGCCATGACCGGGCGGGAGTGCAGTGCCATCAGCCGGTCCGACTCCCGGTCCACCAGTCGCTCCATGCACCGCCGCAGCTGCTCCCGCGCCTGGCGCACGCCGGCAAGTTCTTCGGAGACCTCGGGAACGATCCGCTTGGCGGCATCAGTGGGGGTGGAGGCCCGAAGGTCGGCAACATCATCCAGCAGCGGGCGGTCTGCCTCATGCCCGATGGCACTCACCACGGGGGTGGCGGCAGCAGCCACGGCCCGGATCAGGTCCTCGCTGTTGAAGGGCAGAAGGTCCTCCAGCGCGCCGCCGCCGCGGGCGATAACGATGACGTCCACCTCCGGCCGGGCATCCAGGTCACGCAGGGCGCGGACCACCTGGGCCACCGCGGTATTCCCCTGGACGGCAACCTCGCGGATCTCAAATTCCACCGCCGGCCAGCGCAGGGCTGCGTTCCGCAGGATGTCCTTCTTTGCGTCCGAATCGCGGCCCGTGATGAGGCCGATCCGGTGCGGCAGCAGGGGCAGGGGCTTCTTCCTGGACTCGGCAAACAGGCCCTCAGCCGCCAGGGCCTGGCGCAACCGCTCAATCCTGGCCAGCAGGTCGCCCAGGCCCACAGGCCGGATATCCCGCACCAGCATGTTGAGCCGGCCCGTCTTCAGCCAGAATTCCGGTTTCAGCAGGGCCACCACCCGCGAACCACGCTCCAGCGGAAGGTTCTGCCGTTCCAGCACCTTGGTCCAGACGGATGCCGGAAGGGAAACCTCCGCATCCACGTCGCGAAGTGTGAGGTAGGCGTTGGTGCCGCGACGGTTCAGCTCAATGACCTGGCCTTCCACCCATGCAGACGGGGTGCGGTCGATATGGGCCTTGAGCTTCTGCGACAGCAGCTGCAGCGGCCAGGGGTTATCCGGGCTTGTCTCCGCTGCAGTGGCCGGCAGGGTAGTGGGCGCCGTACCTGGAAGGGAGGCCTGGTCAGACATGCGGACGCCGGTGGGAGGCTGGTGCTGCGGGCATGCGGTCCTTCATCTGTTGTTGGCGGTCAATCAACCTTATCCATAAGGTCTAGCACCGGGGACTGACACGGAAGGCCCTTCGACCCTGCCTAGGATGGGGTAAGGCCCCCCAACCCCGAAGGACCTGCTGTGCGTACTTTTGTTTCCGCCGTCGCCACCGTGCTGGGCATCCTCCTGGCCGCCGTTGCCGTTCCCGCCATCTGGGTGGACCGGAACGTGGTCCAGGAAGATGGTTTTGTCCGTCTTGCGGCACCGCTGGGCAAGGACTCGGAGTTCCAACGGAAGCTGGCCACGGCGGCGGTGGGAACGATCGATACCGGATCAGTTCCAGGTTTTCTCTCCGGGCTGGTCCAGCCGATGCTTGAGAAGGCAGCGCAGTCGCTGACCGGGCTTCCAGGGTATCCGGCGGCCTGGGAGGAGACACTCCGCAAGAGCCACCGCCTCAGCTTCGCGGACCCTGCCGGTTCCCAGGACGGTGCCTCGACATCCTCGCTGACCCTCGACGTCGCCCCGTTAGTTTCCCTTGGTTCGGAGGAGATTTCGCGCACCACCCGGCTCCCGCTGGACCCGCCGGAGCAAACGCTGATCAACGTGGGCCAGCCCGCGCAAAAGGAGTGGACCGAGCGGCTGGCAACGTATGCGCCCATGGGCTACATCCTGGCCATCGGTTCGGCCGTGGCGTTCCTGCTGGCCCTCGTGGCGGCCCGCCGCCGCTGGACAGTGCTGCTGGCCGCCGGACTTGGGGGCCTGGCCCTCGCCGGGCTGTGGGGGTTGGGCTTGCAGCTGGGCTCCGAGCGGGCACAGGCAACGGACACCGGCAATGCTGTGGCCAACATGTTCCGTGACGAGTTCCTTGCCGCGGCAGGCGCCGATTTCCAGATATGGATCACCACGGCCGCGGTGACGGGCGGCGTCCTGGTGGCGGCAGCCGTTGTGACCTTGTTCGCATCCCGGAAACGGGCCCGGACCAGCCGGTAGCATGGAGGAATGACCACCTCGGCTGTATCCCTCTCGATGCCAACCATTCCGCGCAGGCGCCGCTCGCCTGAGGACGTAGCAGCTGCCGCCCCCGTCAACGGCGCCAAGAAGGTGCTGTTGGCTGCCCCCCGCGGCTACTGCGCAGGCGTTGACCGGGCCGTGATCGCCGTCGAAAAGGCGCTGGAACACTACGGACCGCCCGTCTATGTGCGCAAGCAGATCGTCCACAACGTGCACGTGGTCAGCTCCCTGGAGGAAAAGGGTGCCATCTTCGTCGACGAGACGGACGAAGTGCCCGAAGGCGCACTGGTGATCTTCTCTGCCCACGGAGTGTCCCCGGCAGTGGTGGAATCTGCCGAAAACCGCGGACTGCGCACCATTGATGCGACTTGCCCGCTGGTTACCAAGGTGCACAAGGAAGCCGTCCGCTTCGCCAAAGACGATTTCGACATCCTCCTGATCGGCCACGACGGGCACGAGGAAGTGGAAGGCACCTCCGGTGAAGCACCGGAGCACATCCAGATCATCAACGGACCCCACGAAGTGGATAAGGTCACCGTCCGCGACCCCGAGAAGGTCATCTGGCTCTCCCAGACCACCCTGAGCGTAGACGAGACCATGGAAACCGTCCGGCTGCTCAAGGAGCGGTTCCCCACCCTGCAGGACCCGCCCAGCGACGACATCTGCTACGCCACCACCAACCGCCAAGTGGCTATCAAGAAGATTGCGCCCAAGGCGGACCTGGTGATCGTGGTCGGCTCGGCCAACTCATCGAACTCCGTCCGGCTGGTGGAGGTGGCACTCGAGTATGGCGCCAAGGCCTCCTACCGGGTGGACTTCGCCAACGAGGTTGACGAAGCCTGGTTCGAGGGCGTCGCCACTGTGGGCGTCACGTCCGGGGCTTCCGTTCCGGAGGTACTGGTGCAGGACGTCCTGAGGCTGCTGGCCGACTACGGCTACGGCGCGGTGGAGGAAGTGGTCACCGCAGAGGAGGACCTCCTGTTCTCGCTGCCCAAGGAACTCCGCGCCACCCTGAAGCAGGCCGGCGACGTCAGCCGCGCGCTGGGCGGGCGCAGGCCCCGCAGCTGACAGAGCGGCGGCTGTATCCAGGAGCCGGCATCCGGCAGAAGTAAAAGGATGGGCCGGGCAGTTAACCAACTGCCCGGCCCATCCTGCACTCGCGGTCCCTTGTCAGGCTGCTTCCTCGTCGCCCTGGAGTTCGGGCGCCACCAGCGCGCGGGGGGCCACCTCCACCACCGGAGGTGTCACCAACCCGGACTCCTCGAGGGAGTTGAGTTTCCGTGCCGTGGGCAGGACCCGGGCTTCCAGGGTGCCCACCATCGCGTTGTAGCGGTCCACCGATGACTTCAGGGATGAGCCCAGTTTGCTCACGTTTTCGCCCAGGGTTCCCATCCGGTCGTACAGCTGCCGCGCGAGCTCGAACAGCTCGCGTGCACTGTCCGTCAGGACGTCCTGGCGCCAGGTGAACGCCACGGACTTCAGTACGGCCAGCAGGGTGCTGGGGGAGGCCAGGACCACGTTGCGCGACAACGCGTGGTCCAGGAGCCCGGCGTCGGCCGTGAGGGCTGCAGCGAGGATGGATTCGGCCGGGATGAAGCAGACCACAAGTTCCGGAGAGTTCCCCGGGATGTCCCAGTACTTCTTTGTGCCCAGCGCGTCGACGTGCGCCCTCAGCGCCTTGGCGTGCGCTGCCAGCAGGGCCTGCCGGTTCCGCCCGTCGTTGGCAGACTGCAGCCCGGACGGCTGGCCAGCGCGCGGGTCCACCGCCCCCAGTTCCTGCGCCTCAAGGTAGGACGAGAGCGGGACTTTTGCGTCCACCACCAGCTGCTTGTCGCCCGGCAACTGGACCACCAGGTCGGGGCGGACAGCCGAATCGTGGCCTGCGCTGTGCACCTGCTCCACGAAGTCCACGTGGCGAAGCATCCCCGCGGCCTCCACTACACGCCGCAGCTGCACCTCGCCCCACTGGCCCCTGGCGCTGTTGGAACGCAGGGCAGACTCCAGGGCATGCGTGGACCGGATGAGCTGCTCATCGGAAAGCCTTGCCTCCTGCAGCTGCTGTGCCAGCTGGCCGTACTGTTCCACCCGGTCCCGCTCCAGCAGTGCCACCTGCTGCTGGACCGCGGACAGCTTTTCGGCCACCGGAGCCAGGGCGCGCAGGACGCTGCCGTCCTGCGTCCTGGCCTCACCCAGCTCACGGTTCTGTACCGCCAAAAGCCGCCGCTCGGCGTCGGCCGCTGCCAGCTGCGCCGTGACCTCTGAAAGGCGGGACGACACCTGGTCAAAGTCTGCCTCCAGGGCATGGGAGTTCCTGCGCAGTGAGAAGTAAGTGGCAGCGGCGCCGGCAAGCGCGCCCAGCAGCAGCATGAGAAGGGCCAGAATCAAGGCGAAAGCATCCATGGCTTCACTGTTGCACGGGCCTCTGACAATCACAGGCAGTGACATCCGCCGGTACTGCCTCCAGGGGCCCGGCGGGTAGAATCAATGCTCGTGGCTCTTACTATTGGCATCGTCGGACTGCCCAACGTCGGCAAATCAACCCTCTTCAACGCGCTTACCCGCAACCAGGTCCTGGCCGCGAACTACCCGTTCGCCACCATTGAACCCAATGTCGGTGTCGTGAACCTCCCGGACCCCAGGCTCCAGAAGCTCGCCGGGATCTTCGGCTCCCAGCGTGTCCTGCCTGCCGCCGTGTCCTTCGTCGACATCGCAGGCATCGTCAAGGGTGCGTCCGAGGGGGAGGGGCTGGGCAACCAGTTCCTGGCCAACATCCGGGAGGCTGAAGCCATCGCTGAAGTTGTCCGGGTCTTCGACGACCCCGATGTGGTGCACGTTGACGGCAAAGTGGATCCCCGCTCGGACATGGAAACCATCAACACCGAGCTGATCCTCGCCGACCTGCAGACCATCGAAAAGGCGATCCCGCGGATCGAAAAAGAAGTCAAGATCAAGAAGCGGGAGGCCGCCGAGCTTGCCGCCATCAAAGCCGCCCAGGCTGTGCTGGAGCGGGGCGACACCATCTATTCCTCGATCAAGAGCGACAAGCTGGAGATGGAGCACCTCAAGGAGCTGGGGCTTCTGACGGCCAAGCCCTTCATCTACGTGTTCAACGCGGATGAAGCCATTCTGGGCAGCCCGGAAAAGCAGGAGGAACTGCGCGCCATGGTTGCCCCGGCGGACTGCATCTTCCTGGACGCAAAGCTCGAAGCAGACCTCGTGGAACTGGACGAGGAAGAAGCCCGCGAGATGCTTGAAATGAACGGCCAGGACGAATCCGGCCTGGACCAGCTGGCGCGCGTCGGCTTCCACACTCTGGGGCTTCAGACCTACCTCACCGCCGGGCCCAAGGAAGCACGCGCCTGGACCATCCGGCAGGGGGACACGGCGCCGCAGGCCGCCGGCGTCATCCACTCCGACTTCCAGCGCGGGTTCATCAAGGCCGAGGTGGTGTCCTTCGCGGATCTTGTGGAGGCTGGCTCCATGGCTGAGGCAAAGTCCCGCGGCAAAGTCCGCATCGAAGGTAAGGAATACGTCATGGCCGACGGCGACGTGGTGGAGTTCCGCTTCAACGTCTGACCGCCCGGACGGCTTATCCTGAATCTGCAGGGCGTGATCGTGGCGACCCAGTCCCCTCCTGGGAGGGAAAACACAAGGAGGCGGCATGCCGGTCCGGCGTCTGATGCAATTGCTCATCGCCGCGGTGGTGGCTGCCCTGGTTCTTTCGGGGTGCTCGGGAACCAGTGCCCCGTCCGTTGTGGTGGGGGAGGCAAAGCGCGGCGGCAGCGTGACCGTGGCAGAGGTCAATGCCTTCTCCTCGTTCAACCCGTACAGCGCCAACGGCAATACCGACATCAATTCGAAAATCGGTGCCATCACCCACTCGGGCTTCTTCTACCTCGACGACAGCTCCAAGGTTGTCCGCAACGACAAGTTCGGGCACTTCGAGAAGGTTTCCGACGAGCCGCTCAAGGTGAAGTACACGGTCAACGAGGGCGTCAAGTGGTCAGACGGTGCACAGATCGGCGCAGCGGACCTCCTGTTGAGCTGGGCCGCCGGGTCGGGCTATTTCGACGACCTGGATCCAGCCGCAGGGAAGGGAACCAAGTACTTCTCGGTAGCCTCTGACACCACCGGACTGGCGGGCACCCTGTTTCCCGAGGTCGGGTCCGATGGCCGGTCCATCACCATCGAGTACGCCGCGCCGTACGCTGACTGGGAGGTGGCGTTCGACGTCGGACTGCCCGCGCACGTCGTCGCTGCCAAGAGCGGCCTGAACGACGAGGAGGACCTGGTCCAGCTCCTCAAGGACACCCCGCGCGGCAATCCGGAAAAGCCTGCATCACACCCTGAGCTCAAGAAAGTCAGCGACTTCTGGAACACCGGGTTCGATGCAAAGTCCGTTCCCGACGATCCGGCGATCTATCTGTCCAGCGGACCTTACATTGTCCGCGACATCGTGCCGGAAGTTTCCATGAAACTTGTCCGTAACCGGGACTACGTATGGGGTGCCGAACCCTGGCTGGACGAGATCAATGTCAGGTTCACCGGGGCGGTGCCCGCCGCCGTCGATGCCCTGCGCAACGGCCAGGCGGACATCATTTCGCCCCAGCCGTCAGCCGCCACGGACAACTTGCTCACGGGACTGTCGCGCCAGGGCATCACCGTGGAACGGTACAAACAGTCCGGCTACGACCACCTGGACCTCAATTTCGCCGGACCCTTCGCCACCAAGGACGTCCGGGAAGCATTCCTCATGACGGTTCCACGGCAGGCAATCGTGGACGCAGTGGTGGGGACCCAGGTCCCGGACAGCAAGCCGCTGGACTCCCACGTCTTCCTGCCAGGACAGCCAAAATACGACGAAACCGTAAAGAACAACGGCTCCTCGAACTACGCCAAGGTGGACGTCGACGCCGCAAAGCGGCTCCTGAAGGGTGCCACCCCCACCGTCCGCATCCTCTATAACCGGGACAATCCCAACCGTGCCAAGGCGTTTGCCCTGATCCGCGACTCCGCTGCGCTGGCCGGCTTCCGCGTGTCCGACGGCGGGCAGGGGAGTGCCGACTGGGCAGCGGCGCTCAGCCGCGGCGGCTACGACGCTGCGTTGTCCGGATGGATTGGCACGGAAGCCGGCGTCAGCCGGGTGCCGCAGATCTTCCGGACCGGGGCAGGAAGCAACTTCACGGGATATTCCGACGGCGACGCGGACAAGGTCATGGAGCAACTGGCCGCGACCACGGACCTGGGCAGGCAGGATGAACTCCTGGCCGACATCGACAAGCATGTGTGGGAGGACGCGTACGGCCTGCCGCTCTACCAAACCCTTGGCACTACCGCCTTCAATTCGCGCGTGGCCGGCATCAAGACCAGTCCTGGCCCCCTCGGCGTGTGGTGGAACGTATGGGACTGGCGGCTGTCCTGATTCAGCCGCGTCACCTTTGGGCCTTCCGCCCCTTGCGGACCCTTCACCCTGCCGATTCGCCGTCCGGCCTACCGGCGAGTAGCATGTGACGTGCCTAACTGATTGCTGTGACTTGGGGCATTTCACTGCCCCGGTCACGTTTTGGCAACGGAGTACCAGTATCTGGACTTCGTGCGGTTAGGCTAACTCGTATTATGTAGGTTTCGTCACAGCGGTGAGCTGCGTCCGGCCTGCGGGGAAGCACAAGATTCCCCTATATATCTCTCCCACAACTCATAGGAGGCGGAATGCGTTTTACGCGCACTTCCAAAGCACTGGGCATCGTGGCAATCGCCGCGCTTGCCCTGACCGGGTGCGGCGCCGGCGGCGGCGGCAGCACTGACGGGTCCAGCACTGCTGCCGGGGATCCGAACAAGGTCATCACCGCCTACAGCAACGAGCCACAAAACCCGTTGCTGCCGGCGAACACCAATGAGGTCTACGGCGGCCGCGTGGTCGAGCTCCTCTTCGAGGGCCTGCGCACGTACGACGCCAGCGGCAAGCCCGTCAATGCCCTGGCCGACTCCATCGAGTCCTCGGACGCCCAGAACTGGACCATCAAGGTCAAGCAGGGCCAGAAGTTCACCAATGGTGAAGCCATCACGGCGAAGACCTTCGTTGACTCCTGGAACTTTGCAGCCAACTCCAAGAACCTGCAGAACAACGGATTCTTCTTTGAGTCCATCGCCGGTTACGAAGATGTTTCGGCCGTGAACTCGGAGAAGGGTGCTGACGGCAAGACCAAGACCACGCCGGCTCCCAAGGCCGACACCATGTCCGGCCTGGCAGCAACCGATGATTCCACCATCACCGTCAAGCTCGCCCAGCCTGAAGCCGACTGGTCCCTGCGCCTTGGCTACTCCGCCTTCTTCCCGCTTCCGTCCGCCGCGCTGACTGACCCCAAGACCTTCGGTGAAAACCCCGTGGGCAACGGTCCCTACAAGTTCGAGAAGCAGGGTTCCTGGGTCCACGACCAGTCCATCTCCCTGGTCAAGAACGCCGATTACAAGGGACCGCGTGAGGCCAAGAACGGCGGCGTGACCTTCAAGTTCTACACCGACCCGGGCCCCGCATACACGGACCTCCAGTCTGACAACCTGGACATCACCGATGTCCTTCCGTCCAACGCCCTGAAGACCTACGTTGCTGACTTCCCGGACCGGAATGCCACCAAGCCGGTTGCCACCAACTCCACGCTGAACATCCCGCCGTACAACCCCAATTTCCAGGGTGAAGCCGGCAAGCTGCGCCGCCAGGCACTGTCCTACGCCATCAACCGCGAGGAAATCGCCAAGGTGGTCTTCAACGGCACCCGCACCCCGGCCAAGGCATTCGTCCCGCCGGTCATTGACGGGTTCAAGGAAGGCCTCAAGGGCAGCGAAGTCCTGAAGTTCGATGCCGCAAAGGCCAAGGACCTGTGGGCACAGGCTGAGAAGATCCAGCCGTACGACAACTCCAAGCCGCTTCAGATTGCCTCCAACACCGATGGCGGCAACAAGGAATGGATCGACGCCGTAGCCAACGGCTTCAAGAACAACCTGGGCATCCAGGCTGAAATCCAGCCCTTCGCCAAGTTCGCTGAAGTCCTGAACCTCCGCAAGTCCCAGCAGCTGCCCGGCCTGACCCGCGCGGGCTGGCAGGGCGACTACCCGTCGCTGTACAACTTCCTGGGACCGGTCTGGGCCACCAACGCCTCCTCCAACTACGAGAAGTACTCGAACCCCGAGTTCGACAAGCTCCTCAAGGAGGGCCTGGCTGCCAAGAGCACGGATGAAGCCAACGGCAAGTTCAACCAGGCACAGGAAATCCTGTTCCAGGACCTGCCCGGCCTGCCGCTCTGGGATCAGGCACGCCCGATCGTTTGGAGCAACAACATCGTGAAGGCCGAAACCGGCTGGAACGGCGGCATCCTGTACTACGGCATCACTGCCAAGTAGTCCCAGATCTAACTTGCCGAAAGCTGATGGGGGTTCCGGTCACGTCCGGGCCCCCATTGGCTTGCAAGCGGCAGGAAGGCACTCATGAACGCGTTCTCCCCCTTACCGGAAGGCAGGTAATCCTGTGACCCGGTTCATTTTGCGCCGACTTCTTCAGGTGATCCCTGTCTTCCTCGGCACTACCCTTCTGGTGTACTACATGGTGTTCGCCCTGCCGGGCGATCCCATCGCCGCGCTGTTCGGCGACCGCCAGCCCCCGCAGTCAGTGATCGACACCCTGCGCAGCCAGTACAACCTGGACCAGCCGTTCTGGGTCCAGTACGGCCTGTTCCTCAAGAACCTTTTTACCTTCAACCTGGGCAATGACTTCACCGGCCAGCCCATCGCGGCAAGCCTTGCCCGTGTGTTCCCCGTGACGGCCATGCTCGCCATCGAGGCACTGGCCATCCAGGCCGTCTTCGGCGTGGCGTTCGGCGTCTTCGCGGGCCTGCGCCGCGGCGGCTGGTTCGATTCCACCGTGCTGGTGGCCTCGCTGGTGGTTATCGCCGTCCCCACCTTTGTCCTGGGCTTCGTTTTCCAGCTCGTCTTTGGAGTTCAGCTCGGCTGGGCCAAACCCACCGTGGGCGCCAATGCCAACTGGGTAACCCTGCTTCTGCCGGCAGTGGTCCTGGGTCTGGTGTCCTTCGCCTATGTCCTCCGACTGACCCGTGCATCGGTCAGCGAAAACATGAACGCCGACTACGTTCGGACGGCAACCGCCAAAGGCCTTTCCAGGCCCCGGGTGGTCCTGGCGCACATCCTGCGCAACTCGCTGATTCCAGTGGTGACGTACCTGGGCGCCAACCTTGGCGGCCTGATGGGCGGTGCCATTGTCACGGAGGGCATCTTCAACGTTCCCGGTGTAGGCAACAAGCTCTACCAGGCTGTCCTTCGCAGTGAGGGCCCCACCATCGTCTCCATCGTCAGCGTGCTGGTGCTGGTGTTCGTGGTGGCCAACCTGCTTGTCGATCTCCTGTACGCCTGGCTTGACCCGAGGATCCGCTATGACCAGTAACAACAGCCACTACGTGGCCCCCATCGACGAGACACCGCTGCAGGCAACGGACGCCGTCAAGACGGACCAGGCCCCCCTCAGCCTGTGGGCAGACGCCTGGCGCAAGCTCCGCCGTCGTCCGCTGTTCATCATCTCCACACTGCTGATCCTTGCCCTGATCGTGATTGCGCTGTTCCCGGGCCTTTTCACTTCCACCCCGCCCAACGAGGGCTGTGAACTCGCCAACTCCGAGGCCGGCCCCACCGCAGGGCACCCGTTCGGCTTCACCTTCCAGGGCTGCGACGTCTACTCCAGGGTCATCCACGGCACGCAGGCCTCCCTTTCCGTGGGCCTGCTCTCCGTACTCTGCGTCCTGGTCATCGGCGTGACCCTCGGCGCACTGGCCGGATACTACGGCGGCTGGATCGATGCCGTCCTGGCCCGGCTGGGCGATATCTTCTTTGCCCTGCCGCTGGTGCTCGGCGCGCTGGTGATCACCCAGCTTCCGCTGTTCCGCGAGAACAAGAGCGTATGGACCGTGGTGTTCGTCATCTCGCTCCTGGCGTGGCCGCAAATGGCCCGCATCACCCGGGGCGCGGTGATCGAAGTGCGCAACGCGGACTTCGTCACCGCTGCACGCGCGCTGGGCGTTTCCAAGTTCGGCGCACTGATCCGCCACGTCCTGCCGAACGCCCTGGCTCCGATCATTGTCCTGGCAACGCTGGAACTTGGCGTGTTCATCGTGGCCGAAGCCACCCTGTCCTTCCTGGGCATTGGCCTCCCGCAGAGCATCATGTCCTGGGGCAATGACATCGCAGGTGCGCAGGCATCGATCAGGACCAGGCCGGAAATCATGCTCTACCCGGCCGCCGCGCTCTCCCTTACGGTGTTGAGCTTCATCATGCTGGGCGACGCCGTGCGTGACGCCCTTGACCCGAAGAGCCGTCAGCGATGAGAGAAAAAGAGATGACAACTCCAGAAGTCCGCATCGATGAAGCCGGCACCACCGGCGTCAGGCCGCTGCTCGAAATCCGTGACCTGGCCATCACCTTCAAGACCGGCGGCGGTGAAGTCAAGGCTGTCCGGGACGCCCACCTGACCATCATGCCGGGTGAGACTGTCGCAATCGTGGGGGAGTCCGGCTCCGGAAAGTCCACCACGGCCCTGGCCGCCATCGGACTCCTGCCCAACAACGGCAGGGTCTCCGGCGGCCAGATCCTGCTTGACGGCGAGGACATCGCCCATGCCTCCGAGCAGCGCATGATCGAACTGCGCGGCAACACCATCGGCATGGTCCCGCAGGACCCCATGTCCAACCTGAACCCGGTATGGAAGATCGGCTACCAGGTCAGGGAAACACTGAAGGCGAATGGCCGTCCCAGCGGACCGGACGACATCGCCAAGGTGCTGTCCCAGGCAGGGCTGCCGGATGCCAAACGACGGGCCAACCAGTACCCGCACGAGTTCTCGGGCGGCATGCGCCAGCGCGCGCTGATTGCCATTGGCCTCTCCTGCCAGCCGCGCCTGCTGATCGCGGACGAGCCGACCTCGGCCCTCGACGTCACCGTGCAGCGCCAGATCCTGGACCACCTGGAGACCATGACCAACGAGCTTGGCACCTCGGTCCTGCTGATCACCCACGACCTGGGCCTGGCCGCCGAGCGTGCAGACAAAGTGGTGGTTATGTACCAGGGCCGCGTGGTTGAAGCTGGGCCCTCGCTGGAATTGCTCCGGAACCCGCAGCACCCTTACACCAAGCGGCTCGTTGAGTCCGCGCCCTCGCTGGCCAGCCGCCGAATCCAGGTGGCCAAGGAGCAGGGTGTGGAGACGACGGACCTCCTGGCACCCGCCGCAGAAACGCTGAAGTCCGATACGTTCCTGCAGATCCAGGACCTGCGGAAGGTGTACAAGCTGCGCCAGGGGCTTGGCAAGGCAACGGACTTCGCGGCGGTCGACGGCGTGAGCTTCGACGTGCGGCGTGGAACCACGACGGCGATCGTGGGGGAGTCGGGGTCCGGCAAGTCCACAGTGGCCAAGATGGTGCTCCAGCTGGAAAAGCCGACGGACGGCAGGATCCTGTTTGACGGGGTGGATACCTCCGCCCTGAAGCCGGCCGAACTGTTCAAGTTCCGCAGGCGGGTCCAGCCGATCTTCCAGGACCCGTACGGTTCCCTCGATCCGATGTACAACATCTACCGCACCATCGAGGAACCGCTAAGGGTCCACAAGATCGGGGACCAGGCCAGCCGGGAGAAGAAAGTCCGGACGCTGCTGGACCAGGTGGCGCTGCCCCAGTCCGCCATGCAGCGGTATCCGAACGAGCTTTCAGGCGGGCAGCGGCAGCGTGTTGCCATTGCCCGGGCGCTGGCGCTGGACCCCGAAGTCATCATCTGTGATGAGGCGGTCTCTGCACTGGACGTACTGGTGCAGGCGCAGGTGCTCAACCTGCTCGCCGACCTGCAGGCCAACCTTGGGCTGACGTACCTGTTCATTACGCACGACCTTGCGGTGGTGCGGCAGATCGCGGACCACGTGTGCGTGATGGAAAAGGGCCGCCTGGTGGAGACCGGGTCCACGGATGAAGTCTTCGAATCGCCGAAGCAGGACTACACGAAGGCGCTGCTGAACGCCATCCCCGGCGCGAAGCTGATGCTTCCGCCTGAGGTGGCATAGCGGGACGCCTGATCTGAACAGCTGGAGCCGGGACCTTTGGGTCCCGGCTCCGGCTGTTTAACTGCACTACTGCTCCACCGCTGTCTTTCGGTCCAGCCCCAGTTGACGCAGTCTGTGGTCAAGGATCCCGCCGAGCGCTGCGCGGCCTTCGGTGTTCATGTGGACGGCGTCTGCAAGGTCCTTGGCCAGTCCGTACCTGGTGAGCCAGTCGCCCACGGAAACAAAGGGAAGTCCGTTGCCGGCTGCCACGGCACCCAGCAGGGCGTCCACCTCGCTCCGGCGGCCGCCGCCGTCGTTTGCTCCCCGTGCCAGGGTGCCGATGATGGCAATCCTTGTGCCGGGATAGCGGGTCCGCAGCTCGGCAATCAGCCGCTGGGCGTTTCCGGTGATCTGCGCGTCGCTTGCGCCCTTGGCGGCGTCGTTCCCGCCGCCCTCGATAACGATCAGGGCCGGAGTGCCGGAGGGAAGCAGCCAGTCCCCGCGCTGCAGGGCATCGATGTAGTTGCCTGTGGCGCCGTTCGCCGCAACATAACCGGTACCGCCGCGGCCGCAGAAGTACACGTTGTAACCGGCGGCGGCGAGGCCCAGGCGCGGCCAGCCGTCCGCCGGCTCCGACTGTGAGTCACCGATCAGCAGGACAGTCCTGCTGATGTCCGGAACCACGGCTTCCAGCCTTCCGTTGCCGGGATTCAGGATCCGCGACGTGGCCGTCACCGCGGGATTCCCTCCTGCGCTGACGGCTTGCCCGGTTGCCGCCCGCGCCAGTCCGCCCGCGGCAGAGTCGCCGGAAAGTCCACAGGCGGCGAGTCCCAGGACCGCCGATACCGCCAGGAGGCCGGACACAGCGGCAGTGGTGGCCCGGGCGGCACCGCGGGGTGTGCTGGCCTTAGCAGGGGGCATCGTTGTCTCCGGCGCGCTCAAGAGTGGGCTGTGTCACAGCAATCATGCCACGCAGGCGGAAGTGGTAGTGAACTTAGTCACACTGCGCAGGGGGGATGCCTGAGGGCAGCGTCCCCGGCGGCGGCAAACCCTGCCGGAATTTAGGCCAACAAATGGCTCAGCGGCTAGAATGGAGGAAGGCGCCCTGTGCCAAGGGCCTTGTCCGTCGTGCGTTCCAGTTGGAAATGTCGCGATACAACAGCTGACTCCACTGAATCGAGCCATTACGCATGTCTGAAACCACCACCAACACCGCGGTAGCCACTGCATCGCGCAGTGACCTGCGCAACGTCGCGATCGTGGCCCACGTTGACCACGGCAAGACCACCCTGGTCGACGCCATGCTCAAGCAGACCAACTCCTTTGCCGAGCACAACCACCTCGAAGACCGCGTGATGGACTCCGGTGACCTGGAGCGCGAAAAGGGCATCACCATCCTGGCCAAGAACACCACGGTGGCCTACAACGGTCCGTCCTCCAACGGCGAGACCATCACCATCAACGTCATCGACACCCCCGGCCACGCCGACTTCGGTGGCGAAGTGGAGCGCGGCCTGTCCATGGTGGACGGCGTTGTCCTCCTCGTCGACTCCTCCGAGGGCCCGCTGCCCCAGACCCGCTTCGTGCTCCGCAAGGCCCTTGCCGCGCACCTCCCGGTGATCCTGCTGGTCAACAAGACCGACCGTCCGGACGCCCGGATCGACGAAGTGGTTCACGAGTCCATGGACCTGCTCCTGGGCCTGGCGTCCGACCTCGCCGACGAAGTGCCGGACCTGGACCTGGACAAGGTCCTTGAGGTTCCCGTTGTCTACGCCGCCGCCAAGGTTGGCCGCGCCTCCCTGGAGCAGCCGGCCAACGGCTCCGCCCCGGACAACGAGGACCTTGAGCCGCTGTTCAAGACCATCATCGAGCACATCCCGGCCCCCACGTACAACCCCGAGGGTGTCCTGCAGGCGCACGTCACCAACCTGGACGCCTCCCCGTTCCTGGGACGCCTCGCCCTGCTCCGCATCTACAACGGCACGCTCCGCAAGGGCCAGCAGGTTGCCTGGGCCCGCCACAACGGTGAGCTCAAGACCGTCAAGATCACCGAACTCCTCGCCACCAAGGCACTGGAGCGCGTTCCGGCCGAGTCCGCCGGCCCCGGCGAGATCGTGGCTGTCGCCGGTATCGAGGACATCACCATCGGTGAAACCCTCACCGACGTCGAGAACCCGCAGCCGCTGCCGCTGATCACCGTGGACGATCCCGCGATCTCCATGACCATCGGTATCAACACCTCCCCGCTGGCCGGCAAGGTCAAGGGTGCAAAGGTCACCGCCCGCCAGGTGAAGGACCGCCTGGACAAGGAACTGATCGGTAACGTCTCCATCAAGGTGCTCCCCACAGAGCGTCCGGATGCCTGGGAAGTCCAGGGCCGTGGCGAGCTGGCGCTGGCCATCCTGGTTGAGCAGATGCGCCGCGAGGGCTTTGAGCTGACCGTCGGCAAGCCGCAGGTTGTCACCAAGACCGTCGACGGCAAGATCCACGAACCGATGGAGCACATGACCATCGACGTGCCCGAGGAATACCTGGGCGCCGTCACGCAGCTCATGGCTGCCCGCAAGGGCCGCATGACCAACATGGCCAACCACGGCACCGGCTGGTGCCGCATGGAATTCATCGTTCCCGCCCGCGGCCTGATCGGCTTCCGCACCCGCTTCCTCACCGACACCCGCGGCGCCGGCATCGCAGCCTCCATCTCCGAAGGCTACGAGCCCTGGGCCGGCCCCATTGAGTACCGCACCAACGGCTCCATGGTGGCCGACCGCGCCGGTGTTGTCACCCCGTTCGCCATGATCAACCTGCAGGAACGCGGCTCCTTCTTCGTGAAGCCCACCTCCGAGGTGTACGAGGGCATGATCGTGGGCGAGAACTCCCGCGCCGACGACATGGACGTCAACATCACCAAGGAAAAGAAGCTCACCAACATGCGTGCCGCTTCCTCCGACACCTTCGAGAACCTGACCCCGCCCCGCGATCTCACCCTCGAAGAATCGCTGGAATTCGCCCGCGAGGACGAGTGCGTCGAGGTGACCCCGGAAGCCATCCGCATCCGCAAGGTCATTCTGGACACCAACGAGCGCGCCAAGGCCAACCGCGCCCGCGCCAAGGCATAACACCGCCCTGACCTAACAGAATGCCACCGGCCCCAGGCCGGTGGCATTCTGCGTTAAGTCTTATTCCTGCCGTGAGGGCGGCGCTTGTCGGGCTGGACGGCGCGGGGGAGCGGGCGGGACCTCCCTGGCGGCCACCACCTGCGCAAAGGGAATGACGACGTCGGCCTGCCGCGTCCGGACCGTGCAGGAACCGGCGTCGCAGGCCAGCAGATGGCCCAGTGCGTCCGTGAGGCCACCTTCGATCCGGTAACGCACCACCACTCGGATCCCGGGCGCAGCCGAGGCAAGAAAGCGGGCGGGTGAAGGTAATGGCTGACTCACCAGTTCATACTAGGGGCGCCGGCTAGGTTCGCGGGAACGGGCTGGGAGATAATAGGCTCAGATGTCAATAGTCCGGCCATGCTGCCGGATGCAAGAGCCGGCGGGAAGCCGGAACCCAACGTGGAGAGGCCAGGGACGTGACGTACGTAATCGCGCAGCCGTGTGTGGATGTCAAGGACAAGGCATGTATTGAGGAATGCCCGGTCGACTGCATCTATGAGGGCGAGCGTTCGCTGTACATCCATCCGGACGAATGCGTGGACTGCGGCGCCTGCGAACCGGTGTGCCCGGTGGAAGCCATTTACTACGAGGATGACACCCCGGAGGAATGGGCCGACTACTACAAGGCCAACGTGGAGTTCTTCGACGACCTCGGTTCCCCCGGCGGCGCGGCCAAGATCGGCAACACCGGCAAGGACCACCCCATGATCGCCGCCCTGCCGCCGCAGAACCAAGACCACTGACGCGGACGCACGCCGTGACCGCAGCAGTGAATTCGTTTGGCCTGGACCTGCCCGACTACCCGTGGGAGGCCATGGCCCCGTACCTGGCCAAGGCTTCGGAGCATCCCGGCGGAGCCGTGAACCTGTCGATCGGCACACCTGTGGATCCCACGCCGCAGCTGGTGCAGGACGCACTGAAGGCTGCCGCGAACGCCCCTGGCTATCCCACAGTTCACGGCACCCCGGCCCTCCGGGAGGCTATCGCGGGCTGGTTCGAACGGCGCCGCGGCGTCGCCGGGCTGGACCCCGTCAACATCATGCCAACGGTTGGCTCGAAGGAACTCGTCGCGTGGCTCCCGCTGCTGCTGGGCCTCAAGCCCGGTGACGTCGTCGTACGCCCCAAGGTGGCCTACCCCACGTACGATATCGGCGCCACCCTTGCCGGCGTCACCTCGGTGGCGACGGACAACCTGGGCGAACTCGATGACGCCACCCGCTCCCGTGTCCGTCTCATTTGGGTCAACTCGCCTGGCAATCCCACCGGCAGCGTCCGGAACGTCGAATCCCTGAAAGCGCTGGTGGAGCAGGCCCGTCAGCTGGGCGCCGTGGTGGCCTCGGACGAATGCTACGCAGAACTCGGATGGGGGGACTGGGATGTCCAGCGCGGCGGCCGGCGCGTCCCCAGCATCCTGGACCCGCAGGTGGCGGGCGGCTCGCACCAGGGCCTGCTGGCCGTGTACTCACTGAGCAAGCAGTCCAACCTGGCCGGCTACCGGGCAGCCTTCGTTGCCGGTGATCCGGACCTGATGCCCAACCTGGTCAACAGCCGCAAGCACGCAGGGATGATCGTCCCCTATCCGGTCCAGGAGGCTATGCGCGTGGCCCTGGGCGACGACTCGCACGTCGAGGCCCAGAAGGACCTGTATCGGGGCCGCCGGGACCGGCTGGTGCCGGCCCTGCTCGACTTCGGCCTGCAGATCAAGGATTCCGACGCCGGCCTGTACCTTTGGTCGACGGCGGGGGAGGGCACGTGGGACACGGTGGCCCGCCTGGCTGACCTCGGCATTGTGGTTGGACCGGGCGTCTTCTACGGAGACGCAGGCAACGGGTATGTCCGGGTTGCCCTCACCGGATCCGACGAACGGATTGACGCTGCCGTGGCACGCATGGCCGCATCAGCTTCCTAGGGGTACGTAATAATCATGTGACTCGCCCCACATCCAGTGCCTTTTGGGCTGGGTTTGAAGGCTGCGGATTAGTGACACCCGCCAAGGAGCGGTACTTTTTAAGTGACTATCAATGGTGGCTTTCTACAAGAAGGCAGCCCGGGTGTTGGAACCTGTCCTCTCAGGCTTCGTGCGCGGCTCACCTGATGTTGGATCAAGCTTTCGACAGAGGCCCAGAAGCCTCATGAAGGGGACTCCATGACTGAGACCAACAATGCTGCGACCCTGCTCCACGCAGGTGGCGAGCTGAAGCTCCCGCGCATCCAGGTTGTTGAAGGGAACGAAGGTTACGACGTCTCCAAGCTGCTGAAGCAGACCGGTGCCGTGACCTTTGACCCCGGCTTCATGAACACCGCAGCAACCACCTCGGCAATCACCTACATCGATGGCGATGCGGGCATCCTGCGCTACCGCGGATACCCCATCGAGCAGCTGGCGCAGCACTCCAGCTTCCTTGAGGTGTCCTACCTGCTGATCTACGGCAACCTGCCCACGCCCACCGAGCTGGACGAGTTTGACCAGAAGATCCGGCGCCACACCCTGCTGCACGAGGAGCTCAAGGGCTTCTTCGGCGGCTTCCCCCGGGATGCGCACCCCATGCCGGTGCTGTCCTCGGCTGTGTCCGCGCTGTCCACGTTCTACCAGGACTCGCTGGACCCGTTCAACGCCGAACAGGTGGAGGTCTCCACCATCCGCCTCATGGCCAAGCTGCCGGTCATCGCCGCCTACGCGCACAAGAAGTCCATCGGCCAGCCCATGCTGTACCCGGACAACTCCATGAACCTGGTGGAGAACTTCCTGCGCCTCAGCTTCGGCCTGCCCGCCGAGCAGTACGAGCTGGACCCGGTCATCGTCAAGGCCCTGGACCTGCTCCTCATCCTGCACGCCGACCACGAGCAGAACTGCTCCACCTCCACGGTGCGCCTGGTCGGTTCCTCCAACGCCAACCTCTTCGCCTCGGTATCCGCGGGCATCAACGCGCTCTTCGGCCCGGCCCACGGCGGTGCCAACGAGGCCGTGCTGAAGATGCTCCGCCAGATCCAGGCCGAGGGCCTCAAGCCCGAGGACTACATGGAGAAGGTCAAGAACAAGGAAGACGGCGTCCGGCTCATGGGCTTCGGGCACCGCGTGTACAAGAACTACGATCCGCGCGCCAAGATCGTCAAGGCCACGGCACACGAGATCCTTAGCAAGCTCGGCGGCAACGACGAACTGCTGGACATCGCCATGCGGCTGGAAGAGAAGGCACTCAGCGATGACTACTTCATCCAGCGCAAGCTCTACCCCAACGTGGACTTCTACACCGGCCTGATCTACAAGGCGATGGGTTTCCCCGAGAAGATGTTCACCGTCCTGTTCGCCATCGGCCGGCTCCCGGGCTGGATTGCCCAGTGGCGCGAAATGATCAGCGACCCCAACACCAAGATCGGCCGTCCGCGCCAGCTCTACATCGGCGAGCCGGAGCGGGACTACCCGGCCCGCTAATCCTGCAAAGGCCTGAATTACGACGGCGGCCGCCCACCTTTCCAGGTGGGCGGCCGCTTTTGTTTCAATCGAATGCTCCGTACTGGTCGTTCTGACGGGCTAGAACGACAAGTACGGGGCAATCGACGGGGTCAGGAGGCGTAGCCCTGGGGGTTGTTCTTCTGCCAGCGCCAGTGGTCCTCGCACATCTGGTCCACGGTCTTGGTGGTGGACCAGCTCAGGTCTGCCAGGGCGGAGGTGGCGTCGGCCCAGAAGGCGGGAAGATCCCCCGCGCGTCGGCCGGTGATCTCGTAGGGGATGGGCTTGCCTACTGCCTTTTCAAAGGAGCGCAGGACCTCCAGGACGGAGGAGCCCTTGCCGGAGCCCAGGTTCCAGCGGAAGACGCCTGCGCGCCCGGCGATGTGGTCCAGCGCCGCAACGTGCCCTTCGGCCAGGTCCACCACATGGATGTAGTCGCGCAGGCAGGTGCCGTCAGGGGTGTCGTAGTCGCCGCCGAAGACCATGAGCTTCTCGCGGCGGCCCACTGCCACCTGTGCGATGAACGGAACCAGGTTGTTGGGGATGCCTTGGGGGTCTTCGCCGATCCGGCCGGAGGGGTGGGCGCCTACTGGGTTGAAGTAGCGCAGCAGTGCTATGTGCCAGCGGGGGTCGGCGGCGCCGAGGTCGGAGAGGATGTCTTCGATCTGTTCCTTGGTGCGGCCGTAGGGGTTGTTGGCGCCGATCTCCATTTTTTCCACGTAGGGGACGGGGTTGTGTTCGCCATAGACGGTGGCTGAGGAACTGAACACGATGGAGCGGACGTCGTGCCGGTCCATGACCCGGATCAGGTTCAGGGTGCCCACCAGGTTGTTGTAGTAGTACTTCAACGGCTCCTGAACCGATTCCCCTACGGCCTTGAGCCCGGCGAAGTGGATGACGGCCTCGATGCCGCTGCCGGCAAAGACCTTTTCGACGGCGGCCTCGTCCACCAGGTCAACGTGGTGGAACTCTGCGGCCTTGCCGCTGAGTTCGGCCACGCGCCGCAGCGATTCCTCGCTGGAGTTGACCAGGTTGTCCATGACGACCACGTCGTGGCCGGCTTCCTGCAGGGAAAGAACAGTGTGGGAACCGATGTAGCCGGTGCCCCCTGTAACCAAGATTTTCATGCCCCAACGCTATCCCACGGGGAGCGGTACCCGCCCCAGGGTTCCGGATGGCGGGCACGCAGCAAGGGCGGCGGAAGAAGCAGTGGAAGCACAAGTGTGCTAATAAGAATGGTGCCCAAAATAGTAGACGCTGATGCCCGGCGCCAGGATGTAGTCCAAGCTGTTCTCCGTATCATCGCCGTGGACGGGCTGGAGCGGGCCTCGCTGCGGGAGGTGGCGGACGAGGCCGGGCTTGCGGTTGGTTCCGTCCGGCACTACTTCGAAGGCAGCGAGGAACTCCTGGCGTTCTCGTTCGGCACTGTGGTGGACCGGGTGGTTGGCCGGCTCCAGGCCCTGCTGCCGGCGGTGCGGGACGCTGCACAGGCCAGCCCGGAACAGCGGCAGGCCGTCTTGACCCTGCTGGGCGGCATGCTTCCCCTGGATGAGGAAACAGCTGTGGAGGCCTGCGCCTGGCTGGCCTTCAAGAACGCGGGGCGGATCAGGCCGTTCCTCGCTGCGGAAGCCGACCGCAGCCATCGGGACGTCGCGGTCATCGTTGGCGGGGTGGTGGCTTCCCTGCTCCCGGAGGATGAATCGCAGGAGAACCTGGTGGTGGAGGCGGAACGGCTGCTGGCGACGCTGGATGGGCTGTGCATGCATGCCCTGCTGCAGCCCGGCTGGATGACCGCGCAGATGTGCCGCGACGTGCTTGAGCGGCACCTGGACGGGCTCGCACGGTAAGCCTCCCGCCATCCGCAGCCTGTCCTGCACTACCGTGAAGTGGCTGCGGGAATAGACTGATAACCGGGTACAGCGCACCGGCTCACGCCGTCCGGCACGGGCAGGCCAGGGAAGGACTTGGGATGCATCACGCAAGCGGTTCAGGGTGGCAGATCACCACCGACACGTCCGGGCCGATGATGATCGCGCTTTACGTCCGGGACGCGGCCGGCCTGAACGGAGTGGGGCATCCCATGCTGTCCCATACGACGCCCAAAGTGCGCCCCGCCGACCACACCCACCTGACGGCGGACGTGGGCGGGCTCGGCGCGCTTAAGACCGAGTGGGAAGCCTGGTGGGAGCAGCTGCTGAAGGCCCACCCGCACACCGCTCCGGAGCTCTCCCCGCCCAGCTTCGAAGCGTTCGGCAACTCTCCGGCACTCCAGCGGGTCCTGCAGGCGCATTTTGGCTCCGCCCTCACCTGGGCCAGGGAACGCAGGAGCGAATACGCCGAGCTGGAGGCCGAGCGCGTGGCCTCGGGAACGGACCAGTTGCTTGAGGACATGGTGGACGACAGGCTGATGGAAGTGGGGCGGGACTCGCGGGACTTCAGGCTCACCATCATCGAACTTCCCTTGGACGAGCAGCGGGCCTGGTACCTGGAGCCGGACAAGATCATCATGAGCCGGCATCTGATGGGGCAGCCCGATCTTTTCCGCAGCTACGTCCAGCCCGTGCTGGAAATCCTGGTCTAGCCCTCCGCAGCCAGCCCTTAGCAAGGCAGGACGACGGCGGCGCTCAGCTGCCGCCGTCGTCCGCCCGTACGGTGATCCGCACCTGCCCGTCAGGGACCCCTGACACCTGCCAACCGTCCCCGTTGGGACGGTTCCAGGTGCGGCCGGCGACGTCCACCTGGGTAATGGCCAGGTCCTTGGCGCTGGCGACCGCCCATTGCGCAACGGACCAGGCCAAGGGCCCGGTGGCGTCCACCACCAGGGTGGCCCCGTCCACCTGTGAATCCACACCACCGTAGGCCTGCTCCAGTTCAGCGGCTACCGATGCGGAATCCCCGCCGGCCACCGAGGAGCGCAGGGTGCACTGGACTCCCGCCGGCGTCTGCCCGGTAAGCGCGGAGGCAAAGGCCCGTCCCATGTCCTCGTGCTGGGCATAGGCCTTGGGGTAGGCAGACTTCTGGACCAGCTGTGCTGCCTCCGTAATGTCCAGCGACTCGTATTCCGGGATTTTCACCAATGCGTCGTAGAAGGCGTTGACAGCGTAGTAGGGATCCATGATTTGGGCCTCGGTGCCCCAGCCCTGGGAGGGGCGCTGCTGGAAGAGCCCGCGCGAGTCGGGGCCGGCCTGGTCGCCGTGCCCGATGTTGCGCAGTTTCGATTCCTGCATGGCAGTGGCCAGGGCGATGGTGGCGGCCCGCGGCGGCAGTCCCCGCCGGACAGCCACCGCGGTGATCAGCGCTGCGTTGGCTGCCTGGTCCGGCGCCAGCTCACCGCTCCGGTTGCCGGCCGTGGCGGTGCAGCGTTCCGAAACGAGGGTTTCGGAACGCTGCACAAAGAACACGGCGGTGTAGATGCCGCCCGCTGCCAGCGCGAGGGTGAGCAGCAGCACCGCCAGGCGGCGCAGGCCGCGTCTGCGTGCCACGAAGGAATCAGTTGGCGTGAAGGGCGTCGTTCAGTTCAACGGTCTGGCCCTTCCGGGGAAGGGCCTCCACCGCGCCGGTGGTGGAGTTGCGCCGGAACAGCAGGTTGGGCACGCCGGAGAGCTCGGCGGCCTTGACGATCCTGGTGGTGTCCTCACCAACCTCATCCTTGGGGCCCGGAACGCGGACGCGCGTGCCCGCCGTGACGTACAGCCCGGCTTCCACCACCGAATCGTCACCGATGCTGATGCCCACGCCGGAGTTGGCGCCGAGGAGGACGCGCTCACCGATGGTGATCTTCTCCTTGCCGCCGCCCGACAGGGTACCCATGATCGAGGCGCCGCCGCCCACGTCGCTGCCGTCGCCGGTGACAACGCCGGCGGAAATGCGGCCCTCAACCATGGAGGTGCCCAGGGTGCCCGCGTTGAAGTTCACGAAGCCTTCGTGCATGACGGTGGTGCCCGGCGCGAGGTGGGCACCCAGGCGGACGCGGTCGGCGTCGGCAATCCTCACGCCGGTGGGAACGACATAGTCCACCATGCGCGGGAACTTGTCGATGCCGTAGACCGTGACGGCACCACGGCGGCGCAGGCGTGCGCGCGTCAGTTCGAAGCCCTCGACGGCGGCGGGGCCGAAGTTGGTCCAGACCACGTTGGGGAGCTTGCCGAAGATCCCGTCCAGGTTGATGGTGTTGGGCTGGACCAGGCGGTGCGAGAGCAGGTGCAGACGGAGGTAGGCGTCCGCGGTGTCGGCCGGCGCTTCGTCGAGGTCGATCTGGACAAAGACCACCTTCTGCTCAGTGCCGCGGTCCTCATCGGCGCCGTCCTCGGCGATCCGGGTCAGGACCTCGTCAGCGTTGTCCACCGAGCGGAGGTTCTCCGCTGCGACACCCAGGGCCGGCGCCGGGAACCAGACGTCCAGGACGGTGGCGTCAGCGGTGGCTATGGTGGCAATGCCAAAGCCATAGGCGGAACGGTCTTCAGCGGTGGAGGTCAGGGTTTCGGGCACAGCAGAGGAAGCGGTCTCAGTCATGTGCCCCAGTCTATCGACGGCGGGGCATGGGGTTCGAACTAGACTGGCTTCGTGACTGCCGAAACCGCCCCTGACTCTTCCGTGTCCACCCTCGACCTGCGCCAGGACGTGGCGCTGCTGACCGCGGCGCTGATGGACATTAACAGCGTGTCCGGCAATGAGAAGCAGCTCGCCGACGCCGTGGAAGCCGCTTTGCTGGAGATCCCGCAGCTGAGCGTGGTGCGTGACGGCGACGCCATCATCGCCCGGACCGAACTTGGCCTAAGTGAGCGTGTGATCCTCGCTGGCCATCTGGACACGGTGCCCCTTCCGCTCACCGAAGGTTCCCGGGGCACCGTTCCCTCGAGCTGGGAATCCGGTGTTCCGGGGGAGGGTGTCCTGTATGGCCGCGGCGCCACGGACATGAAGGGCGGGGTGGCCGTCCAGCTGGCGCTGGCGGCAGGATTGTTCGACGGCGGCGCGCAGCCCAAGCGGGACGTCACCTTTGTCTTCTACGACCACGAGGAAGTGGAAGCCGTGAAGAGCGGCCTGGGACGACTGGTCCGCAACCATGGAGGCCTGCTGCAGGGAGACTTCGCCATCCTGCTCGAACCGACGGACGGCACGGTGGAGGGCGGCTGCAACGGCACCAGCCGGTTCGAGGCAAGCACGGTGGGGGAGGCCGCGCACTCGGCCCGAGCCTGGATGGGCAGCAATGCCATCCACGCCGCGGCACCCATCCTGGCCCGCCTGGCGGCTTACGAACCCCGGACCATTAATGTTGATGGACTCGACTACCGGGAAAGCCTCAACGCGGTGAAGATCAACGGCGGCACGGCCGGCAATGTCATCCCTGACCGCTGCGTGGTGGAAATCAATTACCGGTTCGCCCCGGACAAGACGCCGGACCAGGCCGAGGCCCACGTCCGGGAGCTGCTGGCGGGCTTCGACGTGGTCCGCACCGATGCCGCCGCCGGTGCACGGCCGGGACTGCAGCACCCTGCTGCCGCCTCCTTCGTTGCCGCCGTGGGAGCCGAGCCGAAGCCCAAGTACGGCTGGACCGACGTCGCCCGATTCAGTGAGCTGGGCATCCCGGCGGTGAACTTCGGCCCGGGGGACGCGCTGCTGGCGCACAAGGACAACGAGCACGTGCACGCCGACGCCATCCGCAAGTGCCTTGCCGCGCTGGAGAGCTGGCTCGCTGCCTGAACTTAAGGGCGCCCCATTTCTTAAAGCAGGATGGCCCGGACCAGAAGGTCCGGGCCATCCGCTTCATGAAACAGCCTGCAGGGGGTTAGGGAACCGGGGCGCTGGCCTTTTCAGGTTCGGCCTTCGCCACA
Source organism: Arthrobacter sp. SAFR-179 (assembly GCF_059414945.1). Taxonomy (NCBI): domain Bacteria; kingdom Bacillati; phylum Actinomycetota; class Actinomycetes; order Micrococcales; family Micrococcaceae; genus Arthrobacter; species Arthrobacter sp. SAFR-179. The sequence continues at coordinate 537,933 of NZ_JBPFDM010000001.1, forward strand.
CCGCCGGCAGCCTTCTTGGAACCGCGGCGCTCGATCCACACCGCAAGCCGTGACACCGAGATGTTGATGGCGATGTAGATGGCCGCCGCCACGAAGAAGATCGGGAACAGGTACTGCGTGCCCAGGAAGTCCGCCATGACCTGGACCGCGCGCAGCAGCTCGCCGTAAGCCACAATGTAGCCAAGCGAGGTGTCCTTGAGCAGCACCACCATCTGCGCCACGAGCGAGGGCATCATGCGCCGGATCGCCTGCGGCAGCTCGATCAGCATGCGTGACTTGTAGCTGGTCAGGCCGATGGCCAGGCCCGCTTCCCGCTGGCCCTTGGGCAGCGACTGGATACCGGCACGGATGATTTCTGCGAACACCGCGGCGTTATACAGCACCAGGCCGGCCACGACCGCGACGAACGCGGAGGTGCCGAAGCCCAGCAGGATGAAGAGCATCATCAGGACCACCGGCATGCCGCGCAGGAACTCCAGGATGACCCGTATGGGCACCCGGATGAAGGCGGCGTCCGAAATGCGCAGCAGGCAGAGCATCAGGCCCAGGGGGAACGCGATGACTGCCGCGAGTGCCGCCGCCGAAAGCGTGGACCCCAGGCCGTTGCCAAGCAAACGCCAAACGTCGGCGCGGGTGAAGATCTGCCAGCGGCGGGCCTCGAAGATGCCCTGTTGGGCAAGGATCAAAACCACCCAGGCCAGCAGGCCGATAATCAGCAGGCCGCCGATGATGGAGGCAATGAGGGAGACCCGGCGTGCTTTGGGGCCGGGGACGTCGTAGAGAACGGAGCTCATCGGGCAATCGCCACCTTTCGTTCCACCGTGTTGGCCAGGATTCCCAGCGGAACGGTGAGGAGCAGATAGAAGAACGCCGTGCCCAGCAGGACGGTGATGACGGCGTCGCCATTGGCGTTGGCCAACTGCCGGCCGTAGCCGAACAGCTCCAGGACGAAGAAGGCGCCGGCCACCGAAGAGTTCTTGACGAGCGCGATCAGGATGTTGATCAGCGGCGGGATCACCGTCCGCAGCGCCTGGGGGAGGATGATGAGCGAGAGCACCTGGCCGAACTTCATGCCGATGCTGCGTGCTGCCTCCGCCTGGCCGACGGGCACACTGTTGACACCTGAGCGGACAGCTTCGGCGATGAACGCGGCGGTGTAGGTGCTGAGGGCGATGATGGCGGCGATCTCGAACTGCTCGAACTTGACCCCGATGCGGGGGAGCACGACTGCTGCGAAGAAGAAGGCGATGGTCAGCGGGGTGTTGCGGAGGACTTCCACGTACACGGTGCTGAAACCGCGGAGCGCCGCGACCGGGGAGACGCGTGCCGCGGCAAGCAAGGTGCCAAGGATCAACGCGAAGATACCGGAGACGACGGACAGGAAAAGAGTGCGGAGAAAACCCTCCCAGTACAGGGGCAGGTTTTCAAAGATGACGTCCATAAGATCCTTCGGCTGTAAGCGTGGACGGATTGAAGGCTGTGCTGCCGGGGCCGTTGGGTGGCCCCGGCAGCTTGCGGACGCTGCTTAGTAACGGTTGATGGCCGGGAGCTTGGGCGCGGTCTTAATGACCGAACCGGCGGTGGCTTCCCAGGCCTTCTTGTAGGAGCCGTCCTTCTCGAAGGATTCCAGCTGGTCGTTGATCCAGTTGCGGAACTCGGTGTCGCCCTTCTTCAGGCCGATGCCGTAGGGCTCCTTGGTGAAGGTTTCCTCCGACGCGAGTTTGAAGGCTTCCGGTTCCTTGTCCACGAAGCCGGCGAGGATCACGTTGTCGGTGGTCACGGCTTCAACCTGCTTGTTGCGCAGCGGCTCCAGGCAGGCGGAGTAGGTGGCGGCCGGAACCAGTTCCGCGCCGTACTTGTCCACGATGGTGGCGGCGGGGGTGGAACCCGTCACGGAGCAGACCTTCTTGCCCTTGACGTCCTCGGGCTTCTTGATGGAGTCGTTGTCCTTGTTCACCATGAGGGCCTGGCCGGCTTCGTAGTACGGGCCGGCGAAGTCGACAACCTGCTTGCGCTTGTCGCTGATGGTGTACGTGGCGATGACCAGGTCAACCTTGCCCTGCTCGATGAAGGGTTCGCGGTTGGCCGAAACGGTCTCGGACCATTCGATCTTGTCTGCGGCGATACCCAGCTTGGCGGCGATCAGCTTGCCGATTTCAACGTCGAAACCGACGGGCTTGCCGTCCAGGCCGACCTGGCCGAACAGCGGCTGGTCGAATTTGGTGCCGATCTTGATGGTGCCCGCGGAGGACAGCTTTGCCATGGTGGTTCCGGCAGCGAACGACGGCTTCTCCACCGGGCTGGGGTTGCTGGAGCCACCGGAGTCCCCTCCGCCGCAGGCGCTCAGGGACAGGGCGAGGGCAGCTGTAGCCGCCACGACGAAGGATTTCCGCCTGGACATAAATGCCTTCATGACATTCCTTTCATTGGTGGCCGGGGGTTTTGCGGCCTGGATGCGAACTGACGTGTGGTTGGTTCGGTAATTCAGTGGGTGAGCAGCTTGGACAGGAAGTCCTTGGCGCGGTCGCTCTTCGGGTTGGTGAAGAACTCCTCCGGGGTGGCGTCCTCCACGATCTGGCCGTCCGCCATGAAGACCACGCGGTCCGCAGCCTTGCGGGCGAAGCCCATTTCGTGCGTGACCACGATCATGGTCATGCCTTCCTTGGCCAGCTGGACCATGACATCCAGGACCTCGTTGATCATTTCGGGGTCCAGTGCGGATGTGGGCTCGTCGAACAGCATGACCTTCGGCTTCATTGCCAAGGCACGGGCAATCGCAACGCGCTGCTGCTGGCCGCCGGAGAGCTGGGCCGGCAGCTTGGGGGCCTGGTGGCCCACGCCCACGCGTTCGAGGAGGGCCATGGCGTCCTTTTCGGCGGCTGCCTTGGAGGCGCCCTTGACCTTGATGGGTCCCAGGGTCACGTTCTCGAGGATCGTTTTGTGGGCGAAGAGGTTGAAGGACTGGAAAACCATTCCGACGTCGGCGCGGAGCTGGGCGAGTTCCTTGCCTTCCTCGGGGAGGACTTTCCCGTCGATGCTGATGGTTCCACCCTCAATGGTTTCCAGGCGGTTGATCGCCCGGCAGAGGGTGGACTTACCGGAACCCGAGGGTCCGATGACCACAACAACCTCGCCCTTGCGGACCTGCAGGTTGATGTCCTTCAAAACGTGCAGCTGGCCGTAATGCTTATTAACGGCGTTCAGGGAGACGAGGGCATCGCCGGGCACATGAGTAGTCATAGGAACGAATCTAGCGAACAACACTGCGTTATGACGCCAATCACCCCAAGTTCCTGCTGATCGTGATTCAAGAGATACCTGGATCAGGAGGTTAGCCTAGGGGAATGAGCATCAACGCAGATCCGGCCAAGAATTCCCAGCCACGCCGTAAGGGGCCCCTTGAGCTGCGCCGCAAACAGGCGGCCGTGGAAATGTCGGACCAGCACCTGCTTGATACCAAGGGGCCGGGCCAGTTCGTCCACACCGACCCGTGGCGGGTCCTGCGGATCCAGAGCGAATTCGTCGAAGGCTTCGGTGCCCTCGCGGACATCGGAAAAGCGGTCAGCGTCTTCGGTTCGGCACGGACCAAGCCCGGCAGCCAGTATTACGAGATGGGCGTGGAGGTGGGCCGAAAGCTCGCCGAAGCCGGAGTGGCAGTGATCACCGGCGGCGGTCCGGGCTCCATGGAGGCGGCCAACCGGGGGACAGTGGAAGGCAATGGTGTGTCCGTTGGCCTCGGCATTGAACTGCCGTTCGAGCAGGGCCTGAACCAGTGGGTGGACCTGGGGATCAACTTCCGGTACTTCTTCGCCCGCAAGACCATGTTCGTCAAATACGCGCAGGGCTTCATTGTGTTGCCCGGCGGACTGGGCACGCTGGATGAGCTTTTCGAAGCCATGGTCCTGGTCCAGACGCGCAAGGTGACATCTTTTCCCATCGTGCTCCTCGGCGTCGAATTCTGGGGGCCGATGATCGACTGGATCAGGGGCACCCTGGTGGCAGAGGGCATGGTCTCGGAGAAGGACCTGGACCTCATCCAACTGGTGGACGATCCCGCCGAGGCTGTGGACCGGGTCCTGCAGGCCGGAGTGACGCCGTCCCTTAACGGGGAGCAGCGGCCGGAGTAGCCGCAGGCCAAAGTCCGGGCCGCCGGTCTGGCACGATGGAACCGTGAGCTTCTTCCTCGTTTTCCTGGCCGTCGTACTGGTGGCGGCCGTCCTTTGGGCCGGCCTCGGCCGGCGTTCCCGCAAGACCGGCGGTGCCGTGCTGCCCGGATTGCTGGACGGGGGATTCGAAGAACCGCCCGCAAACCTTCCACCCGTGCTGCTGCCGGAGCGCGCCGCACCCGGAGACATTGAGCAGGTGCGTTTTTCGCTTGGCCTTCGCGGCTACCGGATGGACCAGGTGGACCAGGTCCTGGACGAACTGCGCGACCAGTTGGCCACACGGGATGCGGAACTGGCTGGGCTTCGCAGCCGGCTGGCTGCAATGGAGCAGGCCGGAGTGCAGCACGGGGAGCACAGTTCCGACGGCGGATCCGGGGCGGGCGCCGCGTCGCCCGGACAACAGGACCCGGAAACGGGTGCAGAAACTGGTACAGGAACTGCTGCGGGAGACGGCGGGAACCGGGCGGCCGATGAGGTTGCCGCCCAGGGGACGGGCGGCCAGTGAGCACGGTGGCCCGCCGCAACCCGCTGGCCTCGGCCGGGGATCTGGCCCTCCGGATGGTTTCCGCCGTCCGGAGTTGGCCGTGGTGGCTTCAGGTCACAGCCCTGTACTGCGGCACCCGGCTCGTCACAGCCTGCGTCTTCATGGCCGCGGCGCTCCACCAGGGCTTCAGCCCCTGGTTCCCGGCCAAACCGGATTACTGGAACTTCATCAACATCTGGGATGCCCGCTGGTATGCGCAAGTCATCACCCACGGCTACCCTTCAGTTCTTCCCACGAACACGGCCGGCACTGTGCAGGAGAATACCTGGGCCTTCTACCCGCTCTTTCCCGCACTGGCCGGCGGACTCAGCCGACTCACCGGGCTCAATCCTGCCGCGTCGCTCACCCTGGTCGCCATGCTTGCCGGTTGGGGCGCCGCGCTGGCGGTGTACGCGCTCTTCCGGCAGAAGGCGCCGCACCCGCCAGCCATGTGGGGGGTGGCGTTCTTTTCGACGTTCCCCGTCTCCGCCGTGCTGCAGGTGCCCTACGCCGAGCCGCTGTCCCTCCTGCTGCTCGCGTGGGCCCTGCTGCTGGTGGTCCGCCGGCAATACCTGTGGGCCATGCCCGTGGTGTTCCTGCTGTCCCTGTCCCGGCCCGTCGGCGTTCCCTTCGCCGCCATGGCGGGGCTGCTGCTGGTATCCCGCTGCATCGCGCACATCAGGAAGGGGCGGGAGCGCAACGGCGATGAAGCCGCCCATTCCCTGGGGGACCTGGCGGCACTGGCCGGTCTCACCGCCGTCGCGGGCATCTCGGCGCTCGCCTGGCCCGCCGCTGCATGGGTAGCGACGGGTGACCCGGAGGCGTACACCAAAACCGAAACCGTGTGGCGGCACGAGGCCCTGGTCCCTTTCAAGCCGTGGTTCGACACCGGCGTCGAACTTTTCGGCCCCGTCCTGGGCCTCCTTGCCCCCCTCGTTTTCGTGGGATTGTTCGCCGCGATGCTGTTCCTTCCGCCCGTGGTGCGGCTCGGCACGGAGCTCCGGCTCTGGTGCGCCTGCTACATGGGATACCTGCTGATGTTCCTGCACCCGCAAACCAGCACCTTCCGGATGCTGCTGCCGCTGTTTCCGCTGGCACTGGGGGCGGCACTCCTGTCCCGCTCGAGGGCTTACCGGGGGACTGTGGTGGCCATGTTCCTGCTGCTCCAGATCGTGTGGATCGTCTGGCTTTGGGCCTGGGCGCAGTTGCCCGGCGGCGGGGATTACCCGCCCTGACAAATCCTGCTTCTGCGCAGGTCAGCCCGGGAATAACGGTTGCCGGGAAATGTCCATCGATTAGCTACGTACGTGTAATTACGCGATAATGATAGGTAAGCAAGGACAAAAGCATTCAGAAAGCGCGCAGCCTTGGCGGTGGAAACACCACCCTGCCATAGCGGCCTGATCGACATGCGGACACAGCCCGCCCGGGCTGATTAGTCCTGGGACAAATGGAGGGGAATTCCTCATGGCGGCTATGAAACCACGCACCGGCGACGGCCCAATGGAAGTCACCAAGGAGGGCCGCAGCCTGATCATGCGCGTCCCGCTCGAAGGCGGCGGGCGCCTGGTGGTCGAACTCAATGCGGCCGAAGCAGCCAACCTCAAGGAATGTCTGGTCGGCGTTACTGAATAATCGTGCCGGACAGGGTGCGCAGCCCGCGGGCTGCGCACCCTGTCCCTTTTCGCTACGCCTACTTCTTGACTGCCACCAGCAGGCCGTCCCCGGTGGGCAGCATTGCCGACGCCAGCCGGTCGTCGTCGCGGATTGCCCTGCCCACCTGGCGCAGGACTACAGTGGTTGCCTCCCGGCCCGCGGGGTTGGCTACCTTGTCCTTGTCCAGCGCGTCATTGATGACCAGCAGGCCCGCGGGCTTCAGCAGCCGGATGGCCTGCTCCACGTAGCCGGGGAGGCCCGGCTTGTCCGCATCGATGAAGACGAGGTCGTAGGCGCCGTCCGTGAGCCGGGGCAGGACATCGCCCGCGCGGCCGGAAATGGTGCGGGTCCGGTTGGCGGGGCTGCCGGCCTCGGCGAACGCTTCGCGCGCGGCCCTGAGGTGTTCGACATCCACATCGATGGTGGTCAGGACGGCGTGCGGGCCCAGCCCCCGCAGCAGGCAGACGCCGGAGACGCCGGCGCCGGTGCCGATCTCGACGGCGGTCTGGGCCTTGGAGGCAGCAGCCAGCACCGTGAGGACGGCGCCCACACCGGGGCTGATGGCGCTGACTCCCAATTCATACGAACGTTCCCGGGCCCGAAGCATGACCTCGTCCTCAGCGGGCAGATCTTCTGCATAGGACCAGCTGCTGGACTTGTCGGCGCTCATGAATTATCGCTTTCTGGGCGTAAAGGGGGAATGTCTCCTCAAGCCTACTGTGTCCCGCCGGGCTGGCCGGGAAAGACAGTGTTGCGCCCAAGGCTGAAGTTTGCCGGCGGTCAGGAAATTCCCAGCCAAGTTTGACATGATTAATGTCCGCTCATCCAAAAGGTGACCGGCGCCGAATCAGAGATGTCAACAGTATCCGGGCGTTAGCATTCCACGAGGGGAGTGGACGATGTCATCTTCAGTTGTGGCACCTGTCCCTGCAGTAAACAATCCCGACGATGAGTGGGTCCGTCCCACCTGGGAAGAAGTGGTCACCAACCACTCCGCAAAGGTTTACCGGCTGGCGTACCGGCTGACGGGCAACAAGTACGACGCCGAGGACCTCACCCAGGAGGTCTTCGTCCGCGTCTTCCGGTCGCTGGAGAACTTCAAGCCCGGAACGCTGGATGGCTGGCTCCACCGCATCACCACCAACCTGTTCCTTGACCAGGCCCGGCGGAAGACGCGCATCCGGTTCGACGCCCTTGCCGAGGATGCCGAGTCCCGGCTGCCCGGTCGCGAACCCGGGCCCGAACAGAGCTTCGAGCTGAACAACCTGGATCTGGACGTACAGGCCGCCCTGGAGGAACTTCCGCCGGACTTCCGTGCCGCCGTAGTCCTGTGCGACCTTGAGGGTCTGTCCTATGACGAGGTCGCCGAGGCCCTGGGCGTGAAGCTGGGCACTGTCCGCTCGCGCATCCACCGCGGCCGGACCATGCTGCGCGAAAAGCTGGCCCACCGTGACCCCCGTCCGCAGCAGTCCCGCCGCAAGCTTGCGCTGCCGCGCATCGCCGGCATCCTCTGAACGGCACATGAGGTCCCAGTTTCCTTTCGGCGGCAGGCATCAGCGCACCGGCAGCCACCTAGAGGCCTGCCAGGAGTGTGCTGCAGCCGTGCGCCGGGAACGGCAGTACCTTGAACGGCTGCGCGAAGCCCCCATCCCGCCTGCCAGCCAGGACCTGACGGCACGGCTGCTGGCACGCACCCACGAACTGGCTGCCCAGCCTCCCGTGCCTCAGGGCGGCACCTCCCGCATGGCCGCGCGTGCGCTGGGGCTCGCCGCCGGCGGGACCATGGCGGCGGCCGGTGTGTTGGCCGTGGGTGCCTTCACCGCAGCGGGTGATCCCGCCGCGGACGGGCCGGTGGGAACCGAAGCGGCCTTTTCGCACGTTTCCTCCCAGACCCCGGCGGACGGCCGGACTTTGACCGCCCCGCAGCTGGCCACGTTGCGGTCCGAGGGATGGGCCTGCCCCGAACTTCAGGCCATGGGATTCCACCTGGAAGCTGCCCGGGCACTGGTGGTTGACGGGCAACCTGCGGTGGAGCTGCACCTCACTGACGGGACGCATCACGCCACCATCACGGAGCAACACCCGGTGGGTCATCCAGCAGCAGGCCAGGAGGGTGGTCCGCTGCAGGTTTTGGGCACCTCTCCCTGGTCTGCCACCTACCGGGCCGCCGGGCTCACCATCACCTACCGCTCCGACCTGCCCCCGGAGCAGGCCGATGATGCGCTGCCCATCCTCGAGCAACTTGCCCACACCGCCACGGAAGGGGTTGACGCGGCCGTTCCGGAAACGCCGGGAAGCCCAACCCCGGAGCCCCTGGAGGCACGGCTGGAGCGGGGAATCAGCAAGATCGCAGCCATGTTCACCCAATGACACGGACTGTTTCCCCGTCCGCCGGACGGGAATCGTCACTCGCAGCCCGGAGAGGGTAATCTTCCTAAAGTGTTTGGAATCAACGGCCCGGAGTTCATCCTTCTGCTGATCATTGGCGTCCTCGTGATCGGCCCCCAGCGGCTGCCTGAATACACCCAGAAGCTGGCAAACCTGGTCAAGGAACTCCGCCGCATGGCTTCCGGCGCGCGCGAACAGATCAAGGAAGAAGTGGGCATCGACATCGACGATGTCGACTGGAAGAAGTACGACCCGCGCCAGTACGATCCCCGCCGCATTATCAAGGAAGCACTGCTCGACGACGACACCAAGCCCGTCAGTTCAGGAGCCCCTGCCGCCGTGGCCGCAGTCTCCGGCGCCGCAGCCGCAGCAGATTCGGCACCTCAGCGTCCCGAACGGGTGGTGCAGAGGCTGGCCCCGGGCGATACCGCCCCGTTCGACACCGAAGCCACCTAGGGTAAGCGCCGGCAGTGCCGGGTCCGATCAGCGCGGCTGCAGCCCCAGCTTCATCCCGGCGAGCCCGCGGGGTTTGGCGGCCAATTGGCCTGCGATGCCTGCCAGCGCGACAGCCCCCGCCGAACCGGGCTGGCCCAGGACGATTGGAACGCCCGAGTCCCCGCCTTCGCGCAACTGGATGTCCAGGGGAATCTGGCCCAGCAGCGGCACGTCCGTCCCCACCGTGGCGCTGAGGCGCTCGGTGAGCACCGCCCCGCCGCCGCTTCCGAAAAGTTCCATCCTGCCGCCGTCGGGCATCTCCAGGTAGGACATGTTCTCGATGACGCCCGCGATCTTCTGCCCCGTCTGGGTGGCGATGGCGCCTGCGCGTTCTGCAACGTCGGCAGCCGCCGCCTGGGGGGTGGTGACCACCAGGATTTCTGCCTTGGGCAGCAGCTGGGCCACGGAGATGGCGATGTCACCTGTCCCGGGCGGAAGGTCCAGGAACAAGGCATCCAGGTCGCCGAAATAGACGTCGGTGAGGAACTGTTCCAGGGCCCGGTGCAGCATGGGTCCGCGCCAGGCAACGGGCTGGTTGCCGGTCACGAACATGCCAATGGAGATGACCTTCACCCCGTAGGCAACCGGAGGGAGGATCATGTCATCGACTTGGGTTGGGGCTTGGGTGATGCCCATCAGCGCCGGCACGGAGAAGCCGTAAACGTCCGCATCCACGATGCCCACCCGCAGGCCCTGGGCAGCCAGCGCGGTGGCCAGGTTGACCGTGACCGAGGACTTGCCCACTCCGCCCTTGCCGCTGGCCACGGCATAGACCCTGGTGAGGGAATCCGGTTCGTTGAACGGGATCCTGCGCTGGCCGCCGGCGCCGCGCAGCTTCTCCTTGAGGGCATCGCGCTGGGCCTGGTCCATTACTTTGAGCTCGACGTCGACGGCGGTGACGCCGGGGACGGCGAAAAGGGCCTTCTGCGAATCGGCGGTGATGGTGTCCCGCAGCGGGCAGCCGGCGATGGTGAGCAGGACCGCCACGGTGACTTTTCCGTCGTCGGAAACGTGGACCGAGTCCACCATGCCCAGCTCGGTGATGGGACGCCGGAGCTCGGGGTCGATCACAGTGGCCAGGGCAGCATTGACTGCCTCAGCCAACGGGGTGCTGGCAATGGGTTCGGTCATTAGCGGTCCTGTGTGGAATGGCCGGGTTTCACCCGGGGGATTTGCTGGGTGCGCGGGCTCCGTTGCCGGTCCCGCTGTTCGCGCAACTTGTCTTTCACTTTGTCGCGGGGGGATTCGTGCGAACCGGGTCCGGTGTCGTCGTGGGTCCGCAGCTCCTCCTGGGCTTCCAGCAGGTCTTCGAGGAGTGAGCGCAGCTCGGCCCGGACGTAGTCGCGGGTGGCCACCTCGCGCAGTGCGATCCGCAGGGAGGCGAGCTCCCGGGTCAGGTACTCGGTGTCGGAGAGGTTGCGTTCGGCGCGCTGCCGGTCCTGCTGCACCGAGACGCGGTCCCGGTCATCCTGCCGGTTCTGCGCCAGCAGCAGCAGGGGCGCCGCGTAGGAGGCCTGCAGCGACAGCATCAGGGTCAGCAGGGTGAAGCCAAGGTCCCTCGAATCGAACTGCCACTCGGCGGGCGCCCACGTGTTCCACCCCAGCCAGAAGATGCAGAACACCGTCATGTAGACCAGGAACTGCGGGGTGCCCATGAACCGGGCAAAGCCTTCTGTGGCGTGCCCGAACGCGTCCGGATCCGGGGAGAACTTGGGCAGGATCCGCTGGCGGGCGCTCAGGGGTGTGTCGAGGCTGCCTTTTGAATCCGCGTTGGCCAGGTTCCGCTGGTTGGGGTTCTTCGGAGCGCTGTTATCAGCCAATGCGGCCACCCAGCCTTCTTATCGGGGCCTCACCATCATGGGCGCGCCAGTCGTCCGGCAACAAGTGATCCAATACGTCATCAACAGTCACCGCCCCCACAAGCCGGCCGGCGTCATTGACCACCGGGAGGGAGTTCAGGTTGTACGTGGCCAGGGTCCGGGCCACTTCGCTGATGTGCGCCTGGTCGGACAACGGCTCGAGGTTCTTGTCCACCAGGTTTCCCAGTGCCTCGAACGGCGGGAAACGCAGCAGCTGCTGGATGTGCACCACGCCCAGGAAGCGGCCGGTGGGAGTTTCCAGCGGCGGCCGGGCAATGAAGATCGACGACGCCAGTGCCGGGGAGAGCTCCTCCCGCCGGACGTGGGCCAGGGCTTCGGCGACCGTGGCTTCCGGCGGCAGGATGACCGGCACCGGGGTCATGAGGCCGCCGGCGGTGTCCTCGTCGTACTCCAGCAGGCGGCGGACATCCTCTGCGCCTTCGGGCTCCATCAGCTGGAGCAGTTCCTCCGCCTGGGCAGAGGGGAGTTCACCGAGGAGGTCGGCGGCGTCATCGGGATCCATCTCCTCCAGGACATCCGCGGCGCGCTGGACATCCAGCGCGGAGAGAATTTCCACCTGGTCGTCTTCCGGCAGTTCCTGGAGGACATCTGCCAGCCGCTCGTCCTGCAGTTCGCTGGCCACTTCGAAACGGCGCTTGTCGCTCATTTCCTGCAGTGCCTCGGCGAAGTCGGCGGGTTTGAGGTCCTCGTGGTTGGCCACGAACTGGGTGGCGGCCTGCGGCTCGGTGCGCGGCCCCTGCTGGGCGTCCGCCCAGTCGATGATCAGGGTCTCGTTGCGGCGCAGCCGGCTCAGGGGGGACAGTGAATGGCCGCGGCGGACGAAGAGCTTGCTGACGAACCAGTCGCGGGATCGGTGCTGGTCAATGGCGATGTCCTCGATGGTGGCGTCGCCGCTGCCGTCTCGGAGCGTCACCCGCCGGTCGAACATTTCGGCCACCACCAGCGTTTCGGCTCCGCGCTGTTCAAACCGGCGCAGGTTGACCAGGCCCGTGCAGATGATCTGGGTTTGGTCGATCGACGTAATGCGCGTCATGGGCACGAAGACACGCTTCTTTCCCGGTACTTCCACCACGATGCCCACCACGTGCGGGGCTCCCTGGGTTCCCCGGGACAGCACAACAACATCGCGCAACCGGCCCAGCCGGTCGCCCAGGGGGTCGAAAACATCGAGGCCCAGGAGGCGCGCCACGAAGACGCGGGTAGGTGTTGTACTCACCTCTACAGGCTACCGAGTCTGCTCTCTTTTAGCTGAATTTACAGGCAGCACCCACCTTGATGGGCAAGAATGGGGTTATGTCTAACATTTTTGGTGCTCCCAGGGCCGGTGGCCCCAACGGTACGGATGACGCCCGTGCCGTACCCACCGGTGACACCGTAGGCTCCTACAACTCCTACCTCGATGCCCAGAAGGCGGTGGACTACCTCGCCGACCAGCAGTTTCCGGTCCAGATGGTGTCCATCGTGGGTAACGAACTGAAGATGGTGGAGCGGGTTACGGGGCGCCTGAGCTACCCCAGGGTGGCCCTTTCGGGGGCGCTGAGCGGCATGTGGTTCGGCCTGTTCGTGGGCGTCATGCTGTCCTTCTTCGCACCGTCACCCGGATACTTCTCGATCATGACGTCCGTGCTGATGGGTGCGGCCTTCTTCATGCTGTTCGGCATCGTCACCTACGCCATGCAGCGCGGGAAGCGCGACTTCACGTCCACCAGCCAGGTGGTGGCCACCAGCTACGACGTCATTGTTGCGCCCGAGGCCGCCCACGAGGCCCGGCGCCTGCTGCAGCAGCTGCCCATGACCCGTTCGGATGCGGCATCCGGACCGGGACCGTACACACAGCACGACTACTACAACCAGCCGTACCAGCACCAGCAGCAGCCGGGGCAGCAGCAGGGTCCGGCCCGGCCCGCGGGCTGGAACGACCCCTACGGCCAGCGGTCCTCCGGCTCATCGGTCCAGGACGGATCGGGGCAGGGCGGCCCCGGCCAGGACGGACACGGCTACCCGGACGACGGCGGCCAGCAGCACAGCGCCCCGCAGCAGAGCGGGCAGCAATACAGTGGCCAGCAGTACGACGGCGGCCAGCACCAGCAGCCGGCACAGCCGGCCGGCCCGGCCCGGTCGGTCCGCTACCCGGACCTGCCGGACGGACGCCCGCAGTACGGTGTCCGGCTGCCGCAGAGTCCTGCAGCAGCCCCGGGCCAGCAGGGGACAGGACAGCCGGGGCGGGGACAGGACGCAGAACCTGGTGCCGAACACCCTGCCGAGGGCCAGTACGGTCCGGACGGGGATCAGCACCAGGGCGGGCACCGGCAGTAAGACGGCAGGAGCGGCCCGGGTTCAAGCAGCCTGGGAGCGCCTGGCCTGAAACTGCCCGGCCAGCGCCGGAACAAAGAGCGGGGCCGCCGGATTGAATCCGGCGGCCCCGCTCTTTGCTGTTTGGCCCTGGTGACCAGTGTTTCTGGCCGGGTCAGGCTTCTTCGGTCCGGTAGATGCCGGCCATCCAGTCCTCCACGTCCTCCGGATTACGCGGCAGGGCGGCACTGAGGTTGACGGGGCCGTCAGCCGTCATGAGGATGTCATCCTCGATCCTGACGCCGATGCCCCGGTATTCCTCGGGGATCGCCAGGTCTTCCTCCTTGAAGTAGAGGCCGGGTTCGATGGTGAAGACCATGCCTTCGGTGAGGATGCCGTCCAGATACAGTTCGCGCTTGGCCTGGGCGCAGTCGTGGACGTCCAGGCCCAGGTGGTGGCTGGTACCGTGCGGCATCCAGCGGCGGTGCTGCTGGCCTTCGGGACTGATGGCCTCCTCCACGCTGACGGGCAGGATGCCCCATTCGGCCAGGCGCTCGGCCAGGACCGTGGTGGCGGCGGTGTGGATGTCCCGGAACTTGGTGCCCGGCTGGGCCGCGGCGAACCCGGCGTCGGCAGCATCGAGGACCGCCTGGTAGATCTTGCGCTGGATGTCGCTGAAGGCGCCGCTGGCCGGAAGTGTCCGGGTGATGTCTGCCGTGTACAGCGAGTCAGCCTCGACGCCGGCGTCCAGGAGCAGGAGCTCGCCGGCGTGGATGCGCCCGGTGTTGCGGGTCCAGTGCAGCACGGTGGCATTGTTGCCGGACGCTGCGATGGTGTCGTAACCCAGCTCGTTGCCCACCTCGCGGGCGCGGGCGAAGAATGCTCCTTCCACCACCCGCTCGCCGCGGGCATGGGTAAGCGCCCGCGGCAACGCCTTGACCACTTCTTCAAACCCTTCAACGGTGGCGGAGACCGCGGTCTTCATCTGCTCGATTTCCCACTCATCCTTGAGCAGGCGCAGTTCGGAGAGGGCCTCAGAGAGCTTTTCGTCCAGGGCGTCCAGGACGGCAAGGTCCAGGTTCTCGGGGTCCCTGGCCGTGTTGTACCGGGCCGTGTCCACCAGGGCGTCAATGTTGTCGTCCACCTTGCGGACCAGCCGGATGGAGATGCCGCCGATTTCCGGGGCGCCCACGTCCTTGGTGATGGCGGTTTCCAGTTGGTCGATGTGCGCGGTGGCCAGTCCCAGGCGGGCCTCGAACTCTTCGAGCGTGGGACGGGCGCCGATCCAGAATTCGCCGGAGCGGGAGTCCGCATAGAACTGTTCCGTGTCCCTGCCGGCCAGCGGCCGGAAGTACAGCGTGGCCCGGTGGTTCGCGCCGTCGTCGCCCGTTCCTTCTGCAACCGGTTCCAGGATCAGGACGGCGTCCGGTTCGTGGTCCAGGCCCAGTCCCGTCAGGTGGGCGAAGCCGGAATGCGGGCGGAAGCGGTAGTCGCAGTCATTGGAGCGGACTTTCAGCGGCCCCGCGGGGATGACCAGGCGTTCGCCGTTGAACAGGGCAGAGATCGCCTTGCGGCGCGCTGCGGCGTAGCCGGCCACGACGTCCCGCTGCGGAAGTTCGTGGCTGGACGGTGCCCAGTTGCTGGCCATGAAGGCCTTGAAGGCGTTGGAACTGGGCCGCTGGGAGCGGTTGTTGACGCGTTCCTCCAGCGGCTGGGAAGCGGAGTTTTGGGTGTTTTCGGCATCGTTCACGGCACCATCGTCTCACCAGCTTCGCGGCTATGCGAACGTGCCGGCCGGGTTCCCTGCCGTGCCGTCCACTACGCTGGACCAGTGAGGATTGACCTGCATGCCCACTCCAATGTTTCCGACGGCACCGAGACGCCCGCCGATGTCATGGCATCCGCTGCGCGCGCCGGCCTTGACGTGGTTGCCCTGACCGATCACGATTCAACGGCAGGCTGGGCGGAGGCAGCCGTGGCCGCCGCAACCTGCGGGGTGGCACTGGTGCCCGGCATGGAGGTCTCGTGCCGGACGGAAGAGGGCATCAGCGTCCACCTGCTGAGCTACCTGCACGACCCCAACCATCCGGGACTCCTGGAGGAAATCACCAAGGCCAAGGACTCCCGCCTCAGCAGGGCCGAGCGGATGGTCACCATCCTCGCGGAGGACTACCCGCTGACGTGGGACGACGTGATCCACCACGTGGCACCCGGCGCCACCCTTGGGCGGCCGCACATCGCCGACGCCCTGGTCGCGGCGGGCGTGGTGGAGGACCGTTCGGAGGCGTTTGCCTCCATCCTCACATCCCGGTCCCGGTACTTCATCCCGCATTACGCACCCGACCCGGCCACCGCCGTCGAACTTGTCCGTGCCGCCGGCGGTGTTCCCGTGTTTGCCCATCCCGTGGCGTCGGCCCGGGGACGGATCGTGGGGGAGCGGACGTACCGTGACATGATCGACGCCGGGCTGGCAGGCCTGGAGATCGACCACCGGGACAACCCGGAAGAGGGCAGGGATTTCCTGCGGAAGCTGGCCGCCGAACACGACCTGCTGATCACCGGTTCCTCGGACTATCACGGCACCGGCAAGCCCAACCTGCTCGGCGAAAACCTGACCTCGCCGGACATGCTCGCCCGGATCGAGGCACTGGGCACGGGAGCCGCCGTCGTCCGTCCCTAGTTGGGCTGGAACGAGGCCAGGGTGGCGTGGGCACCCAGCCGTTTGGCCATGATGTCGATGGCGGGCTGGTTTTGGTCCACGCACACGAACTTCCGGCCAAGCTTGGCGGCAACTGCCCCCAGCGTGCCGGAACCGGCGAAGAAGTCCAGGCACCAGTCACCGGGCCTGCTCGACGCGGCAACCACCCGGCGGACCAGGCCCTCCGGCTTCTGCGTGGGGTAGCCGGTCTTCTCCTTGCCCGTGGGCGAGACGATGGTGTGCCACCAGACGTCGGTGGGCAGCTTTCCCAGTTCACGTTTGGCAGGCGTCACCAGCCCGGGGGCCATGTACGGCTCGCGGTCCACCTCGGCACTGTCGAAGTGGTACTTGGCCGGGTTCTTCACGTACACCAGGATGTTGTCGTGCTTGGTGGGCCACCGGTTTTTCGCCCGGGCGCCGTAGTCGTAGGCCCAGATGATCTCGTTCAGGAAGCATTCACGGCCGAAGATCGCGTCCAGCATCACCTTGGCGTAGTGCACCTCGCGGTAGTCCAGGTGCAGGTACAGGGTTCCGTCGTCGGCCAGCAGTCGCCATGCCTCGACCAGCCGGGGTTCCAGGAAGGACCAGTAGTCGCTGAACGCGTCATCGTAGCGGTGCAGGGCGCCCTTGATGGTGTCGTAGGAGCGGCCCTTGAAGCCCACGCGGTCGCCGCTGCCGCCGGCGTTGACCACCATCCGGGTTTCCTGGCGCTGCTGCGGCCTGCCTGTATTGAAGGGCGGGTCCACGTAGATTAGTGTGAAGGCGCCGTCCGGCAGCGTGGGGAGGTACTCCGCGTTGTCCGCGTGCACCACCAGGCTGCCGCCGTCCGGCGCCCAAACAGTGTCAGTCATCGGGGCAGTTAGCCCTCGGAGTTGCCAGGCTGCGTGCCCGTGTCGGCGCCGGCCACCACTTCGCCGTTGCGGCGGCGGGTGCGGGTCCTGGTCCGGCGGGCGCGTGAGGGCTGTTCGCCCTCGGTTGCGGGAGCAGCAGCCTCACCTGCGGGAGCGGCGGAAGAGTCGGAGGTACGACGACGGCGCTCACCGCTGCGCTTCGTGTCGCCGCCGCTGCGGCCACCTTCGCTGCGGCCACCTTCACGGTTGCCGCTGCGGCTTTCGCGGCCGCGGCCGTCCCTGTCGCTTGTCCTGTCCCGGGACCGGCCGCCGTCGCGGCCGCCGCTGCGGCTGTTCTTCTTGCCGGTTTCGCCCAGGTCCTCAAGCACCTCGGCGTCAACGCCGGCCAGGGTGCGCTTGTCACGCGGCAGCCGTCCCTTGGTGCCCACGGGGATGTCGAGGTCCGCGTAGAGGTGCGGCGAGGAGGAGTAGGTTTCCACGGGTTCGGGCACATTGAGGCCCAGTGCCTTGTTGATCAACGCCCAACGGGGAACATCGTCCCAGTCCACGAACGTGACTGCGGTGCCCTTGTTGCCCGCGCGGCCGGTGCGGCCCACCCGGTGCAGGTAGATCTTTTCGTCTTCCACGCACTGGTAGTTGATGACGTGGGTGACGTCCTCGACGTCGATGCCGCGGGCCGCAACGTCGGTGGCCACCAGGACGTCCACCTTGTTGTTGCGGAACGCCCGCAGCGCCTGTTCGCGGGCACCCTGGCCCAGGTCGCCGTGGATGGCGGCAGCAGCGAACCCGCGGTCCACCAGTTCCTCGGCCACCTTGGCGGCGGTGCGCTTGGTCTTGGTGAAGATGATGGTGCGTCCACGGCCCCTGGCCTGGAGGATGCGCGCCACCACCTCGATCTTGTCCATGCTGTGGGCGCGGTAGATCAGTTGGCGGATGTCGCGCTTGGTCAGGCCCTCATCCTCGGGGTCCGCGGCCCGGATGTGGGTGGGCTGGGTCATGTAGCGGCGGGCCATGGCGATGACCGGGCCGGGCATGGTGGCGGAGAACAGGAGTGTCTGCCGGACGGCCGGCGTCGCCGCGATGAGGGTCTCCACATCCGGGAGGAAGCCAAGGTCCAGCATCTCGTCGGCCTCGTCCAGGACCACGATCTTGACGTTCTTCAGGCTCAGGTGCTTCTGCTTGTAAAGGTCGATGAGGCGGCCCGGGGTACCCACCACAACCTCCACGCCCTGCTTCAGCGCCTCCACCTGGGGCTCGTAGGCGCGGCCGCCGTAGATGGTGGCGATCCTCGCATTGCGCTTCCGCGATGCCGTCACCAGGTCCCCGGCCACCTGCACGGCCAGTTCGCGGGTGGGGACGATGACCAGGGCCTGCGGGGCTCCCGGCACGGCCAGCTTGGCGTAGCCGGGGTCGTCCTGCCCGATGACCCGCTGGAGTGCGGGAATGCCGAAGCCCAGGGTCTTGCCGGTGCCGGTCTTGGCCTGGCCGATGATGTCGTGGCCGCCCAGCGCCACCGGCAGGGTCATGGCCTGGATGGGGAAGGGGTGGGTGATCCCGGCGTCAGCCAGGGACTCCACGATGTCCTCGCGGACGTTGTAGTCGGCAAAGGACTTCTCCGCGATCTCATGCGGGGTCTCGTCCGAGATGATGGTTTCTTCCGGCTCGATGGTTTCCGTACCGGACTCATCGCTCAGAAGCTGGTGGGTATGCAATTCACTCACGGGGGAGTTTCCTTATTCATTTGGGCAATGGCGCTGCCTGCTCAACGGGCCGGCCAAGGCTGGCCGCTCCGGAGCACGCTCAGGCGCGCAAGCGATTCCAGTGGAAGCCGATCGCGGGCTATCTAATGCTGGCACTGGTGACCAGCGGGTAATTCTCAAGATCGCGTAGGGGCGGGCTTGTTGGTTTCAAATCAAGGAAATCAACGACCGGGCATCCATTTCTACCCTTTCAGTCTAGCCGTACGGGCGCAGAAACACTGTTCCGGCCCGCCTGCCGCGCCTGCCGGCCCTCAGGGGACGAGCTCGAAATGGATCTCGCGGGTGGTGATGTCCGACGAAAGCAGGCGGACCCGGACCTTGGTTCCGGACTCCAGCTCGCCGGCGCACCGCGCGGTGACAGCCGGTTCGGCAACCTGGATAATGCCCGAACTTCCGCCGCCGTTGCCGTTCTTTCCGTTGCCGTTTTTCCCCGTGCCGTTGCCATTGCCGTTCTGCGGTTTGGACCCGGAAATCACGATCGCGTCGAACTCCTGCCCAATGTGGTTCAGCAGCAGCGCCGCCTCCACGGTGTCCAGGGCCAGGCGTTCCATCCGGGACGCCAGCTGGTCTGAGCCGGCCATGATGCCCGGCAGCAGCGGAAGGGCCTCCCGGGCCCAGCCAGGAACATCGCCTCCGTTGCTCAGGGCCTCGCAGATGACCAGGACGAAGCGGTCCACCAGGCGGCGCAGCGGTGCGGTGGTGTGGGCATAGGCCGCGCCGATGGCGGACTGCACCCCGTCCTCGGGGACCGTGCCGTCGAAAGCGGTATACGAGGCTCCCCGGAACAGCATGCCGGCGGAATGCATGATGGCCAGTTGGCGCGGATCGGTGGGATCGAGTGAACGCAGGTACTCGCCGTAGCTGACCTCGCCGTCCCAGGGCCTGCCCAGCACCTCGGTCTGCAGGCGGAAGTGCCGCAGGGACCGTTCGTCCGGGGCGGGCATGGTGCGCAGGATTCCCACCTTGCCCTCCAGCATGAGCTGCGCGGCCGCCATCCCGGTCATCAGCGATATCTGCGCGTTCCAGTCCTCCACGGGAAGCTGCGGGACGGCGTCAATGCGGTAGCCGCCATCGGGCAGCTGGACAATTTCCTGCTCGGGCATGTTGAGGCTTGCCCCTCCACGTTCCCTTTCCAGGGCTACCCGTTTCAGGCCCACCTCGCGGAGCAGCCGCAGCACCGTTGATGCAGTCCCGGCGTCGAGGTCTGCCTGCGCGCCCTTGTAGCTGAGCTTGTCGCGGCTGCGGACCCGCGCCCTCCTGACACCCACCGACAAAACGGACGCATCGCCGTCGAGCGTGAAGTCCCATACGAACGCTGAACAGTCCTGCCCCGGCAGCAGGCTCCCTGCCCCCTCGCTGATGACTTCCGGATGCAGCGGAATCCTGCCGTCCGGAGCGTAGAACGTCTGGCCCCGGCGACGGGTCTCGGCGTCCAGGGGCCCTCCCGGGGCAACAAACGCCGGGACGTCGGCGATCGCGTACAGCACCCGGTAGCCGTTCCCGTCCGGTTCGATGAACACCGCCTGGTCAAGGTCCGTGGACGATGCCGGATCGATGGTCACGAACTCCACGGCGGTCAGGTCATAGGACGGCAGCTTCAGGGCAGCCACGGCGGCCCGGGCATCGGCTACTGCGTCAGCGGGGTAGGGCCCCGGCAGTTCGAGTTCGGTCCGCAGCAGGCCCAACGCCTCTTCCAAGGCGTTCCTGTGGTCATGGACGTTGGGGGCCAGCCGATGATGTGACACAAAAATCAGCGTAGCTCCAAGTCCACGGATATGGCATCAGGCGCCGGCGGCGTCCAGCGCGTCGAGGAGTGAAGCAGCCGCGGCCGCGGGGTCGGGAGCCTCAGTGATGGCGCGGACCACCACGATCCTGCGGGCACCGGCTTCCGCCACCTGCCGGACGTTTCCGTGGTCGATGCCGCCAATGGCAAACCAGGGCACCGGATCTGCCACCTTTCCTGAGGCGTCCGCGGCGTACTTCACCAGGTCTGGTCCGACGGCT
The DNA here is from genome assembly GCF_059414945.1 of Arthrobacter sp. SAFR-179. Lineage (NCBI taxonomy): Bacteria > Bacillati > Actinomycetota > Actinomycetes > Micrococcales > Micrococcaceae > Arthrobacter > Arthrobacter sp. SAFR-179. Next base: position 558,646 of record NZ_JBPFDM010000001.1, read on the forward strand.
GCCCTGCCGGGTTTGGTGGGGGTGGCCCAGACCGGACCCACGCAGAAATAGTCCAGGCCGGCCGGACCGGCAGCTGCTGCCAGCGCGGCGTCCACCTGCCCCGTTGTGTGGCTGGAGAGCCCGATTGCGGCATTTCCATTGACCAACGTACGTGCTGCGGGCAAGGGAAGGTCCTTTTGGCCGATGTGGAACACCGGCGCCCCGGAGAGGACGGCGATGTCCGCACGGTCATTGACAGCCCACAGCCTGCCGTGCCGTACCGCCGTCTCCTTCAGCACCGCCAGGAGGTCCAGTTCCTCGGCAGCCTCGATGGCTTTGTCGCGCAGCTGGATGATGTCCACGCCGCCGGCGAACGCGGCGTCAACGAACTCCGCAAAGTCGCCGCGGTCCCGGCGCGCATCGGTGCAGAGGTACAGGCGGGCCGCCTTGAGGGCGTCGCTGTCCCGTGAATTGACAACTTCGGTGGCGGGAGCGCGGTGGCCGGCGGGGAAGGATGGGGTGGACACATTCATGCGTGCAAGCCTAGTTCCTCTAAACTGGGCTGGTACTGCGGGAGCCCGCGGCAGCTGTCACAAAGCGCCGGGCTGAGAGGGCGTCAGAGCCGACCGCTTGACCTGATCCGGGTAATGCCGGCGTAGGGAAGGAATCCATATGCGCACCCCTTTCAACCATCCCGGGTCCGCCGACGCCTCCAGCTCCTCCACGGTCCGGGCCGATGTTGCGGTCATCGGCGGGGGAGTGGTGGGGCACGGAATCGCCTGGGAGGCGCAGCGTTCCGGACGCTCGGTGGTCCTCATCGACCACGCACCGGGCACCGGCGCCAGCTGGGCGGCCGCCGGCATGCTGGCCCCCGTCAGCGAACTGCACTACCAGGAGGAAGACCTCCTGGAACTGATGCTGGACGCATCATCGCGCTGGCCGGGGTTCGCCGCCGCCCTGGACAGTGCCACGGGCGCGGATTCCGGATACCTCACGACGGCGACACTCGCGGTGGGTGCCGACGCAGCCGACCGCCGGGCACTCATGGATTTGCGTTTGGTCCAGCAGGACAACGGGCTGGAGGTGGAGCCCCTCACCGTGCGCGAAGCCCGGAAGCGCGAGCCGCTGCTCAGCCCGGCCATTGCCTGCGCCCTGGACACCCCGGCAGACCACCAGGTGGACCCGCGGCGCCTGGTGGCAGCCCTGCGCCTGGCCCTGGCCGGCGCGGCGCAGGAGTTGCCGGAACTGGCCGTTGCCGGGGCAGTCGATGGTTACGCCGTTCCGGACCGGGCAGCCCGGCTGTTGTGGGACGGCGGAGCTGTTGCCGGCGTCCGCCTTGCGGGCGGCGGCACGGTGCTGGCAACGGAGACGGTGGTGGCCAACGGGCTGCAGGCGGGGGCGCTTGACGGCCTGCCGGACGGCCTCGAGCTGCCGTTGCGGCCCGTGCACGGGGACATCCTCCGCCTTGCCGTTCCCCGCCACCTTCAGCCCCTGGTCACGTCAACGGTCCGCGGGCTGGTCCACGGCGTGCCGGTGTATATCGTCCCGCGGCAGGACGGGACGGTGGTGATTGGAGCCACCCAGCGCGAGGATGCCCTGTCCGGCGCCGTCAGTGCCGGAGGCGTATACCAGCTGCTGCGGGACGCGCAGGCGCTGGTGCCCGCCGTCGCCGAACTTGAACTCCTGGAATCCACCGCCCGTGCCCGGCCCGGAACCCCTGACAACGCACCGCTCCTGGGCCGGGTGCCGGTGCCTGGGGCCTCCGTGGGCGGACAAGCCGGGCATGTCCCGGGGCTCATCATTGCCACCGGATTCTTCCGGCACGGCGTCCTGCTCACCCCCGCCGCAGCGGCCATCTGCAGGGAGCTGCTGGACGGAAAGTCCGATCCCCGCTGGGCACCCTTCAGCCCGGACCGGTTCTCCAGGCCGGCCACAGCAGCAACAAGCCCCTTCATCAAGGAGACAGCGTGAACATCACCCTTAACGGAAACCCGCACACGGTTGCCGACGGCGCCTCCATCACCACGCTGGTCAGCCAGGTCACCGGACGCCCGCTGGCTGACAACGGGCAGGCGACCGACGGCGAGAAGCTGGGGGTCGCCGTCGCGCACAACGCACAGGTGGTGCCGCGCAGCCAATGGTTCGCCACCGCGCTCGCCGAGGGTGACGACATCGAACTTGTCACAGCAGTACAGGGAGGCTGACACCATGACCGAAACCAGCACCATCAACCCCGCAGGAAGCCCCGGGACCGGCGACGCCCTGGTGATCGACGGCGTCGCCCTCGGATCCAGGCTCATCATGGGCACCGGGGGAGCGCCCAGCCTCGACGGCCTGGGCGCAGCGCTCCTGGCTTCCGGCACCGCGCTGACCACCGTGGCCATGCGGCGCTACTCCACCGCGGAAACCGGATCACTGTTCCAGCTGCTGGTGGACCACGGGATCCGGGTCCTGCCCAACACCGCCGGCTGCTTCACCGCCCGGGACGCGGTCCTCACCGCAGAACTTGCCCGCGAGGCACTGGAGACCGACTGGGTCAAACTCGAGGTCATCGCGGACGAACAAACCCTCCTCCCGGACGCCGTGGAACTCGTCGAGGCCACCGAGCAGCTGGTCAACCGCGGCTTCAAGGTCTTTGCCTACACCAATGACGATCCCGTGCTGGCGCTGCGGCTGGAGAACCTTGGCGCCACCGCCGTCATGCCGCTGGGCGCCCCGATCGGCACCGGCCTGGGGATCCTGAACCCGCACAACATCGAGCTCATTGTTTCCCGGGCCACCGTGCCTGTGGTCCTGGACGCCGGCATCGGCACGGCGTCCGACGCCGCCCTTGCCATGGAGTTGGGCTGCGATGCCGTGCTGCTGGCCACGGCTGTCACCCGGGCGCAGAACCCGACGCTCATGGGCGAGGCCTTCAAGCACGCAGTGATTTCCGGCCGGATGGCCCGGGCGGCCGGGCGCATCCCGCGCAGGGAGCACGCCCTGGCATCGTCGGCAATGGAGGGCAGGGCAGAGTTCCTCTAGGCTCCCGATATCCGGTTAAACGGCTGTGGCCACCACCCGCGTGGGTGGTGGCCACAGCCGTTTAGTCTTTGCCGCCACGTGCACGCGACTGGAAGCTCAGCGCCGCAGGATCGCCGTGAGCTGCTGTGCGTCGTGGCGCGCACGCGTGCGGCCCAGGTAGACGACGGCGGCGATGGCGGCTGCAATGCCGAGAACGATGGGCAGGACCCAGGGAAGCCAGGTCAGCCCTGGCAGGTAGCCGAAACCGGCTGCCATCAGGATGATCCACACCAGCGCCGCAACACCTGCGGCCACGCCCGCCGGCAGCGCCGCCCCGTACTTGGCATGCCGCCTGTCATTGGCCCAGACGACGAAGCCCGCGGCGACAGTGGCCAGCACCACAATGATCAGCGAAAGCATGGATCTCCTTGGAACCGGGGACTAGAACTGGCCGAACCCGACGCGCCGGACCTCTTCGGCGCCGATTTCCACATACGCCAGTGCGTTGCCCGGAACGATGATCACGCGTCCTTTGTCATCCTTGAGCCGCAGTTCGCTGCCGCCATTGATGGCTTCACCAACAACCTTGGCCACAGTCTCCGCGTCCTGGGTCGATTCCAGCACGATCTCGCGGCCAACGTTTTGAACGCCGATCTTAATTTCCAAGGGGGCCTCCCAGCCTGTGAAAGTACTCGTGTCTACGAGGTGTTGTCTTATTTGTAGTCTAGGACTCTTTGGGGAAGCGAGAGATTCCGCGCCAAGCTAAACGGTAGATCAGGTCGCTGGCCACGTTGAGGTCCAGGTTGCCGTCCGTTTCCAGCCAGTACCGGGCGCTGACCTGCGCCATTCCAGCCAGTCCGCGGCCCAGGAGTTCGGCTTCGAGGTGGGGGAGCTTGGTGTCCTCGGCAATGACCCGGGCGATGGCATCGGCGAAGGTCCGGTTAAAGGTTTCCAGCCTGGAACTCACATCGGGGTCGTTGATCAGGTCGGACTCGAATACCAGCCGGTGGGCCTGGTCGTCATTGGCGATGAAGTGGAAGTAGGCGCGCATGACGGCCTGGACGCGTTCATCATTGTCCGTGGTGGAATTCAGGGCGCCCAGCATCAGCTCGGTCAGGGATGCCAGATGGCTTTCCAGCAGTGCCAGGTACAGGTCGCGCTTGGAGGGAAAGTGCTGGTACAGCACGGGTTTACTCACGTGCGCGGTCTCTGCAATTTCATCCATGGCCGCACCGTGGTAGCCATTGGCTACGAACACCTCCTGGGCTGCCGCCAGCAGCTGTGCGCGGCGCTCATCCCGGGGCAGCCGGGCGGACCGATGGCCTGCGGGGCGGGAGGCGGTTTGCGGTTCGGCGGCGGGCGGGCGGTCAGCCCGTGCTTCAGGGACCACAGTTGTCCTTCTTTCCATTGCAGTTACCCTTCACTTTACTGCGGGGTAATATGACCCGCTGGTATTCCGGGGCATACATTGAAGTATGGCTTCGTCTTTCACCGCAAATGTTTCAACCCTTTCGCTGGATCCGCTGGTGGAACCGGCTGCCGGCCTGACCCCTGATGAGGTGGAGCGTTACTCCCGGCACTTGATCATTCCCGAGATCGGAGCCCTGGGCCAGCGGCGGCTCAAGAACGCCAAGGTCCTGGTGATCGGTGCCGGCGGCCTGGGCGCACCGGCCTTGCTCTACCTGGCCGCGGCGGGCGTTGGCACCATTGGAATCGTTGATGACGACGTGGTGGACCTGAGCAACCTGCAGCGCCAGGTGATCCACGGTGTCAGCGACGTGGGCCGGCCCAAGATCGAGTCTGCGCGCGATGCCATCGCGGAGCTGAATCCGCTGGTGGATGTCCGGCTGCACAACCTGCGCCTGGACGCGTCCAACGCCCTGGAGCTGTTCAGCGGGTATGACCTCATTCTTGACGGAGCCGACAACTTTGCCACCAGGTACCTGGTGAACGACGCCGCCGCCATCCTGGGCAAGCCCTACGTGTGGGGTTCCATCTTCCGGTTCGACGGCCAGGTCAGCGTGTTCTGGGAGAAGCACGGTCCCACCTACCGCGACCTGTATCCGGAGGCTCCCCCCGCCGGTTCCGTCCCTTCCTGCGGCGAGGGCGGGGTGTTCGGCATGCTCTGCGCTGCCGTGGGATCGCTCATGGTGACCGAGGCAGTGAAGCTGATCACCGGCGTCGGGCGTTCCCTGCTGGGCCGCGTGGCCCTGTTCGACGCCCTGGGCGGCAGTTGGCGCGAGATCCGCGTGTCGAAGGACCCCGCGGCGGAACCCATCACGGAACTCACCGACTATGAGGCCTTCTGCGGCATCCCGCCCACAGCCGAGGCGGATACGGAACATACTGTTACCGCCACGCAGCTGGCCACCATGCTGGCGTCCCGGAAAGCCGGGCTCAAGGACTTCGAACTGGTGGACGTCCGCGAGGCCGGCGAATACGACATCGTCCGGATCGACGGGGCCAAACTGATCCCGCAGGGACGGATCCTCGCCGGCGAGGCGTGGGACGAACTGCCGGAGGACCGGGACATCGTGTTCCACTGCAAGGCCGGGACCCGGTCCGCAAACGTGCTGGCGGCGGCACGGCAGGCGGGCTACCAGCGGGTCAGCCACCTCGACGGCGGGATCCTGGCCTGGGTGCGCGACGTGGAACCCGACAAGCCGGTCTACTGACAGGAACGCCCGCTCACGTCTGGCAGCTTTTTTGGTAACGCCCGCTCACTTGCTTGAAAAAAGTGAGCGGGCGTTGCCTGGAAATGGACCAAACGTGAGCGGGCGTTGCCGGATGTGGCGCAGGTGCTGATGGCGCGTTGCGGGGGTCAGGCGGTTTCGCGGCCCTGGTGGTCCACCGGGCATTCGGCCTCGACGGCGGCAGGGGCGGCGGTGCCGGGCTGTTCGACGGTGATGCCGTAGAGGGCCTCCAGTGCGGCGACGTAGTCGTCCTGCTGGCCGTTGGCGGCCAGTTCGCGGGCGCGGACCGTGGGAACGTGCAGCAGCTGCTTGACCATGCGGCGGAGCGCGAACTCCACTTCTTCAGCGGCGGCGGTGCAGCCGTGGCGGGCGCGGACCTTTTCCATCTCCGCGTCCAGGACGTTCATGGTGTGCCGCCGCAGGGCAACGATGGCTGAGTCGACGGACCGGGCTTTCCGCTCCTGCTCGAACGCCTTGGCAGCACCCTTCACGATGCCGCTGGCCTGGGTCAGGGATTCCGCCTGTTCCTGCGGCGCGGCAAGGCGCACTGACTCCAGGGTGAGCAGCTCCACGCCGTCCAGCTCGCCGACGGCGGGGTCGAAGTCGTGGGTAAGGGCAAGGTCGATGGCGATCAGGGGCTGCGGTGAATCGGCCCGCACTTCGGCCAGCTCATCGGCTTCAACCCGGGTGTCCGATCCGCTGCAGCCGATCATCACATCGGCAGCAGCCACGGCGGACCGCAGTGAATCCACGTCCAGGGCGGTGCCGCCGCGGGAGGCCACGAAACCTTCGGCCCGGCCGGAGGAGGAGTAAACGGAAATGTCCGTGCAGCCGCGTTCACGCAGCAGTGCCATGGTGGCCCCGGCGTAGGCACCGGTTCCGAACAGCACAACCTTCTTGGCTGACCAGTCGGGGTTCTCGGAAAGATCGGTGGCCAGGTCCAGTGCAACGGAGACGATGGACAGGCCGCGGGAACCAAGGGCCGTCTGCGCGCCCACGTCCTTGGCGGTCTTGGAGGCGGCCTGGAAAAGCCGGACCAGGCCGGCGCTGGCAGTGCCGTCGTGCTGGGCGGTAATCAACGCCCGCCGCACCTGCCCGGCAATTTCGCGTTCACCGACGACGGCGGAGTCAAGTCCCGCGCTGACGGCGAACAGGTGCTGGGTCACCTCGGGTCCGGTGCGCGTGCTGAAGGAACGCGAGACGAGGGGTTCGGCCAGCCCGCTGGCCTCGCTGATGCGGGCCACGAGTGCTGCACGGGCAGCTTCGACGTCGTTGGGGTTGGCGGCTTCACCGTAAATTTCGTAGCGGTTGCAGGTGGCCAGGACCACTGCCCCTGCGACGGCGGGGGATTCGGTGAGGGCGGATGCGGCAATCCCGGAGGAACCGTTGCTCAACTGAGCAACGGTTTCAAGATCGATGTCGGCGTGTGTAGCCACCAATGAGAAAAGAACCACAGCAGACCAATCATAGCTTTTTCGTTGCCTGGTAGAACAACCACCGGAAAGGATAGTCGCCACAGTCCACGGTGATCTGCGCCACCCTTCCTGCGCCCACACTGTCAGCGACAGGTTGTCGTTATCTTTTGCAGCTCTTTTTCGGCACAATCAAAAGCATGACTCCTAGCCCTGCCGTCTCCGCTGCCGGCGTCCTTTCCGCATACCATCCGCTGATGGACGGCCGTACAGCGGACTCACCGCTGATCACGGCCTACCGCGGGGGCAAGCCGTCCCGCCGCCCCGTCTGGTTCATGCGGCAGGCAGGCCGGTCGCTGCCGGAATACCTCATGGTGCGCGAGGGTATCGCCATGCTGGACTCCTGCCTCCGGCCTGAGCTGGCATCCGAGATCACGCTCCAGCCAGTCCGCCGCCACGACGTGGACGCCGGCATCTTCTTCTCGGACATCGTGATCCCGCTGAAGCTCGCCGGGGTAGGTGTGGACATCGTCCCCGGCGTGGGTCCTGTCCTGGACAAGCCCGTGCGCACCGCGGCCGACGTTGCCGCGCTGCCCCAGCTCACCTGGGAAGCCCTCGAACCCATCCGCGAAGCCGTCCGCCTTACCGTGGCTGAACTGGGGAAAACGCCTCTGATCGGTTTCGCCGGTGCGCCGTTCACCCTGGCCGCCTACATGGTGGAAGGGAAGCCCTCGCGCGACCACCTCGGCCCGCGGACCATGATGCATGCCGATCCGGAGACCTGGACCGCGCTGGCCAACTGGGCCGCCGACGCCTCCGGCATGTTCCTCCAGGCGCAGCTGGAGGCCGGCGCCTCCGCCGCCCAGCTCTTCGACTCCTGGGCCGGTTCGCTGGGACTGGCCGATTACACCAAATACGTTGCGCCGGCGTCGGCCCGTGCCCTGGACCATGTGCGCCACCTCGGGGCTCCGCTGATCCACTTCGGCACGGGTACCTCCGAACTTCTCGTGGCCATGCGCGACGTGGGCGTGGACGTGGTGGGCGTCGATTACCGGCTACCGCTCGATGAGGCCAACCGGCGGCTGGGCGGAACCGTGCCGCTGCAGGGAAACATCGACCCCGCACTGCTGTCCGCCCCGTGGGAAATCCTTGAGGCCCACGTCCGCGAGGTCATCGCGGCCGGCTCCGCAGCTCCCGGCCACGTCTTGAACCTGGGGCACGGTGTACCTCCCGAAACCAACCCGGACGTCCTGACCCGGGTGGTGGAGCTCATCCACTCCATCTCGCCGGAATAACCAGTGGGCACCTCAGCGGCGAAGCCCCGGACAGCACTGGTGGTGGGCGGCGGTATCTCCGGACTGCTCGCCGCCCGGGAACTGGCGGCCGCCGGGCACCAGGTGACCGTCCTGGAGGCGGGCACGGCGTGGGGCGGCTGCGTAGGCAGCCATACCGTTGCGGGGCTCACCCTGGACAGCGGTGCGGAGTCGTTCGCCACACGCTCCGACGCCGTCGCCCGGCTCTGTGCCGAACTCGGCCTGGGCAGCAAGATTGTTCCTCCGCGTCCCGGCGGCGCGTGGGTGCAGCTTCCGGACGGTCCCCGCGAACTGCCGAGGACCGGCGTGCTGGGCATCCCCGCCAACCCCTGGGACCCTGAGGTCCGCCGCACCCTGGGCACCCTGGGTTCGCTGCGGGCTTCCCTGGACCGGCTGCTGCCCACTTCCGTGGGAGCCGGCAAGGACGTCACCAGCGTCTCCGCCCTGGTCCGGGCCCGGATGGGTTCGCGGGTGCTGGAACGCCTGGTCTCGCCTGTGGTGGGCGGCGTCCACTCTGCAGATCCCGGCTTGCTCGACGTCGACATGGTGGCTCCCGGCCTGCGGGCCGGAATGCGCCAACACGGTTCGCTCGCTGCCGCCGTTTCAGCCCAGCGGCGCGGCGGAACAAACAAGGCCGACGCACCTGCGGACAAACCCGCCAAGGCCGGCTCCGCCGTCGCCGGCCTCGAGGGCGGGATGCACACTCTCGTGGAGGCGCTGGTGGCGGATCTCCGCGGCCGGGGCGTCACACTTCTGGCGGGCACCGCCGCGACATCGGTGTCACGTACTCCGGACGGCTGGCTGGTCGACGCCGCCGGGACAATCTTCCGCACCGCCCTGCTGGTCATGGCCGTGGACGGCCCGGCCGCCGTCGGACTGCTGGAAAATGCTGTCCCCCTGATCGCGGGCAAGAAGCCTGCGTCCGGACCCGACGTCAAGCTGGTCACGCTGTTCCTGGACAAGCCGGAGCTGGACCGGCGGCCCAGGGGAACAGGAATCCTGGTGGCCCCGCAAACGCCGGGCATCGAAGCAAAGGCGCTGACCCACGCCACGGGCAAATGGGATTGGCTGACGGCCGCTGCCGGGCCCGGACGCCACGTGGTGCGGCTGTCCTATGGCCGGGTGGACGGCGCTTCCGCGCAGCAACCCGCCGGCCCGGAAACCGATGACGAGCTTTTCGCTGCCGCACTGCGGGACGCTTCCGCCCTCCTGGACGTGCAGATAGCCGGGGACGAGGTACGGGGCTGGGATGTGGTGCGGTGGCGCGGATCCCTGCCGTTCGCGGCTGTGGGACACCGGGCGCGGGCAGCGGCAATCCGCCAGGCGTGCACTGCCACTGGTGGGCTGGCGGTGGTGGGCGGCTGGGTGGCAGGAAACGGCCTCGCCGCCGTCGTTGCCGACACACGTGAGCAAATCGGCCAATTGACCCACGCCTGAACATCGCCGCTGGTCAGCGCGGCGCGTCTGGTTGGCGCCGGCGCTGAGCAGGGGCCGCCGGGCGCTTCCCGGTTTTCAATCGGGCAAGCGTTCTGGTTAGGGTCGATGACTATGGTTTCAAACAGGTCCGAGCTTTCCATGTCCCGGACCGGTATCCATGGGGGACTCCGCCGCGGCACTGCAGCCGCAGCCGTCGGAGTGGTACTGGTTCTTTCCACCGGCGTCCAGGCGTCCTTGGCCGATGACGCGGCCCCGCCCCAGGATCCCTTGGTGCAGGCGACTGCCGCAGCAAATGCCGCAGCGTCCGGTGGTTCCGGCGACGCCCGGACCCCGCGCGGAAAGGCTCCCGCCATCCCTGCGGTGCCGGGTGCATTGCTTCCGGCCGTGAAGGCCACGCTCTCCACGGGTTCGACGTCGGCGACGGCCACGGCCACAGCCACCGGGGACGCTGCGATTTCCGGCCTGCCCGTTCCAGTCCTCCCCACCGTCTCAGGGACGCCCCTGGCGCCCGGTGGACAGACCGCCGCTCCCACAGCGCGGGCGACGGCTCCCACGGGAGCGCCGGGCACCTCCTCCTCTGCGGCCCAAACCGGCGCCACCCAAAAACCAGGCTCCACGCAGCCGGGATCCACATCAGCCGCCGCAGCCGGGGCTGCCCCCGCCGCCGGCACGCCCGACCTGCCCGGGGCAGTCCCTCCTCTCCTGGGAACGGGAGCCGGCGAAGCCGCTGACCAGGCTGACGCACAGGCGGCCGGGCCGGGATCCGGCGGGACGGCAGGAACGCTGGCTCTTGACGGTGCAGGCGCTGCGGAACCCGGCGGCGGGGCCGGCACAGCCGCCGGCGGGGCAGGGGCTGCGCCTTCTTCCGCCCTGCCCACGGCGTTGTCCATCAATGCGCGGCAGTCCCAGCCCACCCGGATGCCCCAGGCTGCCGCTGCACCCGAAGGCCCGGGCCGCGCCGTTTCCTCCACCGGACCGCTGCCGGAGATGCCTGATGCCCTAGTGTGGCTGGGCGCAGGACTGGTTGGCCTGGGGACCGCCGCAGGGCTCGTGTTCCTGCGTATGCGCCGCCCCTTCTGATGCTGCGGGGGATGGCTCCCGCGCCCGCGAACGTGACTTTGCTCACTTCTACGAGTTGTAGAACTCTTCGGTTTCGCCTTGGGGGCAGCGAAGGGGCAAACTTGTAACCATGAGCCACACTTCTGCCGAATCTGTCACTAAAACCGAAGAATCAGCCGAGCAATTCTTTACCCTCTGGACGGTATTCAAGCGGTCAGTGCCCGTAGTCCGCAGTGCGAATGCCGCCGCCGACTTCGAAGCCCTGCTGGAGCGGCTCGCCGCGGCCGGCGTCACCCACCGCGGCAGCTACGATGTCTCGGCCATGCGCGCCGACGCTGACGTCATGGTGTGGCTCCACGGCCCCAAGCCGGAGGCGCTGCAGCAGGCCATCCGCGACATCCGCCGCAGCACACTCTTCGCCGGCACCGAGATCGTATGGTCCGCCATGGGCGTCCACCGCGAGGCAGAGTTCGCCAAGAACCACACCCCCGCCTACTCGCGGGGCGTCGCTCCGGCCGAATGGCTCTGTGTCTACCCGTTTGTGCGCTCCTACGAGTGGTACATCCTGCCGGAGGCCGAGCGCGGCAAGATGCTGCGCGACCACGGCCTGCTGGGCAGGGATTTCCCCCAGGTCATTTCCAACACCGTCTCGTCCTTCGCCCTGGGCGACTGGGAGTGGATCCTCGGCCTGGAGGCACCCGAACTGGTCGACCTTGTGGACCTCATGCGCCACCTGCGGGCCACGGAGGCGCGCAACCACGTCCGTGAGGAAGTCCCGTTCTATACCGGACGCCGGATCACCGCCGAAGAAGTAGCAGAGGTGCTCGCATGAACCCGCTCGATCCCACACTTGCCACGGCCGTCAACCCGGTCACCGAGGCCGGACGCATGGCGCCCAAGAACTACGACGCCGTCCTGCTCGCCTCTTTCGGCGGCCCGGAAGGCCAGGAAGACGTCATCCCGTTCCTCCGCAACGTCACCCGCGGCCGGGGGATTCCGGATGAGCGGCTTGAGGAAGTGTCGCACCACTACCGCGCCAACGGCGGCATCAGCCCCATCAACCAGCAGAACCGCGAGCTGAAGGCAGCGCTGGAAGCCGAACTGGCTGCCCGCGGCATCGAGCTGCCCGTGCTGTGGGGCAACCGTAACTGGGCGCCATACATCCCCCAGACCCTGCAGGAAGCGTACGACGCCGGCCACCGCCGGGTGCTGATGCTCACCACGAGTGCCTACTCCTGCTACTCCAGCTGCCGCCAGTACCGCGAGGACATCGGCATGGCATTGACGGAGACCGGCCTGGACGGCCGGCTCGAGGTGGACAAGGTCCGCCAGTACTTCGACCACCCCGGTTTCGTTGAGCCGTTCGTCGAAGGAACGTCCGCCGGACTGGCCGATGTCCGCGCCAAGCTGGCCGATGCCGGAAGTCCGGACGCTCCCATCCACATCCTGTTCGCCACCCACTCCATTCCTACCCGGGACGCGGAGGCTGCAGGCCGGTCCGAGGGTGAGCCGCGGAAGTTCGAGGAAGGGTCCGCCTACGTGGCCCAGCACCTTGCCAACGCCGCAGCCGTCATGGAGCGGGTCAAGGAAGAATCGGGCGACACCGCGCCGTGGTCCCTGGTGTACCAGTCCCGCTCCGGCGCTCCGCATGTGCCGTGGCTGGAGCCGGACATCAACGACGCCATCGAGGAACTGGCCGGGCAGGGTGTCAAGGGCATCGTCATCGTCCCCCTCGGCTTCGTCAGCGACCACATGGAAGTTGTCTGGGACCTGGACACCGAAGCCATGGAAACCTGCGGAAACCTCGGCCTGGCCGCAACCCGCGTCCCCACTCCCGGTACGCACCGGAAGTTCGTCAGTGGCCTGGTGGACCTCATTTGCGAGCGGACGGTGGCCAACAACATCAGTGACCGGCCCGCCCTGACCGGTCTTGGCCCCTGGTACGACGTGTGCCGTCCAGGCTGCTGCGCCAACTTCCGCGGTGAAAAGCCCACTATTTCCGGCGCCGACACCACGATTGGGACCGGGCATGATCCCTATCCGTCGGGGGATGCAGCCGAAACGGCCCAGCCGTGACCGTCCGGATCGGCACCCGCGCCAGCAAACTGGCGCTCACCCAGACCCAGCAGACCGCTGACCAGCTCGCCGCCGTGGGAGGTTTCCCGGTGGAGCTGGTGCACATCCGCACGGATGGCGACGTCCTCACCGGGTCGCTCTCCCAGATGGGCGGAACCGGGGTCTTCGTCGCCGCGTTGCGCGATGCGCTGCTGCGCAATGAGTGCGATGTCGCCGTCCATTCGCTGAAGGACCTGCCCACCGGCGCGGCGGTAGGACTTAGCCTTGCCGCCACGCCGCGGCGGGTGGACGTCCGCGACGTGCTATGCGCCCGGGACGGACTGAAACTGGCCGACCTGCCGGCCGGAGCCCGCGTTGGCACCGGATCGCCGCGGCGCGCAGCACAGTTGCGCGCCGCCCGCACCGACCTGGACATCGTGGACATCCGCGGCAACGTGGACACGCGCCTGGGCCGCGTTCCCGGCCTGCCCGGCAACTCGACCGACCAGGTGGTGCCCGGAAAGTCATGCGACCTCGATGCCGTAGTGCTTGCCGCCGCTGGCCTGGAGCGCATTGGCCGGCTGGACACCGTCAGCGAGTACCTCGAAACCGACGTCATGCTGCCCGCGGCCGGCCAGGGATCGCTGGCCATCGAGTGCCGCACCGCCGACGCGCCACCAAAGCCGGGATCGGCCGAAGGCTCCCGCGAGGTCCTGGCCCAGGCCCTTGCGGCCCTGGACGATCCCGACACCCGCCTCGCCGTCACGGCGGAACGTGCCCTGCTGGCACGGCTCGAGGCAGGCTGCGCAGCTCCGGTGGGCGCCTACGCGTTCCGGAAAGGCAGCATGCTGCACCTGGAAGCCGTTGTGTGCGCCGTTGACGGCACCGCCACGGTCCGGGACAAGAGGGCCACGGACGGGCTGACGGAAGTCGGAGCCACCCTTTTGGGCATCGAACTTGCCGAAGCCCTTCTTGCTGCCGGTGCCGCCGACATCGCAGACCTGCAGGCGTCCTGACCTGGCAATGACGCAGCCTTCCCGCAGATCCGGATCCGGCACGCCGCCCAGCCAACCCCTGCTGGCTGGAGCCCGGGTCCTGGTGACGCGCAGCCCGGAACGGTCCGGAGCCCTGGTGGAGGCGCTGGCAGAAGCCGGCGCGTCGCCGGTGCTGCTGCCGCTCATCGACTTCGAACGGGCCCCTGACCAGCACGCGCTCGACGTCGCCTGCGACGCCCTGGCTGCGGGTGCCTTCGACTGGCTGGTGGTCAGCAGCGCGACCACGGTGCACGTCCTGATGGAAAAGGCCGCCGAGCGCGGCCTCGCCCTGGCCCAGTTGGTTCCCGCCAAAACATGGATCGCCGCCATCGGTCCCGCAACGCAAAGACTCCTGGAATCCGGCGGCCTGACCGTGGCTTTGGTCCCGGCCGGTGAACAGTCGGCCGCCGGTCTCCTCGCGGTGTGGCCCGGCGGCGGCAGGGTCCTTTTGCCGCAGGCAGACATTGCCGCCGGCACGCTGGCGGAGGGCCTCGTGGCCGCAGGGAGCGACGTCACCGCCGTTACTGCCTACCGCACCGTTGACTATCCGGCGGCAGCCGAGCGCAGGCTGGCCGTGCAGCCGGAAGACGGCGACGGCGGGCCGCAACCGCCGTCGTACACCCTCCTGACGCCACAAACGGCCGCCGCGGACATCGCCGAAGGGCGCATATCGGCCGTGATCGCTGCCTCGCCGAGCGCCGTGCGCAGAATTTCCGCCCTGGGTCCGCTGGCCGGCTGCAAGCTGGTGGTTATTGGCCGATCGACGGCGGAACAGGCAACTGCCCTGGGACTGGACGTGGCCGCAGTGGCGGCCGAGCCCACACCTGACGGGCTGGTGGCAGCGGTTGCGAAGGCCCTCAACCCGCCCTGACCGGGCACCACGCCTCCCGCTCCACAGAAGCTTCAAGAACAACGCGAAGGACAGGACCCATGACTTTCCCCAACCAACGCCCCCGCCGCCTGCGCACCACCCCCGCCATGCGCCGGCTCACCGCCGAAACCCGCCTGGCGCCGTCGGAACTCATCCTCCCGGCCTTCATCCGGGAAGGCCTGGCCGAGCCCAATCCCATCACCTCAATGCCGGGCGTGGTCCAGCACACCACCGATACGCTCAAGCGGGCCGCGGCGGAGGCCGTGGAGCTCGGCCTGGGCGGCATCATGCTCTTCGGCATCCCCGAAACCCGGGACGCCGAAGGCTCGGCATCGCTGGACCCCAAGGGCGTGCTGAACAAGGCCATCCGGGACGTCCGTGCCGAAGTGGGCGATGACCTGGTGGTCATGAGCGATGTGTGCCTGGACGAATTCACCGACCACGGCCACTGCGGAGTGCTC
This sequence comes from Arthrobacter sp. SAFR-179, assembly GCF_059414945.1. NCBI lineage: Bacteria > Bacillati > Actinomycetota > Actinomycetes > Micrococcales > Micrococcaceae > Arthrobacter > Arthrobacter sp. SAFR-179. The sequence continues at coordinate 573,963 of NZ_JBPFDM010000001.1, forward strand.
GACGCCGACGGTTACGTGGACAACGACCGCACCGTGGAGATCTACGCCAGGATGGCCGTGGCGCAGGCAGAGGCCGGCGCGCACATGCTGGGCCCCTCCGGCATGATGGACGGCCAGATCGCCGCCATCCGCTCAGCACTGGATGAGGCCGGCCACACCAACACCTCCGTCATTGCGTACGCCGCCAAGTACGCCTCGGCGTTCTACGGCCCGTTCCGGGAAGCAGTGGACTCACAGCTCAAGGGCGACCGCCGGACCTACCAGATGGATGCCGGCAACCGCACCGAAGCACTTCGCGAGGTCGAACTGGACCTGGCGGAAGGAGCGGACATCATTATGGTCAAGCCGGCCATGAGCTACCTGGACATCGTGGCCGATGTTGCGGCAATGAGCCCCGTCCCGGTCTCGGCCTACCAGATCTCCGGCGAGTACGCGATGATCGAGGCTGCCGCCGCCAATGGTTGGATTGACCGGCGTGCCGCCATCACCGAATCCGTCCTGGGCATCCGGCGCGCCGGCGCCCACATGGTCCTCACGTACTGGGCCGCCGAACTGGCCGGGTGGCTGAAGGAAGCCCGGTGACCGCCGGGCAGGCAGCGGAACCCACCGGGCCCGTGGGGGAGGACCGCATCCTCCTCGGCCTGAACACCTTCGGGGACGTCGGTGAGAATGCGGACGGCAGCCAGCAGCCGCATGCCCAGGTCCTGCGCCAGCTGCTGGAACAGGCGGAACTTGCCGACGCCGTCGGACTCCATGCCTTTGGCGTGGGGGAGCACCACCGCAAGGACTACGCGGTGTCCGCGCCGGAGGTCTTCCTGGCCGCCGCTGCCGCCCGCACCACCCGTATCAGGCTGGGCTCCGCCGTAACGGTGCTGAGCTCGGACGATCCCATCCGTGTCTTCCAGCGCTTTTCCACCGTGGACGCCATCTCCAACGGCCGCGCCGAGGTGATGCTGGGGCGGGGGTCGTTCGTGGAGTCCTTCCCGCTGTTCGGGCTGGACCTGGCGGACTATGAGGTCCTGTTCGAAGAGAAGCTCGAGCTGTTCGACAAGGTCCGGGCACAAAAGCCAGTGCACTGGGAGGGCCGCACCAGGCCTGCCCTGCATGGCCTGAGCGTCTATCCGCCCCTGGAACACCACCTGCTGCCAACCTGGATCGGGGTGGGGGGAACACCCGAATCGGTGCTCCGCTGCGCCCAGTACGGCTATCCCATCATCTTCGCCATCATCGGCGGCCAGCCGCGGGGCTTCCGGCCCCTCGCCGACCTCTACCGGGAAGCGATGGGCAAGTACGGCCACCCAATGCAGCAGATGGCCACGCACTCGCCGGGCCACGTGGCCGACACTGACGAGCAGGCCCGCGAAGAGCTTTTCCCGCACTGGCTGAAGCTGCGCAACAAGCTCGGCGCCGAGCGCGGGTGGGGACCGGCCGGGCGCGGGGAGTTCGATGCCCTGTGTTCCGCGGAAGGTGCCCTGTACGTCGGATCGCCGGAAACAGTGGCCCAAAAGATTGTCCGGCTGAAGCGGAACCTGGGTGTTGACCGTTTCGACCTCAAATACAGCAACGGGCCGCTGCCGCACGCGGCCATGATGCGCTCGATCGAACTGATGGGCACCCAGGTGGCACCCCGGGTGGCAGAGCTGCTCGCCGGCTGACTGCGCTCCTGGCCAACTGTGCTTCCGGCTAACTGAGAGAATAGGAACCATGACTTCCAGCAATCCTCGCAATGAGGCACTCTTCGACCGCGCCCGCCAGCTCATGCCGGGCGGAGTCAATTCGCCGGTCCGGGCCTTCGGGTCCGTGGGCGGAACGCCGCGCTTCATGGTCTCCGCCAAGGGACCGTACCTGACCGATGCCGACGGCAAGGAATACGTTGACCTGGTCTGCTCCTGGGGCCCGGCCCTGCTGGGGCACGCCCACCCGGCCGTGCTCGATGCCGTCCACGCCGCCGTCGACCGCGGCCTCTCCTTCGGTGCTTCCACTCCCGACGAAGCGAACCTGGCCGAAATCGTGAAGGAGCGTGTCCCCGCCGTCGAACGGCTCCGGATGGTGTCCACCGGCACTGAAGCCACCATGACGGCGGTCCGGCTGGCCCGCGGCTTCACCGGCCGCAACCTCATCATTAAGTTCGCCGGCTGCTACCACGGCCACCTTGATGGGCTTCTGGCCGCGGCAGGCTCCGGCGTGGCAACCCTCGCCCTGCCCGGTTCCGCCGGTGTTACCGAAGCGACCGCCGCCGAAACCCTGGTGCTGCCCTACAACGACCTTCAGGCCGTCAAGGAAGCATTTGCCACGCACGGGCCCCACATTGCGGCCGTCATTACCGAGGCAGCGCCGGCCAACATGGGCGTGGTCACCCCCGCCGAAGGGTTCAACGCCGGGCTTTCGCGGATCACCCGCGAGCACGGCGCACTGCTCATCGTCGATGAGGTCCTCACCGGTTTCCGCACCGGCTACTCCGGCTACTGGGGCCTCACCGGCGGCGCGCCGGACGCCCAGGATCCGTGGACCCCGGACCTGCTCACCTTCGGCAAGGTCATTGGCGGCGGAATGCCGACGGCGGCACTGGGCGGACGTGCCGACGTCATGGACTACCTCGCCCCCACCGGCCCGGTCTACCAGGCCGGAACGCTGTCCGGGAACCCGGTGGCCATGGCGGCCGGCGTTGCCACCCTGACCAACGCCACCCGCGACGTCTACTCCTTCATCGACGTCCGGTCCCTGGAACTCTCCTCGGCGCTGTCCACCGCCCTGGATGCCGCAGGGGTGGACCACTCCATCCAGTTCGCCGGCAACCTGTTCTCGGTGGCTTTCGGCACCTCGGCCCACGGCGTCCACAACTACGCCGACGCCCAGGCCCAGGAGGCGTTCCGCTACGCGCCGTTCTTCCACTCCATGCTGGAGTCCGGCGTGTACCTGCCGCCGTCGGTCTTTGAAGCCTGGTTCCTCTCTGCCGCGCACGATGACGACGCCATGAACCGGATCTACGACGCCCTTCCCGCGGCAGCCAAGGCCGCCGCAGCCGCCCAAGGGTAGGGCCGCCGCCCAGGGCTAGCGCCGCCGTCGGGCCCCTGCCCGCAGGGACGAAAAATCCCCGCCTTCCGGACCAATCCCCCTGCATGCAAGGGGGAAAAATCCGGGAAGCGGGGATTTCCTGTCTAAGCCTGCCTATTGGGCCTAGAGGACGTCCGAGAGGAAGCCCTGGAGGCGGTCCGTGCGGGGCGCCGTGAAGATCTGTTCCGGGGGGCCGGATTCGACCACCACGCCGGCGTCCATGAAGGTCACCGTGTCCGACACGTTGCGCGAGAATCCCATCTCGTGGGTCACCACCACCATGGTCATGCCGCCCTTCGCCAGATCCGCCATCAGGGACAGGACGCCCTTCACCAGTTCGGGATCCAGCGCGGACGTGGCCTCATCGAAGAACATGACCTCAGGCTTCATGGCCAGCGCGCGGGCAATGGCCACGCGCTGCTGCTGCCCGCCGGACAGGTTTGCCGGACGGGACTCCGCCTTGTGCTTCAGCCCTACCAGGTCCAGCTGTTCCAGGGCCTGGCTGCGCGCCTCCTCCTTGGAGAGCTTGCGCAGCTTCCGCAGGGCGAGCGAGATGTTCTCCTCCACCGTTTTGTGCGGGAAGAGGTTGAACTGCTGGAACACCATGCCGATCCGGCGGCGGAGTTCGTCCGGGTTATCCTTCAGCACCGAACGCCCGTCCAGGAGGATATCGCCCTGGTCCGGCTCGATGAGCCGGTTCATGACGCGCAGCAGGGTGGACTTGCCCGAACCCGAGGGTCCGATCACGGACGCCGTGGTTCCCTGGGGGACGTGCAGATCGATGCCCCGCAGCACGTGGTTGCTGCCGAAGGAAAGGTGGATGTTCTTTGCGCTCAGTGTTCCCGATGCGAATTCACTCATGCCTGGGCTCCCTTTCCAACGACTGCTGCGGCCTCGTCCGGTTCCTTCTTTTCCGGCCGGCCGGTGCGGAGCCGGGCATCGATCCAGTTCACGAAGTGGGTCAGCGGGATGGTGAGCGCAAGGTAGAAGACGGCTGCCGCCACGTAGGGCGACAGGTTGCCGGTAGTGGCCGCCGCATCCTTGCCGATCTGGAAGATCTCACGCTCACTTGCCAGCAGGCCCAGAAGGAACACCAGGGACGACTCCTTGATCAGCGCAATGAACTGGTTGACCAGGGCCGGAAGCACCCGGCGGATACCCTGGGGCACCACTACGAGGCGCATGGAGGCGCCGTAGCCGAACCCCAGGGCACGGGAAGCCTCGAGTTGTCCCTTGTCTACGCTCTGGATGCCGGAGCGGAAGATCTCCCCGATGTAGGCGCCGGACATCAGCGAGAGCGCCGCCACCGCCATCGGGTAGGGGCTCGTGGACCCGGTGAATTCACGAACGATCGGCCCGAACCCGAATCCGATGACCAGGATGGTCAGGACCGGGGGAAGACCGCGAAGGATGTCGGTGTAAACCCGTGCGATCCAGCGCGCTGCTGCGTTCCGGGAGATCCCCATCAGGGCGAGCAGCATCCCGAGGGCTGTCCCGATGATGCCGGAAATGATGGCCAGCACGAGGGTGTTCGGCAAACCGACGGCGAACATCTTGGGGATGACTTCGCCCATTGCCTTCCAGTCAAGGAAGGTGTCAGCGAGTTGCTTGAGGATATCCATGGAACGCCCTGGTTACTTGGCGGCCGGGATCTGGACTGCCTTGCTGCCCGGCTTCCAGCCCTGGGGGGTCTGTTCAGCGGCGGTGGGGCGGTCCTTGTACCACTCGGACGTCAGCTTGGCCCAGGTACCGTCCGCGATGACCGCGTCCAGGCCGGAGTTCAGCGCGTCGATCAGGGGCTGGTTGTCCTTGTTCACTGCGTAGGCGGTGAAGTTTTGGGTGTTCACAACCTTCTCGGCGATCTTGGTGTTGTCGCCTTCCTTGACCTGGCCGGTAGCCTGCTGGGACGGTGCCACCCAAGCGTCAATCTGGCCGTTCTTCACGTTGCCGTAAACGGTGTTGTAGTCCGGGAAGCGGACGGGCTCCAGCTTGAGGGTGTTGGTGACGTAGTCATCCTGCACGGTGCCCTGGACGACGCCGATCCGGACGCCTTCCTTGAGGTCGGCGAAGCCGTTGACCTTGGAGCCGTTCTTGGTCACCACTGCCATGTAGCCGAAGTCGTAGCCGTTGGTGAAGCCCACGGTCTTGCGGCGTGCGTCGGTAGTGGAGATCGAGGAGGATCCGACGTCGAACTGCTTGTTGGCAACCTGGGAAAGCAGGGCCGAGAAGTCGGTGGAGGCAAACTCAACCTTGAGGCCGAGCTTGTCGCCGATGGCGCGCAGCAGTTCGTTGTCGTAGCCGGTGAACTTGCCCGAAGGGTCGATGAAGATGTTGGGCGGGGCGTCCGAGAGGGTTCCCACGCGCAGGGTGCCCTCGGTGATGAGGCCAAGCTTGGTCTTGTCGATCTTGTCCACGGGGGTGACGTCAGCCGTGGTGTATTTGTCCAGCGTCTGCTGGTCGCTGCCGGCGAGGGCATCGGTGGGGGTGCCGCTGGGCTGGGAAGACCCGCCGCCGCAGGCAGCGAGGGAAACCGCGAGGGCAAGTGCAACGGGAGCGGTAGTGAGCCACTTCATCGCTTTGATTTTCATCAGGTTGTCACTTTCATATGAGTCATAAGTCGACCGGGCCGCAAGGCAGCGCTGTGGCGCCTGGCACCTGCCCGTTGCTGGTCGAGCCGTTGGGGCAGGGGTGACCGCAAAACTTTATTGTCTCATTAGCGTGAACAGCAGGCCTTCCTCGAAGAATTGCCAGCCAGGTCTGGGTTCTGACAAGCAAAATTCTGCCGCGGGGCCATGCCTTGGATCACCTTGCGCATGATTTCCATCTTCTGATGAATGATCAGAGTGCGTTCACGCCCGCAAATGTGAAGCAGGATGACTGTGACATGCCTCCCAATCGGCAGCAGTGCGGCCGTGGAAGGAGTAACGCAGTGTGGCCCTAAAAGCCGCCTGCCGTGGCATCCTGGGGCGGCAGAACCGGCCAGTCTCCCTCGATCACGGCGGCCGGTTTCGTCTTTCTGAGGTACCCCTGGAAGTCGGCCGCCTGGCTGACCGCCCAATCCACCTGCAGTTGGTGCAACTGGCTGGCAGGCATCACCAGCTTTGGGAACTTGCCCGCCATCGCATCCAGGACGCGCAGGGTGGCCAGCGCATCCGCCGCCGACGTGTGTGCGTTGTCCAGGACCACGCCGTACTCCTCACACAACGCGGTGAGGGTGCGCTTGCCCTTGCGGTACCGGTCAACCTGCTTGTTCATGATGTAGGGGTCAAGAACGGGGAACCGGGTGAGTTGTGGAATACCGTAACGGGCGGATTCCGCTGCGAGCACCGTAAAATCGTAGCTCGCGTTGAAGGCGATCACGGGGGTGGCGGAATCGAAGAGCTCCTGGAGTACTGCGGCCACTTCGCGGGTGACCTCGTGGGCCGGCCGGCCGTCGCGCCTGGCCTGTTCCGTGGTGATGCCGTGGACGTCACTTGCCTCGGTGGGGATTTCCACGCCGGGATCAGCGAGCCATTCGTGCTCCTTGATGACTTCGCCGTGGTGGTCCACCACAGTTATCGATGCCGTGACGATCCTTGCCGCCCGCGAATTGCGGCCGGTGGTCTCCAGGTCGAAGGCTGCACGGGGGAGGGTGTTCCAGGAACTCATGCTTCAACGCTAAAGGGACCCACCGACAATTCCGTGGAACGCCACTGCGGCTAGATTGGATCAATGCGGAATGAGTATGTCCAAGCAGTCCTGGCCGTCGTCAGGCTGGTGCCGGCAGGGTCCGCAGTTTCCTACGGCGACGTTGCCGAGCTCCTGGGGTCAGGCGGCCCGCGCCAGATCGGTTACGTCATGAGCCACCATGGTGGAAGTGTTCCCTGGTGGCGGATCCTGAAGGCCAGCGGCCATGCGCCCGAGGGCCACGAAGCCGAGGCCCTGCTCCTTTACCTTGAAGAGGGCACGCCGCTCCTCGGCGCTTTCAGTTCGTATCTCCGGACCGGGGAGGGGCGGTGGCGGGTGGACCTGAACACCGCCCGCTGGGCGCCGACGGACAATGATTTTGACAGTATCGACATAATTGCCGAGCAGCTGGAGCGCAGCCTCCATAGATTGTCGGTGGCTGATGATGGAATGATTTTGTGACCGTAACAATTCCTTTGACCGGCCCCTGGGACCCGCACTGGCAAGAACCGGGGGCAGGGGAAACGGGCCGGGTGCATGACCCTGCCCAGGGAAACCCGGATAACAGCACTGACCTGCAGGCTAACCCTGCCCTTCGGTTGCTGCCGCCACGGCGGGCGCACGCTGAAGCGCTTCGGCTCACACCCGACCAGCAGGCGGCCGTTGACGTCGGCCAGGGTTCGGGGCCCGTGCTGGTCCCGGGCGCGCCGGGCACGGGAAAGACCACCGTACTGGTTGAGGCGGCCGTCCAGCGGGTCTTCCGTGACGGCGTCGACCCCGAGCGCATGTTGATCCTCGCGCCCACCCGCCTTGCCGCCGATTTCCTGCGTGACCGCTTCACCGCACGGCTGGACAGGAGCCTCAGCACCACCCCCGCCAGGACGTGGGCCTCTTACGCCTTCGACCTGATCCGCCGTGCCAAAGCCGAGGGTGTCATCCCGCTGTCCAGGCCGCCGCGCCTGTTGTCCGGCCCGGAGCAGGACCTCATCATCAGGGAACTCCTCGAAGGCCACCGGCTTCCCGGCTTGGAACTGCCCTGGCCCGCGGATCTTGACGGGGCCCTGGAAACCCGAGGCTTCCGTCAGGAAGTGCGGCAGCTCTTTGACCGCATCATCGAGTCGGGCCGCACGGCCGAAGACCTGGTTCAGCTGGCGCATGACTGCAACCGGCCGGACTGGAAAGCCGCCGCAGCCCTGTATGCCGAATACCGGGACGTCCTTGACCTGCGGATGCCCGAAGCCTTCGATCCCGCCGGGATCATCACGGCCGCCCGGCAGATCTTCCAGGATGCACCCGATTTCCTCGAAGCGGAGCGCGCCCGGCTACAGGTTGTCCTGGTGGACGATATCCAGGAAGCAAACCCCGCCATCTTCGAGTTGCTGGCAGACGTTGCCGCCGGACAAGACTGCTACGTGACGTCCTCCCCGGACACCGTGGTGCAGGGATTCCGCGGGGCACGCCCGGACCTGGTGGCTGAGCTGCCCCGGCTGCTGTCAACCCAGGCGCCTGTCCTGGAGCGCCCACTGTGGCATGCCCACAGGCTGGCCCCCGCCGTGGCGGAGGCGTGGTTGAACGTCGCGGGCCGCATTTCCCAGCGTGCGGGCGGGCAGCTGGCACGGCGGCTTGAACCGCTGGGGCGGCACGGACAGCCTGAAAGCCCTGGGCACGCCGGACCCGCCGGTCACGGTAACGTCGAGGCGCATCTGGTTCCCACTCCGGTGCATGAGCTGCGGTATGTTGCCCAGCGGATCCTGGACCAGCACATCAACCACGGCCGCGAGCTTGCGGACATTGCAGTCATCGTTCGGAACGGCGGCCAGGTCAGCGAGCTGCAGCGCTACCTGTCCGGGCAGGGCATTCCTGTGCGGGTGCCCGTGGCCGAATCCGCCGTCCGGGACGAGGTTGCCGTCAGGCCCCTGCTGGATGCCTTCGCCATCGCCCTGGATCCGCAGCTGCTGACACCCGAAGCCGCCGTGTCGCTTCTTACGTCGCGCATCGGCGGTGCCACCTCGATTGAACTGCGCCGGCTCCGGCAATCGCTGCGGCGCGAAGAACTCCTGGGCGGTGGAGGCCGCGCCAGCGATGCCCTCTTGGTGGAGGCGCTGCTTGAACCCGGTGCGCTCGGTGCGCTGGGCATTGAGGGCCGTGCCGCCCGGCGCACGGCCCGCATGATCCAGGCTGGGCGGGACGCCGTCCGTCTGCCCGGCGCCAATGCGGAATCGGTGCTGTGGGCGCTGTGGAACTCCACGGGGCTCTCGTCGGCGTGGACAGCCACGGCATTGTCGGGCGGCCCCCATGGTGCCCGGGCTGACCGCGACCTTGACGCGATGATGGCGCTTTTCCACACGGCGGAACGCTATGTGGACCAGATGCCCGGCGCCGGCCCGGAACAGTTCCTGGAATACCTTCTGAACCAGGAGCTTCCCATGGACACCCTGGCCGCCCGGGCCCAGGTTGATGACGCGGTGGAACTGATGACGCCCGCCAGCGCGGCCGGGCGGGAATGGCCGGTCGTGATCGTTGCGGGGCTGCAGGAGGGAGTGTGGCCCAACACCAGGCTCCGGGGTGAACTGCTCGGCAGCACCCTCTACGCGGACGCCGTCGAGCATGGCCCCGGATACGCCCTCCAGCGTGACCCCTTGAGCCGGCTACGGGACATCCGCTACGACGAACTCCGCAGTTTCTCCACGGCGGTATCCAGGGCACGGGAACTGCTGGTTTGCACCGCCGTCTCGTCGGAGGACCACCAGCCCTCATCCTTCCTGGACTTCGTTGCGCCCCTGGCGCCGGGAGAGGAAGGACGGGCGTTTACGCAGGTGGAGCGGCCCATGACCCTGCGCGCGCTGGTCGCCGAGCTCAGGCAACATGCCCAGCAGGAAGGCACAGCGCAGGCAGAGGAGGCCGCCAGGGTGCTGGCGCATCTCGCCGCCCAGGAGCCTGCCGTCTCCGGAGCAAACCCGGACAGCTGGTGGGGACTTGCCCCCTTGTCCTCCGCCGATGCCGTAGTCCCACCAGGAGGAACGGTGTCTGTATCCCCCTCAAAGGTGGAGACTGTCCAAAAATCGCCGTTGGACTGGTTCGTCCAGGCAGCCGGTGGGGAAGCAGCCACCGACTTCGCCCGAAGCCTCGGCACGCTGGTGCACGCGATTGCCCAAGACATGCCGGACGCATCCGGATCGGAATACGTTGCCGAACTGGTGCGGCGCTGGCCGGCGCTGGGCATGAAGGACAACTGGGAGGGAAGGCTGGACTTCCAGCGTGCCGAGGCCATGGTGCGGAAGCTGGCGCAGTACGTGCTCTTAATGAGGAGTGAAGGCCGCAGCCTGGTGGGGGTGGAGCAGGACTTCGAAGTGACCCTCGGCCAGGTAGCGGTGGACGAAGCTCCGCCGCGGGAAGCAGTCCTCCGCGGCCAGGTGGACCGGTTGGAGATCGACGGCGACGGCCGGCTGGTGGTGGTGGACCTCAAGACTGGCAAGCGGCAGCCAGGGAAGGATGAGCTCTCCCGCCACCCGCAGCTTGGCGCATACCAGGCGGCAGTGCTCGCCGGCGGTTTTGACGCCGGCGCGGAGGGGGACGGCGGCCGGTCCGGCGGAGCCGTGCTGGCTCAGCTCGGGACCGGTGCCGTCAATCCAGCCGTCCAGCAGCAGGAGCCACTCGACCCACAGGAGAACTGGGCACTGGACATGGTGAAGGAGGCAGCCTCCGTGATGGCAGGCAAGGAATTCATTGCACGGCATGACCCTGCCAAAGGCAGCCATGGCGGCCACGGTTGCCGGCTCCCTGAGGTGTGCCCCTTGTGTGCGCGCGGAAGGCAGGTAACAGAATGAGCGGGGCACTGGTTGCCGCGGAAGCCGCCCCGGCGGTGCGCTTCAGCCCCGAAGAACTGTCCCGGCTGCTCGGTGAAAAAAATACCCCCACTCCTGAGCAGGCAGCCATCATCTCCTCCCCGCTGGCACCGCGGCTGGTCATCGCTGGAGCCGGATCGGGAAAGACCGCCACCATGGCGGACCGGGTGGTCTGGCTCGTGGCCAATGGGTGGGTCACCCCGGAGGAGATCCTGGGCGTGACCTTCACCCGGAAGGCGGCCGGCGAACTTGCCAGCCGGATCCGGTCAAAGCTCCTGGCACTGCAGCGTCTTGCCGCCCAGGACACCGGCAAGGGGATCTTCCCGGAGGGCCTGCGCAACAGCGAAACCCTGGAGCCGAAAGTTTCCACCTATCATTCGTTCGCCAGCGGCATCGTCTCCGATTACGGACTGCGGCTCGGTGTGGAGCGGGATGTGGTGCTGCTCGGCGGCGCGCAGGCGTGGCAGCTGGCCAGCGAGGTGGTTGAGGCCTACGACGGCGAATACGCGCACTTCCGGGCCGCCAAGTCCACGCTGGTGAAGGCAGTCATCCAAATGGCCGGGGAATGCGCGGAGCACCTGCAGGAACCCGAGGACGTCGAAGCCTGGTTGATGGCGCGCCTTTCGGAGTATGAGTCGCTGCCCTACGTGGCCGGCAAGAAGAGGAACCCGTCCAAGGCTGCCCTGGACCTCGGTGGAATGCTGCGGACCAGGGCAAGCGTCGCTGACATGGTGGGCCGCTATGCCGCAGCCAAACGCGCCCGCGGCGCACTCGATTTCGGCGACCTCGTGGCGCTCGCCGCCAAGGTGGCCCAAGAGGTTCCCCTGGCAGCGCAAATGGAACGCCAGCGGTACAAAGTGGTTTTGCTTGACGAGTTCCAGGACACCTCGCACGCGCAGCTGGTGCTTTTCTCCCGTCTCTTCGGTGGCGGCCATGCCGTGACAGCGGTGGGAGATCCCAACCAGTCAATCTACGGTTTCCGCGGCGCTTCGGCAGGCCAGTTGTTCCACTTCGTCCGCGAATTTCCCGTCCGCAAGGGTGAGTCGGACGAAGGAGCGGAGTGGGCGCCCGCCCCAACCTCCTACCTAACAACAGCATGGCGGAATGGCCGCTCAATCCTGGCCGCAGCCAACGTCATGTCCCAATCCCTCGGCCGGGCAGCCGCCCACAACGGCCCCGCCGGCGACAGGGCCGCCGCTCCTGAAGTTCCTCCCTTGCAGCCAAGCCCCCATGCCGTGGACGGGACGGTGGTGCTGGGCCGTTTCGCCAGCGATGCCGAGGAAGCTGCAGCCCTGGCTGAGGACGTCCTGAGATACCGGGTGACCGACTTTGAGCTGAAAGCCGACGGGACTGCCGAGCCACCGGCTCTCGCCGTGCTGTGCCGCAGGCGCGCCCAAATGGAAGCTGTCCGGCGGCAGTTCGAGGCCCGGGGGATCCCGTACGAAATCGTGGGTCTCGGGGGCCTCCTTGACACCCCGGAGGTCGTTGACCTGGTGGCCACCCTTCGCGTCCTTGCCGACCCCGGCCGCTCCGATGCCCTCATGCGGCTGCTCGCAGGTGCCCGGTGGCGCATAGGCCCCGCCGACCTCATGGCCCTGCGCGACTGGTCGAGCCAGCTGGCACGGAGCCGGGGGAGGGCGCCGCTGGGGTTCGACAGCGACAGCCAGGACAGCGACAGTGATGAAGCAGATGCCCCCGTCCTGGAAGGTGACCTGACTGACGGCGCCAGCCTGGTGGAGGCCTTGGACTTCCTGCCGCGTGATGAATGGACCTCGGCGAACGGACGCACCCTCAGCCCGGGGGCGCGCAGCAGGCTGGCCAGGTTGTCCACCGAGCTGCGGCAACTGCGCGGCTATCTCGGCGATGACCTCACCACCCTCCTGGGCGAGGTGGAGAGGGCCATGCTGCTGGACATCGAAGTGGCAGCGCGCCCGGGAATCAGCATCCACCAGGCCCGCCGCAACCTCGATGCCTTCCAGGATGCCGCCTCCGGATTCCTCCGCACCTCCCAGAGAGTGGACATCCTCGCGTTCCTGGCCTGGCTGGAGGCAGCATCGGCGGAAGAAAACGGGTTGGAGGCGCCCGCCAGCGATGTGAACCGGGAAGCCGTGCAGTTGTTGACCGTCCATGCTTCCAAAGGCCTGGAATGGGATGTTGTGTTTGTTCCTGGAATGAACGCAGGAGCTTTCCCCAGCGACAGGGACTCCCGCTGGAGCAGTGGTTCTGCCGCACTGCCCTGGCCCCTTCGTGGTGACCGGGCCGATCTTCCGCAGTGGGATCTTGACCAGCCGGACCAGAAAGGCTGGCTGGATGCCGAGAAGGACTATAAAGGCGCCGTACAGGCCCACGGGGAGTCGGAGGAGAGACGGCTGGCCTATGTGGCCTACACCAGGGCCAAGCACGTCTTGTGGGTGTCCAGCACGGCCTGGGTGGGTTCACGGGCCGGCAGGGCGGAAATGTCGCCGTTCCTTGCGGAGCTGGAAGTGTTGACCCGGCCGGCCGGCTCCGTCCGGCATTCGGATGCCGTGATCCACCCGCTGTCCCTGGAGGAAGCCGCACTGCCGCAGCAGAGCCCATTGACCTTGGAAGCAGAAGAAGCCACGTGGCCCTACGACCCCCTTGAAGGACCAGTGGATCCACGGACCGGTGAGCGGCTCCGCCTGGCCCGCGGGCGCAGGACAGCCATGGAAGCGGCGGCGCAGCGTGTGCGCGAAATCCTGGCCGCTGGCGGGGGACAGTCAGTGCCGCCGGAAGGGCCTGCGCATGCGCCGAGCCTAACGGGAGCAGCGGCAGGCTGGGCGCGCGAAGCCGCCCTGCTGCTGGAGCGCAGGGCAAGAAGGTCCAGTGGACAGGATGTGCATCTGCCCACCCATATCTCTGCCTCCACCCTGGTTGACCTCGGGGACGATCCCGAGGCCGTGCTGGCCCGCCTGCGCCGGCCGGTGCCACGGGAACCGGGCATGTCGGCCCGGAAGGGCACCGCCTTCCACGCCTGGGTGGAGGAATACTTTGGAAAGGCCGGGATGCTGGACCTCGGCGAAGCGCCGGGGTCGGACGACCACATTGACGCCGCCTACGACCTGGACGAGATGGTGGCCACGTTCAAGGCTTCACCTTGGGCAGAGAGGTCGCCGGCATTCGTCGAGGTTCCGGTGGAAACCAGGGTGGGAGAGGTTGTGGTGCGCGGCCGGGTTGACGCTATATTCCGCGACGCCGACGGCCGATGGGACCTCGTGGACTGGAAGACCGGCCGCCGGCCGTCCGCGGAGCAACTGAAGACCCGTTCGATCCAGCTGGCCGTGTACCGACTGGCGTGGGCCCGCCTTAAGGATGTTCCCCTAGAGGACGTGAGGGCTGCGTTCTTCTATGTTGCTGACAACGCCGTGGTCCGCCCGCACGATTTGGGGACTGCCGACGAGCTGGAAGGAATCGTGGCCGCTGCGCTGAGCAGGTCCTGAGCAGGGACGTCCATGGGCTGGGCCGTCCTTGAGCTGGTCGTCCTCGGATGGCGCAGCCAGGGAGCAATGCCAGGCCCGGCTCAGCCCTGTTTGGCGTTGACGATTGAAATGGCGGCGGTGGATGTGTCGTCCGGACCCTTGGTTTCGGCGTTCCCGGGGACCGCTGGGTCAGCCGTAGGCTCCGTTTGCTCCACCGGGATGGGGGTGACGTGCACTGCCGGCTCGATTGAAACTGCCGGATGCACAGGCGCCGCCGCTTGGACCGGCGACACTGACGGTTGTGCCGGAGCAGCGGGTTGGGCAGGGACCGGGACGACCGTAACAGCGGGAGTAACAGCGGAACTGCCGCCCCCGGAGACGGGAGCTGCCCCGGAACCCGTGGTGGAAGCAGGAACGGACGTTCCGGCCTCATCCGGGCTGCCCGTGGCCGGAAGGGGCTCGACGCTGATCGGCCGGCCACCATACTCGGCAATGTCGCCGGCCAAACTCTCCAGCATGTCCTCCGCCTCCCTGACCATGTCCTGGTCCCCGGCCGCAAGGCCTTTCACCAGGTATTGGGCCAGGGCGAACTCAGCGGACAGGGCAGACCGCCGCAGCAGGTGCTGGTCCGGGACGTCCCTACGGCTGGACGTGTAGGCCTTTAGGACGGCGTCGATAAAGTCCTGTTCATTCGAAGCCACCAGCCAGGCAAAGTCATCGGCCGGGTCCCCGATGCGCAGGTCCGTCCAACCGGTAACTGCTGTCACCCTGCCCGACTCCACCAGCAGGTTGTCCTCGTGCAGGTCGCCGTGGACCACGCACGGGTTGAACCGCCACAGTGACACATCCTCCATGGCGTGTTCCCAGCGGCGCAGCAGGGCCGCCGGAATCTTGCCCGTAGTTGCAGCCTGGTCCAGTTCGTTCAGCCGCCGCTGGCGGAACTCATTGGGGGTGTAGCTGGGAAGATCGGCGTTGCTGACCAGGGACCTGGGCAGGTCGTGGACCGCGGCCAGGGCGGAGCCGATCTCCCGCGCCAGTCCGGCCGGCCCCGACGTGAGTTCCTCGACGCTGCGGGTGGTGCCGGAGAGGTGTGAGTAAACGAACGTGGTCAATGTCCCCAGCCGGACGCTGCCGGCCACCGTCGGCATCAGGAACGGCAGTTCCGCCCGGACGGCAGGAGCGAAAGCCCGGAGCACAAGGAACTCCGTTTCGAGGCGCGCGCTGGCTTCGGCATGCCGCGGTGACCGGACCCGCCAGCGCTTGCCTTCGGAATCGAGGAGCAGGGCCGAGTCGAAGTCCGCGGGGTCGTCCGGGGCGGAGCTAACGGCCGTCGGGGTCAGTCCGGGGACTGCCGCGGTTGCAATTGCCGCCAGTTCAATCGGTTTTCTTCTCACCGTTCCACGGTAGATTGCCTGCCCTCCCACACCGCGGTCCGGCCGCGGCGAGTCTTGAGATAGGTGCAAAACGAGGGGGGTGGGGCAGGCAGTGGAAGCTGCGGAAATGCGAAATGTCGGTAGCAGTCAGTACGGTGGAACCATGAGCCATGCGGAGTCTGTAATACCTGTCCACCAGGGTGCGCCGGCACGGCTGCCGGCCAACCATCTGGCGGACACCCTCCTCCCGGTACGGCCGGCGCTGGTGGACCGCGGTTCAGTGGCGCGTATCAGGCCCGGCATGGTCGATGACCTTCTGTCCCGCCCGGATGCCCTGGCTGCAGTCCTGTCAGGACGGCAGGGGCTGGTGCACGGCAGCAACATGGTGCTGACGGGGGCCAAGGAGCTTCTGGCGGCGCTGGCAGACGCAGGATTAACACCGGACCTCGTGGTGTACCTGGGATCGGCCCTCCCGGCCGCCGACATGCCAGCCGGGACCGAACTGCTGCTCTTCGTCCTTCCTGAGCCTCCCGAGCCCGGGGCCGCCGGTATCCCGGCGGACGCGCAGTGGGCCGGATTCCGGGAGGTCGCCGCAGGTTTGACCGCCACCTCCACAGCCTTGTTCGTTGAAGCCAGCGCCATCGCCAACTGGCACGCTGCCCACACGCACTGCCCCCGGTGCGGCACGCCAACAAACGTGGAAGCGGGCGGTTGGGTGCGGCGGTGCCCGGCGGACAATTCGGAGCACTACCCCCGGACGGATCCCGCCATCATTGTCACGGTGGTCGGTCCGGACGGCCGGCTGCTGCTGGGCGGGGGAGGGCCAGTGGACGCCCGGAACTACTCCACCCTCGCCGGCTTTGTGGAGCCCGGCGAATCACTCGAAGAGGCCGTGGTGCGCGAGATCCAGGAGGAGGTTGGGGTGCGGGTCACCGCCTGCCAGTACCTCGGCTCCCAGTCGTGGCCGTTCCCCGCCTCGCTTATGCTTGGATTTACCGCCGTCACGGAGGATGCCCAGGCAACGCCCGACGGCGTGGAGGTCACCAGGGCCCGTTGGTTCAGCCGCGAGGAACTGCAGGAAGCGGTGCTCAGCGGTGAGATCACCATCTCCAGCAGGCTCTCCATTGCCCGCTCGCTCATTGAGCACTGGTACGGCGGCCGGATCCAGGACCTGACTGGCGCCTAAGTTATTCCATCCACCAGACTCCAGCACGCGGTAGTCGAGAAACAAAGCAGCAGAAGTGACTACAGAGAATTTTGACGGAGCAGCCTCACTGGAGGACCGGATCCTTGGGGGACTCGACGCCGAACAGCGTGAGGTGGCCAGCACCCTGAACGGGCCGCTGTGCGTGCTGGCCGGCGCGGGCACCGGGAAGACCCGCGCCATCACCCACCGCATCGCCTACGGCGTTCACTCGGGGGTCTACACTCCACAGCGCCTGCTCGCCGTAACATTCACTGCGAGGGCCGCGGCAGAGATGCGCAGCCGCCTGCGGGACCTCGGCGCCGGCAATGTCCAAGCCCGCACCTTCCATGCTGCTGCCCTGCGCCAGCTGCAGTTCTTCTGGCCGCAGGCGGTGGGCGGAACACTGCCCAACCTGCTGGACCACAAGGCGCAGATGCTGGCAGAGGCCGCCCGGCGGCTTCGGCTCAGCACGGACCGTGCCTCCATCCGCGACCTTGCCTCGGAAATCGAATGGGCCAAGGTGTCCATGCTGACACCGGCAAACTACCTGGAAAACGCCCAGGGGAGGGGCGCGCCCGGCGGCTTCGACCTCACCACGGTGGCCCGCGTCTTCCAGTCCTATGAGGACGTCAAGACCGACCGCAACGTGATCGACTTCGAGGACGTCCTGCTGATCACAGTAGGTATCCTCCAGGAGGACGAGAAGGTCGCTGCCACGGTCCGGGAACAGTACCGGCACTTCGTGGTGGATGAATACCAGGACGTCTCCCCGCTTCAGCAGCGGCTCCTTGAGCTTTGGCTCGGCGGCCGTGACGAACTCTGCGTGGTGGGTGACGCCAGCCAGACCATCTATTCCTTTACCGGCGCGTCGCCCAGGCACCTCCTGGACTTCAAGACCCGCTATCCGCAGGCCAACGTGGTCAAGCTCATCAGGGACTACCGCTCCACCCCGCAGGTGGTGAAACTGGCCAACGACCTGCTGGCCGCCCGCCGCAGCGGCGGCCCCACCGCCGACGCCGCATGGGCTTCGCCGCTGCAGCTCGTGGCGCAGCGCCCCGTGGGACCCGCGCCGCAGTTCACCGAATGCACGGACGATGAGGCCGAAGCCGCCACCGTGGCGCAGAAGATCAAGGCACTGCTCGACGCCGGGACTCCGGCCAGCGAGGTGGCCATCCTTTTCCGCACCAACGGCCAGTCCGAGGCCTACGAGCAGGCGCTGGCAGCGGCAGGGATCGGCTACCAACTGCGCGGCGGCGAGCGGTTCTTCGCCCGCAAGGAGGTCCGGGACGCAATCCTGCAGCTGCGTGCAGCCACCCGGGCGGTTTCCGAATCAGATGCGCCGGAACCGCTGGGGCAACTGGTGCGGGACATCGTCTCCTCCCTCGGTTACACCGATGCTGCACCTCACAGCGGAGGTGCACTGCGTGAACGCTGGGAGTCCCTCGCGGCATTGGTGGCACTCGCCGATGAACTCGTTCAGGCCCGCGGCCCCCAGTTCGGCCTGGCGGATTTCGTGAACGAACTCCAGGAGCGTTCCCTCGCCCAGCATGCGCCCACCGTGCAGGGCGTGACGCTCGCCTCGCTGCACGCGGCCAAGGGCCTGGAGTGGGATGCTGTCTTCCTGGTGGGACTCAGCGAGGGCCTGATGCCGATTTCTTTCGCCGATTCACCCGAATCCGTGGATGAGGAGCGCCGCCTCCTGTATGTGGGAATCACCCGCGCCCGCGAACACCTTTCCCTCTCATGGAGCACCGCGAGGACTCCCGGGGGCCGGGCCAACCGGAAGCCGTCCCGGTTCCTGGAGGGCCTGCGGCCGGACTCGGTGGCAAGCTCGAGTACCCGGGGCAAGGGGCCGGCGCCACGCCGCAAAGCTGCCGCGCCGGCTGTGTGCCGCGTCTGCGGCAGCATGCTGGCCAGCGGGGCCGAAAGGAAGGTGGGCCGCTGCAACGCGTGTCCCCCCAGCTACGAGGAACAGACCTTTGACGCCCTTCGCAACTGGCGCCGCGAGGTGGCACAGTCCGCGGACGTCCCGGCATTTGTTGTCTTCACCGACGCCACCCTTACCGCCATCGCGGAGGCCAGGCCGGCGTCCATGGAGGAGCTTGCCGGCCTCGCCGGAGTTGGCCCGTCCAAGCTCGAAAAGTACGGGGAGGACGTCCTCCGGGTCCTTGTCGAAAGCTCCGTCCTGTGAGGCCCGGACCCGGCGGTTCCGAGGGAGCTTCCACGCTGACCACCCCAAACGGTTCTCCCGTGGAGGTACGGCGTTCTGCCCGGCGGACCCGCACTGTGGCAGCATTCTGGGAAGACGGAACAGCGGTTGTTGCCATTCCGGCCCGCTTCACGGCCGCGCAGGAGCGGGAGTGGGTTCACAAGATGCTGGCCAAACTGCACAGGCAGGGGAAGCGGCAAGCTGCTGCCGGTCGGCGGCGTCCTGCCACCGACGAAGCCCTGGCAGCCCATGCGGCCCAGTTGTCCGCCCAATATCTGGGTGGCCGGTCAGTGCCCATCTCCGTCCGTTGGGTCAGCAACCAGAATTCCCGCTGGGGGTCCGCCACACCGGCCGAGGGCACCATTCGCCTGTCTGACAAGCTGCGGCCCATGCCGCAATGGGTCATCGACTACGTTCTGCTCCACGAGCTGGCCCATCTCCTGGTGGCCTCGCACAACGCCGCGTTCTGGAAGCTGCTGGAGGCCTACCCCGAAACCCAGCGGGCCAAGGCGTTCCTTGAGGGCGTTTCGTTTGCCACGTCGCGGGGAATGGACAAGGACGCCGACTAGGTCCAGCGCAAGACACCAAGCCGGGCAGAAAGCACTCTGGCGGGCCAGGAACCCCTGGCCCGCCCGAAAAGTGTCAGCCCCGCGGCTGGTCCGTTCCGTCGTCGTTGTCCGTGCCGGCGCCGTCGTCGTCCTTGCTGCCGGTGCCTCCGGCAGCGTCATCATCGCCGGAGGTGTCGTCGAAACCGCCGTTCAGCAGTTTCTGCAGTGCGTCGTCCACCTCGCTGTCGCTGGCTTCGGCGAGCTTGCGGCGGGAGCTGAAGCCTTTCGGATCATCCAGGTCTTCGGCCGTGGGCAAGAGGTCGGGGTGGTGCCAGATGGCGTCACGGCCCTCAATCCCGCGTTCTTCCTTCAGGGTGGCCCACAGGGTGGCCGCGTCACGCAGCCTGCGCGGGCGCAGCTCGAGCCCTACCAGGGAAGCAAAGGCGTGCTCGGCGGGACCGCCCGTTGCCCGGCGGCGCCGCACTGTTTCGCGCAGTGCGCCGGCGGACGGCAGGACCTTCTCCGTGGCGGCTGCGGTCAGCTCATCCACCCAGCCCTCCACGAGAGCCAGCGCGGTCTCCAGCTTTTCCAGTGCCTGTTCCTGGGCCGGCGTCCGCTGCGGCATGAAGACGCCCTGGGACAATGCCTCCTGGATGCCTTCGGGATTGCTCGGATCGAGGTCGCGGGCAAGCTCTTCGATCCGGGAGGTGTCGATGTGGATGCCGCGGGCGTAGGCCTCGATGGCTCCCAGCAGGTGTCCGCGCAGCCAGGGAACCTGAACGAAGAGGCGCGCGTGCGCGGCTTCCCGCACGGCAAGGAACAGCCGGATGTCGTTCTGTGGCAGGGACAGGCCCTCACCGAAGGCGGCAACATTTGTTGGCAGGAGCGCCATCTCAAGGTCGACGAGGGGAACGCCGATGTCGGTGGAGCTCACCACGTCCTGGGACAGTGCGCCGATGGCCTGCCCCAGCTGCATGCCGAAGATGGCTCCGCCCATGTTCTGCAGCATCGAGGAGGCGCCGCCCATCATGGACTTCATTTCCTCGGGCATCTGCTCCGTCATGGCGGAGGAGAGCGCATTGGCGATGCTGTTGGCCACGGGTTCGGTCAGCCGCTTCCAGGTGCCCAGGGTGGCTTCCACCCATTCCGCGCGCGACCACGCCTTGCCGATCAGGCCGGTGCCGGGCAGGTCGGTGACCGGGTCCAGCCACAGTTCAGCGAGGCGGAGGGCTTCATCCACTTCCCGGGACTGCTGGGCGGTGACCGATGGATCAGAAGTGCCGGCCGCTACCCGACGGGCGTTGTCGTGGGCCAGCGTCCAGTTGACGGGACCCTCGGACGGGGCGCTCATCATCGCCTGCACCTGGGAGAACATCTGGGCCAGCAGGTTGGGGTCATCCGGCAGGCCGGCAGCCTTGGCGAGCTCGGCGGGATCGAAGTTCTCCATCCCCTTGCCGCCCATCAGGTTCTGCAGCATTTCGGTCAACGGATCCTTGGGGGTGTCGTCGTCGCCGTTGGACGGATTGAGTGGGTTGGAGGTCATGGTCCCGCCGATCGATGGTGTGACTGTTGATCAACCTTCACGGTACCCCGGCGGGGGTCGGCTGTCTGCCGCCCGCCGCCGTCGTTCGCTCTAGGCAAAGCACCCCCGCCCACTGCCACCGCGTACTGTTGGTGGGGTGACTACAACCCGTGGCGGCCATCCCTCCGAGGACCACGTTCCCGATCTTCCCCCCTTCTCCAATCCCGGTCCGTTGGGTGCCGGCGGCCCGCCGGAAGGCCCGGGGGACAGTGGCGGCACAGCGGCTGCGGGCAGCAGCGCCAACGCGTCCGACGGCGGAGGCCGGGGGAAGCGGCTTTCCACCATGATGGTTGCCGGGCTGGCGGCGCTGGGGCTGGGAATTGCCGTGGGCACGCTTCCGGTGCCGTATGTCATCGAATCGCCCGGTCCCACCTACAACACGCTGGGGGAGACCCAGGGGCATCCCGTCATCAATGTCAGCGGCCGTGAAACGTATCCGGCAGCCGGAAGCCTGGACCTGACCACCGTCTATGTCGACGGCGGCCCCACCGGCTCCGTCAGTATCCTTAACGCGTTCTCCGCATGGCTGGACCCTTCCAAGGCGGTCTACCCGGTTGAACTGATCTATCCAACCGGCACCACCAGGGAAGCGGCGCAGGAACAAAGTGCGGTGGCCATGGCCACCTCCCAGGAGAACGCCGTGGCCTCCGCACTGAACGAACTCAGGATTCCCTTCGGCCAGCAGCTTCAGGCCGCAGACCTGTCAAAGGATTCCGCTTCCGCCGGCAAGATCCAGCAGGGAGACATCCTCAAGTCCATCAACGGCAAGGACATCACCGCACTCAGCGTGATCCAGGATGAGCTGGCCGCCGGCAAGGGCGCCCCGGTATCGGTGACGGTGGAACGCGACGGCCGGCCCGTCACCGTTGAGGTCACTCCCAAGGACAATGGCCAGGGCCGGTTCATCCTTGGCGTCATGCTGAAGTACCTGTTCAGTTTCCCGTTCCAGGTGCAGATCTCCCTGGACAAGGTGGGCGGCCCCAGCGCGGGGCTGATGTTCTCGCTGGGCATTATCGATACTGTCACCCCTGGCGACCTCACCGGCGGCAAGCACGTCGCGGGTACCGGCACCATCTCACCGGATGGCGCGGTGGGACCCATCGGCGGCATCGGGCAGAAAATGCGGGGTGCACGCTCCTCGGGCGCCACCCTTTTCCTGGCGCCCGCCGGGAACTGCGACGAAGTTGCGGGGCATGTCCCGGACGGCCTCCAAGTGGTCCGCGTGGAAAACCTTTCGGAAGCCCGGCATGCCGTGGAAGTGGCCGGGAGCGGACAGGACACATCCGCGCTCCCGGCGTGCACCAGCAAATAGACTGGGCGCAACTAGACTCACAGGAACTAAGCTTTACCGCCACTCGTGGCACAGTTGACGGACGAAACCAGCCGTTTGACCGGTACCGTACGTCGCCCGCTCGCTTCGAATATCTGACGACCAGCTATGAGGTACCCAGTTTGTCCCGTCCCGCCAGCACCATGTCCACCGGCAGGCCCCCTTCACGGCGAGGCGTGCTGACGCCCACCTTGATCATTGTTGCCCTGGTGGTAGTGGGCTTCATCTTCTTCGCCAACGTCTGGACCGACGTCCTCTGGTACCGGCAGCTGGGCTTCATCGAGGTCTTCGTCACCGAGAACCTCGCCAAGATCGCCACCTTCGTGGCCGGCTTCGCCATCATGTTCGCGGCAGTCTTCTTCTCGATCCGTATTGCCTACAACGCCAGGCCGGTCTACGCGCCGGACTCCGAGATCCGGGACAACCTCAACCGGTACCAGGCCCAGCTGGAGCCGGTCCGGCGGATCGTCATGGTGGGCCTGCCTGTCCTCTTCGGCCTGTTTGCGGGCAGCGCTGCGGCAAGCCAGTGGCAGAAGGTCCTGCTGTTCTTCAACCAGGTTGGCTTCGGCGAGGCCGATCCCCAGTTCAACATGGACATCAGTTTCTACCTGATGACCCTGCCGTTCCTCGGGTTTGTGACCGGGTTCCTGATCAGCGTGGTGGTGATCGCGGGCATCGCCGGCATCCTCACGCACTACCTGTACGGCAGCATCCGGCTGATGGAACGCGGCGTCTTCACCAGCCGCGCAGCGCAAATCCATATCGCCGTGACCGGCGCCGCATTCCTGGTACTCCTGGGCGTCAACTTCTGGCTGGACCGTTACTCTTCCGTCCAGAGCAACGGGGGCCGCTGGGCCGGCGCGCTCTACACGGACGTCAACGCCGTCATCCCCACCAAGGCAATCCTCGCGGTGGCCGCCGTCCTGGTGGCCATCCTGTTCATCGTGGCCGCCGTGATCGGCCGGTGGCGCCTCCCGGTGATCGGCACGGCGATGCTGATCATCACCTCCATCCTGGCCGGCGGCGTCTACCCCTGGGTAATCCAGCAGTTCCAGGTCCGCCCGTCCGAGCAGACGCTGGAAAGCAAGTACATCCAGCGCAACATCGAGAATACGCGCAAGGCCTACGGCCTGAACGGCATCCAGGAGACCCGGTACGACGCCACCAACACTGCCAACACCGGCGCACTCGCGCCGGACGCCCAGACCACTGCCAACATCCGGCTCCTGGACCCGAACCTGATCTCGGACGCCTTTGCGCAGCTGGAACAGTACCGCCCGTACTACCAGTTCCCCAAGGCCCTGAACGTGGACCGCTACGAGGTGGACGGCAAGATCCAGGACACCGTGATCGCCGTGCGGGAACTGAACCCCACGAACGTTGCAACCAATCAGCAGGGCTGGCTGAACCAGCACGTGGTGTACACCCACGGTTACGGGGTTGTGGCTGCCAAGGGCAACAAGTTCACCGTTGACGGCAAGCCTGAATTCCTGCAGTCCGGCATTCCGTCCACCGGCGTGCTGGGGAACGACACCACCTACGAACCGCGGATCTACTTCGGTGAGACTTCCCCCGAATACTCCATTGTGGGTGCCCCCGACGGCGCCGCGCCGCGCGAGCAGGACCGTCCCTCCGGAAAGGAAGGCGAGGGCGAAACCCAGTACACGTTCAAGGGCAACGCCGGTCCCAATGTGGGCTCCTTCTTCAACAAGGTCCTCTACGCCATCAAGTTCCAGTCTTCGGACCTGCTGCTTTCGGACGGCGTGAACCCGGAGTCGCAGATCCTGTACGACCGCAACCCCCGCGAGCGGGTCCAGAAGGTGGCGCCCTACCTGACGGTTGACGGCGGCGCCTACCCGGCAGTGGTGGACGGCCGGGTCAAGTGGATCGTGGACGGTTACACCACCAGCCAGTACTACCCGTACTCACAGCAGAAGCAGCTCTCGGATGCCACTACTGATTCGCAGACCAGCTCCGGCCGCGCTGTGGCCCTGCCCAACAGCACGGTGAACTACATCCGCAACTCGGTCAAGGCCACGGTGGACGCGTACGACGGCTCGGTCACCCTCTATGCCTGGGACGACACGGACCCGGTCCTCAAGGCCTGGCAGAAGGTCTTCCCGTCATCCCTGAAGCCGTACTCGGAGATGTCCGGGGCAGTCATGAGCCACGTCCGCTACCCGGAGGACCTGTTCAAGGTCCAGCGTGAGCTCCTGGGGCAGTACCACGTGACGGATCCCACCAGCTTCTACAAGAACAACGACGCGTGGAGCGTCCCCGCCGATCCGACGGTGGATACCGACGTCAAGCAGCCGCCGTTCTACATGTCACTGCAGATGCCCGACCAGGAAAAGCCGGCGTTCCAGCTGACCTCCTCCTTCATCCCGCAGATCGTGAACGGAAACGCCCGCAACGTCCTGTACGGCTTCCTCGCCGCGGATTCGGACGCGGGGAACCAGGCCGGCGTGAAGGCGGAAGGCTACGGCAAGCTGCGGCTGCTGCAGATCCCGCCGGAAACACAGGTGCCCGGTCCCGGACAGGCGCAGAACAAGTTCAACTCCGACCCCACGGTTTCGCAGGCGCTGAACCTGCTGCGCCAGGGTGCGTCGGACGTGTTGAACGGCAACCTGCTCACCCTGCCCGTGGGCGGCGGCATCCTCTATGTCCAGCCGGTCTACCTCAAGTCCACGGGTGAGACGTCATACCCCACCCTGCAGCGCGTGCTGGTGGCGTTTGGTGACAAGGTGGGCTTCGCCCCGACACTGGACGCAGCCCTCAAGCAGCTCTTCGGCGGTGATTCCGGCGCGGCCGCGGGTGACTCGGCCAACAATGGGCAGACGCCGGCCGGTCCGGCGGCGCCTGCCACACCGGCAGAGGCGGACGCAAAGGCCCAGCTGAAGGCGGCCCTGGATGAGGCGAACGCGGCCATCCAGTCCGGACAGACGGCACTCGCGGCCGGTGACTTCGCTGCCTACGGCGAAGCGCAGAAGAAGATCGCCGCAGCGTTGAAGAAGGCTATGGACGCCGAGGCCAAGATTCCGGTGACCGCTCCGGAGGCCAGCCCGGCCCCCGCAGCATCCAGCTCACCTTCGGCCACGCCGTCCGCATCAGCGGGCCAGTAGTACGACGGCGGCCCGGCACCGGAAGCCCTAACGGGGCCAGGGTGCCGGGCCGGCGTAACGGACGTCACGCCGCTTCGATTTGGCCTCCGGTTCACCTCCCGGTAAAGTAGTTCTTGCGACGCGGGGTGGAGCAGTTCGGTAGCTCGCTGGGCTCATAACCCAGAGGTCACAGGTTCAAATCCTGTCCCCGCAACCGAAGAAAGGCCCGGACACTGGAAACAGTGTCCGGGCCTTTTGCTTTCCCTGGCGTCACTGCCGCGGCGTCCGTCGAATTCCAAACGGACCTGGTGGAGCGTGGTCAGGGCGGCCGCAAAAGTAGGGTAGTGTTGATCAAGCGACGCGGGGTGGAGCAGTTCGGTAGCTCGCTGGGCTCATAACCCAGAGGTCACAGGTTCAAATCCTGTCCCCGCA